>NZ_JBEPEW010000092.1:0-34083 GCF_040300965.1 Streptomyces mesophilus | reverse complement strand
GCCCCGGGCCCCCCCCCCCCCCCCCGGGGCGCGGCCCCCGGGCCGGCGGCCCCCCGCCGCTGAGCCGTGCGGTCCGTCGGCGCAGGTGGGGCGGCACCGTACCTGACCCGTCCTCGGCCGGTCACCGCCACCCTGCCCTGCGTCGCGGGCGCGGTGCCGCCCATACTGGTGCCAGCCCCTGCCCCCGCACAGATCGACTTCATGGCCAAGAAAACGACTTCCTCGACCGTCACTCCCGATACCGCATGGCTGGCACGCGGGCGTCACCTCGGCCCCGATCCCGAGCTGGACGCCCGGCGCAACCTGATAGCGCTGAAGGCCGCCGGGGTGCTGGACGACTTCTTGGAACTGGAGCCCGAGGACGCGGCGCGTTCCAGCGTGCTCCATCCGCGGGACGCGGCTGCCGACCCCGGCGCCGGTGCCCGCCGCGTGTTCGAGGCGCGCTGGCGCGTCGCCGACGGCATCACCGTCCGTGCCCAGCTGACGACGTACGCGGGCAAGGTGCGCCGGCAGGGCCAGGACGCCGTGACCTGGATCCTGGCGGCAGAGGCGGACCGGCGCTGGGACCTGGACTGGCCGTCGCCCGCCACGATGTTCTGGCCGGACAGCGGCCGTGCCGAGTGGGATCACGACATGGTGGCGGGGGTGCGCCTCGGCAGGACCAATCATCTGCCGGAGGGGGACGACGAGCTGCGCGCACGGCTCAAGGAATGCGCCAAGGACAGCTGGTACATCCAGTTCGTGGTGCACGAGGCGATGACCCCGGACGGGCCGGGCCGGCAGCCGCTCACCGGGTTCCTGCCGCCGAGCCTGCGGCACCAGGTGATCGAGCACCGTGCCACACCCCAGCAGGCGCAGATCGCCGACTTCGCCCTGCGCAAGGAGCGTGGTGTGCGCATGCCGCGCGGTGGCGCCGTCGTGCTGCCTGCCGCCGAGCCCCATGCCGCATACGAGGCGGAGTACTTCACGCTCCACTCGGTGTTCCTGGACGGCTCCGAGCCGACGGAACTCGTCGCCAAGATCGTGGAGTTCGCCGGGCTGCCGCGCCCGCTCGCCCCCGACGCCGAAGCCGCACTGCTCCGGCTGCGTCGAGGCTGGCACCTTCTCTCACCCGATGAGGAACTCGCGCACGCGCGGCGCATGGTCCACCACTACGCCGAAGCGCTCGAGGCCATGACGCAGTCCCGCGACCGGTACCACGAGGCCGCCGAAGCGCTGCAGGCCGCCCTGTCCGAGGCGACCGACGGCAAGGGGCTGCCCCTCGGATCGCCCACCACGCCGGGCAGACCGGACTCCTCACCTCTGAGCACGTTCACCAAGGCGCTCGGCAGATTCCGGGGTCCTGGGAAGTGACGCCATCCATCGCCGGATGTCGTGCGGCCGGGTGACGAGGACGAGCCGGAGGGTACGGGCCTCCGGCCTTCACCATCATCTACGGCCGCACGCGCCTTCCGTGCGGCGTGCGCGTGCGCTCAGCCGTGGGCGACCGGGCAGCCGCCCGTCATCGACCCGAGGAACGCGTTCGGGTCGTAGTAGTGCTCGACTTCGAGCAGGCGCAGGTCGTCGCCGACCTTGGCGATGCTCACCCCGTACATCTCGATCTTCTCCCCGGTCGGCGCGAACCCCTTGTACTCGCCGGTGAAGGTGCCCCAGTGCCGCCACTTGAAGGTGACGACAGGCGGTGGCGAGACGACCTCGAGGACCTCCCAGAAGAAGCCCTCGGGGAACGCCGTGTGGAACACCTCGTGGGAGGACTCGAAGGTCTCCTGGCCGTAGAAGATGCTGTCGCCGATGAGGATGTTGTAGCTGCCCTTGTCGACGATGTCCGCCGCGTCGGCCCAGGGGCCGCCGTTGACGCGTGTACGGAACTTCTCGGTGACCATCGAGACCCAGGTGGCCGGGTCCCCCTTGTGCGACACCTCCATCTCGAAGACCTGCACGATGCTTTCGACGATCGCGTCGAGTGAACCGGACTCGTGCTGCTTGGTGCGTTGCCCCGGCATCACGCTGTGCGAGTAGTGATAGTCGGGAGCCTCCTCGCGCCAGTCGCCTGGGGCCGCCGCGGCGATGACCGCGTCACGCCCCTGAAGCCAGAGGGGAGGGGAGGTTTCCGCCTGTGTCATGCCAACACCCTTCGGGAGGTGGGTAGTTGGGCAGATACTCGCGCAGTCAACCTTTGGCCACAAGTGCACAACTTGTGCACACTTCAGATCGTTAACCTTCACTTGGTGGGCGGGGTGTGTTCGTGGCGCGTCACCAGCGGTAGGCGTCGAAGTTCCGGCTGAACTCCCACCCGTTGAAGCGGTCCCAGTTGATGGACCAGGTCATCAGGCCGCGCAAGGCCGGCCAGGTGCCGTGGGTCTGGTAGGAGCCGCAGTTCGTCTTCTTCGTCAGGCAGTCGAGCGCCTTGTTCACCTCGGCTGTGGGGGTGTGTCCGTTGCCGGCATTGGTCGAGGCGGGCAGTCCGATGGCCACCTGGTCGGGACGGAGTGCGGGAAAGACGCGCTCGGTGTTGCCGGCCACGGGGAAGCCCGTGAGCAGCATGTCGGTCATCGCGATGTGGAAGTCGGCGCCGCCCATGGAGTGGTACTGGCTGTCCAGGCCCATGATCGGGCCCGAGTTGTAGTCCTGGACGTGCAGCAGCGTGAGGTCTTCGCGCAGCGCGTGGATCACCGGCAGGTACGCCCCGGCTCGTGGGTCCTGGCCGCCCCAGGGGCCCGATCCGTAGAACTGGTAGCCGAGCTGGACGAAGAAGGTCTCCGGCGCCATGGTGAGCACGAACTTCGCCCCGTACTTCGCCTTGAGCGTCTTGATGGCCTGAATCAGGTTCACGATCACGGGACTTGTGGGGCTGCGGAAGTCGGTGTCGCCGTTCTGCAGGGAGAGCGAGTGCCCCTCGAAGTCGATGTCCAGGCCGTCGAGCCCGTACGTGTCGATGATGTTCGACACCGAGGAGACGAAGGCGTCACGTGCCGCTGTCGTGGCCAGCTGTACTTGGCCGTTCTGTCCGCCGATCGAGATCAGGACCTTCTTGCCCGCGGCCTGCTTGGCGTCGATCGCGGCCTTGAACTCGGCTTCGGACTCGACGTTCGGGCATTCGGTCTCCGGGCAGAGCTTGAAGCGGATGTCGCCCGAGGTGACCGAAGTCGGCTCTCCGAAGGCCAGGTTGATGACGTCCCAAGAGTCGGGCACGTCCGCCATCCGCGTATAGCCGGACCCGTTGGCGAAGCTCGAGTGGAGGTAGCCGACGAGGGCGTGGGCGGGGAGGTCGCCGCCGGGTTCGCCGCCGCCGCTGGTGGTCGTCGCGGTGACGGCGGCGGACTTGGGGGAGTCGCCGGCGCTGTTGCCCGCGGTGACCTGGAACGTGTACGCCGTGGAGGGGTTGAGCCCGGTGACGGTGGCAGAGGTGCCGCTCACGGTCGTCACCTGCGCGCCGCCCTTGTAGACGGTGTAGCGGGTCGCGCCCGGGACCGCGGACCAGGAGAGCGGGACGGTGGTGCTGGTGGGGGTGCCCGCCTTGAGGCCGGCCGGCGCCGCCGGTACCTGCACCGGATCGCCGCCGGGTCCGATGAGTGAGAGGTCGTCGGCCTGGTAGGCGGCTGTCCCGTACCAGCCGTGGGTGTAGAGCGTCACCGAGGTGGTGGAGGCGCCGGTGCGGAAGGAGGTGGTGAGCTTCTGCCAGTCGGGTGCGGACTGGGTCCAGGTGGAGACGTCGGTGGCGCCGGTGCCGGACGCTCCCAGGTAGACATAGTTGCCGCGCACCCAACCGCTCAGTGTGTACGCGGAGTTGGGCTGCACGGTGACCGTCTGGGAGCACTTGGCGTTGTCGCTGCCGGCCGGGGTCGCCTGAAGGGCCTTGCTCCCGCTGTGCACGGGCGAGGAGATCACCGCCCCGCTGCCCGCGCTGCAACTCCATTCGCTCAGCCCGGCCTCGAAGCCGCCGTTGCGCGCGAGCTCGACGTCGGCCGCGTCGGCGGCGGGGGCTGACACGAGCAGCCCGCACGCGGCGAGCACCGTCGCCAGCAGGGTGGCCAGGGGTCTGCGGCGTTCCACAACTGCCTCCAGGGGGGCCTGATGAGGGAAGTGGCGCACAGCTTGGTCCAGACCAATCAAGTGGTCAATACCTCTGACGGGCACCGGCTGTCGGGCAGGTGATCTCCGCGTGCGGAGGATTGTGTTTGTTCGTAGGGTCGGATGGCCCCCTGCGCCTTGCTTCCCGCGTGACGCGCGACGGCCGGCATCCGACCCCGCTGATGGCGAAACGGGATGTTACGGACGGCTGCTTGTGGGCACATGGGGCGCGTCCGACCTGCCGCTTCGGCTCGCAAGCTCCCTCTGAAAGGCGATGAGATGACCCGACGCACCCGCCATCCGAACCGGACCGGGCCGGTGGGCGCCCTGGTCACCGGCGGCTCCCGAGGGCTCGGGCTGTTCATGGCCCGGCATCTGGCCGATCGAGGCTGCACCGTGACCCTCGCCGCCCGCGACGCCGACGAGCTGGAGCGCGCGGCCGCACGGGTGCGCGAAGAGACAGGGGCGACCGTACATGTGGCCGTATGCGATGTACGCGACCGGGCCGCCGTCGCCACGATGATGCGTGAGGCCCATGAGCGCCACGGCCTGGACATCGTGATCGCCAACGCCGGTGTCATCCAGGTCGCGCCCGTCGAGGCGATCGGCCCGGCGGAGTTCACGGACGCCATGGACACGATGTTCTACGGCGCCCTGTACACCTCGCTCGAAGCGATGCCGTATCTGCGCGAGAACCGCGGACGCCTCGGCCTGATCGGCTCGGTGGGCGGTCTGCTCGGCGCGCCGCACCTGCTGCCGTACTCATGCGCCAAGGCCGCGGTCGGCGCTCTCGCCGAAGGGCTGTACGCGGAGGCGGCCGCGTCCGGGGTGAGCGTCACCGCGGTCCATCCGGGACTGATGCGGACCGGTTCGCATCGGCAGGCAGAGTTCGGCGGGGACGCGAGCGCCGAGTTCGGCTGGTTCAGCGCCGCCGCGGGAGCCCCGCTGCTGTCGATGGACGCGGATCGGGCAGCCCGCAGGATCGTGGACGCGGTGATCCGGCGACGGGCCCGGCTGGTGCTCACCGCACCGGCAAAGGCGGCGCAGCTCGCACACGGCGTGGCGCCCGGCCTGACGACCCGCCTCGGCGGCGTTGCCGCGCGGCTGCTGCCGTCCGCTTCGGGCCGAGAGCCCCTGCGCCAGGGCGCCGAGGCCGGGGAGCCCCGCAATCCGATCGCGCGCCGGATCAGGGCCTGGGGCAGCGCGCGCAACGACCGGGCAGTGCGCGAGGCCAACCAGCAGGAGCCCGGTCCGCGCACCAGTTCGTGATGCGGGGGTGTCCGTTTTGCTCTCGTACCCGCGGGAACCCAGGTCATGACCGAGATCATCGGCGGCGCACATGGAGCGGCCGGCCCGCGCCCCGGCCACAGAGGCGCACCGCCGTGGCATCCGGGACAGCCAGGCCGCACGCGTACCGCCCCGCAGCGGTGATGCGCATGGAAACCGGTATCCGCACTTCGCGATGAAGGAGGTCGCCGTGAGCGAGAAGGACGGCCTGCGGGCCTATCACGACAAGCGCAACTTCGACCGTACGAAGGAGCCGCGCGGCCGGAACGCAGACGGCACCGGTGACGCGGACGGCCGGCCCGTCTTCGTCGTCCAGATCCACGACGCGAGCACCCTGCACTTCGACTTCCGCCTCGAGGTCGACGGCGTGCTCAAATCCTGGTCCGTCCCCAAGGGCCCCTCCGGCGACCCACGGGACAAGAGGCTCGCCATCCCGACCGAGGACCACCCCTTGTCCTACCGGGATTTCGAAGGGGTGATCCCGGAAGATGAGTACGGCGGCGGGACCGTGATCGTCTGGGACACGGGCACGTACCGGCCCGCCGCCCACGACAAAGACGGCCGCCCGGTCCCCTTCGGACGCGCCCTCGACGACGGGCACGCCACCTTCGAGCTGCACGGCGACAAACTGCACGGCCAGTACGCCCTCACCCGTATCAAAAGCCGCGAGGAGCAGTCCGGCGCCGATTCCGCGCAACCGACCTGGCTGCTCGTACGCACGAAATCCGGGCCTGGAGGCGCCGGCACCCCCGACCCTCGGCGCGCACGGTCCGCGCGCAGCGGACGCACCTTGCGCCAGGTCGCCGAGGCGGAAGCGGGTGAGCGGCGATGACCGGTCTGCTCGACACCGTGCCCTCCGCGCTGGAAAGCCGCCTCTCGCCGGCCGCACCCGGCGTCGAACTGGCGGCATCCCCCATGCTGGCGACGCTCAGCGACCGCCGTGACTTCCCCGACGGCTGGATCTTCGAGCGGAAGCTCGACGGCATCCGGGTCCTCGCCGTACGCGAGGGCGGCACGGTGACCCTGCGCTCCCGCTCCGGCCGCAAGCTCGACGCCACCTATCCGGAGATCGTCGACGCCCTGGCCGCACAGGACTGCGCGGACTTCACGATCGACGGCGAGATCGTCGCGTACTCTCACGGCCGCACGGACTTCGGACGGCTCCAGCAGCGCATGGGGCTCACCCGTCCCGCCGACGTGGCACGCAGCAAGGTCGCCGTGACGTACTACGCCTTCGACCTGCTGCGGCTCGACGGCACCGATCTGCGGCGTCTGCCGCTGCGCACGCGTAAGTCCCTCCTGCACAACGCGCTGACATTCCGAGCGCCCCTGCGCCTGAGCACACACCGCAACGCCGGCGGACCCGAGCTGCTCGCCGACGCGTGCAAGCGGGGCTGGGAAGGGCTCATCGCGAAGCGGGCGGACAGCATGTACCAGGCACGGCGCTCCGAGGACTGGCTCAAGCTGAAGTGCGCCCAGGGCCAGGAGTTCGTGGTCGGCGGGTTCACCGAGCCGACCGGCAGCAGGCAGGGCATCGGCGCCCTGCTGATCGGCTACTACGAGGACGGCCGGCTGCGCTACGCGGGCAAGGTCGGCACGGGCTTCGACCAGAAGACCCTGACCGCGCTCAGGGACAGGCTCGACGCCCTGCAGGCGGACACCTCGCCCTTCGAGGGGCGCCCTGCCGCCCCGCCCACCGCCCACTGGACGCGGCCGCGGCTGGTGGCTCAGATCGCCTTCTCCGAATGGACGCGCGACGGCATGCTGCGCCACCCCCGCTACCAAGGGCTGCGCGAGGACAAGAAGCCGACTGACGTGATCAAGGAGCGGGCCAAGACATGACCGGGCAGAAGAACGTGATGCGGGCCCTGTTGCGCGAGCACGGCCGGACCTACGCCGCCGAGGCCGGCATCCGGCTACGGGACACACCGCAGCCCCTGTACCGCACCCTCGTACTCGCGACCCTGCTCAGTGCCCGGATCCGGGCCTCGGTCGCGGTCTCCACGGCACGTGCCTTGTACGAAGCGGGCCTGCGTGATCCGCGCCGTATGGCGGACGCGACGTGGCAGCAGCGCGTCGACGCCCTGGGCGCGGGCGGCTATCGCCGCTACGACGAACGGACCGCCACACAACTGGGCGACGGCGCCCGGTTGTTGCTGGACGACTTCGCCGGCGACCTGCGCACGATGCGCAAGCAGGCGGACGGTGACGTGGACGAGCTGCGGGCGCTGCTGCGCCGCACGCCGGGACTCGGCGCGACGGGTGCCGACATCTTCCTGCGTGAGGTCCAGGACGTCTGGACCGAGTACGCGCCGTTCCTGGACACGAAAGCCCTCGAGGGCGCCGAGCGTCTCGGGCTGCCGCGGGAGCCCGCCGCACTCACCCGCCTGGCGAAGGGCGCCTCCCACGCGGAACTGGCCGCGGCGCTTGTGCGCGCCGCCCTGGACCAGCGCGTGGCGGACGACTGCCTGGCGCGGGCCGGCTGACGAAGAGCGCGGGCCGCTGACGAAGTGCGCTGGACCGCTGGCGAAGCGCCGGAGCCCGCCGGGGAAGAGCCCAGGCCCGCCGACGGAGAGCCGGACCGGCTGGCGAAGCACCCGGACCGCTGACGAAGATGAGGAGCCGTTCGATGTCCGAGACCCAGTCCCTGCGGGTCGGCCGCCGCACGCTGACCTTGCACCGGCAGGACAAGACACGGCTGCCGGCGGGCGATACCGGGGACGCGATCACGAAGGGTGATCTCGTCGCGTACCACCGGGAGATCGCCCCTTTCATGCTTCCGCATCTGCGTGGGCGCCCGCTCATGCTCGAACGTCTTCCCGACGGCCTCGACGGCGCCCGGATCATGCAGAAGAACGTGCCCGCGTACTTCCCGGAGTGGATCCGCCGCGTGAAGGTGCCCAAGGAGGGCGGCAGCGTCGTGCATCCGGTCTGCGACGACACGGCGACACTGGTCTACCTCACCGACCAGGCGGCCATCACCCTGCACCGCTGGCAGTCGAGGGCCTCGGGCATCCGGCATCCGGACCGCGTGGTGTTCGACCTCGACCCGGCCGGGGACGATGACTTCGCGGCCGTCCGCTCCGCGGCCCGTCAGGTGCGCGAACTCCTCGACCGTATCGGCCTCGCCTCCGGGGCGATGACCACGGGCTCGCGCGGACTGCACGTGGTGGCCGTTCTCAAGGGACGGCACACCTTCGACGACGTCCATGACTTCGCCAAGGAGGCCGCGGACACCTTGGCCGCGGCCCACCCCGACCGGCTGACCACCGCCATGCGCAAGGAGGACCGGGGCGCCCGGCTCTACCTGGACGTGCAGCGCAACGCGTACGCGCAGACCGCCGTCACCCCGTACACGGTACGGGCGAAGCCGGGCGCCCCCGTGGCCACCCCGATCGCCTGGGACCAGCTCGACGACCCGGACCTCACGGCGCGGCGCTGGACCATCGACAACGTCCTCGACCAGGCCCGTACCGACCCGTGGGGCGGCCTGGCCCGCAAGGGGCGGGCTCTGGGGCCCGCCCGCGCCGCACTGCGGGACCTGAAGGATCAGCGGGCATGAGAGAGCGGCGCCGCAGCCCTTCGGGAAGGGCTGCGGCGCCGGAGCGGACTGACGCCACCGCCTCAGCTGGGCGTCAGCGCTCCGTTGATGGCGTCGAGGAACGCCGGGATGTCGTCGGGCTTGCGCGAGGTGATCAGCGTCCAGCCGTTCGCACCGCAGACCTGTACCTCCTTGTCGACCCAGGTGCCCCCGGCATTGCGGACATCGGTGGCCGTGGACGGGTAGGAGGTCAGCGTCTTGCCCCGCAGAACGTCCGCCTCGACCGCGACCCAAGGGCCATGGCAGATCGCCGCCACCGGACGTCCGGACGAGGCGAAACTGCGTACGGCGTCCAGGGCCGCGTCCTCGAGGCGCAGGGTGTCCGCGTTGATCGTGCCGCCGGGGATCAGGAGCAGGTCGTAGTCGTCGGCCCGCACCTCGGACAGGCTGTGCGTCGCGGGCACGGTCTTGCCCGGATCGCGGTCGCCCACCAGCGTGACGACGGTGTCCTTCTCGGTTGCTGCGATGTCGACCTGTGCGCCCAGGCCGCGCAGGTGCTCGACCGGTTTGACGAGCTCATCCTGTTCGACGCCGTAATTGGTCGTGATGACCAGCGCACGACGGTTTCCGAGATCCGCAGGCATGTGCATGTCCTTCCGCTCGTGGGGGTGTCGCCCCGATCGCCGAGGCCGTATCGATCCAGTAACCGGCGAGTGCCATCTCAATCAGCACATACGGAACAAAAGCCTCGCAGTATCGATACTCCTCCGGTTGCTGGCCGGGACCGCATGGGTGACGTTGGGAAGTGGGGACACGGGGGTTTTCAAGGCTCCCGTCCCGTCACGACCGTCGACTTCCAGGAGGAGACATGACGAACCCCGAGCAGGACCCGAACCAGACCGAAGGCCCGGCGGACGGTGGCGCCGCGGGCACGCCGGGTGTCCACGATGGGGGTGCGGATGGCGGGGCGGAAGGTCCGGCGGACGGTGGTGCCGCAGGCACGCCGGGTGTGCATGACGGGGGTGCGGATGGCGGGGCGGAAGGTCCGGCGGACGGTGGTGCCGCGGGCACGCCGGGTGTCCACGACGGCGGAGCCGACGGTGGGGCCGACGAGTCCGGCAGTGGCGTTTGAGCACCCCTTCCCCTCAGCTCCGGGACGCCGACGCCCAGCCAGGCGTCGGCGTCCTGCACGCACGCCTGACCAACCTGACCCGCGAGGATTTCGCCCGGAAGCACTGGGCGCGCAGCCCCCTGCTCACGCGCGGGGCCAGTGACTTCACGGACCTGTTCTCCGCCGGCGCCGTCGACGAACTGATCGCCCGGCGCGGTCTGCGCACGCCGTTCCTACGCGTGGCCAAGGACGGTGCCACGCTCCCCGACTCGTCGTTCACCGCCCCGGCAGGTGTCGGCGCGTCCATCGGGGACCAGCTCGACGACACCGCCCTGTGGCGCGGCTTCGCCGACGGCGCGACGCTCGTCCTTCAGGCCCTGCACCGCACGTGGGATCCGGTGGCCGACTTCGTCGCGCGCCTGAGTACGGAACTCGGCCACCCGGTGCAGGCCAACGCCTACGTCACGCCTCCGCAGAACCGCGGGTTCGACGACCACTACGACGTGCACGACGTCTTCGTCCTCCAGATCGCCGGCACCAAGCGCTGGATGATCCACAAGCCGGTCCACCCCGACCCGCTGCGCGACCAGCCATGGACCGATCACCGTGACGCGGTCGCCCAGGCCGCGAAGGACGAGCCCCACCTGGACACCGTCCTCGCGCCGGGCGACGTCCTCTACCTGCCACGGGGCTGGCTGCACGCGGCCGAGGCGCAGGGCGCCGTCTCGATCCACCTGACGCTCGGCATCCACACCTGGACACGCCACACCCTGGCCGAACAACTCGCCCAGTCCGCACTGGCGTTGCTGCGCGACGACCCGGAGATGCGCGCATCCCTGCCGCTCGGCACCGACGGTCCGGGAGAGGAACTCGAGCTCGTCCGCAAACGTCTCCTCGCCGCCCTGACGGAGACGGATCCAACGCCCCTGTTCCATCGGACCCGGCGCGGCCGGGCCCGGCCTGCGCCGCTGGGACCGCTGGCCCAACTCGCTGCCGTCGAGAGCCTCGCCGGCGATACGCGGGTGCGGTTGCGGGCATCGCTCGAGGCACGGTTGGAGGGCCGGCGCCTGCACACACGGGCGGGCTGGCTCGACTTCCGCGAACAGGACCTGCCCGCGGTGACCCGCCTGCTCGACGGCCGGGTCCACGCCGCACACGAGCTGGGCCCCGAGCTCGTCGAGCGGCTTCTGCGCGCGGGTGTAGCGGTACCCGGCGAGGCCTGAAGTGCGGGCGGTTGACCCGGCGCCCCGGTTCTTCTGCGCCGACGCCGCCCGGCTGCGGAACGACCCTCTGGCCGGTACGGCGCCGTACGGAACGACCTGGATTCTCATCGAGCACCCGGGCGGCTGGCCGCCCAACGGCTTCGACGGCCTCGCGCTCGACCCCGACACCAAGCGGCTCGTATTCTCCGCGGCCCAAGCGGTGCGGGCCCGCATCCTCCTGATCAGGCGGCACGGACGGCGCACGTACGAAGGGCTCCGGCGCTGGGCGGTCCTGCGCTACGAGAGCGATGGCGCACACCGGCAGACCTGGGGCACCTGGACGCGTGACGAGGACCTCGCGGGCATCGCCCTCGCCCTCCACGCCCCCGGCGACCGGGGAGCTCGGCCCGTCGTGCTCGTCTGCGCCCACGGCCTGCACGACGCCTGCTGTGCCGTGCGCGGCCGGCCGGTGTCACGGGCGCTGAGCCGGCGCTGGCCGGACCTGGTGTGGGAGTGCACGCACATCGGAGGCGACCGATTCGCCGCCAACGTCGTCATCGCGCCCGACGGCGTCTACTACGGCAACCTCGACGCCGCGTCGGCCGTCACGGCGGTCGAGGAGCACCTGTGCGACCGCGTACATGCCGATCATCTGCGGGGCTATACGAACCTCTTCCCGCCCCAGCAGACCGCGGTGGCCGCTCTCCTCGCTCGCTTCGGTCCGGCGGGCCGGCACCACTACGCGGTCGAGGACACGTCGCGCGACGGTGACGGCTGGCTCGTCCGCCTGACGGCTCGTACACCGCGCTCCCTCACGTACGACGTCGACGTGCGGTCCCACCGGACGCCCGCTCGCCAACTGACCTGCAACGGGCTGTCCTTGAGCTCCACCGTCGTCTACGAAGCCCGGTCGATCGTCACCGGACGACGGTGAACCCGACGTGCGGGCCGGTCCTGTGGCGCGTCGATGAGGGCAGGTGCCCCCGCCGCGGACGGGCCGAGCGCTCCCGTTACGCGGCGAGCGCCGCCGGCTCGCCCAGCCGGCCCGCCGCCGTACGCCAGGCCGCGGTGACCGCGTCGTGCGCTTGTCCCGTACGGATGGTCCGGTGGCCGCGCCCGGCCACGGTCAGCGGAGCCCCCACGTGCACATGCAGATCCGGACGACGCAGGGGCGCCGTGGCCAGGCCCGCCACCTGCTTGGCCACGCTCCCGGAAGTGACCCGCCGCGCCCCGGCCTGCCCGATCGGCACGATCGGTGCGCCCGTACGTTCGACGAGCCTGGCCACGCCACTGCGGAAGGCGAGGGGTGCCTGTTCGCCGGCGTCGCGGCGCACGGGCAGGCGGCCCTCACCGTAGATGAGCACCGACTCGCCGTCCTCGAGCGCGGAGGCGGCGAGGTCGAGAGCCCGTGCCGCGCGGCGGTCTCCACGATGAACCGGGATATGGCCCTCGCGAGCCAGGGCCGTACCGAGGAACGGAACGCGCCACAGGCCCGCCGCGGCCATGACCACGGGCCGGACCCCGAGACGCTCCAGCGCGGCGAGCACGACAGCGGGGTCGGCCAACGAGGTGTGATTCGCGACGATGAGACTGCCGCGTGCGAACTCGGCACCGGCGTCGGCGGTCACGGTGAGGCGACCGAAGGCAGGAACGAGAACCTGGGCGAGGCGGCTGAGCAACGTGGTCTCCTGAGGCCGAGGACGAATGATCTCCATCGTCGGCGCCGGGAGCCTGCGGAGCCTGAGCGCAGGTACTCATCTTCGTCTGGCGCCCGGCACGTACGGATGCGCACTTCGGCGCGGTGCTCGGCGCAGTGGGGCCGCGCCTGGACCTCCCGTACCCCTACGGGACTCGGCGCTCCGACGGCTACGACGAGGGCGACCGCTGCCCGGAGCGGAGCACGAGCAGGGTGATCTCGCTGGGCGCGAAGATGCGGAAGGGCGGACCCCAGAAGCCGGTGCCACGGCTGGTGTAGAGGAGGGTCCGGGTGCCGTGGCGGCTCAGGCCGGCGAGGGCCGGCTGGTCGAGGCGGACCAGGTGGTGGAAGGGCCAGATCTGGCCGCCGTGGGTGTGGCCGGACAGTTGGAGGTCCACGCCCTCGGCGGCGGCCCGGTCGATGAACTTGGGCTGATGGGCCAGGAGCAGAACAGGGTGGTCGGGGTCGGCGCCGTCGAGTGCTCCGGCGAGGTGGGCGCGGTGGCCGGCCAGGCCGGAGGACTCGGCGGTGACATCGTCCACGCCGGCGACGACGAGGGTGTCGCCGCCTCGTTCGAGCAGCAGATGACGGTTGCGCAGTGGCTCCCAGCCCAGCTCGTCCATCAGGTCGACCCAGCCCTGGGCCTCGCTGTAGTACTCGTGGTTGCCGGTGACGTAGACCCGGGCCCGGGTGGCCTGCACGGTGCCGAGCGGGGCGGCCTGGGCGCGGCGGCGATCGGCTGTGCCGTCGGCGATGTCACCGGTGTGGCAGACCAGATCGGCCTCCAGGGTATTCACCGTGTCGCAGACCCGCGCGGACCAGCGCGCCCGGTCGAGCGGACCGTAGTGGGTGTCGGTGATGAGGACGACGCGGGTGCCGTCCAATCCGGCGCCGAGGCGGGGGAGTTGTACGTCGAGCCGGCGAACCCGCGGCACCCGGCGAGCTTCGGCGTAGCCCCAGCCGAGCAGCACGGCGGCTGCGCCGAGAGTCGCCCAGGTGACGATCCGGGCCCGGTCCTGGCCGTCGCCGACACCGGCCACGGTCAGGGCGAGCCGCAGCAGCGTGCCGAGCAGAACGGACCAGGTGAACAGGACCCAGACGCTGCCGAGCAGGGTGTCCCCGACGATCGCCGCCGCGTCCTGCTGCCGCCGGCCGTGACCGCGCACCATCGCCAGCGGCATGCCGACGAGACCGAGAGCGAACAGGACGGTGCAGGCCGGCGCGACGGGCAGCGGCCAGTTCTGGCCGGCGTGCAGGAGCAGCCAGCAGGGCACGGCCCACAGCAGGACGGGGGCGATCAGGGGGAGGTAGCGCATCAGGCGATGCAACCGGCTCGGCCGAGCCGCGTCCGCCGCGGCTCCGGCGGATCGGGTTTCGTCGCTGGTCTCGGTCACGCGTCCCCTTTTCAAGCACCCAGGCAGCTGTTGCGGGCACTGTAGCCGCCTCGTGTTCCACGGAAGTACGCGCCTGCTCACTCCGCCCCGCAACAAGATCAAGGCGCAGTGCCCCCGTTCCTGGCGGAACGGAGCCCGGGCTACCCGGCGTTGAGCCGCGCCCCCTACGCTCCTGATCATGACAAACGGATTCAGCGACCAGTTCCTGCTCGAGACGGAACGGCACTCCGTCTGGGGCGCGACTCAGCTCGAAGCGCTCATGGAGTTCCTGCCCGATGCGCCATGGACCGCGGACCTGCCGACCTGTTCGTATCAGCAGGGGGAGACGCAGCTGCGGGTCGGAGTCCTGGGGACGTACGACATGAACGACGGGTCCTGGATGTGGGGTTGGGCGAATCCGGGGCTCGGCGGGAGCGAGGTCGTCGCGCTGTCCGCCGCCGTGGCGCGGTACGGACAGGCGAACGGGATCCCCGAGTTCACCGCCGGCCGACTCGATCTGTCCGGCTTCGACGACCCCCGGCGGGCCGCCGAGATGCTGGCCTTCGCGGGCATGGGGGTGGCCAACGCTCCCGGGTACATCGGGCAGCCCGCCGGGCCCACCACCCAGGTGTACTTCCTGCCCGACGACCCGAAGGTGCCGAACGCTCCCCTCGATCCGATCGCCCTGCCGCGCGTACTGATGGCGGGGGTCTCACTCATCGGGCGTTCTCCGCAGCATGCGGTCAGGGGGTACTTCGAGCACCACGGGGTACCGCATCGCATGGAAGACGACCAGCTGATCGCCGACCTGCCGACCGGGAACGCCGCCGTTGTCTCCTTCGACGCGATGGGGCGTATCGGCAACATCCGCCTCACGGTGGGCGGTTGACCCGCAGCGTCCGTGAGGCCGGCGGCAGCTCGCCGGTTCCTTTCCGTATGCGGTCATGAGGGCCGGGCAGGCGAGGTAGCTTGCGAATCAAGGACGCACGATGGGGCGCAACGAGAGGACGGCGTCCCGCGCGAGGGTGTCCTGCGGCGAGGAGGAAACATGGGTGGCATCGAGGTGGAGGCGGCGGCGGGGCTGCGCGCGGCCGTGCATACGCTCCTGAAGGTCCTGGAGCCCGAGCAGGTACGGGAGTTGCGGGCGGCGCCGAGCCGGCTCGATGCGCCGGAGCTGCGGGAGTGGACGTATCTGCCCGGCTCACGGCCGGGGTTGTCCACCGAAGGGCTCGACGGCGTGCAGCGCGAGGCGGTCGCGGCGGTGCTCGCCGCCGCGCACGGCGCGCTGGGCGCGGAGCTGGCCCTCGGCGCGATCGAGGTGGAACGCCATCGCCGTACCCTGGTCGGGGCCACGGGCCCGGACCGGTACTGGCTGCGGCTGCTGGGCGATCCGGACGGTGACGGCCCGTGGGGCTGGCGGATGAACGGCCACCACCTCGCCGTCCATGTGCTGGTCGCGGCGGGCGGTATCCGGGTGACGCCCCACTTCATCGGCTCGGAGCCGGCACGGATCGGCGAAGGCCCGCACGCAGGGCGGCGGTTGCTGGGCCCGGAGGAGGATCTGGCCCGCGACCTCGTCACCGATCTGGACCGCGCCCGGCGCACCGAAGCGGTCTTCTCGGCCACGCCGCCGGACGACATCCTCACCCGCGACGACCCGTTCGCCGACCCCGGCGTACTGCCGTCCGGCCTGTCGTACGGCGCGATGACGGACCCGCAGCAACAGCTCCTTGAACAGCTGGTGCGCCGCTACTTCGACCGGGCTCCTGCCGCCTACGCACAGGCCCGCTGGTCCGAGGTCCAAGCGCGCGGACCGGAGGCGCTCTCCTTCGCCTGGGCCGGCGGCCTGGCTCCCGGCGAACAGCACTACTACTGCGTACGATCGCCCGATTTCCTCATCGAGTACGACAACACCCAGGACAACGGCAACCACGCCCACTCCGTATGGCGGCACCTGCGCCACGACTGGGGCATCGACCTTCTGCAGACGCACTACACGGATCAGCACACCGACGGCTGACCGGCTCGGAGCGAACCACCCCTGGAGCAGGTGGAGTTGTGCGACCGAGCCGGGCGGTGAGGCCTCAGTCGCCGCCGCCTCCGCCGCCACCGCAACTCGAACCGCTCCCGGCGTACGAGCCCGCATCCGAGCCGGAATCGGAGTCGTTGTCGAGGGCTTTGCCCATGCGCCTCAGAGTCCGGCCGAGGCCGGCGGGAAGTCCCTGCGCGTGGCCACCCCGGTGTCGCACCGTCCCGTCCCGGAAGATGGTGGCCCCGCCCAGGACGTACTCCGGCACGCTCGCGTCGCGTCCGGCCGCCTGCAGGTGGCGCCTGCCCGCACGCGTCACCCGGCGGCGCGAGCCCGCCACCAGACCCAATGCGGCCAGCCGGCGCCCGATCTCCTCGATCTCCGGGGAGCGTTGCACGGCAGCGCGTACGGCGTCGATGTTCTTGCTGCGCCGGCAGAAGACGAGCACAGCACGCTCGACCGCATGCTCGGGCTGCTCGCCGTCCACCGTGCGCACCCGCGAGGCGAGCACGACGACAAGGCCGCGCCTGTTCAGCGAGATGATCACGCTGTCCGCCACCCGCCGAGCCCCGCCCGCCAGGAACGCGACGTCGTACACCTGCAGTTCCTGCGCCGCGCTCGAACTCCTGCTGAACCCCCACCGCATCCAGACCCGCCCCCCGATTCGGCCCCGCTGCACCTGTCGGCAGTGTCACCTGCCGGCGAAGGGCCCAACCCTCTCCCCGCCATCTCAGAGCATTACTTGAGCTACGGGCAGGCCGAGGTGTCGGTGGGCCACGCCGCCCTCAACTGCCCGCGTGCACCGGCGTATCGGCCTTGTCGCCCACGGAGGCCGAGGTCGCGGACTTCGGAACGGGCTGATCCTGGCGCAGGGCCGTCCACACCCGGTGCGACGCCTTGTCGAGCGGCAGTACGCGTCCCGCGTCCTGTGCGTCGTACGTGACGGGCAGGGTGATCATCCGGGTGCGCTCCGGGCTGATGTCCTCGAGGTCCTCGGCCAGACCGAGGAGCTTGTCGGCGGAGGCCAGGCCGGAGTCCGCGCTGATGCTCTTCGTGGCGGTGTCGGCGAGCGCGTAGGACTTGGCCGGGCTGCCCAGCGGATCGACGGTGTGCGCCCGGTGGATCAGGGCCTTGACGAACGCCTGCTGGAGCTGGATCCGCCCCAGGTCGCTGCCGTCGCCCACGCCATGCCGGGTGCGTACGAGCGCGAGTGCCTGCTCGCCGTCGAGGCGGTGCTTGCCCGCGGTGAGCGAGAGACCGCTGTTGTGGTCGTCGATGGCCTTGCCGGTCGTGATGTCCACGCCGCCGAGCTCGTCGATGAGCTTCTGGAACCCCTTGAAGTCGACTTCGAGGTAGTGGTCCATGCGCAGGCCCGACATCTTCTCGACGGTCTTGACGGTGCAGGCCGGTCCGCCCACCGCGTACGACGAGTTGAACATCGCCTGCCGTGCGCCGGGCACCTCATCGCCGCCGGACTTCGTACAGGCGGGGCGCTCGACCATCGTGTCGCGCGGAATGCTCACGACCGAGGCCTTCCGGTGGCTCTTGTCCACGTGCAGGACCATCGCCGTATCGGCCCGTGCCCCGCTGACTCCCTTGCCGTACTTGCCGTGGGTGCCCGCCCGGGAGTCGGACCCGAGCAGCAGGATGTTCTGCGCACCGCCGCGCTGCGCGTCGGGCCGGTCCTGCCCCAGCGCGGCGTTCAGGTCGGTGGACTTGATGTTGCCGTCGAGGTGCTGCCAGGCGTAGGCGACGCCGCCGCCGGTGGCGAGCAGCAGGCCCAGAGCGCCCCAGGCCACGTACCGCAGACCCATCTTGCGTGCCTTGTGGCGGGAGCGGCCGGGCCGCGGTGGTCCGTAACCGGGGGCCGGTGGGGCGCCGGCCGGCTGCGCGGGGTGTTCGTTCTCGTGCGGCATGCGCTGCCCCTCTGTCGTCTGCCGGTTTGTCTCAGTACGCGGATTCGGCTGCCGGGTCTCAGTACGCGGAGTCGACGTTGTCGATGGAGCCGTAGCGGTCCGCGGCGTAGTTGGCGGCCGCGGTGATATTGGCGACCGGATCGGTCAGGTCCTCGGGGGTGCCCTCGACGTGGTAGGCGTCGAACGTGGGCTGGATGACCTGGAGCAGCCCCTTGGAAGGGGTGCCGTTCTGGGCATTTATGTCCCAGTTGTTCTGGGCGTTCGGGTCTCCGCCGGACTCGCGGATGATGTTGCGGTGCAGTCCCTCGTAGCTGCCCGGGATGCCCTCGGCCTTCATGATGTCGAGGGACTCACGGATCCAGCCGTCGAGGTTTTCGGGGTACGTCCTGTCGTCCGCCGCGCGCTGCGCCGCCGGAGCGCTTCCGGTGGGCTCGGCTGCCTGTGCGGTGGAGGGGGCCAGGGTGAGGGCGGCGGCCGCGGTGCCCGCGGTGGCTATGCCGCTGAAGGTGATCCTGCGCAGTCGCGCGATCCGGGTTCGGGTCTGGGTGGGGGGCATAAAGGTCGTGCACTCCAATGCGGTACGTCCGGTGCCAGGCGAATCCGCCCGGTTGCTCCCGGCTGTCCGGGAACGTCAGCCAGTCGTAGCCCCGCCCGGACGGCCGACGCAAAGACGTGACGTACTACCTCGGTCAGCAGAGGGCCCCCACGGCCCTCGGCCCGAAGCCCTCACAAGGCTCCAGAGCGCACCGGCCGCACTACTAGCGTCCTTAGCATGTGTGCTGGGTCATATGCGTGGGCTCACACCCCGCAAGGCTCCGGCCGGTATTCGGCGCCCCCTCGGCCCGTGGTGCCGACCGACTTCGTGAACCACAGGTGTGACGCACACCCGCGTCACACCTGTCCCGTGATCCTCGGCTCGCCTTCAAAAGTTGGCCGAGTCATGCCATAGACGGCGCCGCATTCCGTGAATACAAGAACTGTGGGAGCGCTCTCACCCCCCACCGGTTCACGCCCTCACGGAGGCGCCATGAGAACGAGCCGTACGACGTCCGCTGCCCGCACCGGGGCCTCGAACAGATGGAGAGCCGCGCTGATCGCGGCCTGCGCGGCGGTCGGACTCCTCACCGTGCTGATGCCGGCCGACGCGCGCGGCGACGTACCGCCGCCCGCGCCCGGCTGGACACTGCAGTGGAGCGACGACTTCACCGGGCCGAACAACGCCCTGCCCTCGTCCACGAACTGGCAGATCGACACCGGCCACAACTACCCCGGCGGGCCTGCGAACTGGGGCACCGGGGAGATCCAGAACTACACCGCGAACCCCTCCAACCTCAGCCTCGACGGCGGCGGCAATCTGCGCATCACCCCGCTCAGGGACGGCGCGGGCAACTGGACCTCGGGCCGTATCGAGACCCGCCGAGCCGACTTCAAGGCACCCGCGGGCGGCACACTCGCCATCGAGGGCCGCATTCAGATGCCGAACGTCACCGGCACCCAGGCACTCGGCTACTGGCCGGCCTTCTGGGCGCTCGGGGCGCCGTACCGTGGCAACTACTGGAACTGGCCGGCCATAGGCGAGTTCGACATCATGGAGAACGTCAACGGGATCAACTCCGTCTGGGGCGTGCTGCATTGCGGCGTGAACCCGGGCGGCCCCTGCAACGAAACGCAGGGCATCGGCGCCAGCAGGGCCTGCCCGGGCGCGAGCTGCCAGTCCGCGTTCCACACGTACCGCTTCGAATGGGACCGCAGCGTCAGCCCCAACGTGCTGCGCTGGTACGTCGACGGCCAGCAGTACCTCAGCGTCGACGAGAACCGGGTCGGGGCCGAGGCCTGGAACAACATGACCAGCCACGCCGGCTACTTCATCCTGCTCAACGTGGCGATGGGCGGCGCCTTCCCCAACGGCGTCGCGGGCCACGGCACCCCGGTCCCCGAGACCGTCTCCGGGCGCCCGATGCTGGTGGACTACGTGGCGGTGTGGACACGCGGCGGCGGCACGGACCCCGATCCCGACCCCGGTGATCCGACCGCGCTGCACCTGCGGACCGGTGGCGCGCTTGGCGCGGCCCAGTCGTCCGCCGCCACGGCGACACTTCCGTCCGCGGGCGGGGTGAACCGCGACGGTACGCCGTACAACCCGCAGGTCTTCACCGCGAGCGGAGTCAACGGTGCGTACACCGGCGGCTCGACACAGTTCGATCTCTACGTCGACGCCGGCACCACGGTCGCCAACGGCCAACAGGTGCGGGTGAGTTACGACCGTACGGGCGACGGAAGCTGGGAGCGCACGGAGACGTACCACTACTTCGCCACCGATCCCGTGTCCGGCTACGAGCACTACACGCAGGCCCGCGGTCTCAAGTCCTCGACCGGTACGCACGGCACCATGACGAACGGCAGGGTGCGCGTCGAAGTGTGGAACGCGATCGGCAACGGCCCCAGCACGCTGGGCATCGGCAATCAGTCCCGGGTGAGCGTCCCGATCGGCTGAGCCGCATGATGCGGTCACCGCGGGACGAGCCGGTCCCTGCCCCGCGGTGACCGCACCTCAGCGCGGAGGTGTACCGGGCGGCCCGCATGGACCCGGCCGTTCCGGAGCAGGATTCCGGGGTGACCCTGGTGCGTATGAAGTCATCTGTTGTCGCCGCGTTGGCTGTTGCGGTCGTGCTCGCCGGAGCCCAGGCATGTTCCTCGGGATCCTCCGGTTCTTCGGACGCGAACGGCTCCTCCAAGGGATCCCGGTCCGAGACATCGCCATCCACCGCACCATCGAGTCCTCCGGCCAAGGCGAAGCCGTCACCGACCGGACCGTGCGCGGATGGAACCTGCGAGGTCGAGGTCGCGGTCGGTGACATCCTGGCCGTCCCCGAGACCTACGGACTCGGTCCGATGACCGTGAAGGCGATCACCGGCGAATCGGTCGAACTCACCGCGCCGTTGACAGGATCGGGCTACAGCATCTCCGGGTGCTCAGGGGGCGGAGTCACGTCCTCGCACGGCGGTGGCGGTGTCAGCCTGAAGTGCGACCGGGGGACTGTCGCGACCGTCAACAAGGCCATGACCCTGGAGGTCCTCAGGACGAAGGCCAGCGCCGCAGTCCTGCGTATCGAACCCGCCGACTGACGCGGATCGGCGAACTGCCGTATGAGGGCTGCGGTCCGGCGTCGGGCCGGCCCTCGGTAGGTCCCGGACTGTGAAGGATTCGAAGCGGCGATAAGCCGTGGTGGCGGTCCTGTTGAGAGGTGAGCGAGGCCCGCTGGTTCACCGCCGAGGAGTTCACGCCACGTTCCCCCGCACGGGCCACTCGCCGCTCAGTGTTCGTGCGTGACCTGAGCCGGCAGCTCACGGATCTCCCGCAGGCTCATCCGCGTACCGGGGTCGGAGTCCCGCTCCTCGATCTGCGCGAAGTGCCGCTCGGCCGTGGTCAGATCGCCACGGCGCCGGGCCAGTCGGCCGGCGAGGCGGTGGCCGTTGAGATGGCCCGGGTACTCGGCGAGGATCTCCGCGACCAGGGGCGCGGCCTCCTCGTCCCGCTCCGCCTCGACGAGCAGCTCGGCCAGCTCGGGACGCGGATCGACGCGCCGTTCGAGCGGTCCGCGCGGTGGGTCGAAGTCACCGGAGCGCTCCACCGCCCGGCGCAGCCATTGCTCGGCCTCCGCGGTCCGTCCGAGCCGGCGCAGCGCCCTGCCGAGGTGGTATGCCGCTTCGGGGATGTCGTTCTCCCACGCCATCACGAGCCACTGCTCGGCATCGGCGTACCGAGCCCAGCGCACCATGCTGCGGCCGGCCAGGAACGCGGGCCGCGCCAGACCGCCCTGGGCCGCACGCACGTACCAGCGCTCCGCGAACTGCGGGTCCCCACCCCGCTGTTCGCAGGTCCAGCCGACGCCCCAGGCGGCCCTCGCGTGTCCGAGCTCGGCGGCCTTGAGCTTCCAGATGCCGGCGGCCCGCTCGTTCTTCGCATCCGTGCAGATCACGGCGATGCTGTACGCCGCCCCCGCGTCCCCGGCCTCTGCGGCGGGCTCGAAGTACGGCACGAGCGGGGTCTCGTCGGCACTGCAGCCCTGAAGCATGCGCCCGAGGTTGAGCAGTGCGCGCGGAGTGCCGGATCTGCGATACCAGGCGGCCGCGTCGGGCAGCCGGTAGAGGCGTTCGAGCGTATCGGCGTACGTGAAGCACTCCTCGGGGCCGCCGGACTCCGCGGCCGCTTCCAACTCGGGCAGACGCGCCGCGAGTTCGGGGTCGGGCAGTCGCTCGGGGTCGGCGCGGATCGCCGCGATCTCCTCGAGCTGGTCGACGAACATCCGGGGCAGTCCGGCGTACGGGTCGTCGTCCTCGGCGTCGCCGGGGAGACGCAGCCAGCGCTCGGCCTCGTCGAGCCGCCGCTGCATGATGCCGATCAGGCCGAGGTAGTAGCGGGCGTAGTCGTGACCATCGGGCGCCGAAGCGGCGGTCTCGAGCCAATGCTCCGCCGTACGCTGGTCACCGCGCTCGAACGCCCACACACCGAGGACGTAGGCCGCACCCGAGTAGCCGAGCTCATGCGCCCGTATGGCCAGGGCGCGGGCCTCCTCGAACCGGTCACTGTCGCGAGCCACCAGGATGGCCTGCTCGATCAGGGCCTTGTGCGAGCCGACCGCCGCAGCTCGCGCGTAAAGCCCCTCCGCCGCGCGGATCGTGCTCGGGTAGTACGTGAACATGCCCGCGTACTCCGGGTCCCGCAGCGGACTCAGCGCCTCGAACGCGCCCTTTGCGTCCCCCTCGGCCTCCGCCTGCGCGAGCCTTTCGTCCCAGAGCTCCAGGTCGTCGACGATGTTCTCGATCACCTGACCGGCCGACGCCGCCTTGCGGTCGCCCAGTTCGGCCGCCTCGTCCAGCTGTGCCCGGGCTTCGGCGAAGGCGCCGTGGCGGGCGGCTTTGAGCACGGCGCCGTTGGTGAGGCACTGGACGTGGCCGAGTGCGGCTCCCCGCGCGTACCACTCCTGTGCTCCGTCCAGGTCGCCGGCCTCCTTCAGGAGCGTGGCGAGCCCGAAGGCGCAGCCGCCGTCGCGGTCGGCGGCGGTGCGGTACCAGCGCTCGGATTCGTCGAACTCCCAGCGGTCCTTGTGGCAGATCGCGAGCGTACGCGCCGCATCCGCGTCCCCGTCCGCAGCCGCCCTGGTCCACCAGGGCAGGGCCTGGTCCATCCGGCCGTTCTTGCCGAGGAACATGGCGTAGGCGCGATACGCGCCCTCCCGTCCGGCCTCGGCCGCGGCCGCCAACTCGGCTTCCCTGTCCCGTATTTCCTCATGCGGTTCCCCGTGTGTCATACCGTGATCGTTTCAGGCGGGCGCAGCCTGACGAATACGGGGGTGGGGTGCCTCGGGGGGGCCGAGAGCGAGGCTCAGGGCCGCTGCAGCCAGAGCAACGAGGCCACCACCAGCGCTTCGACACCGGTGCTGAGCGTCGGTTCGATCAACGGAGCGAAATGCGGTGAATGGTTGGCAGGCAGCCGGTCGATGTCCCCCTCCAGAAACGCCTTGACGGCAGTCTCCTGTTCGAGTCCGCCCCAGAACCAGAACACGGTCGGCACGCCGAGCACCTCACCGAACACCCCGACGTCCTCACTGGCATTGACCGGCGGCATGCGATGCACCCGCTCCTGCCCGAAGTACTCGGCGAACGCGGCCACCGTCCGCTCCGTGCTCCCGGGCTCGCTCACCAGGCTCGGGAGGCTGCCGAACCACGTCAGATCCGGTTCCTTCACGGCGGCGCCGGCCTGGCACTCCGCCCGTACGATCCGCTCGATGGCGGCGCGCACCAGGTCGCGGACCTGCGGGGTGTACGTGCGGATGTTGAGGCCGAGCTCGGCCTCGTCCGGAATGATGTTGTCCTTGGTGCCCGCCTGCAGCCTGCCGACGGTGATCACGGCGGTCTCGGCCGGCGGGACCTCCCGGGCGACGACGCCCTGAAGCCGCGTGACGATATGCGCAGCCGTCAGGACCGGGTCGACCGCCGCTTCGGGGCGCGAACCGTGGCCGCCGCGACCGTGCACGGTGACGTTCAACGAGTCCGCCGCCGCCATCACCGGGCCGGTGCCGTAACCGATGAATCCGGCAGGCAGCGGTGCCACGTGCTGGCCGAGCACGATGTCCGGTTTGGGGAACCGCTCGAAGAGCCCGTCCTCCACCATGCCCCGCGCACCGCACCCCAGTTCCTCCGCCGGCTGGAACACCACGAGCAGTGTCCCGCTCCACTCCTGACGGGCGGAGGCCAGGAGCATGGCGGCACCGACCAGGCAGGCGGCATGCATGTCATGCCCGCAGGCATGCATCACCGGTACGTCGCGGCCGTCCTGATCCACACCGCGGGCCGTGCTCGCATAGGGCAGTCCCGTCTTCTCCTCCACCGGCAGGGCGTCGAAGTCGGCACGGAGCATCACCACCGGGCCGTCGCCGTTGCGCAGCACGCCGACCACCCCGGTCTTGCCGACCTGCTCGGCGACCTCGTCGAACCCGTTCTCCCGCAACACGCGCGCCAGGACGGCGGCCGACCTTGTCTCCTGCAGCGACAACTCAGGATGCTGATGAAGGTCCCGGTAGAGCCCGGCCAGAACCTCCCGGATACCGCTCAGGCCCGCAACCACCGCTTCTGCCGTCACGCCCAGCCTCCGTAATCCGCCGAATGCGGACACCGTAACTTCAGGCAGCGACCGGTGCACTCCCGCCCGGCATAGGCCGGCGACGTGACCGGGGGAACGGAGTCCGCGGTCACCCGTCAGCCCGCCGGCCCGTCACACCTCGGGATCGCGCAGGCCGACGCAGTCGAAGGCCCAAAAGGTCTCGGAGTAGACGAAGGTGCCCGTCATCCAGGGCTCGTGCGCGGACAACCGGGCGACCTGGAACGCAGGTTCGGGGATACGCAGCGACGGCGAGCGGAAGCCCGCCGCGCCGGCGCTCTCGAAGCCGCGCGTGCCGTAGTAGTGAGGCGACCCCTCCAGGAACACCAGCGGCACGCCCTGACTTTCGGCCGCCTCGAGAGCGTGGGCGATGAGCCGCGTACCGATGCCCTGACGCTGGAACCGGGGGGCCACCCCCAGCGGTGACAGCGTCAGGACGTCCACGATCCGGCGCGGGGCGTCCAACCGCGTCGCGCTCAGCAGGACATGCCCGACGACCCGTTCATCCACGACAGCGACGAACGACATCGGAGCCAAAGGGGCCTCCGCAACGCGAAGAGCCTCCACGAGCCCGGGAACCCGATCGCCGTCACCGAAGGCACGCGTATGAACCTCACGTACATCCTGGTGATCGCCGGCGGTCTCCGGCCGGATCACCAGCCCGGCACTGTCGGGAACGATCCGGGAGCCCGCAGGCGCATCATGTGACGTCATGGCCGTGAGGGTAGATCGCAGGGCGGCTTGTGCGCGCGGCAATTGGGGGAGCCGACGCAATGCGGTGGAAGGGGCGACGAATGCCCAGGGCCGATCACCGCTCCATACACCGACGATATGTGTCCGCCGGTACAACTGCCGATGACGACCGTCGTTCGGAAGCAGGGGAGGCGTGGTGCGACTCGAGGGGTGGCACGGCTGGACCGGTACGTTCACCGGGGTGGTGGCCGTCACGGTGGCCGTACTGCCGTTGGCCGCACTGGCGGTGTGGGCGCTGGCACGCCGACGGACCGCCGCGGGCGCCACGCCGGCGCGGGCGCGGCGCAGGTCGCTGGCCGAAGTCGGCCTCGTCTACGGGACGTTGCCGCCGGTCTGGTTGATCATGCTGCCCGGCGACGAGGACGGCGCGGTCGTGAGCCTGGCCCCGCTGCGCGACCTGCTCTCCATGGACACGGCCCAGGTCGTCGGCAACCTGATGGTGTTCGCCGCGCTGGGATTCCTCGCCCCTCTGCGATTCGCGGGGCTTGCATCCCTCCCGCGGATCCTGGTGCTCGCGGCGGGCTGCTCGATCATGGTCGAGTCCGCGCAGTACGCCCTGCAGCTGAACCGGGTGTCCTCGGTGGACGATGTCCTGCTCAACACTGCCGGCGCGGTGCTGGCCGCGCTCGCCTCACGCCGCTGGTGGCGCACGACGCCTGGAGCGTCCTCGGGCGGAACGCCATCGGCTCTGGTCGCGGAAGGCTGAGCCAGAGGTTCAGTGGTCCGGGGTCATCGCTGACGAGATGCGTGACTGCGCCCGGAAGGCTTCTTGGCCGCTCCTGTCCCGGCCTTGTCGCCGGAGTCATGGTGACCGACTTGCCGCGACTCGGGGGAGTATCCGCTTCCGCTACCGCATGACCGTCATGCGGTCCCCTTCGCACGGCCCGTCGATGTGAATATCTGTGACGGCGAGATGAGAGTTTGACTCCCCGCCCGCGCAGCGTGTTTGCCGCAACGAACAGAGTGGAATTAAAAGGCCGTACACGGGCTGCTACCGCATGCTACTGTCGCTCTCAGGTTGCAGTCGTGGTTCCCATAAATTTCAACGCTGACATCGGCAATTTCTGCCACGGAAAGCGTTTTGTATTTTCCGGTCATCTTCCGGGCGGGGCATCATCGCGGCGACCCGGCACCCGTGCACCGCGGATGCCGGCGTACTGCCCCAAGGGAGAGTTCGACATGGCGTCCGGCACCGTGAAGTGGTTCAACCCGGCCAAGGGCTTCGGCTTCATCGAGCAGGACGGCGGCGGACCCGACGTGTTCGCCCACTTCTCGAACATCGCCGCCCAGGGCTTCCGCGAGCTCCTCGAAGGTCAGAAGGTCACCTTCGACATCGTGCAGAACCAGAAGGGCTCGACGGCCGAGAACATCGTTCCGGTCTGACGCTCATACACACTTCGCAGCTGGGGCCCGCATCCCTCGGGGTGCGGGCCCCAGCTGCGGACATTTCCTGCGGGTTCGTTTCACGTCGATACGACGTCGTATTTCATCGCCCGCGCATTGAATTCACCGCAAGCCTATTTGCTTCCGCATGCCATTCGGCCCGTTCTCGGATTCTCTGCGCTGTTGTTTTCGCTGCGAGAATTCCTTGATACGTGAGGTCGAGTCCAGGCGCCGTGTCAAGGAAGGTTCTGAATGAACCCCGCACGTACGAACAGTCGCACGTCCCGCAGCCGTTTCGGCTCGTCCACCCCGAGGCGCTCCGGGGGAGGGCAAAGCAGGTCCGGCGCGCAGGGCCGCAGGCCCGCGGCGGTGTCGGGTGAGTTCGCTCCGCCGAAGACGATCACACCGGGGCTGCCCGCCGTCGAGACGTTCGCCGACCTCGACATGCCCAAGCAACTGCTGGCCGCGCTCACCGCGGAAGGGATGACCGTCCCGTTCCCGATCCAGGGCGCCACCCTCCCGAACACCCTCGCGGGCCGCGACGTCCTCGGCCGGGGACGTACCGGGTCGGGCAAGACCCTCGCCTTCGGCCTGGCGCTGCTGGCCCGTACCGCCGGACAGCGCGCCGAGCCCGGACAGCCGCTGGCCCTGGTCCTGGTGCCGACACGCGAGTTGGCACAGCAGGTGACCGACGCCCTTGCCCCCTACGCCCGTTCGGTGCGGCTGCGGCTGACCACTGTCGTCGGCGGAATGCCGATCCGCAGGCAGGTCAGTGCAATGCGGCGCGGCGCGGAAGTCGTCGTCGCGACGCCGGGCCGCCTCAAGGACCTCATCGACCGGGGCGACTGCCGGCTGAACCAGGTCGCGATCACCGTCCTCGACGAGGCCGACCAGATGGCCGACATGGGGTTCATGCCCCAGGTCACCGCGCTCCTCGACCAAGTCGGTCCCGAAGGCCAGCGGATGCTGTTCTCCGCCACCCTCGACCGCAACGTCGATCTCCTGGTCCGCCGCTATCTCACCGACCCGGTCGTGCACTCCGTCGACCCTTCGGCGGGCGCGGTCACCACGATGGAGCACCACGTCCTGCACGTCCACGGCGCCGACAAGCACCGTACGACGACCGAGATCGCGGCCCGCGAGGGCCGGGTGATCATGTTCCTCGACACCAAGCACGCCGTCGACCGGCTGACACAGGACCTGCTGAACAGCGGGGTGCGGGCCGCCGCACTGCACGGCGGCAAGTCGCAGCCGCAACGCACCAGGACCCTGACCCAGTTCAAGACCGGGCATGTCACGGTGCTCGTCGCGACGAACGTGGCGGCGCGCGGCATCCATGTCGACAACCTCGATCTCGTCGTCAATGTGGACCCGCCCACCGATCACAAGGACTACCTCCACCGGGGCGGCCGCACCGCACGGGCCGGCGAGTCCGGCAGCGTCGTCACCCTGGTCACCCCCGGCCAACGTCGCGATATGACCCGCCTCATGGCCACCGCCGGCATCGTCCCGCAGACCACGCAGGTCCGCTCCGGCGAAGCGGCGCTCAGCCAGATCACCGGCGCCCAGGCACCGTCCGGTGTCCCCGTCACGATCACCGCGCCGGTGGCCGAGCGGCGCGGGCGCGGCACGGCCGGCCGCGGCCGGCGCAGCCCCGCCTCGGCGGCCCGCCGCACGAGCACCCGGCGATCGGCCTTCGATGCGGCCGCCTGAGCACCGTGAGACCAGGAACCGGCCCGTCTTCGCAGGAGGCACCTTTGATGCTGGACCAGATGCAACCCCGCCCGGTCAGAGCCGTCCCCGTACCCCGGACGGTGACCGACACGATGGAACCGGCCGGGCCCCAGGTCTGTGACGACATGACCGTCGAGGTGGCCCTGTCCCTCATGGTCGGCGCCCGCACCGAACACCTGCTCATCTGCGACAACGACGGCCGGTGCACCGGACTGGTCACCCAGGCCCAACTCGCCGCGGTCCGTGACGGTTCCGCGTACACGGACCGCATCCAGCTCCGCGACATCCTCCCCGACCGCGGTCCGTTCGCTTCGCCCGTGACCACGATGGCCGAAGCCGAGCACTCCATGCGCGACCGCCGCCTCGCCGCCCTGCCCGTCGTCGACGAGTACGGCAGCGCCCTGGGCATCCTCGCCCTCGTCCGCTGACCTCCTCGGCGCGGCGCCACCATCTCCCGACTCCCCCCTGTGAGGCATCATGCGCTGTGTCATCGCCCGCTTCCCGTTCGAGCTCACCAGAAGCGGAGTCCTGGAATCCATGAGGGGTGTCAAACCCGAGGAGGTCATCGGCGAGTCCGTGATCATCGGCCGCCGCACCTACCCGCTCAAGCAGGTCGGACAGGTCATCACGCGCCAGGACCGCCGTGACTTCAGTGCCGGTGAAGTCCTGCGGGCCATGACCCGACTCGGCTTCACCTGCCGCGGCCTTCCTCAGGCCGTAGCGCCCACGCGTGGTCTGAGCCCGTTGCAGAACGCTTCCGCGATGCTGGGCGCTCCCACAGCCGTCTGACCGAGGGGGCGGCGCGAGCCGCTGCCCGTACGACGGTGAGGGTCCGGCCGGCGGCCTGCGCATTGAGCCGGTACGTGCCTCAAGCCCCGTGACCCCGCGCGAAGTTCACGCGGGGTCCACGTGGTCACCGGCTTTGGAGTTCCACCTCGGTGACCGGCGTTCCCGCCAGGCCGCGGCCCCCTCCGCGGCGTCGTCCGTGCCGAGGAGCGCGAGATGGGCCAGGGTCTCAGCCCGTTCGACCGCGTCGGCGTCCAGATCCGACCACAGCAACCGTTTGCTCAGCGCGACCGAGGCGGGATTGGCCTCGGCCGCCGTGTCGTGGGCGAGCGCCAGTGCGGTGGGAAGCACGTCGGGGGCCGGCAGGGCGCGGCCGGCGATGCCGCGGTCGGCGGCCTCCCGGCCGGTCAGCGTCCGTCCGGTCAGCAGCAGTTCGGCGGCGACGGCGAGGCCGACCGTACGCCGCAGCGTGTAGTGGGACTGGCAGTCCCCGACCATGCCGCGCCTTACCTGCGGAACGGCCAGCTTGGCGTCCTCGGCCACGTACCGGATGTCGCACTGCAGCGCGACGGTGAGGCCGATACCGATCGCGTGACCGTTGATCGCCGCGATCACCGGCTTGCGTACGCGCCAGGCCGGCGGCTGTACGGGAGACGCGGTGAAGTCGCCCTTGGGCGTATCGAAGGCGCCCGCCTGTGCGGAGAGGTCGGCTCCGGCGCAGAAGGCACGGCCGGCACCGGTGAGGACGACGGCCCGTACGGCGTCGTCGGTGTCGCAGCTGCGATAGGCGTCGCCCAGGGCGCGCAAGGTGGAGCCGGACAGCGCGTTCAGGCGCGTGGGTCCGTCGAGCGTGATCACGGCGACGCCGGTCGAGTCGACCTCGACGCGGACCTCGGTCACGTCGCCCACCTCACTCACCTCCCGCACGGATCGCCGCCAAGAGCTCGCCCGTCGTGTCGGGCTGAGCGCTGTAGGGCTGGTAGAACGCCAGCCGGGTGGCCACGCCATGCCACCGGGCATGGATCTCGGCGGCCACGTCCTTCGGCGAGCCGACAGCGGCCAGCGTATGGAGCATGGTGTCGTCGATCGCGTCGGGCAGCTGATCCCACCGTCCCGTGCGGGTCAACTTCTGCAGTTCCGGCTGGAGTTCACCCCAGCCGTGGACGTCGAGGACAGGCCGGTACGCGGGCGTCGAGGCGTAGAACGCGAGCAGCCGCCGTACCCCCGCCGTCGCCTGAGCCAGCTCCCGTTCGTCCCGTGCACACCCCACGATGACCTCGGCCACCACCTCGAACGTGTCTCCCACGCCACCGAGTGGAGGCCGCCCCGCCGCCGCGAGCCCCTCGGCGAGAGCGGGCAGGGTGCGCTTTCGTACGTGCAGTGCGCTGTTGAACGGCATCACGAGGAGCCCGTCGGCCACCTCCCCGGCGGCCGCGGTCATCCGCGGGCCGAGCGCCGCGAGCAGGACCGGCGGGACGGGGTGCGGCGAGGGCTCCGGCCGGAACGTCGGTGGCATCAGGGTGTGGCTGGTGTAAGTGCCCTCGTACGCCAGGGGCTCCCCATCGGCCCAGGAGTCCAGTACGGCCTTGGTCGCGCGCACCCACTCCCGCATACGGCCCACCGGCGGGTCGAACCGGGACCCGTACCTGCGGGTGACATGCGCCTTCACCTGACTGCCGAGACCCAGCCGGAAGCGGCCGCCGGACAGTTGCTGCAGATCCCAGGCCGCATGCGCGAGGTGGACCGGCGAACGGGGCAGCGCCACCGCGATGTTGGTCATCAGGTCGAGCCCGACGCCCTCCCGCGCGGCGGTCACGAGCGGGAAGAACACATCGTGACCGCCCTCGAAGGTGAAGGCGCCGTCGAACCCCTGCTCCTTGAGCCGCCGCGCGGCGGCGCCCTCCTCGCCGAGTGCGGCCACCAGCTGGGTGTCGACCGGCAGGTGGCGCGTCACGACGACCTCGTCGATATCGCGCGCACGCGCCAGGTCCGTGCCCGACGCCTCGATGCGCTCACGCCGGCAGTTCCTTCAGCTCGCGCAGGCCGAAGCCCTCGACGCCCGCTTCCTCGCCAACTTTCTGATGCATAGTCAGAACTCTACGGTGTCCCGGCCCGGGACTGCGACGACTGGGGCGATCGTGCGTCTCAGCACGCAGCCGTACTGTCAGTGGGCGGCGAACTGCGCGCGCACCTGCTGCCGGACATCGGGCCGGATCCCGATTCCGCTGAACTCCAGCCGCTCCCCGTAGATGTCGGTGAGTCTGATCGCGCCCCCGCAGCCGCTGCCGTTCTCGGAGGTGAAGTAGTTGTATGCCGTACGGGGCAGCGCTTGCCAGCCGCCGCCGGTGCGCACTTCGAGCCTTGTCAGCGGATTGCGGTGGCCCAGGGCCTGAATCTCACACCAGTACCGGCTGGATCCGGTCTTGTACCGGATCGACAAGGGCTGGGCGGTGGAAGGGCTCAGCAGACGCCAAGTGACGGGGATCTGTCCCTGCGACGGGGCGGCGAGCACGGCGAAGGCCTGAGCGCTGAGGTCGAGTTGGCCCTTGACGCATGTCGGACACTCGTTGGTGACGCGCACGGTGATGGTGGCGCCGCGTGAGTTCTGTACGCGGATGTGCGCGCCGCATGCCTTGGAGGTCTCGTAGTCGGTGCTGTTCATGGCCGCGGTCATCACGTCGGAGGTGGGACCGAAGGAGCAGGCGCCGTTGCCGTCCGCGGCGTCGTAGAACGTGGCGGTTCCGCTGTACGTGGTGCCGGGTCTTATCCGTCCGGCGAGTACCGCACCGGCGACCGGCTTGGCCGTCGAGCCGGCAGCGGGTGAAGAACGCTTCGGTTTCGCACTCGTGGACGTCTTCGGGGCCTGCTTGCTCGTGGTCGCCGACGGATCGGGAGTGCGCCGACTGCTGGGCGTAGCAGGCGCGCCGGTCGTGTTCGTCGGTGTGATTCCTGCTGCCTGGCCCGACGAGGTGGCGGCCGTCGGGTCGAAGGTCATGACGAGTGCTGCGAGCACGGTCACGGCTGCTATGGCAAGGAGGGCCGAGCGCCCTGTGTGCGATGCCCGTCGCGTGCGTGGCGCGCGCCGTCGGCGCGACGGGAGGCGAGGCGAACGAGGTATCACTGACGAGTCCTTGAGGTGGGTGGGACGCCCGTGATGGCAGAGCTTGCCACGAACATGATGGCCGAGAACCCGTCGGTGCCGAGCGCTTCGCGCTATATCGGTCTGGTCCACCTCGCGGCCCACCAGGAGCCGCCGCCACGACGCGGTCACGGACGTGGGCCGCCCGTGGTCACCGCGGCTGCTGCTCCGCGATGACAGCCCAGTCGTCCGCTCCGCGACCGTCGGCGATGGCCTGGTCGAAGACCGCCCGCAAGAGTTGACCGATCGGGAGCGGAATGCCCTGGTCGGTCGCTGCGTCGAGCGCGAGGTGGAGGTCCTTGCGGCCCAGGACTGTGGTGAATCCGGCCGGCTGATAGCGCCGTTCGGCAATCATCGAGCCGTAACCGGTGTAGACGGCTCCCGGGAAGAGCGTGGAGGTCAGCAGCTCGACCAACTGTCCGGAGTCGACACCGGCGCCTTCCGCGACGCTGACGGCCTCGCCCAGTGACTGGATCGCGCAGGCGATCAGGTAGTTGCCGAGGATCTTCACGGTGTTGGCCTGCTCCGGCCGGTCGCCGACTCGCCATGTCCGTGAGCCGATCACGTCGAAGAACGGCTGCACGCGGTCGAGCAGCGCATCCTCGCCCGCAGCAAGGACGTTGAGTTCTCCTGCTTCGGCAACCGGAACGCGGCCGAAGACCGGTGCCGCGACGTATCCGACACCGTGCTCGGCGTGTGCGGCGCCGGCCCGGCGAGCCAGGTCGGTGCTCACCGTGGCGAGGTTGACGTGAACCGTCCCGGCCGGAGTCCGGGCGAGGACGCCGGAGTCGATGAACGTCTCGGCGACGGCCCGGTCGTCGGACAGCACCGAGAAGACCACCGGCGAGCGCATGGCCTCTGCGACGGAGGAGGCGCGACGGGCGCCCGCTGCGACCAGTTCGCCCGCGGGCCCGTCGGAACGGTTCCACACCACGACGTCGTGGCCGGCCTTCAAGAGGTTGCGCGCGATGGGTGCCCCCATGGCTCCCAGACCGATGACCGCGATGCTGCTCACGCAGAGCGCCCCTTTCCTGAACCGTCTGAACCTGTCAAGGATGTCACGGAGTTACGATCGCAAATCCTTGGGGGGCGACGTGAAGGTGTGCTCCCGTGCTCCCTCAAGAGCGATGGCCTGACTGTCAACCACTGCCAGAGCAGGCCCTCTTCATCCTGATGACCATCACTACGATCAGGCCCGCCGATCGGGACGTTCTGGCTCGCCCTGGGCGCGCTGCGTCGATCCGCCGTTCAGTACTGCTCGGTTTCGATGAATCCGGCATCCGTGTCGTCGGCGTGGTAGGTGTCGGCCGCGGTGGTGGGGTCGAATCCGGGCGGGCTGTCCTTGAGGCCCATGCCCATGCCGGCCAGTTTGGCCTTGACCTCGTCGATGGACTTGGCGCC
>NZ_JBEPEW010000091.1:0-34101 GCF_040300965.1 Streptomyces mesophilus | reverse complement strand
GCAGGTCCCCGGCCAGCCCGCCGCGCCTCAGGGGTACGGCCAGCCGCCCGGCATGCCCGGACAGCCCGGCGCTCCCGCCGGATACGGCATGCCCCAGGCCCAGCCCGCCGCGGGCCCCGGCCTGCAGGCCGCGCTCCAGCCGTACAAGGAGACGGCCACCGGCACCCGCTGGACCCCGCAGAACCAGCAGATGATGCGGGTCGACCTCAGCATGGGCGGCACCCCGGTCCTGGCGCGTCAGGGCAGCATGGTGATGTACCAGGGCAAGGTGGACTTCTCGTACAAGAGCGCCGGTTTCGCCGGACGGATCATCGGCAACGCGACCGGCCAGGAAATGCAGTTGATGCGCTGCACCGGGCGCGGCCAGGTCTTCCTCGCCGAGAACGGTGCGCATCTGCACTCCATCGAGCTGCAGGGCGACGGCATCTGCGTCTCCGCCGAGAACGTCCTCGCCTTCGACGAGACGCTGCAGCACGAAGTGCGGCGCATCGAGGGGCACGGAATCCCCGGCGGCGCGCTGTTCACGATGCAGTTCCAGGGCACCGGAACCGTCATCGTGAAGACCCACGGCATTCCCGTGGTGCTTCCGGTCACGCCCACCACGTACGCGGACAGCAATGCGATCGTGGCGTGGTCCTCCGCCGCCCAGGTGATCATTTCCAGCCAGGTGCGCCTGCGCCGGAATTCCTTCCCGGGTCACAGCGGAGAGACCGTGAATCTCCAATTCCGGGGAGCGCCCGGAAACTTCATCGTCGTCCAGCCCTACGAGGTCTGAGGGAGCCCGAAGAAATGATGCAGCAACTCGCGGGCTATGCCCCGACCCCGATGGCCGCCCGTATGGAGAACCACGGGCGCACGATGCTCAAGGTCGCCATGGCCTCCGGCCAGGACCTTTACGCGCGCACCGGCTCGATGGTGTCGTACGAAGGCTTCATCCAGTACGAGCCCAACCCGCCGGCCGTCCGCCAGATCGCCTCGCAGTGGGTGACCGGCGAAGGCGCCCCGATCATGAAGTGCTCCGGCGACGGCCTGCTCTACCTGGCCGACTACGGGGCCGACGTGGTCGTGATCAACCTGAACAACGACTCGCTCTCGGTCAACGGCACCAACCTCCTCGCCTTCGACGCGCACCTGCAGTGGGGCGTCGAGAAGGTCAAGGGCATGGCCAAGTTCGCCGGCCAGGGCCTGTGGAACGTCGAGGTCGCCGGCACCGGCTGGGTGGCCATCACCTCGCGCGGTACGCCGCTGGTCGTCGACTGCGGCCGCGGTGAGGACGAGACGTACGTCGACCCCGACGCCCTGCTCGCCTGGTCCCCGAACCTCAAGGTGAAGGGCAAGCGCAGCTTCAAGGCCTCCTCCCTCGTCGGACGGGGCAGCGGAGAGGCCTACCAGATGGCCTTCTCCGGCCAGGGGATCGTCGTCGTACAGCCGAGTGAGGACAGCTCCGACCGCCTGCGGGTCCGGGGCTGAGGGGGAGCGAACACACCATGCAGAGTGCGCTTTTCAGCCAGACAGAGAACCAGACCCAGGAGCGCTACGCCCTGCAGAATCCGCAGCTGCTGCGGGTCGCCCTGCAGGGCCATGACGACCTGCTCGCCCGCAAGGGCGCGATGGTCGCGTACCAGGGCCTGGTCGAGTTCGACGGCGAGTACCAGTCGGCCGGCCAGCGCCGGGCCCGCAACCGCACGGGCGAGGGCCTCGACCTGATGCGCTGCTCCGGCCAGGGCACCGTCTATCTCGCCAACCTCGCGCAGTACATCCACATCGTGGACGTGGAGCGCGAGGGCCTCACGGTGGACAGCGCGTACGTCCTCGCGCTCGACACCCAGCTCAACCACGAAGTCATCGCGGTGGACAGCCAGTACGGGATCTCCGGGTCCGGCAAGTACCAGCTGAACATCACCGGCACCGGCAAGGTCGCGCTCATGACCTCCGGACAGCCGCTGATGATGCAGGTCACGCCCGAGAAGTACGTGAGCGTCGACGCCGACGCGATCGTCGCCTGGTCGACCTCCCTGCGCGTGCAGATGCAGGCGCAGACGACCAACTCGAGCGTGCGCCGCCGCCGCGGCAACACCGGCGAGGGCTGGGAGCTCAGCTTCCTCGGCCAGGGCTATGTCCTGGTCCAGCCCAGCGAGGTCATGCCGCCGCAGAACGCGGTGATCGGCTCCGGCGTCGCCGCCCAGTTCGGCGCGGGCCAGCAGGGTGCCCGCGGTCAGAACCAGGGCAACGCCTGGTCGTAGCGGGGCAGTTGGCTGTACGGGTGAGGGGCGGGTGCCAGTGGCGCCCGCCCCTCACTCATACGCACAAGTGGTCAGAGCTTCGCCCGCGTCCGCTCGAGGAGCCGTACGACCGACGTATCGGCCACGTCCGCCACCTCGTCGTACGCGTACCACTTCAGATCCAGCGACTCCTCGCTGATCGCCTCGACCGCACCGGCCGGCGCGAGCGCCGCGTACTGGACGTCCAGGTGCCAGTTGCAGGGCGCCGGGATCGGGTGCCGGTCAAGGCGCACCGGACCGCCGTCGAGCAGCGTGAGCCCCTCGATGCCGGACTCCTCGGTGGCCTCGCGCAGCGCGGCGGCCTCCATCGAGGCGTCGCCCGGCTCGCAGTGACCGCCCATCTGAAGCCACATGTTCAGCTTCTTGTGCAGCGTGAGCAGCACCTTGCCGCGCGAGGGGTCGATCACCAGGGCGCTGGCCGTCAGATGCCCGGCCTCGCAGGCCTTCCACATGCCGTCCGGGTGCGCCGCCAGATGATCCAGATACGTCTGGCGCAGCTCTTCCTGGTCCTCGTACGCCTTCAGTACGAGGACCGCGTCTTCGTGCAGGCTCACTTGCTGTCGTCGCCCTTTTCGTCTTCGTCGTCGCTCTTACGGAGATCAGGCTTCGAACCGCCCGCCGCCTCGCCCAGCATCTTGTCGATCGCGTCGAAGTCGAGCTTCGGCTCGTCGTCGCCCGACGCGTCCGCGCCCTGGTCGCCGCGGTGCACGAACCCGTCCGGGTCGTCCAGGTCCTTCGCGGTCGGCAGCATGTCCGGGTGCGCCCACAGACCGTCGCGGCCGTCGAGGCCACGGGCGTCCGTCAGCGAGGCCCAAAGGCGCGCGGCGTCGCGCAGCCGGCGCGGACGCAGCTCGAGACCGATCAGGGTCGCGAAGGTCTGCTCGGCGGGACCACCGCTCGCGCGGCGCCGGCGCAGCGTCTCACGCAACGCGTTCGCCGAGGTCAGACGGTCCTTCGCGGCCTCGTGCACCACCGCGTCCACCCAGCCCTCGACCAGCGCGAGCGCCGTTTCCAGACGGGCGAGCGCGGCCTTCTGCTCGGGGGTGTCCTGCGGCTGGAACATGCCCTGCTGCAGTGCGTTCTGCAGCTCCTCCGGGTTCGACGGGTCGAACTGGCCGACCACGTCCTCCAGCTTCGAGGTGTCCACCTTGATCCCGCGCGCGTAGCCCTCGACCGCGCCGAACAGATGCGAGCGCAGCCACGGCACATGCGCGAAGAGCCGCTGGTGGGCGGCCTCGCGCAGGGCGAGGTACAGCCGCACCTCGTTCTGGTCGATGCCCAGGTCCTTGCCGAAGGCGTGGATGTTCACCGGCAGCAGCGCGGCCTTGCCGGCCGGGCCGAGCGGCAGACCGATGTCGGTCGAGCCGACGACCTCGCCCGCGAGCACGCCCACGGCCTGGCCGATCTGCTGGCCGAACATCGCGCCGCCCATGGAGCGCATCATCCCGATCAGCGGGCCCGCCATGGCCTGCATCTCCTCGGGCAGTACGTCGCCCATGGCCGCGCCCACGCGCTCCGCCACTGGGTCCACGAGCTCCTGCCAGACCGGAATGGTCGCCTCGACCCACTCGGCGCGCGACCAGGCCACCGCCGTGTTCGCGCCCGAAGGCAGCGAGGTCACGCCGTCCAGCCACAGGTCCGCCAGGCGCACGGCCTCCTCGACCGCGGCGCGCTCGGCGGTACCGACGCTCGCGTCCTTGGTGCCGTCCGCAGTGCCCTGCGAGACGGTCTGGCGGGCGATCTGCTTGGCCATGTCCCAGTTCACCGGGCCGCCCTCGTACGAGAGCATCTGGCCGAGCTGCTGGAAGGCGGCGCCCAGGTCGTTCGGGTTCATCGACCCGAACATCGCGGCGAACGGGTTGTCGCCGCCCGGGCCGCCGGGACCGCCGGCGCCCGGGAACCCGAAACCGAAGGGGTTCCCCGGAACGCCGCCCTGGCCACCGCCGCCCTGCTGGTCCTTCTTCTTGCCCTCGTCGCCGTCTTCCGGCTCCTCCGGCGGAAGGCCGAATCCGAATGGGGTGTCACTCACGGGAATCCTCGGCTCGTAGGGCCGCCGGCTCGACTGCCGACGGCGACTGCCCGACTCGGGACCTACCGGCGAACGGAAGGCGGCGTCCGGCACACACCTTTTCCCGCCTTCCGTTCGCCGGTAGGTCCCACCACCCAGCGTAGACACCCGGCCCGCTTCGGGCCTCGGTGCTCCGCCTCCGCAGGGCCTGCGGCAGGATGGACGCCACCTGGTACGTACGCGTCATTCATGTACGTACTGAAGACAACCGCTGGAGACGCCTGGTGAGTTCCCCGGATCCGAAGGTTCGCGCAGCGCGAAACGACTCAACCCCGGCCGTACGCGGTCCGGTGGTGGCCATCACGGGTGCCGCCACCGGGGTCGGCGCGCGCCTGACCGAGCGCCTGGCCGCCTCCGACGAGATCAAGCAGGTCATCGCCATCGACGAGCGGCGCGGAGAGTGCACCGCCGCCCAGTGGCACATCCTGGACGTACGGGACCCGGCGATCGCCGAGAAACTGCGCGGCGCCGACGTCGTCGTCCATCTCGCACTCGACCTCGACCTGGAGACCGACGCCGCCGCCCGCACCGCGTACAACGTGCGTGGTACCCAGACCGTGCTCACCGCGGCGGCCGCGGCCGGCGTCCACCGTGTGGTCCTGTGCACCTCCGCGATGGTCTACGGCGCCCTGCCCGAGAACGAGCTCCCCCTGTCCGAGGACTCCGAGCTCAAGGCCACCGCCGAGGCAACCGGCGTCGGCGACCTGCTCGAGATCGAGCGCCTCGCCCGCCGCGCGCCCCGCGCCCACCCCGGCCTCAACGTCACCGTCCTGCGCCCGGCGGTCCTGGTCGGCGGCACCGACACGGCCCTCACCCGCTACTTCGAGTCCCCGCGCCTGCTCGTTGTGGCGGGCTCCCGTCCCACCTGGCAGTTCTGCCACGTCGACGACCTGTGCAGCGCCCTCGAATACGCGGTCCTCGAGAAGGTCGAAGGCGACCTGGCGGTCGGCTGCGACGGCTGGCTGGAGCAGGAGGAGGTCGAGGAGCTCAGCGGCATCCGCCGCATGGAGCTGCCCTCGACGGTCGCCCTCGGCGCCGCCGCCCGCCTGCACCGCATCGGCCTCACCCCGTCCCCGGCGGGCGACCTCGCGTACACGATGCACCCCTGGGTGGTCAGCGTCAGCCGCCTGCACGACGCGGGCTGGCGTCCGCAGTGGACCAACGAGGAAGTCCTCGCCGAACTCCTCGCCGAGGTCGAGGGCCGCCACACGGTCGCAGGCCGCCGCCTGGGCCGCAAGGACGCCACGGCCGCCGGCGCGGCAGGCGCCACGGTCGCCCTCCTCGGCGCGGCGGCAGTGGTCCGCAGGGCACGCAAGCGCCGCGGGGTCTGACCCGGGCCCCGGCAGGTGGGCGCGTGGAAGTGCCGTGAGCGTCGGCGCTCGTCCGCCTGCGGTGTCGTGGTGGGGTCGGTGCCGGTCCGGGGTGCCTGTTTTACGGGCAATGGCGCCGTCTTCGCGAAGGGTTGCCGTGACCGTCGGGGGTGCCCGTAAAACAGGCACCCCTCCCCGTCCCCTTCCGCCGTCCTGCGGCTGACGGCCGGTGGTCTGTCCTGTCAGGACGCCCATATGGCGACCGTCCCCTTCCGCCGCGCGACTCACGGCCGGTGGGGTGCACGCTGCAGGCGGGCGCAGGGCCGTGTCCGCCCGAGGCGGGGGACACGGCCGCCTGTAGGACCCTCCGACCAGCTGCCCGCACCCCCGGTCGATTCCGCTATTCCGCGATGTCACTCGCGTACGGCACGATGGAGGGCATGGCTGCACGGTATGACCACCCAGGCGAGCAGGCCGCACAGGATCCGATCCGGCTGCTCGCGATCCGCGAGACCCCGCTCTCGGTCGACGAGGTCTTCACGGCCGTCGGCGACAGCGCGGCCGGCGGCACCACGCTCTTCGTGGGCACCGTGCGCAACCACGACGGGGGCGCCGACGTCGACGCGCTCGGCTACTCCTGCCATCCCTCCGCCGAGGCCGAGCTGCGCCGCGTCGCCGAGAAGGTCTGCGCCGACTACCCGGTACGAGCCCTCGCCGCCGTCCACCGCGTGGGCGACCTCGAAGTGGGTGACATCGCGGTGGTCGTCGCCGTCTCCTGCCCGCACCGGGGCGAGGCCTTCGAGGCCTCCCGGCAGCTGATCGACACCCTCAAGCACGAGGTCCCGATCTGGAAGCACCAGAAGTTCTCCGACGGCACCGAGGAGTGGGTCGGCGCCTGCTGACCCCCACAGGTCACACGAGCCCCTCCGGTTGCGTAACCCAACCCCTGCCGTGAGCGTTGTCCGTACGGATGGCTAATCTGCTGATCACTCAGTAGTGATCGGTCAGTTGGGGTCGGGAGGTCGGCATGGCATCGCTCGCATGGCTGCTCATTCCGCTTTTCGCCGCGATCGGCGCGGCCCTGTGGGGCAGTTGGGCCACCCGCGCCCGTAAGTCCGGACGCACCGGCGATGTCACCGAGCTCGCCGGATACGCGAAGTTCCGCGCGGCCATGGAGGACAGCGCGAAGGCGGACACCGGGACGGACGCGGCCTGATCCCGGGCCTGGCCGCCCGGGCGCCCCGGACGGACCGGCCCCAGGGGTGCACCCACAGGGACGTCCCGTACTGTCGTTCCATGCCTCGCCGCACCGCGACCATGCTCGCTTCCACCCTGATGCTGATCGCGCTGCTGTGCGCGGGTGTGCTGATCAAAGTCCCGTACTCGGAGATGACTCCGGGCCCGACGGTGAACACCCTCGGCGAGCACGACGGCGAGCCGGTGCTGCAGATCTCGGGCCACAAGACGTACGAGACGACCGGCAACCTCAACATGACGACGGTCCGCGTCACCAGCGCCGACTACAAGATGAACCTCTTCGAGGCCGTCTACGGCTGGATCGCGCACGACAACGTCGTCGTACCGCACGACACCCTCTACCCGGACGGGAAGACGGAGGAGCAGTCGACGCAGGAGAACGCCGAGGAGTTCAGCCAGTCGCAGGAGAGCGCCAAGGTCGCCGCGCTCAAGGAGCTGGACATCCCGGTCAAGTCCCGGGTCGTCGTCGCCACCGTGCTCAAGGACAGCCCTTCCGAGGGCAGGCTGCACGCCGGCGATGTGATCAAGGCCGTGGACGGCACCGCGGTCGAGCAGCCCGACGACGTCGCCAAGCTGGTGACCAAGCACAAGCCGGGCGAGGGCGTCGTGTTCACGATCGTGCCCGCCAAGGAGGCCGCCGCGGCCGAGAAGGCCGGCAAGGAGGCCACGGCCACCGAGAAGATCACGATCACCACGGAGAAGTCCCCCGAGGGCGACCGGGCGATCGTCGGCATCCAGGCCGGGACCGATCACACGTTCCCGTTCACCATCGACATCAAGCTCGCCGACGTCGGCGGTCCGAGCGCCGGCCTCATGTTCGCGCTCGGCATCGTCGACAAACTGACCCCCGAGGACCTCACGGGCGGCAAGTTCGTCGCGGGCACCGGCACCATCGACGACAACGGCAAGGTCGGGCCGATCGGCGGCATCGAGATGAAGACGGTCGGCGCCCGCAGCAAGGGCGCGGAGTACTTCCTCACCCCCGAGGCCAACTGCGCATCGGCAGCCAAGGACATCCCCGACGGCCTCACCCTGGTCAAGGTCAAGACCATCGACGACGCGGTGGAATCCCTGGACAAGATCCGCGCGGGCAAGACCTCCGACCTGCCCTCCTGCTCCGCCGGATAAGGCGAGTGCGGCAAGCACGCAGTCGATACGAGGAGGGGGCGCCGCATCCGATGCGGCGCCCCCTCCCCGTATCCGAGGGACCGGCGTCAGCCGGCGAACGTCGCCGCCAGCGCCTCCGCAAGCCCCGGCACCAGGTCCGAGCCGGTCAGCACGTCCTTCGGCGAATCCTTCTCGCGCAGCCGCAGCGCCGACTCGCGCGTTCCGTTGCGCAACACCCCCACCGTCATGCGCACCTCCTGACGGTCCGGGTGCTTGCCGACCCACTTGGCCAGCTGCGCCTCGTCCAGACCGTCCGGAACGGATGCCTCCGCCGACGGCGGCAGCATCAGGCGCTCGACCGTGAGCGCGCAGCCGGCCACCGCGTCGGGCCAGGCGATCGTGCCGAGGAACTCGTCCAGCGGGGCGCCGGCGGGCAGTTCGTCCTGCTCGATGGGGGTCAGCGCACCGGCCGTCTCCTCACCGGTCAGACCCAGCCGGTCGGCCAGGCCCGGTTCCTGCGCGCGCAGCTTGGCGGTGTCCACCAGGGCGAACAGACGGGCGGGCTGATCCCAGCCGAGACCGCCGACATACTCGTCGATTTCGAGTACGGCACGGGTCAGCGGGCTCGCGGCCATCGGGGGGCCGGAGGGGGAAACATTCGACATGGCCCATATCCTGCCTGGTTCAGACCCCGGACGAAGAACTCGGCCGCACCGACTCGGACATCACGGATCGGAAACGCCAACCCCGGTCCGGGAACTGAGTAAAGCTTCAGTAAGTTGCACGAGTGGGCTCTACGATCGCGGAGCCCCCACACCGACCGCCGAACTTCGAGGTGCGCACCTTGGCTTTCCAGATGCCGGACCGCGGCTCAGGCCCCCCATCGGGGCCACGGATCAGAGTGGGCCGTCCGTCCCGGCGTGTCCGCACCCTGCTGATGACGCTCGGCGTCCTCGCCGTGCTTTTCATGGCGTTCGTGATGTTCGCCGGGTTCTGGACGGACTGGCTGTGGTACCGGTCGGTCGACTACTCCTCGGTCTTCGCCAAGACGCTGTGGACCAAGATCGGCCTGTTCGCCGTCTTCGGCCTCCTGATGGCCGCGGCCGTCGGCGTCAACATCTGGCTGGCGCACCGCCTGCGCCCGCCGCTGAGCGCCATGTCGCTCGAGCAGCAGAGCCTCGACCGCTACCGCATGGGCATCGCCCCGTACAAGAAGTGGATCCTGCTCGCGATCACCGCCCTGGTGGGCCTGATCGCCGGCGCGTCCGCCGCGGGCCAGTGGCGTACGTGGCTGATGTGGGTGAACGGGGTGCCGTTCAACCAGAAGGACCCCCAGTTCGGCCTGGACGTGGCGTTCTACGCGTTCGATCTGCCCTGGTACCGCTTCCTGCTCGGCTTCGGCTTCGCGGCCGCAGTGCTCTCACTGATCGCCGCCGCGCTCACGCACTACCTGTACGGCGGACTGCGCGTCACGGGCGGCGCCCGCGCCACCTCGGCCGCGACCGGTCATCTCTCCGTCCTTCTCGGCCTGTTCGTGGCCCTGAAGGCCGTGGCGTACTGGCTCGACCGGTACGGACTCGCGGTCAAGTCCAGTGACTTCAAGGCCACCGGCAACTGGACGGGTCTGCGCTACGTCGACGCCAACGCGTATCTGCCGGCGAAGACCATCCTGTTCTGCATCGCGGCCATCTGCGCCGTGCTGTTCTTCGCGACGTTGTGGCGCCGCACCTGGCAGCTGCCCGTCATCGGCTTCGGTCTGATGGTGCTCTCGGCGATCCTGATCGGCGGCCTCTACCCGGCCATCGTGCAGAAGTTCCAGGTCGAGCCGAACGAGCAGGCCAAGGAGCAGGAGTACATCGAGAAGAACATCGAGGCCACGCGCAAGGCGTACGACATCGACGGCGTCCAGATCACGGACTACTCGGGCAAGGGCAAGACCGGTGACTCCGACACCGCGAAGGCCGACCAGCGCAAGCAGGCGGACGCCCAGGCGAGTTACCGCCTGATCGACCCCAACGTGGTGGGCCCGACCTTCGACACGCTGCAGCGCCTGCGCAAGTACTACCAGTTCCCGACCACGCTCGACGTCGACCGCTACAAGGACGCCTCGGGCAAGGAGCAGGACACCGTCATCGGTCTGCGCGAGCTGGACCTCGACGGCATCCCGAAGCGGAACTGGATCAACGACCACTTCACGTACACCCACGGCTATGGCGCGATCACGGCCAAGGGGACCGGCACGGACCCGAACGCCGACCCGGCGGGCTCCCCGGAGTTCACCGACAAGGGTCTGCCGACCACGGGCCAGCTGCCCACGTACGAGCAGCGGATCTACTACGGCGAGAAGACCGAGCAGTACTCGATCGTCGGCGGTCCGCAGAAGGAGCTCGACTACGAGAAGGACGGTGAGCAGACCACCAGCTACAAGGGCGACAGCGGGGTCAACCTCTCCAACCCGATCAACCGGGCTGCCTACGCGGTCGCGTTCAGCGAGCCGCAGATCATGTACTCGGGCGCGATCGGCGAGGGTTCGAAGATCCTCTACAACCGCACGCCCAAGGAGCGCGTCGAGGCCGTCGCCCCCTGGCTGACCATCGACGGCGACGCCTACCCGGCGGTCGTCGACGGCCGGATCCAGTGGATCGTCGACGCCTACACGACGACGAACGGCTATCCGTACGCCTCGCGCACCACGCTCGGCGACACCACGGCCGACTCGCTGACGGCGGCCAACAACCAGCGTGCGGTGGTGGCCCAGCAGAACCAGGTCAACTACATCCGCAACTCGGTGAAGGCCACCGTCGACGCGTACGACGGCAAGGTGAAGCTCTACCAGTGGGACGAGAAGGACCCGGTCCTCAAGACGTGGATGAACGCGTTCCCGGGCACGGTCGAGAAGAAGAGCGCGATCTCGCCCGAGCTCAAGGAGCACCTGCGCTACCCGCAGGACCTGTTCAAGGTGCAGCGTGAGCTGCTCACCCGGTACCACGTCACCGAGGCGCCGCAGTTCTACAGCGGTTCGGACGTCTGGCAGGTGCCGGACGACCCGACCAACAAGGAGAAGAACGCGGTCCCGCCGTACTACCTGAGCCTGAAGATGCCGGAGAAGGGCAAGACGCCGGCGCAGCAGGACCAGAAGTTCTCGCTGACGACCACGTTCACACCGAACGGCCGGCCGAATCTGCAGGCGTTCATGGCGGTCGACGCCGATGCCAACAGCAGCGAGTACGGGACGATAAGAGTCCTGAACGTGAAATCGGAAGTGCCAGGACCCCAACAGGTCCAGTCCGAACTCAACGGCAACAACGAAGTCGCGACGTTCGTCCGCGACCTCAGAGGCACGGACTCGGACATCGTCTACGGAAATCTCCTGACGATCCCGCTGGACGAGGGCTTCCTGTATGTCGAGCCGGTCTACGTCAAGGGCGGTAACGCCAACTACCCGCTCCTGAAGAAGGTCGGCGTCTCCTATACGGGCGCTCGCGACCCCGTCTTCAAGGACACCCTCGCGGAGAGCTTCGACGCGGTCTTCGGGGCGCAAGGCGCCGATCCCGAGGTGCCACCCTCCGAGGACCCGGACAAGCCCACGCCACCGCCCTCCAGCGACCCGACGGTCAAGGAGGCGCTGGACGAGGCGCAGAAGGCCTTCGACGAGGCGGACAAGGCGCTGAAGGCGGGCGACCTCTCCGGCTACGACGAGGCCATGAAGAAGGCCGAGGACGCCGTCAAGCGAGCCATCGAGGCCGAGGGCAAGGCCCGCAAGGACGACTGAGCTGGTCAGAGCTCCCTCCCGCGCCGTGGTACGGTTTGGACACAACGGCGCGGGGTGGAGCAGCTCGGTAGCTCGCTGGGCTCATAACCCAGAGGTCGCAGGTTCAAATCCTGTCCCCGCTACTGAAGACCGAGGCCCGGATCTCCTGGAGATCCGGGCCTCAGTCATGTCCGGAGCCGTTTCGGGGCATCGGTCGCGTCCGAGGCGGACCTCATCGTGTCAGGCGCCCTCCGTGACCGCCCTCGTACTCATGTCCCTTGAACGCGGGGGCAGTTGACACCCGTGAGTGTGACAACTGCGCCGTGCGGGGGGAGTTGGCAGATCTGTGTTTGACTTGTCTCCCTGTGGGCATGTCGACAAAACGCTGAAGTGACCTCACGGGTCGGGGTATACCAGGTGTACCCGGGTTGCAGGTGGTGCGACGATGGAACTTATGGGGGACAGGGCAACTCTGTTGGAGACAGGGCGACTTCCGCAGTCGGCCGACCGGGAGGATCCGGCCACGGCCGTCGATGAGGCACGCCATCGCCATGCCGCCGAATGCGGTGACATCGCCTCGATGAGCGTCCTCGGCTCCCTGCTGCTCCGCCGCGGCGACCTCGACGGCGCCGAGCCCTTTCTGCGCAAGGCCACCGCCGACGGCGACCGCGCGGCCGCCAACAACCTGGGTGTGCTCCTCCATCAGCGCGGCTACGCCGACGAGGCCGCCGGCTGGTGGCGGATCGCCGCCGTGGCCGGCAGCGCCGCGGCCGCGCACGCCCTCGGCCGTCACCATCGCGAGCGCGGCGACGAGCCGGCCGCCGAGTACTGGCTGCGCCAGTCCGCCGAGCAGGGCCACACCCTGGGCGCCTACGCGCTGGCCGACCTTCTGGAGCACCGCAGCGACGTCGGCGCCGAGCGCAGGATGCGCGCCGCCGCCGAGCGCGGCCACCCCGAGGCCGCGTACCGCCTGGCCCGCGCCCTGGAGCGCCGCGCGGCCGAGACCCGGGGCGCCCTGACCGGCACGGCGCCGCTCGCGCGCTCCTTCGGACAGGGCGCGGACTCCGCGTACGACAACGGCGCGGACCCCTCGTACGCGAACGGCGGCGCCTCCTCGTCCGCGCAGGAGATCCCCGAACCCGACACCGGCAGCCGCATCCTCGGCGGCAGCCTGCTCGCCGAGGCCGAGCAGTGGTACCGGCAGGCCGCCGCACGCGGCCACCGCAGGGCCGCGCTGCAGCTCGGCGCGATCCTGGAGCGCCGCGGCGACCTCAAGGAGGCCGGCCGCTGGTACCTCACGTCCGCCAAGGACGGCGAGGCCCGCGCCGCCTGCGCGCTCGGCTTCCTGCTCCGCGACGCGGGCGACGAGGACAGCGCCGCCGTGTGGTGGCTGAAAGCCGCCCAGAACGGCGACGGCAACGCGGCCAACGCGCTGGGCGCCCTGCACGCCGAGCGCGGCGAGACCCAGACCGCCGAACGCTGGTACCGCGCCGCCATGGACGCGGGCGATGTGAACGGCGCGTACAACCTCGGTCTGCTCTGCGCCGCGCAGGGCCGCAGCCGGCAGGCGGAGCAGTGGTACCGCCGCGCCGCCTACGCCGGCCACCGCGAGGCCGCCAACGCCCTTGCCGTATTGCTGATGCAGGGCGGCGACACCGCGGGCGCCGAGCCCTGGTTCTCCAAGGCGGCCGAGGCGGGCAGCGTGGACGCCGCCTTCAACCTCGGCATCCTCTACGCGGGCCGTGACGAGGAGCCCGTGGCCTTCGAGTGGTACGAGCGGGCCGCCGCGGCCGGGCACACCGAGGCCGCGCTGCAGGTCGGTATCGCGCATCTGCGCGAGGGCGACCGGCAGGGCGCCGAGCGGCATCTGCGCTGCGCGGCGGGCGGCGGCAGCGCCGAGGCCGCGTACCGGCTCGGCACCGTCCTCGACCGGGGACCCCGTGACGGCCGCCATGGCGTCGCGCTCGGCGAGGTCGCGGCCGAGAAGACCGAGTGCGAGGAGTGGTACGAGCGGGCCGCCGAGCTCGGGCACCGGCGGGCGCAGGTGCGGATGGGCACCTTCGCCGCGGCCCGTGACGATGTGGTCGAGGCGGCGCGCTGGTACCGGATGGCCGCGGAGGCGGGCAGCCTCGGCGGCGCCTTCAACCTCGGACTGCTGCTCGCCCGCGAGGGCAGCGAGCCCGAGGCCCTCGTCTGGTGGCAGCGCGCGGCCGACGCCGGGCACGGCCGGGCGGCGCTCCGGCTCGCCCTGCTCTACGCGCGTCGGAGCGATCTTCCCGAGGCCCAGCGCTGGTGCGCCAAGGCCGTCTCGTACGGGCCCGCGGAGGTGTCCGAACGGGCGGCGCGCCTGAGCGAGGCGCTGCAGCAGGAGCTCACGGCGTAGCGGCCGGGACCGGGCGAAAACAGGGCCTGAGCTGCTCACGGAAAGCGATTTGCGCTGGTCGTCGCCCTGCCGTATGGTTGGTTTCACCGACGCGGGGTGGAGCAGCTCGGTAGCTCGCTGGGCTCATAACCCAGAGGTCGCAGGTTCAAATCCTGTCCCCGCTACTGAATGAAGAAGGCCCGGATCCTCAGGATCCGGGCCTTCTTCATATGCGTTCACGTCGGCTCACATCTTGTGCCCGACCGCCTCCGCGTAGAAGGACCGGTCCACGGCCTTGTCCTCCGGCACCCGGTCGCCCTCCGCGACCCCGGCCTCCGCGTACGCGTCCTGCAGCCGGTCCGTGGTGCCCTTGCGCAGCTCCCAGTCCATCCGCAGCGACGGCGTCGACTTCACGATCGCCTCGTCGATCTTCAGGAGCTTCGCCAGTTCCGTGACGAAGGCCGGATCGGATTTGTAGTCGTCCGCGAAGTACGTGTTGATCGTGCGGACGTACGCGCGCAGGAAGGCCACCCCTGCGTCCTTGTCCTCGGTGAGCAGATTGGGTCCGAACAGCGCGCCGCCCAGGGGCTCGCCCAGCGGTTGCCCGCCCAGGAACGCGAACCCGTCCTTCCCGTCGACCTTGCGCCACACCGGGTCGAGCAGCCAGGCCGAGTCCACGCCGCCGTTCTCCAGGGCGGTCAGGACGTCCGCCGAGCCCAACTGGCGGAAGTCCACCTTGTCGAGCCCGCCGCCGTGCTGCGTGAGCGCCTTGCTCATCGGATACGCGATCACCGAGCCCTTGCCGATCATCGTGCCGAGCTTGCGGCCGGCCATCGGCACCTTCGTGGCGGTCTCGCCCTCCTGGAGGCGCACCCACAGGCCGCTCTTGGACTCGGGGTCGGGCGAGAAGTTGCCGGCCACCCACTTGATGTCGAAGCCGCCGTTGATGCCGTTCATCACGGCCGCCTCGGGCGCGGCCCACTGGGCATCGATATCGCCCTTGGCGAGCAGCGGCAGGGCGTCCGGGGTCGGCAGCACCTTCAGCTCGACATCAAGGCCCTCCTTCTTGAACTCGCCCTTCTGTACGGCAACTTGGAGGGGCGCCACGTATTCGGCGCTCAGTGTGCCGGTGGCCACGACCAGCTTGCGTTTCTTCTTCAGCGGCTGCGGGGCCGGGGCGCCCTTGTCGCAGCGGGCGGGCTCGCGGGCCTCGGCGAGGTCGGCCGGGTCGGTCCAGCCTTTCGCGGCGCAGCCCGCGACCACCTTGATGTCCCGGGGTTTCGCGGACTGCGCCGGTGCGTCGTCCTCCTTGGCGCAGCCCGCCGAGGCGAGCAGGGCACCTGCCAGGAGCAGCGCGGGGATCGACTTACGGGTGTGCATGCAGTGCCTCCGTACGTACGGGCTGGAACTCGATCAGGACTGGCCGCGGCCGCGGTCGCGTGGCGCCCAGGGCGTGAGGAACCGCCCGGCGATCCGGACCAGTTCGGAGAAGACGACGCCGAGCACGGCGACGCAGACGATGCCGACGAACATCACGTCGTTCTGGAAGAGCGCCCGTGAGTCGAAGATCAGATGCCCGAGGCCGTCGGACGCGGCGATGGACTCCGACGCGACGATCACCAGGACCGCGACTCCCGCCGCGATCCGCGCGCCGACCAGGACCGCGGGCAGCGAGGCGGGCAGCAGGACGTGCCGGAACATCTGCCAGGGCGAGGCGCCGAAGACCTGTCCGGCGTCGCGGTGGCCGTCCGGTACGGCGAGCACGGCGGCCATGGTGGAGATCCACACGAAGAAGAACACGGTCGCGGCGACCAGGGCGATCTGCGGTCCTTCGCCGAGCCCGAACATGTTGAGGAAGATGGGCAGCAGGGCCAGCTTCGGTACGACGTAGAGCGCGTCGAGGAGGGGCTCGAGTGCCGCTCGTACGAGGGAGAGCGAGCCCATCAGGAGGCCGAGCACATAGCCCGCGACGGTGCCGATCGCATAGCCGGCCAGGACGCGCTTGAGCGTGGCCCACACGTCCGGCCACAGCTCTCCGTCGGCGGCGCGCTCCCAGCCGTCCTCGATGATGGTCTGCGGGGCGGGATAGATACGGTCGTCGATCCAGCCCTGTACGGCGGCCAGTTGCCAAAGCAGGACGAGGGTGACGGGCACGGCGAAGGCGAGGGAGATCTCCAGCGTGCGCCGGCGCCGGTGGGTGCGTGCGGGCTGGAGCTCCTGCGGGCCCGGTTTGCGGACGAGGATGCCCTCGCTCCCGTTGCCGGGACTCTTGGTGTTCTTGGAGTCCTTGGAGCTCTTGATGTTCCTGGTCAGACTCATGCCGGCACCGCCTCCGTACGGACCTCGCCGCGCAGGAGCTCCCACAACTCGCTCTTCAGGGCGGTGAATTCAGGGGTGTCGCGGACGGCTCCCGAGCGCGGCCGTTCGAACGGCGGGCGCCGCTCGGCGATCACGCGGCCGGGGCGCGCGGACATCACCAGGACCCGGTCGCCGAGCACGATCGCCTCCTCCAGGCTGTGCGTGATGAAGAGGGTCGTGGTGCGGGTGGTCTGGGTGAGCTCCAGGAGCTCGTCCTGGAGGATCGTGCGCAACTGGGCGTCGAGCGCGGCGAACGGCTCGTCCATCAGCAGGATTTCGGGTTCTACGGCGAGGGCCCGGGCGATCGCGACGCGCTGGCGCATACCGCCGGAGAGCGCCGCGGGGTAGGCGTCGGCGAAGTCGGCCAGGCCCATGCGGACCAGCCAGTCGCGGGCGCGGGCGTCGGCCTCCTTGCGGGGGACGCGCTGGATGTCCAGTCCGAAGCGGACGTTGGCCAGGACGGTCTTCCAGTCGTAGATGCCGTAGTCCTGGAAGATCATCGCGGCGGGACGCGGGCTGGACGTGCGTATCTCCAGCTTCCCGGCGCTGGGCCTGAGCAGTCCGGCGGCGATCCTGAGCAGCGTGGACTTTCCGCAGCCGGACGGCCCGACGATGCAGGTGAACTCGCCCGGGGCGATGGCGAGATCGACCGGACCGAGGGCGTTCACCTGCTTCGGGCCGCGTCCGAAGGTGCGGGTGAGGTCGGTGGCGTGCAGTTTGGGCGGCTGGTGCGGTGGGGTCGGGTGCGGGTCTCCCACGGGGTCTCCTTGCGGAATCTGCCTTGCGGAAGCTGCTGTTGCGGAGTGCAGCGGTGAGTTTCGGCCGCCGATGACGATATGACGGTCCGTCAGATTCGGGAAGGGGGTGGGGGCTTGATGGTTGTACGGGGCATGCGGAAAGCCCCCGCGTCCTGACGCGGGGGCTTTCGGAAACGGAAAGGTCAGGCGGCGGCGCAGTCCGGGCAGATGCCCCGGTAGGTCACCTCGACGTTGGAGATCGTGAAGCCGAAGCGCTCCGCGTCCGGGAGGTCGGCCAGCGGGTTGCCCGCCGGGTGCACATCGCGGATCGCGCCGCACTGCGCGCACACCAGGTGCTGGTGCGGGCGGTGGGCGTTGGGGTCGTACCGCTTGGCGCGGCGGTCCGTCGAGACCTCGAGGACCTCGCCGAGCGAGACCAGCTCGCCGAGCGTGTTGTAGACGGTGGCGCGGGAGATCTCCGGCAGCCGGGCGGCGGCACGCGCGTGCACCTCGTCGGCGGTCAGATGCATGTGGTCGCCGTCGAGGACCTCGGCCACGACGCGCCGCTGCGCGGTCATGCGCCAGCCGCGTCCGCGCAGTCGATTCAGGAGGTCACTCATGGCCAGAACCCTAACAGTTCAAGGGTCCGGGGCCCTGAATCGATGTGACTTTGGAACCTTGCCCGCCTTGGACCCGGTCCAAGGCGGGCAAGGTCGGGGGCTAGCTCGCCAGCGTGCTGTGGCGGCGGCTGGGGGCCCAGCAGCGGATGATGTCGCGCACGGACACGATGCCCACGGGCTCACGCTCGTCGAGCACGATCAGATGCCGGAAGCCGCCGTGCGCCATCGCCTCGGCGGCGTCCTCCAGGGTCCAGGCGGGTGCGGCGTAGACGACGTCGGTGGTGGTGTGGCGTCCCGCGGTCTCGTAGTCCGGGTTCTGTCCGGCGCCGAGGGAGTTGAGGATGTCGCGTTCGGTCAGGATGCCGATCCCGTCGGCGTCGACGTCGAGGACGACGGCCGCGCCGACATGGCGTGCGGACATCAGGCGCGCGGCCTGGCGGAGGGTGTGGTCGGGTCCGATGGTGAGGACCATCGTGCTCATGGCGTCACGGACGAGCATGGGCTGAAGCCACCTCCTAGTCGTGATCCCACCCTCTTAGAGAATGGATTCACAAGTTCACAATGTGGGGGTAGGCTCAGAGTGGCAGGTCAAGAGATGGTCAACAAGGGGGAGCGCGGGGCTAGTTGAGGGCGTGCGGGTGGCGCGGCCTGAATCGCGAGCGCGTCAGTACTGCTGGTTCAGGTAGCCGAGCAGCTCGTCGTGGAGCAGTCCGTTCGAGGCCGCGGCATTGCCGCTGTGCGGTCCCGGCTGCCCGTCGAGGCCGGTGAACGTGCCGCCGGCCTCGGCCACCACGGCCGCGCAGGCCGCCATGTCCCACAGGGAGAGCTCGGGCTCGGCGCAGATGTCGATGGAGCCTTCGGCGACCATCATGTACGGCCAGAAATCGCCGTATCCGCGCGTGCGCCACACCGCTCGCTGCAGCTCCATGAACCCGTCGAGCTGCCCGCGCTTCTCCCAGCCGGTCAGCGAGGAGTAGGCGAACGAGGCGTCCTGGATCCGGCTCACCTTCGAGACCTGCAGCCGGGTGGCCGAGGTGAGGCTGCGGCCGGTGTAGGCGCCGCCGCCCTTCGCGGCCCACCAGCGCCGGTTGAGCGCGGGCGCCGAGACCACGCCGACGACCGGCTGGTAGCCGCCCTCGCCGGCCTCCATCAGGGAGATCAGCGTGGCCCAGACCGGCACGCCGCGCACATAGTTCTTGGTGCCGTCGATCGGGTCGATCACCCAGCGGCGCGGGCCCGTGCCCTCGACGCCGTACTCCTCGCCGAGGATCGCGTCGCGCGGCCGCGCCCGCTGGAGCTGTCCGCGGATCAACTCCTCGGCGGCCTTGTCCGCCTCGCTGACCGGCGTCATGTCCGGCTTGGTCTCGACTTTGAGGTCGAGCGCCTTGAACCTGGCCATGGTGGCGCGGTCCGCGGCGTCGGCGAGGACATGGGCGAGACGCAGATCATCGTGGTAGTCGGGCATGGTCGAACAGTAGCGATCGTGTACCTCAGGGACCACATGGCCCCGTGGGCGACGGGACGGACGGGTTGCATCCGGCCCCCTTGACAGTGCTTGCGGGCGAGTCAACTCTCCCCATAGCGGCCCGGCACGGGGAGGCGACCATGCCCGCAGCACGGGAGTCCTTGCTCGACGCGGCGTACACCGCGTTGCAGCGCAGGTCCTGGTCCACGGTCCGGATGGTCGATGTGGCCGCCGTCGCCGGTGTCTCGCGGCAGACCCTCTACAACGAGTTCGGCTCCAAGGACGGTCTGGCCCGTGCGCTCGTACGGCGCGAGACGGACGCGTATCTGGCGGGCGCCGACCGCGCGCTCGCGGAGGGCGGTCTGCCGCGGCTCGCGGAGTGGACCGTCGCGGCGGCCCGTACGAACGCGCTGATCCGAGCCGTCCTGACCGGCTGCTGGGGCCCACGCCTGCCCGCGCCCCCGCTCTCGGCGATCCCGTCGACCTCGGCTGTGCCCGCCCAGCGCCGGGCCGACGGACCGCTGCCGTCGCCTGCGGACGTGGTGGCGGTCGTACGGGACCGTGCCGTCGCCACCCGGATCGCGCCGGGCGCGGTCAAGGGCGAGGCGTCACGGGCTCACCAGGAGTGCGAACTCGCCCTGCGGCTCGCCCTGTCGTGCGTGATCGCGCCGGTGGGGGAGGGCGGGGTGGGTCGGTTGGTACGGGAGGCGCTGGGGGTGACGTCGTCTCCGTGACGTCGGCAGCGTGACGTCGGCCTCGTCACGTCGGCCTCGTCACGTCCGTACGGGCTCGGTGAACCCGTCCTGGCTCAGTGCGCGCTGCCCGACAGCTGGAGCCCGATCACGCCCACGATCACCAGCGAGATCGACACCAGCTTCAGCGTGGACACCACATCGCCGAGGAAGATCATTCCGTAGATGGCGGTGCCGGCCGCCCCGATGCCCGTCCACACCGCGTACGCCGGTCCGACGTCCAGGCGCCTGAGCGCGAGGGTCAGCAGCCCGAAGCTGCTCAGCGCGAACACGGCGAACGAGATCGTCGGCCACAGGCGGGTGAAGCCGTGGGAGAGCTTGAGGCACACCGCGAACCCTGTTTCGAGCAGTCCGGCGACGATGACCAGCAGCCACGCCATGGTGTGTGCCTCCAGAACCTCGTGACCGCTCAGCCGGCCTCGTCGCCCACTGCTTTGACTTGGTGCGATTATGCACTTACCGGGACGCAGCGCGCGCAAACAAGGTTGAGGTGGAGCGTGTGTCCAGACCCCTAGTCGCCTTCGCGCCGCTCCCGGGTGGAGAGCAGGCGGCGCAGGGAGTAGAGGCGTGCCGGGTCCGCGTGGCCCTCCTCGACCCAGGCGTCCAGGGCGCAGTCGGGCTCGTCATGACTGCACGCACGCGGGCAGCCTTCGGTTCCCGGTTCGAGGTCCGGGAACGCGTGGATCACGCGTGACGCGTCGACGTGGTGCAGTCCGAAGGACCGTACGCCCGGGGTGTCGATCACCCATCCCTCCGCCCCCGCCAGCGGGAGCGCGAGGGCCGAGGTGGTGGTGTGCCGGCCGCGTCCGGTGACCGCGTTGACATGGCCGGTGATGCGCTTGCGGTCCTCCGGGACCAGGGCGTTCACCAGTGTCGTCTTGCCGACGCCGGAGTGGCCGACGAACGCGGTCGTACGGCCGGCGAGGAACTCGCGTACGCGGTCGGCCGCGTCACCGTTCTCCAGCTCGTCGCGGCTGGTCACGACGTACGGGAAATCGAGCGCCCCGTATGCCTCGAGGAGCTTGTCCGGCGAGGCCAGGTCCGACTTGGTGAGCACGAGCAGCGGCTTGAGGCCCGCGTCGAACGCGGCGACCAGGCAGCGGTCGATCAGGCGCGGGCGCGGCTCGGGGTCGGCGAGTGCGGTGACGATCGCGAGCTGGTCGGCGTTGGCGACGACGATGCGCTCGTACGGATCGTCGTCGTCAGCCGTGCGGCGCAGCACCGAGGAGCGCTCCTCGATGCGGACGATGCGCGCGAGTGTGTCCTTCTTGCCGGACATGTCCCCGACGAGTGCGACCCGGTCGCCGACCACCGCCGCCTTGCGGCCCAGTTCGCGGGCCTTCATGGCGAGGATCACGCGGTCGTCGACCAGGCAGGTGAGCCGGCCGCGGTCCACGGTGAGGACCATGCCGTGGGCCGCGTCCTCGTGCTTGGGGCGGATGTTCGTCCGCGGCCGGGTGCCCTTGCGGCCCGGGCGCTGACGGATGTCGTCCTCGTCGGTGTGCTTGCCGTAGCGACGCATGGCGCTGTTCCCCTACGCCCCGGCCGCCCCGGTCAGCATCCCGGTCCACATCGCGGGGAAGTCGGGCAGGGTCTTGGCGGTGGTCGCCACGTTCTCGATCTGCACGCCGTCCACGGCGAGGCCGAGCACCGCGCCGGCCGTGGCCATCCGGTGGTCGTCGTACGTGTGGAAGATGCCGCCGTGCAGCCGGCGCGGACGGATGTGCAGGCCGTCGGCGGTCTCGGTGACATCGCCGCCGAGCTCGTTGATCTCCTTGGTGAGCGCGGCCAGGCGGTCCGTCTCGTGCAGGCGCAGATGGGCGACGCCGCGCAGCGTGGAGGGGCCGTCGGCCAGGGCCGCGACGGCGGCGATGCCGGGGGTCAGCTCGCCGACCTCGCCCAGGTCGATGTCGATTCCGTGGATCTGTCCGGAGCCGGTGAACACCAGGCCCTGCTCGGTCAGTTCGCAGGAGCCGCCCATCTGCGTGAAGATCTCGCGCAGCGCGTCACCGGGCTGCGTGGTGTGCGCGGGCCAGTCCGGGATGACCACGCGGCCGCCGGTGACCAGGGCCGCGGCGAGGAACGGCTGGGCGTTGGACAGGTCCGGCTCGATGACCAGGTCGCGGCCGAGCAGGGCGCCCGGCGTGACCCGCCAGACGTTGGGCTCACCGCCGGTCTCGGGCTCGTCGACCTGGACACCGACGGCGCGCAGCATGTCGACGGTCATCCGGATATGCGGCATGGACGGCAGCCGCTCACCGACATGCCGTACCTCGACGCCCTGGTTGAAGCGTGGGCCGGAGAGCAGCAGCGCGGAGACGAACTGCGACGAACTGGAGGCATCGATCTCGACGGTGCCGCCGTCGAGGGCACCGCCACCGTGCACGGTCAGGGGCAGCGCGCCGCGGCCCTGGTCGTCGATGCGGGCGCCGAGTGCGCGCAGGGCGTCGATCACGCCGTGCAGCGGGCGCTCGTAGGAACGCGGGTCGCCGTCGAAGCGGATGTCGCCGTCGGCGAGGGTGGCGACGGGCGGCAGGAAGCGCATGACCGTACCGGCGTTGCCGACATCAACCGTGGCCGGACCGGCCAGACCCGACGGGATCACCCGCCAGACCTCACCCGAGCCGTCCGGGCCGACGCCCTCCTCGATGCCCACACCGAGGGCGCGCAGCGCGCCGGCCATCAACAGGGTGTCGCGGCTGCGCAGCGGACGGCGGATCCAGCCGGGCTCGGCGGCCAGAGCGGCCAGCACGAGAGCGCGGTTGGTGACCGACTTGGAACCGGGCACGTGGACCGTGGTGTCGACGGCTCCGCTCGCATGGGGGGCGGGCCAGAGGGTGGTGTGCGCGGGGTTCTCGGTCATGCGGTCCACTTTAGTGGGGGTGCTTGCAGTGGGTTGTTCGGTGCGGGCGCGTCTGGGTGCGGTGGGGCGCCTGCGGCGGGCTGTTTCCCCTGCCCGCCCCATCCCGGAATCGAGGGCTCCGCCCCCGGACCCCCGCATCCGAGCTTCGTTCGGATCTCCTCAAACGCCGGAGGGGCTGGACAGCTAGAACAGCGTGCCCTCCTCCGGGCCCTCCAGTTCCTTCAGGAGCTCCGGGCCGTTGTTGCGCACGTTGCTCACCGCCGTCGACACCGGGTAGGCGCGCATCAGGCCCTCCGGCGGCGGGGCGAGGAGCGACTGCAGTTCGTCCGCCGACGTGCGGGACGGGTCGAGCCAGGAGTCCCAGCGGTCCGGCGTGAGCATCAGGGGCATCCGCGGGTGGATGTCGGAGAGCGTCTGCGGGCCGTCCGCGGGCGCGACGCCCAGCGGGCCGGTCTCCGCCTCCGTGGTGATGACCGAGCAGGTCACCCACCAGGCGAGCGGATGGTCGTCGGCGAGGGTGCGGTCGCGCCAGAACTCGTACAGACCCGCCATCGCGAAGACCGAGCCGTCGGCCGGCGTCACGAAGTACGGCTGCTTGCGCGGCCGCTTCTTCTTGCCCTCGACCTCCAGATCGCGCTCCTCGGCCGCGGTCACCCACTCGTAATAGCCGTCGGCCGGGATGATGCAGCGGCGCGAGGTGAAGGCCTTGCGGAACGAGGGCTTCTCGTGGACGGTCTCGGCCCGCGCGTTGATCATGCGCGCACCGCCCTCGGGTGATTTCGCCCACGACGGGACGAGTCCCCACTTCAGCTTGCGCAGCTGGCGAACCGGGTCCGGTGATTCGGCGTCCTTCACAGGACGGTCCAGAACGGCGTAGACCTCTTTGGTCGGCGCCACGTTGTAGTCCGGGGCCAGGGTCTCCTCGGGGTCCCACTTCTCGACCTCGAAGATGGTCGCGAGGTCCTCGGGCTTACGACTGGATGCATACCGTCCGCACATACGTGCCACACTGCCAGATCTGCCCAGCCCACAGGAGCCCGGTCCGTATATGCCGTATATGCAGAGCCTCGCGGCCTCTACACAGAGCCTCGCCGCCTCGTCCCTGGCCGATCTCTGGGACCGCGTCTTCGGCGCGCAGCCCGACCCCGAGCAGTGGCTCGTGGTGGTCACGGGTGTGGTGGCGCTCGCGGTGATCCTGCCGCACCAGCTGTGGGTGCTCTCGCGCAACGCGATCACCATCGCGCACGAGGGCGGGCACGGCCTCGTGGCCCTGCTCAGCGGCCGCCAGCTGCAGGGGATCCGGCTGCACAGCGACACCAGCGGCCTGACGGTCAGCCGCGGCAAGCCGCACGGCATCGGCATGATCCTCACCGCCGCCGCCGGCTACACCGCGCCCCCGCTCCTGGGTCTCGGCGGCGCCTGGCTGCTCGCCGCCAACCACATCACGGCCCTGCTCTGGCTGGCCACGGCCCTGCTCGTCGCGATGCTGGTGATGATCCGCAACGCGTACGGGGCGGTCACGGTGATCGTCACCGGCGCCGCCTTCGTCCTCATCTCATGGCTCGCGAACCCCGAGGTCCAGGCGGCCTTCGCGTACGTGGTCGTCTGGTTCCTGCTGCTCGGCGGGGTGCGCCCGGCCTTCGAGCTCCAGGCCAAGCGACGCCGCGGGGGCGCACCGGACTCGGACGCGGACCAACTGGCCCGCCTCACGCACGTACCGGCCGCCCTGTGGTTCTTCTTCTTCCACGCCGTCTCGCTGGCTTCGCTGCTCGGCGGAGGGCGCTGGCTGCTGGGTCTGTGACAGGGCGCGTACGAAGATGACCCGGTGACCAACAAGAAGCCGGTGACCGAGAAGAAGACCGAGCCCGCCGCACGCGCCGAAACCGTCGAGACCGAAGCCGGGACCGCCCGCATCACCTGGCACCCCGCCAAGAACGCCGACTTCGTGCTCGCCGTAAGCCACGGCGCGGGCGGCGGGACCGACGCACGGGATCTGCAGGCGCTCGCCGCCGAACTGCCGCGGCACGGTGTGACCGTCGCGCTCGTCGAGCAGCCCTGGCGTGTGGCGGGCAAGAAGGTGGCGCCCGCGCCCAAGACGCTCGACATCGGGTGGCGGGGAATCTGGCCCGCCGTACAGCGCAAGAAGCTCCCCGTCATCGCGGGCGGCCGCAGCGCCGGAGCGCGCGTGGCCTGCCGTACGGCGACCGAACTCGGCGCCGCCGCCGTGCTCGCCCTCAGCTTCCCGCTGCATCCCCCCGGCAAGCCCGAGAAGTCCCGCGCCGACGAGCTGCTCGGATCCGGCGTGCCCACCCTCGTCGTGCAGGGCGGCAACGACCCGTTCGGCAAGCCCGCCGAGTACCCGGAGGGGGCGTACGAGCTCGTCGAGATCCCGTACGGCGATCACAGCTTCGCGGTCCCCAAGCGCGCGGAGCTCGGACAGGACGAAGCAGTGGCGCTCATCACGCAGGCGGTGACCGGGTGGATCAAGGGTCTGCGGGAATGTTGAGTGCTTGACGACGGTTGTGGGAGGCGTCGGTACAAGACGGAATGAAGGGTGTTCGCCGTAATGGGTTCAGTCGCCTGCACGAGCCGCACCAGCCCCTCCGACATGGAGCGGGAGCTGCTGGCCGCGGCCAAGACCGCCCCTATCCGGGCGGCGGGCGGACCGGTTGGTCGTCTATCCTCCGATTCGGGCAGGGCCGGTTTCGGCTCTGCGACGACGCTTGAGGAGGTGGGTCCGGTCACTGGGACCGACAACGGCCACACGGAGGAACCCGCCGAGGCACAGGCAGCGGAGTCGACGACCGAGCGCAACGCCCGCTTCGAGCGTGACGCGCTGGAGTTCCTCGACCAGATGTACTCCGCCGCGCTGCGGATGACCCGTAACCCCGCGGACGCGGAGGACCTGGTGCAGGAGACGTATGCCAAGGCGTACGCGTCCTTCCACCAGTTCCGTGAGGGCACCAACCTCAAGGCGTGGCTGTACCGCATCCTCACGAACACCTTCATCAACTCGTACCGCAAGAAGCAGCGCGAACCCCTGCGCAGCGCCTCCGAGGAGATCGAGGACTGGCAGCTCGCGCGCGCCGAGTCGCACATGTCCACCGGTCTGCGCTCCGCCGAGTCGCAGGCACTGGACCACCTGCCGGACTCGGACGTGAAGGAAGCGCTCCAGGCGATTCCCGAGGAGTTCCGCATCGCGGTCTATCTCGCGGACGTAGAGGGCTTTGCGTACAAGGAGATCGCGGACATCATGGGAACACCCATCGGCACGGTGATGTCCCGCCTGCACCGTGGCCGACGCCAGCTGCGGGGCATGCTCGAGGACTACGCCGTCGAGCGTGGCCTGGTACCGGCAGGTGCGTCGGAGTCGACGAACGGAACGAAAGGCTCGGGCTCATGAGCTGCGGAGAGCCGCACGAGACGGATTGCTCTGAAGTCCTGGACCATCTCTATGAGTTCCTGGACCACGAGATGCCCGACAGCGACTGCACCAAGTTCGAGGTGCACTTCGAGGAGTGCTCCCCGTGCCTGGAGAAGTACGGGCTCGAGCAGGCCGTGAAGAAGCTGGTCAAGCGGTGCTGCGGGCAGGATGACGTGCCCGCAGACCTGCGGGCCAAGGTGATGGGGCGGCTCGACCTGATCCGCTCGGGACAGGCCGTGCCCGACCAGGATCTGCCGGTCTCGGCGGACCGTCCGGCGGAGGCCTAGCACCAGGCGCAGTCGTCTCATACGCGAACTCGCGTCCAATACCACACAGTTGACCGGCCGCGGCTGCCCTCCGGGGAAGCCGCGGCCGTCTGTCACCCGTTGGCGCTAATCCGCGCCCCCGTGACCGGCCGAATCCTCGATTCCCGCCACCTCGCCCACGTCTGCCGCTTTATTCTCCGGATTCTGTACGGGTGTGAACGGCCGTGACCCGTACGGGACTTGAACGGCGCAGCAGTGTCGAGGTGTCACGGGGAGGAGTACGCCATGCGGCCGATCCCTGTCCCGGCGCGCCTCCTGATCGCCGTGGTCGCGCTCGCCGGAGCGGTCTGTGTGCTTCCCGTCGTCACCACCCCCGGGATCCGCTGGGGCGCCGTGGCGCTGCTCGCCGCGCTGTACGCGATGTGCGAGTGGATGACCCGCTGCCCGTTCCTGGGGGAGCGGGCGCCGCGCTCGATGGGCGCGTTCTTCCCCGTGCTGCTCGCCGCGATCTTCCTGCTCCCCGCCCCGGCGGCCGCGCTCGCCGCCGTGCCCGGTGCCCTGCTCGGCCGGGTCGAGCAGCGGCCGGTGGCGCCCCGCCGGATCTGGCGCGGCGGTCAGCTCGCGCTCGCCTGCTGGGCGGCCGGACAGTCCCACCACGCGCTCGGCGGACGCGCATCGCTCGGCGCGGGCGGCGCCCCCGACTTCCCGTACGCACTGCTGCCCGCCGCCGCGGCCGCCGGGGCGTTCTGCCTGGTCATGGCGGTGCTCGACGGGGTCATCCTGGCGGCGGTCGGCGGTACGGGGCGACGGCTCGCCACGCTCGTACGCAGCTCGGGCGTCGCCTTCGCGGGAGCGCTCGCACCCACGCTGGTGCACGGGCTCGCGGGCCTGATGATGGCGGTGCTCTGGGTCAGTCCGTACGGGCCCTTCGCGGCGCTCCTCGTACTGCTGCCCATGTACATCTCGTACTGGGTCTTCGAGCAGTACCACCGTGAGCGCAGCGCCCACCAGGCCACCATCAGGGCCCTGGTGCAGGCCGTGGACATCAAGGACGAGTACACCCGCGGACACAGCGAGCGGGTCGGCAAGGCGTCCGTGCTCATCGCCCGCGAGCTCGGGATGCCGGACGACCGCGTGGAAGTGCTGCGGTTCGCCGGCATCCTGCACGACGTGGGCAAACTCGGCGTCCCCACCCGGCTGTTGCGCAAGGACGGACCGCTCACGCCCGAGGAGCGGCGGATCATCGAGCTGCACCCCGAGTACGGCCACGAGATGGTGCGCGGCATCGGCTTCCTCGGCGAGGCGCGCACCGCGATCCTGCACCACCATGAGCGGCTCGACGGCAGCGGCTATCCGTACGGGCTCGTGGGCCGCCAGATCCCCGAGTTCGCGCGCCTCGTCGCGGTCGCCGACGCCTTCGACGCGATGACCTCGACGCGCTCGTACAGCCGGGCGCGGCCTGTGGAGCAGGCCCTTGCCGAGCTGAAACGGTGCGCCGGCAAGCAGTTCGACCCGCAGATGGTACGGGCGTTGGTCCGCGCCCTAGACCGGCACGGCTGGCATCCGACGGTCACCTCTGATGAGGCCGTCCCCGTACGGCTTCCGCTCCAGGAGCAGCCGGTGCCCCGCGAGACCGCCACGGGCACGGCCCCGTGACGCGCGCGCACGGCTCGCCCGTGATCGTGGCGGCGGCGGGCGCGGCGGGGGCACTCGCGGTGTACGCCCTCGGACACACGCTCTGGTACGGCGTGACGGAGCGCGGGATCGCGCTCGCCTTCGGCATCCTCATCGCGGTCGGCGAGCTGGCCCGGTGGGGCGGGCGCAAGGTGTCCGGCGCGGTCGCCCGTGAACCGGCGCCGCTCGGGGCCGCCGGGGCCCTCGCGTACGCCCTGCTCGGCGAGAGCGGCGGCGAGCCCACGCACCACGGCGTGCTGCAGATCATCGCGGTGGTCTCGGCCGCGACGCTGGCCGGCGCCGTCCCGCATGTGGCGATCGGCGGCGGCCCCTCGCTCGACCACCTCGTACGGCGCGTCCTGACGGTCGGCTTCGCCGCGGTGTGCTTCCAACCCCTGTACAACTCGGGCGAGTTGGAGGACCTCGTCGGCCAGGGGCCGCTGTACGCGGTCTGGATGGTGGTCGTCCTCGCCCTCACCGCCCTGTGCGACGCGGTCCTGTCCGCCGTCCTGATCCGGGCCCGCACCCACTGGCCGTACGGCCCGCTGCTGCGCGACGAGCTGCGCGCGCTGGTCGGGATCGGCTCGGCGGTCGGTGCGACGGGGGCGGTGATGGCGCTCGCGGTGGCGGTCGCGGGCCTGTGGGCGCTCCCCGTCTTCAGCGCACCGCTCCTGCTCACCCAGCTGGCCTTCCGCCGGTACGCCGCCGTCCGCACCACCTACCGTCAGACGATCACCTCCCTGGCCCGCGCCACGGAGATCGCCGGCTACACCCCGGCGGGCCATGCGCGCCGGGTCGCGGTCCTGAGCTGCGCGGTCGGCCGTGACCTGGGCCTTTCGGAGGCGGACCTGACCGTCCTCGAGTACGCGGCCCTGATGCACGACATCGGTCAGCTCTCCCTGGTGGACCCGATCCCGGCGGGCGCCACGGCCCTGCTGCCCACCGCCGAGCAGAGACGCATCGCCCTGCTCGGCGGGGCGGTGGTCCGCCAGACGGGCGTCCCCTCGGACGTCGCGGTGGTCGTGGAACGCCAGGCGGACCCCTACCGTGACCAGCCCCTCACGGCCCGCATCATCCGTACGGCCAACGCGTACGACGAACTCTCGCGCCTGTCGGGCCCCAGCGGCGTCCTGACCGCTCTTGAGCGGCTGCGGCTGGGGACGGGGCACGACTATCACCCGGCGGTGGTGGAGTCCCTGTCGCGGGTGGTGGGGCAGGGGGTGGGGTGAGGTGTGCGGGGGCGTCGGCGCCGGGGGTTTCCCCGTGCCGCGGAGTGGTGCAGCACCAGGGGATACGGAGGGCTGAGGCCCCGTAACCCATCCGCCGAGGAGTGATGGAGCAGCAAGCGAGGGGCGTAGCCCCGCCGGAGACGGGCACCGTACGGGTGCGGGCCCCGAGGGACGGGTAACCCATGGGTAATGAGCGGCCTTCCAACCCGGCATGGTTGGATGCGAATGTACGCAAGACGGCAAGGCAGCACGACGGACACGGCCGCGACGGGGCGCGCCAGACACACCGACCGCAGGCGGGAATCGTGAGGATCTTCGGCAAGGGACGGCACCGGCCCTCCGCCTCATGGCGGCAGGCCACGGACCGCGCGTTCACGCTCATCGGCGACGGCCGGTACGAGGACGCCGGCGCGCTCCTGACACGCGCCGCGGACCTCGAGCCCTGGCTGTCCGAGTCCTGGTTCAACCTCGCGTTGCTGCACAAGTTCCGCCACGACTGGGAACAGGCCCGCGCCGCGGGACTGCGCGCCGTCGCCCTCCTCGACCGCGAGACCGGCGCCCCCGACTGGTGGAACGTCGGCATCGCCGCCACCGCACTCCAGGACTGGCCCCTGGCCCGCCGCGCCTGGCAGGCGTACGGCCTGAAGGTCCCCGGCGGCGCGGTGGGCTCGGGCGAACCGCTCGGCATGGAGCTGGGCAGCGCGGCCGTACGCCTCTCGCCCGAGGGCGAGGCCGAGGTCGTCTGGGGTCGCCGGCTCGACCCGGCACGGATCGAGGTCCTGTCCATCCCGCTGCCCAGCAGCGGCCGCCGCTGGGGCGAGGTCGTCCTGCACGACGGCGTACCGCACGGTGAGCGCACCACGGCGGCCGGCCAGTCCTTCCCCGTGTTCGACGAGATCGAGCTCTGGGCGCCGTCCCCCGTACCCACCTGGGTCGTGCTCCTCGAAGCCGCCACCGAGGCCGACCGCGACGCCCTGGAGAAGCTGGCCGCCGACGCCGGTTTCGCCGCCGAGGACTGGTCCTCCTCCGTACGGCTGCTCTGCCGCATGTGCTCCGAGTCCCGGATGCCCTCCGACGAGGGCGACGGCGAGCACCTCGACCCGCACGACCACAGCGAGCCCGGCCACCCGGGACCCCTCGGCCACCGCACCGCCGGCGCCCTGTGGGTGCCCGAGCGCGAGTGCGGTATCGCGGCGCCCCCCGGTCTCGTACGGGGCCTGCTCGACGGCTGGGTCGCCGACAGCCCCGACTCCCGGGACTGGCGGGATCTCGAAGAGGTCTGCTGACAGGCGCGACGAATAGGAGCGCCTGTAAACCCCGGGATACTCCAGCCCTCAAGAACTGGGATACCCCATCCCTCAAGAACCCCCGCCCCCCGCTGCCCGTAGGCTTGGGGACCATCACATGGACTGTCGAGGAAGGCATACGGCGGAATGACCGAACAGCAGCAGGCGGGCGGAGTGCTCCCTGTCGACGACGAGGGCTACGTCATCGACTCGGAGGACTGCGAGGAGCGCGAGACCGCCTACCGGGAGCGGGGTACGTCCCGCCCGATCACGGTGGTCGGCAACCCCGTGCTGCACAAGGAGTGCAAGGACGTCACGGAGTTCGACGACGAGCTGGCGCAGCTGGTCGACGACATGTTCGCCAGCCAGCACACGGCCGAGGGCGTGGGCCTGGCCGCCAACCAGATCGGCGTCGACAAGAAGGTCTTCGTCTACGACTGCCCCGACGACCAGGGCGTCCGCCACACCGGTGTCGTCGTCAACCCGGTGCTCGCCGAACTCCCGGCCGACCGCCGCGTCCTCGACGACGCCAACGAGGGCTGCCTCTCCGTACCGACGGCCTATGTCTCCCTCGCCCGGCCCGACTACGCCGAGGTCACGGGCCAGGACGAGAAGGGCAACCCGATCAAGGTCCGCGGCACCGGCTACTTCGCGCGCTGCCTGCAGCACGAGACGGACCACCTGTACGGCTACCTGTACATCGACCGGCTGTCGAAGCGCGACCGCAAGGACGCCCTGCGCCAGATGGAAGAGGGCACGCCCCGCTACCCGGTCGTCCCCAACGAGTGACGCCTGAAGTCCGCGCTGCCTGAAGTCCGCGTTGCCTGAAGTCCGTGCTGCTTGAAGTCCGCGTGTGTGAAGTCCGCGCTGCCTGAAGGGAGTTCAGGCAGCGCGGGACGGCCCCTGGAAGGTCCGCCGGTACGTGTTCGGCGTCGTGCCCAGAGCGCGCAGGAACTGATGGCGCAGCGCCGCGGCGTTCCCGAAGCCGGCGCGCCCCGCGATCGCGTCCACGGTCTCCGTCGAGCCCTCCAGCAACTCCTGGGCGAGCAGCAGCCGTTGACGAAGGAGCCACCGGTACGGCGTCGTGCCGGTCTCCTCCTTGAAGCGCCGCGCGAAGGTCCGCGGCGACATCAGCGCCTTCTCCGCGAGCTGCTCGACGGTGATCTCCTCGTCGAGATGCCGCTCCATCCACGCCAGGACGCCGCCCACCGTGTCGCAGGTCGTACGCGGCAGGGGGCGGGCCACGAACTGCGCCTGGCCGCCGTCCCGATGAGGCGGTACGACCATGCGCCGGGCGATCGCGTTGGCGACCTCCGTGCCGTGCGCCTGGCGCACGATGTGCAGGCACGCGTCGATCCCGGCCGCCGTACCGGCCGAGGTGATCACGGGACCGTCGTCCACGTACAGGACATCGGGCTCGACCCGGGCCCGCGGATAGCGGATCGCCAGCTCCTGCGCGTGCTTCCAGTGCACCGCGCAGCTGCGCCCGTCGAGCAGCCCCGCCGCGCCGAGCACGAAGACCCCCGAGCAGACGGAGAGGATCCGTGCACCTCGGTCGACTGCCCGGTGGAGCGCGGCGATCAGCTCCTCGGGGAACTCCCGGTTCACATACGCCTGCCCCGCGGGTATCGCGATCAGATCGGCCTCCTCGAGCCGCTCGAGACCGTGCGCCGCGGTGATCGTGAACCCCGCGTGCGTCGACAGTACGGGACCGTCCGCGGAGGCCACCGCGAAGTCGTACACCGGCAGCCCCTCGTCGCTGCGGTCGAGGCCGAACACCTCGCAGACCACGCCGAGTTCGAAGGGATGCACACCGTCGAGCAGCACTGCGGCAACGTTTTTCAGCATGTTCGCCAGTGTGCCGTCCAACTGGCAGGAAATCGAGGGTGCGTGACAGTCCTGCCACTGCCCGTTGCCGACCGCACGCGGGATCGTAGAGACATGAACACAAACGCCCTCCTCGACTGGTTCACCGTCCTCGTCCTCTTCGCCCTCCTCGCGGCGCCCTCGTTCCTCGGATACGTCCAAGACCGCCGTATCGACCGGCAGTTGAAGCAGGCCGAGCGGCGGACGCACGGATCCGCCCGGATCCACCTGCTCCCCGCGCGCCGCGGCGCGGAGCGTGCCGCGCACTCCCGCGCCGCGTAATCCGATTGATCCGCCCCGCTCCCGGGACGGCAGAATGCGGCCATGGACTTCACCATCAGGCCCGCCCTGCCCGAGGAGTACGCCCCGCTCGGCGACCTCACCGTCCAGGTCTATCTGTCCGACGGCCTGCTCGACTACGGCGAGGACGACCCGTACATCCCGACCCTGCGCGACGTGGCGGGCCGCGCCGCCACCTCCGAGGTCCTGGTCGCGGTCGACGGCGACCGGCTGCTCGGGGGCGTCACCTTCGCCCTGTACGGAACTCCGCAGGCCCAGGTCTCCCGGCCGGGCGAGGCGGAGTTCCGTGCGTTGGCCATCGCCCCCTTCGGGCGTGGACGCGGGGCGGGGGAGGCGCTGGTGCGGGCGTGTGTCGACCGGGCGCGCGCGGCCGGCTGCACCGGCGTCGCGCTCTCGACCCAGCACATGATGCACAGCGCCCACCGCATCTACGAACGGCTCGGCTTCCTGCGGACGCCGGAGCGGGACTGGAACCCGCTCGCGGACCGCGACGACCTGATGCTGCTCACGTACGTGCTGACGTTCTGAGCCGGGAACGCCCGGGGTGCCAGGGCGACAACCCGGGGCGCCAGGGCGTCAACCCGGGGTGCCGGGGCGACAAGAAGAGCCCCACCGCCAACACAACATGTGGGCTCACCGACGACGGCCACCACAACATGTATGCTCAACCTCGCTGTCGCCGCAGGGGAATCCGGTGCAAGTCCGGAACTGTCCCGCAACGGTGAACGAGGCGTACGCAAAGGGCGCCCCGTGAGTCCGAGCACCTGCCGAGAGCGCACCCGAGCCGACCGGTCCGGGTGCCGTTGACGTCCGGGCCTCGCGGAATGGGCCGGTGGACGCGGAGTGGTGCGCCCTGCCTGCGCACGCCTCGTGCACCCCCCTCGCCGTACGGCCCAGAGCCGAGCGAGGAGTGCACCCCCGTGACCATCGCGCCCGTGGATCCCGCCACCGTCCGGGCCGAAGCCGGTGAGCAGAGCGCACAGGAAGCAGCCGACCAGCCCGGCACGGCCCTGCTGCGGACCCTGACCGAGCTGACCGCCGACCTCCCCGCCGCCGACCCCGGCCGGGTCGCCGCCGCCGCGCTCCGCGGCCGCAGCGCCCGGGCCGACGAGGCCGAACTGCGG
>NZ_JBEPEW010000090.1:0-34163 GCF_040300965.1 Streptomyces mesophilus | reverse complement strand
CTCGCGGGCCTGGCGTTCCGGCTGCGGGAGCGGGCCGGCTGGCAGGTCAAGCTGCGTGAACTCGCCGACGAGGCCGCCGAGTCGGAGGCCAAGGCCCAGTCCTGCCTGGAGCGCGCCCGCGCCGCCGACGAGGACCGCCGCGCCGCCCAGCGCGCCGCCGACGACGCCCGCCGCACCGCGCGCACGCTGCGTGCCGAGCGCGCCGAGATCGCGGGCGCACCCGATGACGTACCGCTGGAATCCGAGGCGCCCAAGGCGCCCCTGGCCGCGCTGCGCGAGGCCTACCGCGCGGCCTCGCAGCTGTACGAGAAGGTCGGCGTCGGCGCCGATCTGCGCGCCGAGCAGGCTCGCGCCGAGTCCGACGAGTCCGCGGCGGTCGCCGAGCTCGACCGGCTCAGCAACAAGGTCCGCACCCGCGCCGCCCAGCTCCTCGAAAGCACCGACGGCTCCGACGGGCCCTCCCGACAGGCCGCGGCCGCACGCGCCGAGTCCCTCGTACAGATGCTGGAGACCCGCGCCTCCACCGCGAGCGAGCAGCTCGGCCGGCTGCGCGGCGAGGCCGAGCGGCACGCGCCCGAGGACGGCGAGGCGCACACCGAGCTGCCCGATGACCGTACGCCCAAGGACGCCGAGCACGCCCAGTCGCTCCTGCGCACCGCGACCGGCGAACTGGCTGCCTGCACCGATGCGTTGAGCACCGCACGGGACCAGCACGCCGAGCTGCTCGCCGCGCACCGCACCGCCGAGGACGGCGCGGGCGGCTTCGACGAGACGGCCGCGCTGCTGCGCGACCTGCTGCGGGACCACCACGCCGACGAGGACGCGGAAGGCGAACCCGAGCCCTTCCCCGGCACCCTCGACGAGGCCCGGCAGTCGGCGGGTGAGACCCGGCGCTCGCTGCGCGGCTGCGCCACCGACCTGTCGGCCGCCGAAGCCTCCGTTCGGGAGGCGAGCGATGTCCTCGTACGGCATGCCAACTCCACCCGCTACGAGCAGGTGCGCACCCCCGCACGCCAGCAGATCCGGGAGTTGCCCGCGGCCGCGCTGCCCGAGCACGCCAAGAAGTGGGCCGAGGCGTTCGCGCCCCGACTGCGGGTCCTGACCGACGAGTTGGCGCAGCTGGAGCGCAATCGCGACAGCATCGTCGACCGGCTCCGCGGGCTCGTGGAGTCCGCGCTCGCGACGCTCCGCTCGGCCCAGCGCCTGTCTCAGCTGCCCGAAGGGCTCGGCGAGTGGTCGGGTCAGGAGTTCCTGCGGATCCGCTTCGAGGAGCCCGACCAGGCCACGCTCACCGAACGGCTCGGCGAGGTCGTGGACGAGGCGACCAAGGCCGCCCTGAAGAAGAACTCCGATCTGCGCAGGGACGGAATGTCCCTGCTGCTCAGGGGAGTTCAGGCCGCGCTCGAACCGCGCGGTGTCTCGGTGGAGATCCTCAAGCCGGACGCGGTGCTGCGCGCCGAGCGCGTACCCGTCGGCCAGATGGGCGACGTCTTCTCCGGCGGCCAGCTGCTCACCGCGGCCATCGCCCTGTACTGCACGATGGCCGCGCTGCGCAGCAACGACCGCGGCCGCGACAAGCACCGGCACGCCGGCACCCTGTTCCTGGACAATCCGATCGGCCGCGCCAACGCCACGTACCTCCTTGAACTCCAGCGCGCCGTCTCCGACGCGCTGGGTGTCCAACTCCTGTACACGACCGGACTGTTCGACACGACGGCCCTGGCAGAGTTCCCGCTGGTCATCCGGCTGCGCAACGACGCGGACCTGCGGGCGGGCCTGAAGTACATCAGCGTCGAGGAGCACCTGCGCCCCGGCCTGCCGCAGCAGCACACGGACGACGAGTCGGGACACAGCGAGATCACGGCGACGCGGATGTACAAGCGGCCGGCGGAGACGGTGGGCTGACCTCCGGCCCGGTCGACATGGCTGCCCGGCCAAGCGGACCGGTTCTCACCCGACCAACGACCGCACCCACGCATGGAACCCGCCGATGTGATGCTCGGAGGGCACCAGGACCCCGCCGTTTCGGTACGCCTTCGAGCTCATCGCCGGCTGGGTGCGCTCGCAGGCCGCGAAGTCCTGGGTGTTGACCCGGTGGAAGAGCTCGACCGACTGGCTGACGTCCGCACCCGAGGCCACCACTTCGGGTGCGTACAGCCAGTCGCACTCGACGACCGTGCGGTCCACCGCCAGGGGGTACATCCGGTGCAGGATCACATGGTCGGGGACCAGGTTGATGAAGACGCCGGGCTTCACGGTGACGGCGTAGTACCGCCGGTCCTGCTCCTCCGCGATCCCGCTGAGCCGCGCGAAACCCGCGCTGCCGTCCACGGTGAACCCCTTGACGTCGTCGCCGAAGGCGGCGCCGTGGCCCACGTAGTACTGCGCGGCGAGACCGTCCGCGAACTCCGGCAGGACGTCGGTGAGTTCGGGGTGGATCGTGGCGCAGTGGTAGCACTCCATGAAGTTCTCGACGATCAGCTTCCAGTTGGCGCGCACGTCGTACGTGATGCGCCGGCCGAGCTCCAGCTCCGCCACGCGGTAGCGCTCGATCGCCGCGGCCTCGCCGAGCCGCTCGGTGGCCGCGCCGACCACCGTGTCCTGGAAGGACGGCGGCTCGTCGGCCAGACACACCCAGGCGTAACCGAGCCACTCGCGCAGGGCGACCGGCCGCAGCCCGTACGCGACCCGGTCGACGTCCGGCATCTTCGAGAGGTTCGGAGCGGCGGCCAGGCGGCCGTCCAGGTCGTACGTCCAGGCGTGGTACGGGCATTGGAGGTTGCGCCGCACCTCACCGGACTCCTCGGTGCACAGGCGTGCGCCGCGATGACGGCAGACGTTCAAGAACGCGCGCAGTTCGCCTTGGCGGTTGCGGGTGACCAGGACCGATTCGCGGCCGATCTGCACGGTCCGGTACGCACCCGGCCTGGGCAGATCGGCGGCGCGGACGGCGCACATCCACAGGGTTTCGAGGATGAGTTCCTGCTCACGTGCGAAGGCCTGGGGATCGGCGTAGGAAGAACCCGGGAGTGTGGCCATCAGGCTCGTGGAGCCCGAGGCGGGTGCGGTCGTCATGGGGCGGTCGTGCCTCTCACACAGGCGGCGGCGCGAACCGTCGCGGGTCGAAGAGTGAGATGGGGTGCTCCGTCGCACCCCGCAATGCGAGATCGGCCAGGATCTCGCCGACGACGGGCACGAATTTGAAGCCGTGCCCGGAGAATCCGCAGGCCACGGTCACCGATTCCGCATGGGACGGGTGCCGGGCGATCACGAAGTGCTCATCGTCCGTGGTGGAGTACATACAGGTGGCCGCCCGCAGGAACTTCCCCGGCAGCGTGGGCAGATGACGGCCGACCTGGGCGGCCATCGCGTCGATCTCGTGCTGGTGGACCGTGCGGTCGATGGTGTCGGGTGTGCAGGGCGCGCCGTTCTTGCGGAAGAAGGCGACCTTGGCGCCGCCGTCGGGTCCGTCGATCGCCGGGAACCCGTAGACCTGGATGCCGGCGGAGTCCTCCCAGATGTAGACCGGGTGTCGCTCGGGCAGATACGGTCCGACGCCGCCGGAGGGCTGGAACCAGTACATGATCTGCCGCTCGATCGTGATCGGCACGTCCAGGTCGGCGAGCAGCCGGGGAGCCCATGCGCCCGGACAGATCACCAACTGGCCTGCTGTGTACGTACCTTGGGCGGTCTCCACCAGCACACCGTCACCGTCTCGCGCCCACCGGATCACCGGCTCCTCGAAGTGCAGCTCGGCGCCCGCCCGTTCGGCGAGCCGGAGCTGTGCGGTGACCGTGGTCTCCGGCCGGAGCAGTCCGGCCCGTGCCTCGTACAGGCCGATCTCGTCGTCCGCCGGGTTCAGCGTCGGGAACCGGCGGCGGATCTCGCGCGCGTCGAGCAGCTCGTGCGGCAGACCCCAGGTCCTCGCCGACTCCAGGGAGCCCGCGACCGTACGGCTGTCGGGGCGTCCTGCCATCAGACCGCCACACAGCGTGGCGACGTCGAGGCCGGTGTCACGTTCGAGCCGCTCGTAGAGCTCGTACGCGCGCAGCAGCAGCGGCACGTACTCGGTCCCCTCGAAGTACGACTGCCGGGTGATCCGCGAACCTCCGTGGCTGGAACCGCGGTTGTGCGCCGGGCCGAACTTCTCCAGGCCGAGCACCCGCACCCCCCGCTCGGCGAGATGCCAGGCGGCGGAGCTGCCCATACCGCCGAGTCCGAGAACGATCACGTCATAGGTGCGGGACACCGTGGGGCCTCCTCAGGAGCGGGTACGGATGCAGCTCTGCTCAGCGGCGGATACGGCTCATCTCCGGATCGAACAGCGGCTCCTCCCGTACGGTCGCGGGCACCTTCTCGCCGAAGTACTCGATCTGCACTCCGGTCCCGGTGGGCAGGGGTGGCAGCCAGGCGTAGGCGACGCAGCGGCCGAGCGTGTAGCCGTACGCGGCGCTGGTGACGTATCCGGCCACCGCGCCGTCGACGTGCACCGGCTCCTTGCCGAGGACGACGGCGGCCGGGTCGTCAAGGGTGAGCGCGGTCAACGTCCTTGTCGGCGGCCGGTGTTCGTCCAGCGCGTCACGGCCCACGAACTCCTTGTCGCGGCGTACGGCGAAGGCCAGCCCCGCCTCGTACGGGTCGTGCTCGCTCGTCATGTCCAGGCCCCAGGCCCGGTAGCCCTTCTCCAGGCGCAGGCTGTTGAACGCGGAGCGGCCGGCGGCGATCACGCCGAGCCGCTGCCCGGCCTCCCACAGCGTGTCCCAGAGCCGCAGCCCCAGATCGGCGGTGGTGTACAGCTCCCAGCCCAGCTCGCCCACATAGCTCAGACGCAGCGCCGTGACCGGGACATGGTCGATGTACGTCTGCTTGGCGCGGAAGTAGCCGAAAGCCTGATGCGAGAAGTCATCACGGGTCAGCGGCTGGACCAGCTCGCGGGCGAGCGGGCCCCAGACGCCGACGCAGCAGGTGCCCGCGGTGATGTCCCGTAGCGCCACACCGTCAGGGGCGTGCCGGGTCAACCAGTCAAGGTCCGCAGGTGAGTTGGCGCCTATCTGGAAGTGCTCGGGACCGAGGCGGGCCACGGTGAGATCGGACCGTATGCCACCGTGGTGATCGAGCAGCAGGGCGTACGTGACCGAACCAGGCCGCTTCGCCAGGTTGTTGGTCGTCATCCGCTGCAGAAACGCCGGCGAACCGGGGCCGGTCACTTCGAGCCGGCGCAGCGGGGTCATGTCGTACAGCGCGACCCGCTCGCGAGTGGCGAGCGCCTCGGCGGCCGCGATGGGTGACCAGTAACGGGCCGACCAGGCATCGCGCTCGGGCAGGTCGAGGCCCTCGGCGAGCGGGGCGTTGGCCTCGTACCAGTGCGGCCGCTCCCAGCCGCCGCCCTCCAGGCTGAACGCGCCGAGCTCCTGCTGCCGCGCGTGGAAGGGGCTGACCCGCAGCGGCCTTGGCCGCTCCATCGGCTGCAGGGGATGGAGGACGTCGTACACCTCGATGAACTGCTGCGCGCCGCGCTCGGCGACGTAGACGGGGGAGCGCTGGGCGTCCTCGAACCGGGTGACCTCGCATTCGTGCAGGTCGATGCCCGGGTGCCCGGTCGTGATCCACTCGGCCAACGCCCGCGCCACACCGGCCGAATGCGTCACCCAGACCGCCTCGGCCAGCCAGAACCCGGCGAGCTCCGGGCACTCGCCGAGGACGGGGAAGCCATCGGGCGTGAAGGAGAAGATCCCGTTGAAACCCTCGGTGATCTCCGCGTCCCGCAAGGCGGGCATCAGGTCGCGGCAGTCCCGGAGGCTGGGTGCGAAGTCCTCGGGGGTGAACGCCAGCGAGGACGGCATGACCGGTGCTTCGTCGTACGAGGGCAGATCCGCCGGGTCGACGGGCAGCGGGCGATGGGCGTACGAGCCGATACCGAGCAGGCCGTCGTCGTGCAGCCGGAAGTAGAGGTCGCGCTCCTGATGGCGCAGGATCGGGGCGTCCGGCGTAGTGCCCTGCGGTCCGTCGGCCGGCGCCCGGAGCGGCCCCATCTTCACGTACTGATGGGCAAGGGGCTGCAGCGGTACGTCCACTCCGGCCATGCGGCCGATCACCGGACCCCAGAACCCCGCGGCCGACACCACGAGGTCCGCGGCGAACGTGCCCCGGTCGGTGACCACGCCCGTGACCCGCCCGTCCGCCTGCTCGATGCCGGTGACGGTGTGCCGGTCGAGGAAGCGGGCTCCGCGGGCCGTGGCGCGTTCGATCTGGACGGCGCACGCGTGGACCGCGTCCGCCAGGCCGTCGTCGGGCGTGAGGAAGCCGCCGTGGAGTGCCGCTTCGTCGAGCGTGGGCCAGAGCTCCTTGCAGCGGGCCGGCGAGATCAGCTCGCCCCGCACACCCCAGGCGGCGGCGAGACCCGCGCGGCGGTGCAGATCCGTCCAGCGTTCGGAGGTGGTGGCGAGCTCAAGACCGCCGACCGCGCGGAAGGCGCCGAGCTCGGTGAACTTACCGGCCGTGTAGGCGGCCAGCTCGGTCATGGTCTTCGACGGATTGGTCCGGAAGACAAGGCCGGGCGCGTGCGAGGTGGAACCGCCCGCGGCCGGGAGCGGGCCTTGGTCGAGGACCGTGACATCCCTCCAGCCGCGCGCCGTCAGCTCGTCGGCGAGAGAGCAGCCGACGATGCCGGCACCGATGATGACGGTCTTACGGTGAGTCGTGGGCGTGCCGGACATGACCCTCCTCGCGTGGGGACCTTGTGCGCGGGGTACCTGGGTGCGGCTGGTGCGGTGTGCCTGTGTGTGGCTGTTCGTGGGCTGTGCGTGCGGCTGTCGGCGGGCTATGCGTGCGGTACGTGCGGGCGTTCCGCGCCGATGGTGGTGTCCTGGCCGTGGCCGGTGTGGACGACGGTGCCTGCGGGCAGAACGAGCAGCCGTTCCCGTATCGAGTGCTCGATGGCCGGCTTGTCCGAGTACGAGCGCCCGGTCGCGCCGGGGCCGCCGTGGAAGAGGGTGTCGCCGGTGAACACCGCCTCCAGGAACGGCACATGGAGCGTGCAGCTGCCCCAGGTGTGCCCCGGTGTGTGGATCACCCGCACCTGGATGCCCGCGACGTCGAGCAGCTGCCCGTCGGCGAGGTCTGCGTCCGGCTTGCGGTCCGGGTGGACCACCGACCACAGCTCGCGGTCCGCCGGATGCAGCAGGATCGGGGCGCCGGTGAGCTCGGCGAGTTCCGCGGCCGCGCCGATGTGGTCGTCGTGGCCGTGGGTGCAGACGATGGCGGTGACCCGGCGCGCCCCGGCCGCCGCCCGGATGGCCGTGGCGTCGTGCGCGGCGTCGACGATCAGGACCTCGGCGTCGTCGCCGATCAGCCACACGTTGTTGTCGACGTCGAAGGTCTCCCCGTCGAGGCTGAACGTCCCCGAGGTGAGGACCCGTTCGGCGCGCACCGGGCCGGTGGCCGTCATCGGATGACCACCACCGAACGCAGCACTTCGCCGCGGTGCATCTTGGTGAAGGCCGCCTCGACCTGTTCGAGGGCGATGGTCTCGGAGACGAAGCCGTTGAGGTCCAGTTTTCCGCTGAGGAACTGGTCGATGAGGACTGGGAAGTCCCGGCTGGGGAGACAGTCGCCATACCAGGAGGACTTGACGGCGCCCCCGCGCGAGAAGACGTCGATGAGCGGGAGTTCCAGCTTCATCTGCGGGTCGGGCACACCGACCTGCACCACGGTGCCCGCGTGATCGCGCATGTAGAACGCCTGAAGGAAGGTCTCGGGCCTGCCCACCGCGTCGATGGCGATGTCGACCCCGAAGCCGTCGGTGAGCTCACGGACCGCCTCGACGGGGTCCGTGCCCTGGGAGTTGACCGTATGCGTGGCACCGAAGCGGGTCGCGCCGTCCAGCTTGCGGTCGTCGATGTCGACGGCGATCACCCGGCGGGCACCGGCGAGCGAGGCGCCGGCGATCGCCGCGTCGCCGACGCCGCCACAGCCGATCACGGCCACGGTGTCCCCACGCGAGACCCCGCCCGTGTTCACCGCGGCGCCGTATCCCGCCATCACCCCGCAGCCGATCAGGCCGGCCGCCTCGGGGCGTGCGGCGGGGTCCACCTTGACCGCCTGACCGGCCGCGACGAGGGTCTTCTCCGCGAAGGCGCCGATGCCGAGGGCCGGGCTCAGGGGGGTGCCGTCGAGCAGCGTCATCGGCTGGACGGCGTTACGGGAGTCGAAGCAGTACCAGGGGCGGCCGCGGCGACAGGAACGGCAGTCACCACAGGGCGCGCGCCAGGCGAGCACCACATAGTCACCGGGCGCGAGATCGGTGACGCCCTCGCCCACCGCGTCGACGGTCCCCGCCGCCTCATGGCCGAGCAGGAAGGGGAATTCGTCGTTGATCGCACCCTCGCGATAGTGCAGATCGGTGTGGCAGACCCCGCAGGCCTGCACCGACACCAGGACTTCGCCGGGGCCGGGGTCGGGGACTCTGATCGTCTGCACCTCGACCGGCGCACCCGATTTCATGGCGACGACGGCACGGACCTCGTACGACATGACACCCCCACCTGTTGCGCACTGCACGTGGTGTTGCGCGATGAGAGACATAGTGGGAACGGCGTGAGGAAACCGTCAAGAGGGCAGCGGCCTTGGTTCTACGAGGTGTTGATCGCCGAGCCCGGGCGGACGGGCCGCCGCGGTGCGCGCCGGACCGGCCGCCGCACCGTGTGCCCACCCGGACGCCGCACTGCGCACCCCTCGGCCCCTACAGCGCGTACCCCATCCGCCGGGACAGCTCATCCGCCCGGTCCACAGCGCGTTTCGCCAGCTCACGCAGGCGCTCCTCGGTCAGCCGGTACACCGGACCCGAGACGCTCAGCGCCCCGATGACCTTGCCGTCATGGGCCCTGACGGGGGCGGCCACCGCGGTCAGACCGATCTCCAACTCCTCCATGGCAAGCGCGAATCCGCGCTCCTCGACCGACCGCAGCTCGTCGCGCAGCGCCACCGACCCGGTCACCGTACGGTCGGTGAACCGCGGCAGTGTCCGCGCGAGCAGTCCCTCGCGCAGGGCCGGCGGCTGATGGGCGAGCAGCACCTTGCCGCTGGACGTGGCGTGCAGCGGGGTGCGGCGGCCCAGCCAGTTCTGGGCCGTTACCGAGGCGGAGCCCCGGGCCTGCATGATGTTCACCGCCGCGTCGTCGTCGAGGACCGCGATATTGACCGTCTCGCCCAGCTCGTCGGCGAGTTCGCGGCACAGCGGCGCGCCCTCCTGCGAGATGTCGAGCCGCACGGCTGCCGCTCCGGCGAGCCGCAGCACGCCCGCGCCGAGGAAGTACTTGCCGCGGTCCTGTGTCTGCGCGACCAGGCCCCGGTTCTCCAGGACGCCGAGCAGCCGGAACGCCGTCGAACGGTGGACGTCCAGCTCGTCGGCGATCTCGCTGACGCCCGCCTCGCCCTGCTGGGCCAGGATCTCGAGCACGCTCACCGCGCGCTCGACGGACTGCACCGAACTCGGCTGTGACCTGGGCGACTTGTCCGTACCGGAGCCTTCTCGCGGAGATCGGTCCCGCCTGCTGCTCATCGCTAGCTGGTCACCCCCGGGCGGCCGGTCACGGCCGCTTCTGCGGGAAGTGCTTGACGTGATGCGCTTCCCGCGCGGATTCTGTTGCGCAGAGCGCTCTTCAACGCGCCCTGCGCAACATGATGTTACCGAAGGGTCGTACCGGCGGTACCCGCGCGGAGACGTCAACCTGCCGGGCCGGCGCTGCCTTTCGGATCCCCGGCATCTCGGCACCACCGCATTCCGGCATCTCGGCACCACCGCATTCCGGAACGTCCGCACCTCGGAACGCATGCACCTCGGATCGTCCACCTCTCGGATCGTCCACGTCCGACCGCACAGGGGGGCCCATGATTCCCGTCTGCCGCTTCGACGACCTCCCCGACGGCGAAGCCGTCCGTATCGAGACCGAGCCGCCGATCGCCGTCTTCCACAGCGAGGGCGAACTGTTCGCCCTCGACGACACCTGTACCCATCAGGACGCGGCCCTGTCCGACGGCTGGATCGAGGACTGCCGCGTCGAATGCCCGCTGCACGCCGCCTCGTTCGACCTGCGCACGGGGGAACCGACCTGTCTTCCCGCGCGCGTCCCGGTCCGTACGCACCGGGTGGTCGTGATCGACGGCATGATCCATGTGGAGCCGCCGGCCGAGGCGGAAGGCGTGGCCTGAGCGGTGTGGCCCGGGACGCACGGGCTCACACCCGTACGCCCCGGGCCACACGCGCGGAGATCACACCCGTACGCCCGCGACATTCCCCTGTGTCTGCGTCCCTGGCCGCGCCCGGGCCGGCTCACGCCCGGTGCGCCGAGCCTGCCGACGCGCCTGGCGCCGCTCCTTGCGCAGCCGTCGCGCGGTGCTGCGCGGGGTCGACACCACGCCATGGCGCTGATTCCACACCTGGCGCGTCACCCAGACGTCCAGGACGCCCCATGTCGACACCACGGTGCCGCCCACGCTGCCGAGCACCATCGGAAACGCCAGCGACGATCCGGCCACGGTGCACAAGAACGCCACCGTGGTCGCGATCAATGTCAACGACGCCAGGATCACCGCCCGCACCGCCGCCGTGCGCACCGGATCGGGCAGTCTGGGCCGCCCCACCGGGTCGTCGACCCACAGCTCGCGGTCGGGCCCCCGTCGATCCGCCGTCCTCATCAGCACGTCACTCCACTCCCCACAGCCGGACGCCACCGCTCCTTGTCGGGTCCGACTCCTCAGTGGTTGCCCGGATTTGATCCGGTTCACTCCGTCGTCCCGCGGAGCGTCGTCCTGCCGAGTGCCCCGTCTTCCCTCACGTAAGGACGAACGAACCCCTCCGAAGATTCCCGGAAGATTCACAGCCGTCCGAAGCGCTTCGACGGTCCGCGATCGAGTGAATCCGGCCAAGACCCAGAAAGTTATGGCCTGAAGTTCACGGGTGGTGTCCAGTAAAGGAGAGGTGTCGATGTGGCGGTAAGGACGGACAACTCGGTACGTGCCGCCGCCCGTCGGGCTCAAAAGGGTGTCGGACACCCCTTCGAGTTGTTCGAGTGGCAGTAGTAGGCTCGCGCCGTTTCTGACGTCGCGCCTGCTGTAGGGCGCCGTTCTGGGGGAGGCCATGCGCTTTCGCGGGAAGTCCATCCGCCGGAAGATCGTGGCGTTGCTCCTGGTGCCGCTGCTGTCGCTCACCGTTGTCTGGGGGTACGGCACATATGTGACCGGCCGCGAGGCGGTTCAACTCCTCGATGTGGCCACGGTCGTGGACGAGATCGGTTATCCGCTGGACGACACGATCCGGGTGATCCAGGAAGAACGCCGACAGACCGCGGTACATCTGGCCGTCCCCGACGATCCGAAGGTGCGCACGAATCTGAGCGAACAGCGGACCCTCACCGACAAGCTGGTGGAGCGGATCCGCTCCGCGGCCGGGGACGAGGATGTCCGTGACCTCATGGACGCGGCCTCGGCCCGCCGGCTCGACGCGATCGTGGAGGCCTTCGACACCCTTGAGTCGCTGCGCCGTTCCGTCGACGACGGACAGACCAGCCGCAGGGGCGCCGTCGACCTGTACACCCGGCTCATCGACCCTTGCTTCACGTACCTCATGGGCACGTACGCCATGGACAACCTGGAGGCGGACCGTGAGGCCCGGGCGCTGATCACCCTGGCGCGCGGCCGTGAACTCCTCTCCCACGAGGACGCGTTGGTGGCCTCGTCCCTGCGCGCCGACCGCCCGGACAGCTCGGACTGGACGCAGGCGGCCGCCCTGATCGCGCAGCGCGAGGTGCGGTACGACAGCGGCCTCGAAGCCCTGCCGCAGGACGAACAGGACCGGTTCGAGCGCTTCTGGAGCGGTGCGTTCGCCGCACCGCTGCTCGAAGCGGAGAAGTCACTCGTCGAGGCAGGGGCGCAGCGCCCGCGCGAGCTGAACCCGAAGGTCTGGGACGCTGCGGCCGGCCGTGCGCTCGACGATGTCGGCGACCTCACCAAGGCGGCGGGCGACCGCTACAAGGAGCGGGTCGAGCCGGTCGCCATCGGCGTGCTCGTCAAGGCCGTGCTCGTGGGCTTCTTCGGTCTGCTCGCCCTGGTCTTCGCCCTCATGATGTCCATCCGCATCGGCCGCGGCCTCGTCCGCGACCTCACCCACCTGCGCGACGACGCCCATGACGCGGCCGCGGTGCGGCTGCCCGGTGTGATGCGCCGCCTCGCCGCGGGCGAGATGGTCGACGTGGAGACCGAGGCGCCGCTCCTCGAGCACGACACCGACGAGATGGGCCAGGTCGGCCAGGCGCTCAACACCCTGCAGCGCGCCGCCGTCGACGGTGCCGTGAAGCAGGCGGGCATGCGGCGCGGGATCTCCGAGGTGTTCGTGAACCTCGCCCGCCGCAGCCAGGTCCTGCTGCACAAGCAGCTCACCCTGCTCGACACCATGGAGCGCAGGACCGAGGACACCCAGGAGCTCGAGGACCTGTTCCGCCTCGACCACCTGACGACCCGGATGCGCCGCCATGCCGAGGGCCTGGTGATCCTCTCCGGTGCCGCGCCTTCCAGGCAGTGGCGCAAGCCCGTACAGCTGATGGACGTGGTTCGCGCCGCCGTCGCCGAGGTCGAGGACTACGAGCGCATCGAGGTGCGCCGCCTTCCGCGGATCGCCGCGCAGGGCACGGCCGTCGCCGACCTCACCCACCTGATCGCCGAACTCCTGGAGAACGCCACGGTGTTCTCGCCGCCGCACACCGCCGTCCAGGTGGTCGGCGAGCGCGTCGGCAGCGGCTTCACGCTGGAGATCCACGACCGGGGTCTGGGCATGACCTCCGACCAGCTCCTCGAGGCGAACCTCCGGCTCGCGGAGACACCGGAGTTCGAGCTGTCGGACACCGACCGGCTCGGCCTGTTCGTGGTCAGCCGTCTGGCGCAGCGCCAGCACGTCAGGGTCTCGCTGACGCCTTCGCCGTACGGAGGGACCACCGCGGTCGTCTTCATCCCGGAGGCGCTGCTCACCGACGCCTCCGACACCGACGGCTCGGGGCTGCGCGTCGACCTCGACGCCCTCGAACGGGACGCGGACCGCAAGGCCCGCCTGGCTCAACTGTCCTTGCCGCCCAAGCCGTTGGAGGAGCAGCTCCTGGACGGTCCGGTGGAGCTCGAGTCGGCCCTCGGCCTGGAGGAGCTCGACGCCACACAGGGAACGGCGGACACCGGCGCCCGCGGCGTGCTCGGCCGGCTCGGCGGCGCCCTGGACATCGAGGACGAGGACAGCGAGCGCGGCGGTCTGTTCCGGCCGCGCCGGCACCTCTCCGAGGCCCCGGGCGAACAGCACCAGCAGGCGCGGGAGCCCGGTGGCGAGGCCGTGCGCCCCGGCGGCTCCGCACCGCGCGGCGTGGACGGCCTGGTGCCGCTGCCGCGCCGCCGTACGCCCAAGCTGGTCAGCTCGCACGGCCGCACGCTGCCGCAGCCGGCCCAGACCGAGCCGTCCGAGGATCGCGGGCGCGAACCGGCCACCGACGACCGGTCCGCACCGCCCGTCGACGACCGAGGCGCTTCGCCAGTCGACAGCCCGACCCAGATCCTGCCCCGCCGCGTCCGCCAGGCCAGCCTGGCGCCGCAACTGCGGACCACGGAGGCCCCCGCGCCCCCGGCCGAGCCGGCCGCGGACCGCGATGCCGACGAGGTGCGCAGCCGGATGGCCTCGCTCCAGCGCGGCTGGCAGCGCGGCCGGGTGGAGACGGGCGAGGCCCCTACGCCCGTACGTGAGACGGCCCCTACGCCCGTACGTGAGACGGCCCCCACGCCCGTACGCGAGACGCCCACGCCCGTACGCGAGACGCCCACGCCCGTAGACGAGGCGGCCTCCACGCCCGTGTGGGAAGGGGCGCCCACGCCCGTACGGGAGGAAGCGCCCACGCCCGTACGAGAGGAGCGGACCCCCGCCGATGAAGCGGCCGCTCAGGAACCCCCCGCACGCCACGCCGCCGACCCGGAGGCCGCCGCACCGCCGGCGGACGAGCCGGTGGCGGCCGAAGACACCAGCACCACACCCGAGGGGAACGGTCGATGACCACACCGAGGACCGGAGCACAGCACGCAGGCCTGCGTACGTCCGGTGAGCTGAACTGGCTCCTGGACGATCTGGTCGACCGGGTCGCCAGCATCCGCAAGGCACTTGTGCTCTCCAGTGACGGTCTGCCGACCGGCGCCTCGCAGAATCTCACCCGCGAGGACAGCGAGCATCTCGCCGCTGTCGCCTCGGGTTTCCACAGCCTCGCCAAGGGCGTCGGCCGGCACTTCGAGGCGGGCCGGGTCCGTCAGACGGTCGTGGAGCTGGACGATGCGTTCCTGTTCGTGACCGCGGCGGGCGACGGCAGTGCGCTCGCCGTGCTTTCCGACGCCGACTCGGACGTGGGCCAGGTCGCCTACGAGATGACACTCCTGGTCAAGCGGGTGGGTGTGCATCTGGCGACCGCCCCGCGTACCGATCTGCCCACGGGAGGGTAGTAGGAGGGCATGAGCGACGACGGCAGCGCGAACCCGCACTGGTACGACGACGACGCCGGGCCGGTGGTGCGCCCCTACGCGATGACGCGGGGCCGCACCGCCGGTGCGGCGCGCCACCAACTCGATCTGATCGCGCTGGTGGTGCCCGAGCCGGCCGCCGATGACGCGGAGGCGGACCAGACTCTGTCGCCCGAGCACGTCGACATCATCGACCTCTGCCTGGACGCCCCGCAGTCGGTGGCGGAGCTGGCCTCGTCGCTCGATCTGCCGCTGGGTGTCGTACGGGTGCTCATAGGCGACCTCGTGGAGGACGAACTGGTCCATGTCACCCGGCCCGTTCCACCGGCCGAGCTGCCGGACGAGAGTATTCTGCGCGACGTGATCACCGGGCTGCGCGCGCTCTGACACCGGGCAAGGCCTGGTCCTGTGTCGGCAGAGGAGGCCCCTGTGGCAGACGAAGCGCGCGGTCCTGGCTGGCAGTTCTGGATCGACCGCGGGGGCACCTTCACCGATGTCGTCGCGCGCCGCCCCGACGGCACGCTCGTCAGCCATAAGCTCCTCTCGGAGAACCCGGGCCGCTACGACGACCCGGCGGTGGCCGGCATCCATGAACTGCTCGGCGACAAGCCCGACCTGACACGGATCGACGCGGTCCGCATGGGCACCACGGTCGCCACCAACGCCCTCCTGGAGCGCAAAGGCGCCCGCACCCTCCTCGTCATCACCAAGGGCTTCCGGGACGCCCTGCGTATCGCGTACCAGAACCGCCCGCGGATCTTCGCCCGCGAGATCGTCCTGCCGGAGCTCCTGTACGAGCGCGTGATCGAGGCGGACGAACGCCTCGCGGCCGACGGCACGGTCCTCACCCCGCCCGACCTCGGCGCACTCGAAGGCCCGCTGCGTCAGGCCTATGAGGACGGCATCCACGCCATCGCCGTCGTGACGATGCACAGCCACCTCCACCCGGAGCACGAACAGGCCATCGGCGAGCTGGCCCGCCGGATCGGCTTCCCGCAGATCTCGCTCTCCAGCGAGGTCAGCCCGTTGATGAGGCTGGTGCCGCGCGGCGACACGGCCGTCGTCGATGCCTATCTCTCACCGGTCCTGCGCCGCTACGTGCGCCAGGTGGCGGAGCAACTCCCGGACGTCCGCCTGATGTTCATGCAGTCCAACGGCGGCCTCACCGACGCGGGCCGGTTCCGGGGCAAGGACGCGATCCTGTCCGGGCCGGCCGGCGGCATCGTCGGCATGGCGCGGATGTCCGAACTGGCGGGCTTCCGGCGGGTGATTGGCTTCGACATGGGCGGCACCTCGACCGATGTGTCGCACTACGCGGGCGCTTACGAGCGGGTCTTCACCACCCAGATCGCCGGGGTCCGGCTGCGCGCCCCCATGCTGGACATCCACACCGTCGCCGCGGGCGGCGGTTCGGTGCTGCACTTCGACGGCAGCCGCTACCGTGTCGGCCCCGACTCGGCGGGCGCGGACCCGGGGCCGGCCTGCTACCGGCGCGGCGGGCCGCTCACCGTCACCGATGCCAACGTGATGCTCGGCCGCATCCAACCGGAGCATTTCCCCCGGGTGTTCGGGCCCGGCGGCGACCAGCGGCTCGACGCCGCTCTCGTACGGGAACGCTTCACCGCGCTCGCCGAGGAGATCCGGCAGCAGACCGACGATGAACGAACCCCCGAGCAGGTCGCCGAGGGCTATCTGCAGATCGCCGTGAACAACATCGCCGGCGCCATCAAACGGATCTCCGTCCAGCAGGGCCACGACGTCACCCGCTACGCCCTCACCACCTTCGGCGGAGCCGGCGGCCAGCACGCGTGCGCCGTCGCCGACTCGCTCGGCATCCGCACCGTCCTCGTACCCCCGATGGCGGGTGTCCTGTCCGCGCTCGGCATCGGTCTCGCGGATACGACGGCGATGCGCGAGCAATCCCTCGAAGTGCCCCTGGAGGAGCCGGAGATGGGGCGCGTACGGGAAACGGCCGACGCGCTCGAAGCGGCAGCCCGTGCCGAGCTGCGGGCCGAGGAGGTGCCCGAGGACCGGATCCGCGTCACCCGCCGCGCCCAGGTGCGCTACGACGGCACGGACACCGCGCTCACGGTCGGCCTCGGGCAGCCGGCAGCCATGCGCGAGGAGTTCGAGGAGCGGCATCGCGCCACGTACTCCTTCACGCTGCAGCGCCCTCTCGTCGTCGAGGCGCTCTCCGTCGAGGCCACCGGACTCACCGACGCCCCCGACCTCGTGGGCCTCGCCCCGGCGGGCGCGGGCACACCGCAGCAGGTCCCGCTGCACACCGCGGGCGCCTGGCGCGAGGTTCCGCTGCACCGGCGCGAGGAACTGCCCGCAGGGCGGACCGTGCGCGGCCCGGCGGTCATCACCGAGGCCAATGCCACCACCGTCGTCGACGAGGGCTGGCAGGCGGCGCTGAACGCCGACGGGCATCTGGTCATGGAGCGGACGGCGGAGACCGGGGGGCTCGCGGCGACCGCCGAGGCCGACCCCGTCCTCCTGGAAGTGTTCAACAACCTCTTCATGTCGATCGCCGAGCAGATGGGCGCCCGGCTCGAATCCACCGCCCAGTCCGTGAACATCAAGGAGCGGCTCGACTTCTCCTGCGCCCTGTTCGACCCGGACGGCAATCTCGTCGCCAACGCGCCCCATATCCCGGTCCACCTGGGCTCGATGGGCACGTCGGTGAAGGAGGTCATCCGGCGCCGCGGCGACGCGATGCGACCCGGCGACGCGTACGCCGTCAACGACCCGTACCACGGCGGCACCCACCTGCCCGATGTCACGGTGATCACGCCCGTGTTCGACGGCGGCGGCCCCGCGGGCGAGGAGGAGCAGATCCTCTTCTACGTGGCCTCACGCGGCCATCACGCCGAGATCGGCGGCATCGCCCCCGGCTCGATGCCCGCGCACAGCCGCAGCATCGACGAGGAGGGCATCCTCTTCGACAACTGGCTGCTCGCCCAGGGCGGCCGCTTCCGTGAGCAGGAGACCCTGGAGCTGCTCACCCAAGCCCCGTACCCCTCCCGCAATCCGGCCACCAACCTCGCCGACTTCCGCGCCCAGATCGCCGCCAACGCCAAGGGCGTCGAGGAAGTCACGCGGATGATCGAGGACTTCGGCCTGGATGTCGTGCAGGCGTATATGCGCCACGTGCAGGACAACGCCGAGGAAGCCGTACGCAGGGTCGTCGACGCCCTCGACGACGGCACCTACGCCTACGAGACGGACCTGGGCGCCACGATCCGCGTCACCGTGCGCGTGGACCGCGAACAGCGCACCGCCACCCTTGACTTCACCGGCACCTCGCCCCAGCTCGCAGGCAACTTCAACGCCCCGTACGCCGTCGTGAACGCCGCGGTCCTCTACGTCTTCCGCACCCTCGTCGCCGACGACATCCCGCTCAACGACGGCTGTCTGCGCCCGCTCAGGATCATCGTGCCCGAGGGCTCCATGCTCTCCCCGCGCCCGCCCGCCGCGGTCGTCGCCGGCAACGTCGAGACCTCCCAGGCCATCACCGGTGCCCTGTACGCGGCGCTCGGGGTGCAGGCCGAGGGCTCGGGCACCATGAACAACGTGACGTTCGGCAACGAACGCTTCCAGTACTACGAGACGGTGGCCTCCGGATCCGGCGCGGGCGAGGGCTTCGACGGGGCACCCGTCGTACAGACCCATATGACGAACTCGCGGCTGACCGACCCCGAAGTCCTCGAATGGCGCCTGCCGGTGCTGCTCGAGGAGTTCTCCGTACGGCGGGGGAGCGGGGGAGCCGGCAGGTGGCGCGGCGGTGACGGGGCGCTGCGGCGGATCCGGTTCCGCGAGGCGATGACGGTGTCCACGCTCTCCGGTCATCGGCGCGTTCCGCCGTACGGCATGGCGGGCGGTGCACCCGGCGCGCTCGGCGCGAACCGGGTCGAGCGCGCCGACGGAACGGTCGAGACGCTCGACGGCAGCGACAGTACCGAACTCGCCCCAGGAGACGTGCTGATCGTCGAAACACCCGGCGGCGGAGGCTACGGCGGCCCGGACACCTGATCCACCGAGGTCGCATACCGGTCGAACGGGACCGATGCCGACCGTCGGACGACCGCTAAGCGGCCGGGAAGCGATCGCCAGCGAAACCGTTCTGCACAGGATCACCCACCCCCGGTGAACCACGCAGCGCACGCCGATAGAGTCAGGGGGACGGAACTGCCTTACGTATCAAGGGCGTTCCGGCTCACCGGCGATCAGGAGTGGAGAAGATGGTCCTCGGGCGTACAGGGCACCGACAGGCCCCGGTCGAACCGGTCACGCTCAAGATCCTCGTGGCCGGCGGATTCGGTGTCGGCAAGACGACCCTCGTCGGAGCCGTCAGCGAGATCCGCCCGCTGCGCACCGAGGAGCTGCTCAGCGAGGCCGGGCGCCCCGTCGACGATCTGCACGGCGTCGAACGCAAGGTCACCACCACCGTCGCCATGGACTTCGGGCGCATCACGCTCCGCGACGACCTGGTGCTCTACCTCTTCGGCACACCGGGGCAGGACCGCTTCTGGTTCCTCTGGGACGAGCTCGCGCAGGGCGCGCTCGGCGCCGTGGTCCTCGCGGACACCCGGCGCCTCGAGGACTGCTTCGCGGCCGTCGACTACTTCGAGCGGCGCGGCATACCGTTCATGATGGCCGTCAACTGCTTCGAGGGCGCGACCCGTTACCCCGCGGACATGGTCCGCCAGGCGCTCGACCTCGATGAAGAGGTACCGGTCGTGCTCTGCGACGCCCGTAAGCGGGAATCGGCGAAGAACGTGCTGATCAGCCTGGTCGAGCACGCCATGACGAGGGTGTCGGAGTCCCGCCAGCCGGCCGCCACCTAGGGCCCGCGCGGGCCGACGGCCCGCACCCCCGCCGACCGGGGTACGAGCCGCCGACATCGGGGCGCCGGGCCTCAGCCCTCGCCGTCCTCCTGCCAGCCGAAGCTGCGCTCCACCGCCTTGTGCCAGTTGTGGAACTCCTTCTCGCGCGCGTCCGCGGCCATCTGCGGAGTCCACTCGGCGTCCTTCTGCCAGTGCGCCTTGAGCTCGTCGAGGTCGTTCCACACCCCGGTCGCGAGCCCCGCCGCATAGGCCGCGCCGAGACAGGTGGTCTCGGAGACCTTCGGACGTACGACGGGCACACCGAGCACATCCGCCTGGTGCTGCATCAGCAGATTGTTCTTGGTCATCCCGCCGTCGACCTTCAGTGTCGTGATGTGCACACCGGAGTCCTGGTACATCGCGTCGACGACCTCACGCGTCTGCCAGCTGGTGGCCTCGAGGACCGCGCGCGCGAGGTGTCCCTTGGTGACATACCTCGTCAGACCCGTGATCACACCCCGGGCGTCCGAGCGCCAGTAGGGGGCGAACAGACCGGAGAACGCGGGCACGATATAGGCCCCGCCGTTGTCCTCCACGCTCGCCGCGAGCGTCTCGATCTCGTCCGCGCTGCGGATGATGCCGAGCTGGTCGCGGAACCACTGCACCAGCGCGCCGGTGATCGCGATCGAGCCCTCGAGGCAGTAGACCGGCGCCTCGCCGCCGATCTGGTAGCCCATGGTGGTGAGCAGCCCGTTCTTCGAAGGAACCGGCCGGTTACCGGTGTTGAGCAGCAGGAAGCTGCCCGTGCCGTACGTGTTCTTGGCCGTACCGGTGTCGTAGCAGGCCTGCCCGAACACCGCGGCCTGCTGGTCGCCCAGCGCCGAGGCCACCGGTACACCGGCGAGCTGGCCGACCGCCGTGCCGTACACCTCGGCCGAGGACTTGATCTCGGGGAGCACGTCCTGCGGGACGTTCATCGCCGACAGGATCGAGGTGTCCCACTGCAGGGACTCCAGGTTCATCAGCATGGTGCGCCCGGCGTTGGTGACGTCGGTGACGTGCACGCCGCCGTCCGTGCCGCCGGTCAGGTTCCAGATCAGCCAGGAGTCGATCGTGCCGAAGGCGATCTCGCCGCGCTCGGCGCGTGCCCGCAGGCCCGGCACGTTGTCGAGCAGCCAGGCCGCCTTGGGCCCGGAGAAGTAGCTGGCCAGTGGCAGACCGGTGGCCTCACGGAAGCGGTCCTGGCCGTCCGTACCGCCGAGCTCGTTGCACAGGGCGGAGGTGCGGGTGTCCTGCCAGACGATCGCGTTGTGCACCGGTTTGCCGGTGGCGCGGTCCCAAAGGACCGTCGTCTCCCGCTGGTTGGTGATGCCGAGCGCGCTCAGGTCGCCCGCGCGCAGTCCCGCCTTGGCGAGCGCGCCGGCCACCACGGCCTGCACCTTGGACCAGATCTCGGTCGCGTCGTGCTCGACCCAGCCGGGCTTGGGGAAGATCTGGCGGTGCTCTCGCTGGTCGACGGCGACGATCGCGCCGTCCTGGTCGAAGATGATGCAGCGGCTCGAAGTGGTGCCCTGGTCGATCGCCGCGACGTGCTTACGATCCGGCATGGGTTCCCCTTTTCAGAAGGCTGCTCGGAAAGCGCTCGAGGAGCCGCCGAGAACGCGGCTCGAGGAGCGGCTCAGAAAGCTACGTTGAAGATGAGCCCCGCCAGCGCGCCGCCGATCAGCGGGCCGGCCACCGGCACCCAGGAGTAACTCCAGTCCGATCCGCCCTTGTTGGGGATCGGCAGCAGGGCGTGGGCGATCCTCGGGCCGAGGTCGCGCGCGGGGTTGATGGCGTACCCCGTGGGTCCGCCGAGCGAGAGACCGATGCCGACGACCAGGAAGGCGACGACCAGCGTGCCCGTGCCGGACTGGTCCGGCGCCAGGCCCTTTGTCATGCCGAACGCCAGGATCGGCAGCACCAGACCGATGGTCGCGATGACCTCGGTGACAACGTTCGCCACAGGATTGCGGACCTCGGGGCCGGTGGAGAAGATGCCGAGCGTGGGCTGGGCCTTCTCCTCCTCGCCGTTGGCCTGGAACTGCGCGTAGTACGTCAGCCAGCACAGCACGGCGCCCAGGATGGCGCCAATCATCTGGCCGAGGATGTAGAGGTGGGTCTGGTCCCAGTCACCGGTGTCGATGGCGATCCCGAGGGTGACCGCGGGGTTGAGGTGCCCGCCGGACAGCGGGCCCGCGGTGTACGCACCCGCGAGCACACCGAAGCCCCAGCCGAAGGCGATGACGACCCACCCGGCGGCTTTCGCCTTGGAGTGGTGCAGCGTGACGGCGGCGCACACACCGGCGCCGAAAAGAATCAGAATCGCGGTGCCGATGATCTCACCGACGAAGACGTCCCCATTCGAGTACATGGCGGCTCCCTTGGCCCTAGCCCGGGGCCAGTCGCCCCGGTCCTCCGTGCAGGGTGCGATTCGCACGGCTGCGCCGAGGGCAAGGGGAGTCCACCCCGCTCGGCGTCCGTGACGAGCGTGCCGTAGCAGCCGAATCGCCCGTGGGGGATGGCCTTTTGACCAGGCAGATGCCCTGAAGGCGGCTTGACATCATGGTGCGGCGATGCCGACTGACACCCGGAAGTGTTCACCGCGCCTGAGGGAGCGTCAAGGTCGCGGACACGTTTCAGCCCCTGCGGCGTTTGAGCAGATCCGAACGAAGTTCGGATGAGGGGTCCGGGGCGAAGCCCCCACGCGGCGGAGCCGCAAGTGTCACAGCCGGGAAGGGGCGGGGCGGGGAGAAAGGCCCGCCGCAGGCGCCGTGCCCCACCCCGCCCCGCCACCGCGTCACCGCACCGCAACCACCGCGGACCCATGCCCGAACAGCCCCTGATTCGCGGTGATCCCGACCCGCGCCCCCGCCACCTGCCGCTCACCCGCCGAGCCGCGCAACTGCCACGTCAGCTCACAGACCTGCGCGATCGCCTGCGCCGGCACCGCCTCACCGAACGAGGCCAGCCCACCACTGGAGTTGACCGGCACCCGGCCCCCGGGAGAGGTCACTCCCTCACGCAACAGCTTCGCCCCCTCGCCCTCACCGCAGAGCCCGAGGTCCTCGTACCACTGCAGCTCGAGAGCTGTCGACAGGTCGTACACCTCGGCGAGCGACAACTCCTCCGGCCCGATCCCCGCCTCCTCGTACGCCGCGTGCGCGATCGAGGCGCGGAAGGTCCGCTCGGGCGGCTGGACGGTCGCTGCCGAGTCGGTGGCGATGTCCGGCAGATCGAGCACCGTCTGCGGGTACTGCGGCGTCACCGTCGAGACCGCCCGTATCCGCACCGGGTCGGCCTGCCCGTGCCGCCGCGCGAAGTCCATGCTGGACAGCACGAGCGCCGCCGCCCCGTCGGAGGTGGCGCAGATGTCGAGCAGCCGCAGCGGGTCGGCCACCACCGCGGAGGCCGCGACGTCCTCCGCCGTCACCGTCTTGCGGTACCGGGCATACGGATTGAGCGCGCCCGAGGCCGCGTTCTTCACCTTGACCTGCGCGAAGTCCTCGAGTGTGTCCCCGTGCAACGCCATCCGGCGCCGCGCGTAGAGCCCGAAGTACGCCGGGTTGGTGGCACCGAGCACCCGGAAGCGCAACCAGTCCGGATCATCCTGCCGGTCGCCGCCCGCGGGCCGGAAGAACCCCTTCGGAGCGGCATCCGCACCGACCACGAGCACCACATCGGCGAGCCCCGAAAGGATCTGCGTACGCGCGGTGTTGATGGCCTGCGCGCCCGAGGCGCACGCCGCGTACACGCTCGTGACGCGCGCACCCTGCCAGCCCAGCGCCTTGGCGAACGTGGCCCCGGCGACATATCCGGGGTAGCCGCCGCGCACCGTGTCCGCGCCGACGATCGACCGCACATCGCGCCAGTCGACCCCCGCGTCCTCAAGTGCCTTGCGCGCCGCGATCGTTCCGTACTCGATGAAGCTCCGGCCCCACTTGCCCCACGGGTGCATCCCGGCGCCGAGAACCGCCACGTCCCGGCTCATCGCGCGCTCACCGGCTTGAAGTGCCAGGTCGTCCAGGTGGTGTCGGCATCCACGTTGAGCACGCCGGGCACGGCCTCGACCTCCATCCCCACTTCGAGCTCGGCCGTGGTCACCCCGGGCACCGCCTGCCCGAGCACGACCATGCGCTCGTCCTCGAACTCCACGGCGAGCAGCGTGTACGGCTCCCACTGGGCGTCCGGATCGGAAACGTAGGGGAGGGGTGGCCGGTAACGCCCGTCGGTGTACGACCAGATGCGGCCGCGCTTGGACAGCGGGACCTCGGCCAGCTCGCCGCCCGTACAGCCCGGGTTGCGGCAGAAGGAGTCCTCGCGGGGAAAGAAGACCGAGCCGCAGGCGCCGCATCGGGTACCGAGCAGCCGAAAGTCCTCCCCCTCGCCACTGAACCAATCGGCCACCACTGGTGTGCGTGTACGAGACATGACCCCTCCCCGGCACCGGATCTGACGGAACGTCAGAAGTGTGCCACGGCGTGGGTGATCCCGTCACCCGGGGCGGTTGCGCCGACATCGCCGAGCGCTCCGGTACGGAACTCGATCGGGCCCCGCGAGAACCGGACACGGCCCGGCTGCGTCTCGGATGAGGTGAGGAGCTCGAGGCCCGGCCCCGAGCCCCTCGCCGCAACGGGCGGCCAGGACCCACGGGGGTGGTCCTGGCCGCCTTCGCTGCGTCGGGCGCTCCCTTGTGAGGGCTGACCGAGGGCTCGTTCGGGGCTCGTGATGCACTCCCGCTCAAGGCTTGTAGATGCACTCCGCCAGCGTCGAGTGCTTCTTCCAGCCCAGCGTCTCGTACAGCGCACGTCCCGCATCCGTCGCGCCGAGGACGCCCACGGACGCGCCCCGCGCCGAGGCCTCGTCGGAGAGCGCGCGCATCACGAAACCGCCCAGGCCGCGCCGCCGATGGGCCGGCTCGGTCGTCACCCGGTCCACCACGACGGTGTCCCTGAGCAGTGCGAACTGCCCCGTTGCCGCGAGGTCCCCGTCGGTGTCGAGCACGCGGACGCACACGACATCGTCGAGCGCCTCGACCGTGGCGACGTACCCCTCGGGCGGAACGGGCCGGGACGCCGCCAGGTCCACCGCCATCAGATGGCCGGTCTCCTCCCATGCCACCACCCATCCCGGAGGCAGCCAGGCCTCGATGCTCCCGGGCTCGGCCGGCATCTTCATCCAGGTCCGCGGCTCGGTCACCGCTCCGGCCGCCCCGCGTACCGACGACTCATCCGCGTGCGGCAGTACATGACGCCCCACCTCTGCGGGATTTCCGGCGACCTCGATGTAGTAGCCCCAGGGGTGTTCCACCGGCGGAGGTGTGCGCCGCGACAGCGCCCAGCCTTCCGCCCAGATCCTGACGGTGTCGGCAAGCATCGCGTCCTCCCGAGGCGTTGCCGCCTGGATGACCGGCGGCGAGTACGGGTAATGAGTGCTGCCCGCCAGGGAACCTTACGTGGCTGCGCCGGTCAAGCCCCGCTCCCGGAGGACCGCTGGTTCCCCGCTCGCCGTCAGCCCTCCGTCCACGCCCGCAGCTTCTCGGGGTTGCGCACTGACCAGATGCGCCGGATCCGGTCGTCGACGATCTCGAAGGCGAGCACCGCCACCGTGACGCCGTCCTGCACGCTCACCAGGCCCGGCCGGCCATTGACCGTACGCTCGAGAAGCGTCAGCTCCACCCGCTCGGCGATCCCGACGCAGGCACTCGCGATCCGCTCGGCGCCCACGATCGGCACATCCACGGCTTGGACGAGCCCGCCGCCGTCGGCGATCGCCGTGGCCTCGGGATCGAGCAGGCCGACGAGTCCGCCGATGTCCTTGGCCTCCCACGCCCGCCGGAACTCCCTGAGGATCTCGGCCTGCCGGTCCCTCGGTGGCGCAGCGGACTGCGTGGCGCGGATACGGCGCCGGGCCGACGAGGCCAGCTGGCGACAGGCCGCCGGCGTACGGCCGACGATCCGTGCCACTTCGGCGAAGGAGTACCGGAAGACGTCGTGCAGGACGAAGGCGACCCGCTCGGCCGGCGTCATCGCCTCGAGGACCACGAGGAAGGCCATGCCGACCGACTCGTCGAGGGTGACCCGGTCGGCCGGATCCGCTGCGGCACCGCCCGTCCGCGCCGTGCCCCACTCCGTACCGTCGGGCAGCGGTTCGGGGATCCACTCGCCCACATACGTCTCCCGCCGCGCCCGCGCCGAACCGAGCAGATTGAGGCAGATGCGGCTGGTCACCGTCGTCAGCCAGGCGCCGGGGGAGGAGACGGCCTCCCGCTCGGCGCGCGGCATCGCGTACCACCGGGCGTAGGCCTCCTGCACGGCGTCCTCGGCGTCGGCCAGTGAACCGAGCAACCGGTAGGCGATGTTGGTCAACTGGCGCCGCTCGCCGATGACATCGCTCACGTCCGGACCGGCCGGCCCGTGCCCCGTCCCCGTGATGCCCATCCCGCCACCAGTCCTCTCGCCGCCGCTGCCGTCCTCCCTTCGACGAGACAGCGGCCGCGGATGTGACGCAGCCTCCCCGCCTCACATTCCGGCGGGCCGCGTTGTCGTACTCGCGAGGACCGCACTCGACCACCCACCGCTGCACAGGAGGCGCCATGTCCACCACTGTTCCGGCCACCCCGTTCACCTCGCCGGCTTCCCCCGAGACCCTGGAGCGGACCGCCGCGGCGCTGAAGGAACGCAACTTCGCCGTGGAGATCCTCGACGATGGCGCCGCCGCACGCGACCGCGTCCGCGACCTCATCCCGCAGGGCGCCACCGTCTTCACCGGCGCCAGCGAAACCCTCCGCCTCACGGGCATCGACGAGGACATCAATGACAGCGGACGCTACGACTCGGTCAAGGCGCGCAGCAGGTCCATGGACCGCTCCACCCAACTGACCGAGATGTGGCGGATGATCGCCACCCCCGACGTCATCGTCGGCAGCGTCGCCGCGGTCACCGAAACCGGATCCCTGGTGGCCGCCTCGGCCAGCGGCAGCCAACTGGCGGGCTACGCGGGCGCGGCACCCCACATGATCTTGGTCGTCGGCGCCCAGAAAGTAGTCCCCGACCTTTCCACCGCACTGCGCCGTATCGAAGAGCACTGTCTGCCCCTGGAGAACGAACGCGCCCTGGAGGCCTACGGAGTACCGAGCGCCTCGAACAAACTCCTCATCCTCAACGCCGAACCCCACCCGGGCCGTGCCACGGTTCTCCTGGTCCGCGAGCCGCTCGGCTTCTGAGGGGCGCTTCCCCTCCTGCCGGGCGCTCACGCCGCAGCGAGGGCGGCCGACTGCTCGCCGTAAAACGGGCAAACGACCGCCCCCGCCGCGCCGTTCCCGGTGTCAGACCTGACTCCGCTTTGGGCGGAGCACCTCACGCAGCCGCGTGGCGAAAGCCCCCGGGTCCTCGGCAAACCCGGTGTGCCCACCGGGGAACCGCGCCGGCTCGATACCCAGCGTCTCGGCGAGCGCCCGTGAGGTGAGGTCGCATTCCTCTCCGTCCGAGTCGTCGCCGATGCCGACCACAATGCGCGCACTGATGGACCGCAGGGTGTCCAGGTCGGGCCGCCAATGGGTGGTCGCCCGCAGCTCGTGCGCGAACCAGCGGCGCTCGTCCGCGACTTGCCGCGGATCGCGCTCCCCGCCGAACATCCCCTCGATCGCACCCTCGGGCAGGGAGATGTTCGCCTGGGCCATGAACCTGGTCCAAGCGCCGATGACATCGCCCGCGAGATAGGCGGCGATGATCTCGTCCGTCTCGGCGTGCACCTTCTCGCGCTCAGGCAGCAGCTCGACCAGCGGCGGTTCGTGCGCGACGACGACGTGCGCCTGCTCGGGGTGTGCCTGGGCCAGGGCCAGCGCGGTCACGGCACCACCGCTGGAGCCAAGGACGGTGGCAGGCCCGGCGCCCAGGTGGCTGAGCAGCCGGGAGAGATCGTCGGCCCGCAGCTCCGGCGTGGAGTCCTGCCCGGGGTCGTCGAGCGTACTGCGGTTGATGCCTCGCGGATCGGTGGTGAGCACGGTGTGGTCGACCGCGAGAAGCTCCGCCAACGGCGCGAACGCCCCGGCATCCATCGGCGCCCCGACCAACGCGATGAGCGGCCCCCGTCCCCGCACCTCGTAATGCAGGCGCGCGCCGGGCACTTCAAGAATCCGTGGGGTGACCGTAGTGCTCGATTCGGTGGTCATACTTCCTCCTGAGCGCAGCGCGTTGCCTGATGTCCGATCCTTGGGACAAGCCCGTTCCCTCGGACGCATCCCACCCCTTGGACCTGCCGGCCCCCGCAAACTCATCGCTCAAGAGAAGACTCCTGGCCAGCCGACCAGCGTCGGCCACCACCCGCCGCACACGCCCACCGCCCCACCTGGCGTCAAGAGCCGAGCCCTCTATGGTGGCGCGCCGCCGCTGCAATCCGTATGTCAGCGGGCACCATCGGGTCGTCGCGCAGCGCTGCGATGTGCGCAAGCGTTGACGGGTTGTCCTGCGCATGGGCGATACCGAGGAGCTGTGCCTGTTCCTGGCAGTCCCAGAGGGATTCGGAGTACGCGTAATCCAGGCCCGACGGATCGATGGCCGCCAGCGCTTCCAAGTAGGCGGCCCGTTCGTAGGAGTGCGGAGTGTGCAGCCAGAGCCGGCGCAGATCCCCCGCCGCTCGTGCGGCCGCGGGCCCGAATCGGGCCAGCCGCCGTGCAGTGGCCGCCGGACCGCACCAGGTGCGGGTGCGTCGTAGCTCGGAGAGTTCGGCCACCAGGCCCGGGAGTGCCTCGGGGACGAGCTGGTCGGCGAGGACGTCCCGGCCGATCCGGGCCAGCCACTCGGGCTCTGCGTGTGCCCAGCGGCGGGCCTCTGGAACGGCCAGCGCACCGAGGTGCTCGACAGCTCTGGTCAGCCCGACCACGGGGAGCCGGCCGGACGGGGTGACCAGAGAGGGGACGAGCGGGATCAGTCCCTCCACCGGTTCCCTGCGGCACAGTTCGCGCAGGGCGTCGCCCCGGATGCGGTCGCCGGGCAGGGCTTTCATCAGCAGGTCGAGCAGTTGGCCGTCCGTATGCCCGGTCAGGTCCGGCCGAACCGGGCGTGAGGCGGGCCGCTGCACTGCGATCCCGAAGCGGGTCCACGGCTCGGCGCGCCAAGGCGGCTCCGGTTCCTGACCGATGCGGGTTCGTGCGACGTCGGCCAGGTCCTCCCACCATGCGTCCGGCCATCGGTCCGCGACCAACTCCAGAACCATGACCCAGTGCTCGCCGCCGCAGATGTAGGCCCGCAGCCCGTCGCGGGCTTCGTCCGAACCGGCCGGCGCGAGCAGCACGAGCACGTCGGCGGCCCGTGAGCACTCGTCCTCGGACCCAGACAACTGGTCCACGACCGGTGCCGTGGGCATCGCCAACTCACGGACGAGCTGTGCCAGATACACGGCCCGCTCGTCGACGAGGTTGTCCCATCTCCAGTCCCGGCGGATTCCGTCGTACACGAATGGTGCCGCTGCCGCAGGATCCTCCCTGGCCCGGACGGCACCCAGGCCCCGCCCCCGCTGCAACAGTCCCTCGAGAGTGCCGTTGCGGGCGTAGTACATCTCGTCTGCCTCAGTCATCCTCCGGAACCCTGCCCGACAAGGGCCCCCACGGCCACGCAATATCTGCTGCCCCCTTCACCGCCCCTTCGGCCATGTTGCAGCTTGCGGACGGAGTGGTGCGTGGGGGCGAGCGCACGCCTTCCATTCGGCACCAACTCCCCAAGAAGTCCGACCTATACGTGAGGCAACCGAGCGGGAAGGCCGGCGCTCGCGCGTCAGTCGTCCGCGTTGCGAGGGCCGGCCAGCCACGTTGCCAATCGCTCGGCCCCCGCTTGGAAGGCACGAGGCAGCGAGGTCTCGTCACCGGTGACGAGGCTGAGGGGATCGACGCCGTGGGTCGCGTGATCGGTCGCGCACCAGCAGGCCACGTTGACCTCTGCCGTCACTGCCAGTCGGCCCCGGTCCGTCCAAACGACCTGCAGCAGGAACTCCAGATGATCGCCCTGCCCCGCTCTCTCGATGATGTCCACCCCGAGGATGACCGGTGTCCATGATTGCGGGCCGTCAAAGCCCGCATGGCTCACGGACCATTCCCATTCCGCCGCGTCCCCGCCGCCGCGAGCCGCATCGACAGCATGAGCGGTACGCCTCATGGACTCCACGTCAGCGGCCAATAGGTGCGGGAAGAGAATCGTCAACGGAACGTCACAGAAGGCGCCTCGGCTCATGGGCATGCGGCGATCGTCCGTTCCTCAAGGCTCGGCCGGCAAGGGCCCTGCTGCTGAGCCCTGAGCCCTGAGGCCCTTGCCCCCGCCAGGCCGACATACGACAGGCGCCGACCAGCGCGACCGAGGTCGCGCCGGCCGGCCTCAGGTGCCGCCTACGACTTGCCGCCCACGGACCGCCGACTCACGGGAAAGTCGAAGTAGGTCTCCGGAAACACCTCCGGCTTGTACGTGAAGTGCCACCACTCCTCCGGCAGATTCACGAACCCGACCCCACTCAACGCCCCCCGGAGCAGATCGCGATTCGCCCGCTGCTCCCCGGTGATCCGCGGATCGTCCGTGTGGGACAACGTGTCGAAGCAGTCGTAACCCGTGCCCATGTCCACCGAACTGTCCGGGAACCGCTCGTCCACCGGCGCGAAGCACGGAACCAGCGGCTCGCCCGGTACGTACGGCCGTGTCGGCAGCGCGGGCAGCTTCACGACGGTGAGGTCGACCGTGGAACCCCGGCTGTGCCCCGACTTCGCCGCGATGTAACCGTCCGCGAAGAGGCGGGACTTGTCGACGTTCGGATAGAACTCGCTCTTCATCCGCTCGTCGTCCAGATCCTCTGCCCACCGTACGAAGTGATCCACCGCCCGCTGCGGCCGGTAGCAGTCGTACACCTTCAGCGAATACCCCTGCTTCAGCAGCCCCCGCTGGGCCTTGCGCAGAGCAAGTGCGGCCGGCTTCGTCAGGATGCAGACCGGCTGGCGGTAGCCGTCGATGCGCTCCCCGACGAAGTTGTGCGCCGTCGTGTAGCGCATCTCGTGCAGGATCGTGGGGTCCACCCGGTCGAGTGCCACGAACTCCTCGGGCGCCTTGGGCTCCGGCTCGGCACCGGCCGTGGCCGGCACCGCCGTCACGGTGAGCAGGGCGGCAGCGGCGACGGCGAGGGCGCGCCACACCGCGCGCGTACGCGAAAGACGAGTCATGGCACCTCCGTCTACCAGTCGGATGGGGCGCATGGGAAGGGTGAGCCCATGACGGGCGAGTCAGTCGGCGAAGGGTGGGCCCATGACGGGCGAGTCAGTCGGCGAAGGGTGAGCCCAAGACGGGCGAGTCGGACGGGCAAGGGCAAGCCCAAGACGGGCAAGCAAGACAGGGGAGGCAAGCCCAAGACAGGCAAGCCAGACAGGAAAGCCAAGCCCAAGACGGGCAAGTCAGACGGCACACGACACCCCCAAGACGGACGAGTCCGACGACCAGGGTGGGCGGCCGCACAGGCGTGTCGGCGTTCCGCTACAGTCCCGCCCGTGCCCGAGCCTGTATCCTCCCCCGCCAAGTCCGCCCAGGACTCCCACTGTTCGAGCTGCGGCGCTCCCTACGCGGACGTCTCCGGCTGGCCCCGAACCTGCACGGTCTGCGGAGCCGTCGCCTACCGGAATCCGCTTCCGGTTGCCGTCGCTCTGCAGCCCGTCCACGACACGGAAGGCATGGGCCTGCTCGTCATCACGCGCGGAATCGAGCCGGCCCGCGGCCAACTCGCCCTGCCCGGCGGCTTCGTCGATCACAACGAGGACTGGCGGCACGCGCTGGTACGGGAGTTGCGCGAGGAGACCGGCATCGAGGCCGACGAACGCGACGTCCGTCTCGCCGACGCCCTGAGCTCCCCGGACGGCCACCTCCTCCTCTTCGGCGTCCTGCCGCCCCGCCCCGCGGCGGAGCTCCCGCCCTTCGCGCCGACCGACGAGACCACCGCCCGCTCCCTCCTGCGCGCCCCCTCCGCCCTCGGCTTCCCGCTCCACACGGTGGCCGCCGCGGCCTGGTTCGAGGGGCGCTACGCGTAAGGAAGCCGGCCGAATGTAACGGTCACTATCCGAGTACGCTCCTATACTCGCCCGCATGGACCCGATCACCATCCGCCGAGCCCTGCCGACCGACGCACCAGCCCTCACCACCCTGATGCTGGCGTCGAGCGCGTACGAAGGGACGTACGCCTCGATCCTCGAGGGCTACCGCGTGACACCCGACTACGTGGCGCGCCACCGCGTGTTCCTCGCCGAGGACCCGCAAGGCGCGCCACTCGGCTTCTACTCGCTGATCTGCGATCCGCCCGAGCTCGACCTGGCCTTCGTCGCCGACGCGGCACAGGGCAACGGCGCCGGGCGCCGCCTGATCGCACATATGCTCAACGAGGCGCGCACGGCGGGCCTTTCGGGCGTACGCGTGGTCTCGCACCCGCCCTCGGAGGGCTTCTACCGCGCGATGGGCGCCCACCGCACCGGCACGCTCCCGCCCAGCCCGCCGAAGGTGACCTGGGAGCGCCCGGAGCTGTGGTTCACGATCGTGGACCCGGCCCTCACACCCCCCGCACCCGCACCCTCTCCGTGACCTCCTCCACACCCGCGTCCGTCTCCCGCACGACCACCACCCGGTCGTTCTTCCACCGCGTCACATAGCGCTCGACTTCGGCCCGCTCCCAGCCGTCCCCGGGATCGCGCACGACAAGCCCTCCGCCGGTACGCCCCCGCAGCGGCGCCCACACCTCCAGCTCGAGCTCCCCGTCCTCGCCGCGCACCGGCACCACGGTCCCGGCCCGCGCGAGCACCGGGATTCGGGACGGGGGAGCGTCGAGCAGCACCTGTCCCGGCCCGTCATACGCACGCTCGCCGACGGTGTCGTACCACCGACCCCGCGGCAGCCGCACCGCCCGCCGGTCGGCACCGGGCTCGAACACCGGCGCCACAAGCAGCGCATCCCCCAGCAGGAACGCATCGTCGCAGTCCCGCAGCGCCCGGTCCTCCGGTGCCGACCACCACAGGGGCCGCACATACGGAGCCCCCGTGCGCGACGCGAGCTGGGACAGCGTCACGAAGTACGGATGCAGCCGGTGCCGCTCCTCCAGCGCCGCCCGCGCATGCGCGAGGACCTCGTCCCCGTACATCCAGGGTTCACGCCGGCCGGCATTCATCGCCGAGTGCGTACGGAACAACGGCAGCCACGCACCCAGTTGGAACCACCGCAGATACAGCTCCGCGGACGGCCGCCCGCTGAACCCGCCCACATCCGGCCCCGAATACGGAATCCCGCACAGCCCGAGACCGAGCACCAGCGCCAACGAGGCCCGCAGCCCCGCCCAGCTGGTCTCCACATCCCCGGACCAGGTGCCGCCGTAGCGCTGCAACCCCGCCCAGCCCGAGCGGGAGAACAGGAACGGCCGCTCCTGGGGCCGCAGTTCACACAGCCCCTCGTACGCGGCCCGCGCCATGCACAGCCCGTAGACGTTGTGCGCCTCGCGATGATCGCCGCCCCGTCCGTCCAGCGCGTGCCGCGCCGACCGCGGCAGCGACGGATCGCCGAACGCGGCGAACGACACCGGCTCGTTCATGTCATGCCAGAATCCCGAGAACCCCTGCCCGAGCCGCTCGGCGTACTGCCGTCCCCACCAGGCCCGCACATGCGGCGCGGTGAAGTCCGGGTAGACGGACTCACCCGGCCACACCACACCCCGTACGAGCCGGCGCCTCGCATCCCGTACGAACGCATCCTCGGCCCTGCCCGAGTCGAAGAGCGCATTGCCCGGCTCGGCCTTCACCGCGGGGTCGACGATCGACACGAGCCGCGTCCCCTGGTTCCGCAACTCCTCGGCCAGCGCGGGCAGTTCCGGGAAGTTCACGCGATCGACCGTGAACACCTGATGCGCGTCGTAGTGATCGATATCCAGATGTACGGCGCCGAGCGGCAGTCCCCGCTCCTGATACCCGGCCACCACGCTGCGGACTTCCGTGGCCGACCCGAACCCCCACCGCGCGTGCTGATACCCGAGCGCCCAGGCCGGCGGCACCGCAGGCGCCCCCGTCAGCGAAGCCCAGGCGTGCAGCACCCGGGCCGGCGTCCCGACCACGACCCAGCAGCGCAACGGACCCCCGTCCACGCGCAGTTCGGCAGTCCCGGGCCGGTCATGCCCGGAACCAGCCCCCTCTTCGCCCTCGCGCAGGGTGACGGATCCGTCCCAGGAGTTGTCGTGGAAGACCAGATGCGTCCCCGCGTCCGCGACCACCATTTGCACCGGCATCGTCAGATAGAGCGGATCGTCACCGGGCGCGAAGGACCCGCCGGGATCGGTGTTCCAGAGCCGGTACGTGCCGTCCGCGAGGCGCGGCCCCGCCGCCCGCCCGCCGAGCCCGAAGAACCGCGCGTCGGCGCCCACTTCGGACCGCTGCACCCAGCGCGCACCGCCTCCGCCCGCCGGCTCCCACCAGCGCGGCGGCAGATCCCGCCGCAGCACCACCCCGCCCGGGGTGCGCACCTCGACCGTGCCGTGCCGGGACACCACGACCATGACCCGCTCCGACACCACCCGCCAGCCGCCGTCCTTGTCCGGCTCGAGGAACGCCCGCGGATCCGGCTCGGGCCGTGGGCCCGACAGCGCGTACGAGGGCTCGGGACCCGCACCGTCCCAGCCCCAGAACACGGCGCCGCCCCCGGTCACACACACCCGCAGCTCGGACCGAGCGAACCGCACGACACCCCCGCCGGGACCCGGCTCCACCCCGGT
>NZ_JBEPEW010000089.1:0-34984 GCF_040300965.1 Streptomyces mesophilus | reverse complement strand
GCGGCACCGGCGTGGACCGGCTCGGGGACGCTGAACAGCGCGGCGCCCTGCGGGGCCGGCTGGAAGCCGGCCGCTTGCTGGGCGGCGCGGAACGCCTCGACGTCGGGGGTGGCGGGAGTGGCTCCGGCGGGCCGGGCCTGCGGAACGACCGTTTCTGCACCCTGCGCTTGCGGAGGCTGCGGCCAGGGGGTCGCGGCCTGTGCGGGGATCTCGCCGAGCTGGGGGCCGGGAATCTCACCGGGCGCCGCGGGGATCGAGCCGAGCTGCGGTCCGGGGGCGACGGGAGTGCCGTCGGCCTCGCGCGGAATGTCCAGGTACTCGGGCCCTGTCGTCGGCGGTCCCGGCCGGCGCGTCGGCACCGGGTTGGCCGGCGTTCCGGCGGGGCCGCGGTCGGCCAGCGAACGGACCGGGCTGGGCGTCGCGGGGCCGGCCACCGCGGGCGGGCCCATGTGCAGGGGGCGGCGGACCGGCGCCTCCTTCGGGGCGGACATACGCGCCCCGCCGAGTTCCACGGAACCGCTGTCGCGCCCGGCGGCTTCGTGCGCGCCCGGGGCGCTCATGTCCTGTGCCGCAGGCATACCGGAGTGGTGCGCGCCGGCGAAACCGCCATCGTGCGCACCGGCGAACTCGGCACCGGCCGCGGGGTCGTGGTGACCGGCCTCGCCGGCCGGTACGGCGTCATAGCCACCGGGCTCACCGATCGCGAACGCGGAGTCCGTCACGGGCTGGACACCGAGCGGCGCCTGACCGTGCGAATCGGGAGACATCTGCGGGCCCCCGGGCATCGGCGTCCCAGCCGGCGGCGTCCCCATCTGAGGGTTCCCCATCTGAGGAGCCCCGGCCTGGTGGTTGCCCACTTCGTGGTTGCCCACTTCGTGGTTGCCGACTTGGTGGATGCCGACTTGGTGGTTGCCTGCCTGAGGAGTCCCGCCCTGAGAGCCGACCTCACCCATGCCGTACCCGGGCGCAGCGGGATACCCCTCGGGCGCGAACGCCTGACGGTCCTCCGACCATGCGCCCTGCGCCCCCGGCATCAGGAGCAGATCGTCGTCCTCCGCGGCGGCGCCGGAGGGATCGTGGAAGGTGTGCGCACCCGGGGCGGGAACCCCGGGCCGGCCCACCGTGCCTGCGTCCTGAGGCAGTCCCTCGCCCGGGACCTGGCCGGTGTCGGTCATGCGTACCCCTCGCCCATTGGTCGTACTTCTCCTTCGGCCGGCTCCCCGGGGCGGTGTACAACCCACCCAAGGACAAGAACGAGCGTGCGCGCCGCGCGGCACGTACGACTCGTCGACAAAGCGCCAAAGGCATCAGCGCCCTAGGCATTGTCGCGGCCGAACCACCGTCGTGACGAGTAGATCCACCACAGCCCGCTGTGGACTACGCCACGTCGCGCGTCCTCCGGTCCTGCCGTACCACACACGCCCCAAAACGGGCGCGCTTTCCGGACATTGACGTACGAAGCGACGAACGTCCGGGAGCAGTACAACGATCGGCCAGCCTACCGCGAGCCGGGGCGCACCAAGGTCGCGGGGCGGATTTACGGCATCTCCTGAGCGGCCCTGACCGGCCGTGCTCCAGGATTCGTCGACTCTGTGAAACAGCCATGTACCGGTCGTGAGCGACCCATGGTGTGCGCTGTGCGGCCGAAGAGCCGGAAAACGGTCCTCAATCCCCGGTTCTGCTTGACCGTTCGGCCGAGATGACGAAGGCGACCACGCGCTCCAGTTCGCTCCAGGCGCGGGTGTCGAGTTCGACGGACTGCAGCAGCGAGCACTCGACCGCGTAGCCGTGCTCCATCAGGTCCCTGCCGACGAGTTCGGCCTCGTCCCGCGTGGACGCGTGGGTGACGATGCGCTCGGGACGCCGGTCGGCGACCGCGGAGACCACGGCGGCTCCCCCGCCTCCCACCCGTACGACATCGGGTTCGGGCAGATCTTCCAGTACGTGCGGTGCCGTGCCGTGGACGACCTGCAGCTGGACGCCGAAGCGGCGGGCCACGGCGGTGGTGCGGGCACAGGAGTCGGCATCGCGGTCGACGGCGATGACCGCGGCACCGAAGCGTGCCGCCTCGGCCGAGAACGCGCCGCCGCCGCTGCCGATGTCCCAGACGAGATCCCCCACGCGCGGTCCGAGCCGGGCGAGCTGGGCCGCGCGGACCCGGTCGTTCTCGCCCTCGCCCAGCCCGCCGCCGAACGCGGAGGCCGGCAGCGCCCAGCCGCGCGCGGTGCCCGACGTGTCCCGGCCTGCGATCCAGCCGGTGTCCGCGGTGACCGGGCCGCCGATGACGATCACGACGTTGGGGTCGCGCCAGTTGCGGTCGGCGGCCTTGTCGGAGGTGAGGACGGTGACCTGCTCGCGGGAGGTGCCGAGCTCCTCGCAGATCACGAAGGTGCGCTGCACCGGGCCGAGCAGCAGGCCGAGTTCGGCGGGGCCCGCGCCGGGCGAGGTGAGTACCGCGACCTTCGTATGAGCTCGGCAGACATTGACCGCCCGGCGCAGGGTGCGCCGGTGGGCGACGACGACCTGGGCGTCGTCCCAGGGCATTCCGGCCCGCGCGAAGGCCTGGGCGACGGACGAGACCGCAGGGACCACCTCGACCTCGAGGCCGAACTCGGGAGCGCGCAACGTCCGTACGACTCCGAAGAACCCGGGATCGCCGTCCGCGAGCACCACGGCCGTACCGCGATGGCGGGCGATGCGCCGGGCCGCGAGCGAGACGCTGCCGAGCCGGATCCGCTCGGCGCGCTCGGGAACCTCGGGCAGCGCGAGGTGGTGGGCGGCGCCGGCGACGAGCGTGGCGGCGCCGAGTGCGGAGCGGGCCGCGTCGGTCAGCGGGGTGCCGTCCCAGCCGATCACCGTGACGCGGTCGGCCATGGTCGTCAGTCTCCTGCGGTACTCGGGGGTCGTCGAGGCACGGGTGAGCGTACCTGGTGAGCGCGGGGACCGCCGTGTGCAGGACCGCCGGTCAGTTCCACTCCGAGTACGCCGAGTAGCCGGACGCCTCCGCGAGCTGGTCGGTGACGCCTTCGAGGTCCTCGGGCAGCAGGGACCACACGATGTAGTCGGTGCGGAAGTCGGTCCAGGTGCCGTCCTCGCCGCGGGTGCGCGCTATGCAGGCGCCGCGCAGGACGCCCTCGCTGATGCAGCCGATCTTCTGGGCGACCTGCTGCGAGGCGGTGTTGTCGGCGGCGGTGCGCAGCTCGATGCGCTCCAGGAGCTGGTCGCGGAAGAGCCACTGCGCGGTGGCGAGCGAGGCCTCGGCGGCATAGCCCTCACCGCGCGCCCAGGGCGCGATGATGTACGACATCTCGGTGGAGCGGACCCGCCAGTTGGTCTTGGCGAGCTGGACGATGCCGACCAGGCGCTGGGTGAGGAACTCGGTGACGGCGAGGTCGAGTCCGCGGCCGGACTCGCGCTCGGTGGGGGCGTACTCGCTGATCCACTTGGCTGCGTCGGCCTCACCGTACGGCTGCGGGACGGCCGTCCATGCCCCGATCATCTCGTCGTTCATCATCTCGGCGAGGCCGGGCGCGTCGGCGTCTTCGAGCGGGCGCAGCACAAGGCGCTCGGTGCTGATGGAGATGTCGGGGAACATCGGGTGAGCCGTGGTCATCGCGCCGCTCCGTCACTACAGGCTGCTGAAGTGTTCAGCATCAAGCCGCTGAAGAGCCCAGCATGCAGCATCGGAGCGGATAACTGCACCACAGGGCCCGCACCTTGAGGGTGCGGGCCCTGTGGTAACAGGGATCGAGCGAATGTCGAGCGTAAGTCGACAAACCGTCAGAACCGCTCGACCGCCGGGGTCATGGCCACGATCGTCAGCCCTCGACGGGCAGCACGGACCCCTTGTACTTCTCCTCGATGAACTGCTTCACCTCGGGCGAAGTGAGCAGCTCGGCCAGCTTCTTGACCCGCGGATCGCTCTCGTCGCCCTTCTTCACGGCGAGGATGTTGACGTACGGGTTGTTCTCGACGGACTCGAGATGGATCGAGTCGTCCTTCGGGCTGAGGCCTGCGTCCAGCGCGAAGTTGTTGTTGATGACGGCCGCGTCCACATCGTCGAGGGAGCGCGGCAGCTGGGCCGGTTCGAGCTCCTTGATGACGAGCTTCTTCGGGTTCTTCGTGATGTCCGCCGGCGAGGCGGTGGTGCCCGCGTCCTTCTTGAGCTCGATCACGCCCTGGGAGGCGAGCAGTTGCAGTGCCCGGCCCTCGTTGGTCGTGTCGTTCGGGACGGCGACGACGGCACCGTCCTTCAGCGAGGACACGTCCTTCGTCTTCTTCGAGTACACGCCCATCGGCGGCAGGTAGACCCCGGTCACCGACGTGAGGTCCGTGCCCTTGGACTTGTTGAAGTCTTCGAGGAACGGCGCGTTCTGATAGAGGTTGGCGTCGAGGCTGCCCTCGTCGAGTGCGGTGTTCGGCAGGACGTAGTCCGTGAACTCCTTGACCTCGAAGTCGAGGCCCTTCTTCTTCGCCAGGTCCTTCTGGATGTACGCGAGAACCTCACCGGCCGGCACGGGTGTGGCACCGACGACGAGCTTGCCGTTCCTGTCGCCGCCCGAGGCCGGGTCCGTCCCGCCGCCGCAGGCGCTCAGTGCGACGAGCGCACCGGCGACCGCGACGGCGGAGACGAGCTTCTTGCGAGCGGAAATGCTGCGCTGCATGGCGCGCCCTCCCCTGGTCCCGTGTTTCTCAGAACGCGGGCTCGACGGCGCCGTCGAACTTGTCGTCGATGTACTTCTTGACCTCGTCGGAGTTCAGGAGCTTCGCGAGCTTCTTGACGCGCGGGTCGTTCTCCTGGCCCTTCTTGACCACGAGACCGTTGGCGTACGGGTTGCCCTTGGGGGTCTCGCTGACGAGAGCGTCCTGCTTCGGGCTGAGGCCGGCCTCGACGGCGTAGTTGCCGTTGATCACCGCGGCGTCGACGTCACCGAGCGAGCGCGGCAGCTGGGCCGCCTCGATCTCCTTGAACTTGAGGTTCTTGGGGTTCTCGGCGATGTCCGCGGGGGTCGCGTCGAGCCCGGCGTCCGCCTTGAGCTTGATGATGCCGTTGGCGTCGAGCAGCTTGAGCGCGCGGCCCTCGTTGGTGGTGTCGTTGGGCAGCGCGACGGTCGCGCCCTTGGCCAGCCCGTCCGTCTTCTTGATCTTCTCCGAGTAGAGGCCGAGCGGCTCCAGGTGGACGTCGTTCACCCAGACCAGGTCGGTGCCGTTCTTCTTGTTGAAGTCGTCGAGGTACGGCTTGTGCTGGAAGTAGTTGGCGCCGACGGAGCCGTCCTGGGTCGCGGTGTTCGGCTGGACGTAGTCCGTGAACTCCTTGACCTCGAGGTCGAGGCCCTCCTTCTTCGCCAGGTTGTCCTTGACGTAGTTGAGGATGTCGGCGTGCGGGGTGGGGCTGGCGGCGACGATCAGCGGACCGTCGGCGTCGGCCGAACCGGAGCCGCTGTCGGAGCCGCAGGCCGCGAGGCCGAGGGTGAGGGCTCCGGTGGCGAGGACAGCAGCGGTGATCTTGGCAGTGTTACGCACGAAAAGTGCCTTTCTCCAATGGGTGGTGCGACCCGGCGGCAGGTGCCGGGGGCATTGCTGTGGGGGGAAGTTCAGAAATACGGGGGAGGTTCAGGAAGCCTTGGTCGGCTCGGCGACCGCGGCGGGCGCCGGGGTGTTGCGGAGCAGACGGAGCTTGGGGGCGGTCGAGCCGCGGCCCTTGCGGGAGACGGCGCGCGCAGCGTAATCGCCGATGAACTGGATCACGGAGATCACCACGGCGAGGATCGCGATGGTGACCCACATGAGCCCGGTCTCGAAACGCTGATAGCCGTACGTGATGGCGATGTTGCCCAGACCGCCGCCGCCGACCGCGCCGGCCATCGCCGAGTAGCCGATGAGCGCGACGACGGTGGTGGTGGCGCCGGAGATCAGCGAGGGCAGCGACTCGGGGACGAGCACCTTGCGCACGACGGCCCAGGTGTTGCCGCCCATCGACTGCACGGCCTCGACGAGTCCGTGGTCGACCTCGCGCACCGAGGTCTCGACGAGCCGGGCGAAGAACGGGATCGCACCGATCGCGAGGGGCACGATCGCGGCCTCGACACCGATCGTGGTGCCGGTGATCGACCGGGTCAGCGGCATCAGGGCGACCATCAGGATGATGAAGGGCATCGAGCGGCCGATGTTCACGATCTGGCCGACGACCTTGTTGACGGCCGCGTTCTGCAGCAGACCGCCGCGGTCCGTGAGGACCAGGAAGACACCGAGCGGCAGTCCGCCGATGATCGCTATCAGCGTCGACCAGCCGACCATCCGCAGCGTCTCCAGGGAGGCGGTCTCCAGGAGCGGCTGCATCTCGTTCCAGGTCACTTCGCGACACCTTCCTTGACGAGCAGCGGGTTGGCGGCGCCGCCGTCCGCGACGAGCAGCGGGGCGGCCGCTTCGTCGCCGGCCACCTCGACCTGGAGGCCCTGCTCGCGCAGGAAGCCGATCGGCACGACGTTCTCCTCGTACCGGCCGGGCAGTTCGATCCGCATCCGGCCGACCTGCTTGCCGCCGACGGTGTCCATCGCGGCGCCGAGGATCGAGATGTCGATGTTGTACGTACGGGAGAGCTGCGAGATGACCGGCTGGGTGGCGGCCTCGCCGTGGAAGGTGACGTCGACGACGGTGCGGTCCACGTCGGTGGCCTCACCGCTGACCGGGAACAGGGCGTCGGCGAGCTCGGAGCCCGGGGTCGCGAGCAGTTCGGCGACCGTGCCGGACTCGACGATCCGGCCGTTCTCCATCAGGGCGGCGGAGTCGCAGATGGTCTTGACGACGTCCATCTCATGCGTGATGAGCAGGACCGTCAGGCCCAGCTGCCGGTTGAGGTCGCGGATCAGCTCGAGGATCGAGCGCGTGGTCTCCGGGTCGAGCGCGCTGGTGGCCTCGTCGGAGAGCAGCACCTTGGGGTCGCCGGCCAGGGCGCGGGCGATGCCGACGCGCTGCTTCTGTCCGCCGGAGAGCTGGCTCGGGTAGTTCTTCGCCTTGTCGGCGAGACCGACGAGGTCGAGCAGTTCGAGCGCCTTGCGGGACCGCTCCTTGCCGGAGACGCCGAGGATTTCGAGCGGCACCTCGACATTGCCCTGCACGGTGCGCGAGGACAGCAGGTTGAAGTGCTGGAAGACCATGCCGATCTTGCTGCGGGCCTCGCGCAGCTCCTTGCCGGCGCGCGGTCCGCGGCCGGCGAGGGCGGTGAGGTCGACGCCGTCGACCGTCACCGTGCCGGAGGTGGGCTTCTCCAGGAGGTTGATGCAGCGGATCAGGGAGGACTTGCCGGCGCCGGACTGGCCGATGACGCCGAACACCTCACCCTCGCGCACCTGGAGGTCGACTCCGTCGAGGGCGGTTACTTCACGACCGCGTGAGCGGTAGACCTTGGTCAGGCCGGAAGTGGTGATCACTGGGGTTTCCGTCACTGTCGAGTGCGCGGCGCAGCGTGTGCACCGGGCACGGGGCATTTCTTCTTCGGAAGTTCGGAAGCCGAGCACGTCTGAGGACACGGCTGTGGCCGTGCATCAGCGGAGATTTTCGTCGTGCGCGGGGGCCGGCCCGTTCCTCCGACAGCAGGTCGGGGATGCGGCTCGGCCGTCTCGCTTCGGGGCGCGAGTGTGGTGCAGGGGCCCTCTAGAAGGCGCGCATTCGACACATACAACGAGCACCGGGCGTCATCATCGCCTCGGTCGCAAGGGTGCGGCTGCTCGTCGTGGTCATGGGATCAAGTAAAGCAGACAGGCCTACGAGCAGATCACGGGTGTCCGCAATGCGGACAGCTGCACCCAGGGAGCGGACACCCGTGAAGGGGTCAGTCCCGGGCAGTGAGCTCCACACCACCGTCGATGGCCTGCGCGAACACGGCCGACAGGTCCTTCACCACGTAGTCCGCGGCCAGCTCGTCAGCGGTGTGGGTTGTGGTCAACGCCACGGTGATCATGCCCGCGGCGCGGCCCGCGGCAAGTCCGGCGGGTGCGTCCTCGAAGACCACGCAGCGGGCCGGGTCGACACCGAGGCGCTCGGCCGCGAGCAGGAAGGGCTCGGGGTCGGGCTTGCCCCGCGTGATGTCATTGGCGGCGATCATCACGGGGAAGTCGATGCCCACCTCGTGCAGCCGGGCCTCGGCCAGCGGCCGGGTCGCGGAGGTGACGACGGCCCAGCGGCTGCGCGGCAGCGAGGTCACCAGCTCCTTGGTGCCGGGCAGCACAACCACTCCGCCGGGCACGTCCTCGACCTCGAGCTGCTCGATCCGCGCGAGGGCCTCGGGGATCTTCTCCGCGGGCAGCAGCTCGGCGATGATCTCGACCGCCGGACGGCCGTGCAGCTCGACCCGCGCGAAGTCCTCCGCGGTGATCCCGTACTCCTCGGCCCAGCGCCGCCAGCAGCGGTACACGGACTCCATGGAGGAGATGAGGGTTCCGTCGTTGTCGAACAGGAGGGCTTCGGCCTGGATCTTCATGGTTTCGACCCTAAGCGGGGCGGCCGAATGCCGGCGACCGGGTATCGGCCCGGCCCGCGTCCCGGTAGCGCCCCGGCCCGGGCGCGGCGGGCCGTTTGGGCCGTAATAGGCTCCCAGCATGCTCGACGCCCTGACGATCGCGACTTCGGTGGCCGCGCTCGCCCTCGCAGCCTGGTGCGGTTTCGCCGCCTTCCGTGACCAGCCGACCAAGGACTGGCACTTCATCGGCATGGCCGTGGTGACGCTGCTCACGGTGGTCCAGCTGATCGTGGGCATCGTGCAGCTGACGGGCGGCAACGAACCCGAGCAGGGCACGACCCTGTTCGTGGCGTATCTGATCGGCACGGTCTGCGCGATTCCGGCGGTGGCCTTCATGTCGCTTGCCGAGCGCACCCGTTGGGGCAGCGCGACCGTCGCCGCGGGCGCCGTGGTGCTCGCCGTGCTCGAGGTGCGGCTCTATGACATCTGGGGAGGCTGAGATGTCCTCGACACCTGGGGAGGCCGAGATGGCGGAAGGCGCCAAATCCGTCGGCGCGGGGCGCACCAAGCTGATCGGCGGCCCCGGCATGCTGCTCGTCTGGCTGTACGGGGTGATGGTGGTCGGCGCGGTCTCGCGCTCGGCGTACCAGATCTCCACGGAGTTCGACCGCGCCCCACTCGCCTACTCGCTCTCCGCGATCGCGGCCCTGGTCTACGCGTTCATCACGTACACACTGGTCCGCGGCGGCGAGACGGCCCGCAAGGCGGCGCTGGCCTGCTGCGCCGCCGAACTGGTGGGCGTCCTGGTCGTCGGGACGTGGACGCTGGTGGAACCGTCCGCGTTCCCCGACGCCACGGTGTGGTCGGACTTCGGGATGGGCTATCTGTTCATCCCGGTACTGCTGCCCGTCACCGCGGTGTTCTGGCTGCGCCGGGCCCGTACCGCCGCAGCCGTCTGAACCTTCCTGCCTCAGGCGCTCGCCGCGTACGCCGCCGGTTCCGCGTCCTTGGCGAGGGTCACCAAGGTCAGCCGCTCGCTGACCGGCTGCGTCGCCACCGCCACGTATCCGTGCTTGCGGTAGAGCATCAGGTTGTTCTCCGAGCGGTGGCCCGTGAACAGCTGATAGTGCTTGACCGCGCCCGCCGCCGCGAGCCGTTCCTCCACGGCGATCAGGAGCCGGCCGCCGAGCCCGTGGCGCTGCATCCGGGGATGCACGATGAGTTTGTTGATCCGCGCTGTTCCGTCGGTGTCCACGGTGCCGCGCACCGAGGCCACCACTTCGGGGCCGAGCCGGGCCACCAGGACCGTGCCGCTGGAGAGTTCGGCCTTGATCGAGTCGAGCGACTGGGTGAGCGGCTCGATCGAGTAGTCCCCGTAGATCTCCGCCTCGGTCTGATAGCAGAGGTACTGGAGTTTGAGGATCTGCTCGGCGTCCTGCTCGGTCGCCGCAGAGATGGTCACGCTCATGCCCATGTGTGCATGCCTCCCGCTCACCTGTCCGCCGGTTGCTTACGTCGCACCTTTCCCCTCCGGTCAGGTGCCGCAACCTCCGCCGCGAGGATTCTGCGCAGACAACCCAGGCATCGGGAACGTTCCGGGCCCAGACTGCCCTGTGAGATACCCAACTCCCCTGCGATCTCACGGTAGGTGAGGTCCTCGCGGGACAGCAGTGCCGCAAGGAGCTCGGGGCAGCGTCCGGGCAGCCGGCGCACGGCGGCACGCACGGTCCTGTGGTGTTCGGCGCGCAGGGCGAGGGGTTCGGGGCAGGCTTCGACGGCGGCCGCGGGTTCGGCCTCGTAGGAGGTCTCGACCCGGGTCGTACGACGCAGTCTCCTGGCCTCGCCGCGCACGGTTCTGCGCAGCCAGTCGGCGGGTGCGGCCGGTGGCCCCTCGTCGTGGATCCGTTCCAACAGGCTGAGCCACACGGCCTGTTCGAGGTCGGCGGGCTCCACGCCGGTGGGTGCCTCGGCGGCGGCTTCGGCCCTCAGCAGAGGACGCAGCTCTTGCAGCAGATCGCTGGTGTTCATGCGGGTCAGGACTGCGCCGCCCCGGCAGCGGGTTGCCGGGGCGGCGCGAGATCACCCGCAACGGGCGCTTCCCCGAGGTGCGTTGACGATCAGTCCCGGGTGAAGTCGGCGGCCGCGAGCAGCCCCGTGTCCGGGTTGTCGGTGAAGATCCCGTCGATACCGGTCTCGAACCAGACCTTGAAGGCCCCGAAGGCGTCCCCGTAGTCGCTCGCCACCGTGCCGCGGCGGAACTCGGCCGGCAGGAAGGTGTTCTCGTTGCGCATCGTGTACGGGTGCAGGATCAGGCCCTCGGCGTGGGCGTCGCGTACCAGCGTGGTCGGCTGGGTCAGCTTGCCGCTGGCGTCCCTCGGGATGATCAGGTCGAGGGTCGGGCCGATGCCCTGCGCGTACGAGGCGATCCACTCCAGGCCCTCGGGCTTGACCAGATCGGCGACCGTGCGCGGATCGCCGGCCTCGACGAAGTCCCACGGCCGGGAGGCCGCGGAGGAGAGCAGCACGACCAGCGGGGCGTCGACCAGCTTGTTCAGACGCTCGATGCTGCTCGGCTCGAAGGACTGCAGGAAGTTCGGGGAGTGCTTCTTGTGCCTCCCGTACTTGCGAAGGAGCTTGGCGAGCCGCTCCTCGAGACCCAGACCGATCCCCCGGAAGTACGTCGGGTGCTTGGTCTCGATGTGCAGCCAGATCTCACGGCCGCGCTTGCGTCCCTCACGCTCGGCCCACTGGAGGACCTCTTCCAGGGTGGGCACCTCCCAGCGGCCGTCGTAGAGGGTGTTCTCCTGACGGGTGCCGGGGATGCGCTCCTTGGCGCGCAGGGACTTCAGCTCGGCGAGCGTGAAGTCCTCGGTGAACCATCCCGTGTACGAGACCCCGTCGACGCTCTTGGTCGTCTTGCGGACCGCGAACTCGGGATGGTCGGCGACATCCGTCGTCCCCGTGATGTCGTTCTCGTGACGGCATACAAGGTGGCCGTCCTTGGTCGGCACCAGGTCCTGCTCGATCACATGGGCGCCCATGTCGAGCGCCAATTGGTAGGAGCCGAGGGTGTGCTCGGGCCGGTAGCCGCTCGCGCCGCGGTGCGCGATCACGGTCGGTACCGGCAGTCCTCTGAAGCCGCCGCCGCGGCGCTCGTCGGCGCTCGCGGCCGGAGCGACGCCGAGTGCCGCGCCGCCCGCCCCGAGGACCGCGGTGGTCAGCACCGCCCGCCGTCCGGGTCCGCCGTGCTGCTGCCCGTTCGCCTTGCCCTGCGTCATCGGTGTCCTTCCGACGTCGTACGAGGCCGTACGTGCGATGAGGCCCAGCAGTACGTGCCCGTACGAGGAGTAGTGGCCGTCCGTCTGCGCGGAGCAGCCGTCCGTCTGTGATGTCCCGCACCTGCCAACGCGAGTGACCGATGCTAGGGGGCCGGATGTGACGAAGGGGAGCCTGTGAAGCCAACGCGGCACAAACTCAGCGCAAAGCCACGTCAACTCTGCGTATCCACGTGATGAACCCGACGTGCAAGGACAGCGGAACCGCGAGTATCGTCCTCACCTGCACAGACAACCCCGCCAGCCTTTGACACCGGAGGACTCGTTGTCCCGCTTCACCCTCATCAAGGCAGTACTCGGCCCGGTCCTGCGCCTGATGTTCCGCCCACGGGTGGAGGGTGCGGAGAACATTCCGGGCACGGGGCCCGTGATTCTCGCGGGCAACCACCTCACCTTCATCGACTCGATGATCATGCCGCTCAGCGTGAAGCGGCAGGTCTTCTTCATCGGCAAGGACGAGTACGTGACCGGCAAGGGCATCAAGGGCCGCGTCATGGCCTGGTTCTTCACCGGGACCGGCATGATCCCCGTCGACCGCGACGGCGGCCGCGGCGGCGTCGCGGCGCTGATGACCGGGCGGCGTGTGCTCGAGGAGGGCAAGGTCTTCTCGATCTACCCCGAGGGCACCCGCTCCCCCGACGGCCGCCTGTACCGGGGCCGCACGGGCATCGCCCGCCTCACGCTGATGACCGGCGCGCCCGTCGTGCCCTTCGCGATCATCGGCACCGACAAGATCCAGCCGGGTGGCGCGGGCGTGCCGCGACCGGGCAAGGTGACCGTGCGCTTCGGCGAGCCGATGGAGTTCTCGCGGTACGAGGGCATGGACCGTGACCGCTATGTGCTGCGGGCCGTCACCGACTCGGTGATGTCCGAGGTGCTCGCGCTGTCCGGTCAGGAGTACGTGGACATGTACGCCACGAAGGCCAAGGCCGCCTGAGTCCCTGGGAATCCCTGGAGTCACTCCTCATCGGTGCGGGCCGGCAGCATGAGCGTGAAGGTCGCGCCCGCGCCGAGTGTGGAGGTCACGCGCACCTCTCCCCCGTGCGACTCGGTGATCTGCCGGACGATGGCCAGGCCCAGGCCGGCGTGACGGTCACGGCCGGGTGCACGGCTCCGGCCCGCCTCGCCGCGCTGGCCCGCCTCGCCGCGCTGCCCCGCCTTGCCCCTCTGTCCCGCGTCCCTGCTCGCGCGCCAGAAGCGGTCGAAGACCTTCTCCCGGTCGGCGTCCGCGATACCCGGGCCCTCGTCCGTCACGGACGCCCGGATCCGGCCGTCGTCGTCCCGGCCCGCCGTCACCGTGATCACGGATCCGGGCGGGGACAGTCGGACCGCGTTGGAGAGCAGATTGCCGACCGCGCGCCGTAGCGCGTCGTGGTCGCCGATCACCATGAGCCCCGGTGGCAGCCGCCGGTGGATCACCACATCGCCCTCCGCCGCAGGGAGTTCGAACTCCTCGCAGGCGTCCGCGACCGCCGCCGACAGGTCGACGTCGCTGTCGGCGAGTGCGGGGGCCTGACGGCGTGCGGTGGCGAGCAGGTCCTCCACCAGCCTGGTCATACGCGTGGTCGCGCGGTCGACCACCCGTACCGCCGCCCTGCGTTCCTCCTCGTCGGACTCCTCGGCGTTCAGGACCGCGTCGAGGTTGGCGCGGATGATCGCGAGCGGGCTGCGCAGTTCGTGGGAGGCGTCGTCGATCAGCCGGCGCTGGGCGTCGAAGGCGTCGTCGAGGCGTTCCAGCATGGAGTCCACGGTGTCGGCCAGATCGCGCAGTTCGTCGCGCGGGCCGTCCAGACGGATGCGCTGCGAGAGGTCGGTGGCCTGGATGTCGGCCGCCGTGCGGGAGATGGAGCGCACCGGGCGCAGTACGCGGCCGGAGAGGATCCAGCCGATGCCCAGGCTCGCGACGGCCACTCCCCCGAGCACGACGAAGGAGACCTGGCGCAGGTTGGCCAGGGTCTCGTAGTTGACGGCCGCCTCGACTTCTTCGACCTTCACCCCTTGGAACTCGTATGCGAACCGGCCGTCGATGTACTTCTGCGCGGTGAACTGCTTGGTCACCGGGTGCGCTTCGCCGCTGCGCTCCACGGCGAAGTAGACACCTCCGAGCACGAGGGAGGTGAGAGCGAAGAGCAGCGCCGAGTACAGGACGGTGAGGCGGAAGCGGATCGTGTGGGTGAAGGCGGGGAGGCGGGGGCGCTTCCTGCGGCCGGCGCTCTGCACGAGGCCAGGGTGCTTCACGAGACGGGAGCGCTGCACGAGGCGAGGGCGCTGCACGAGGCGAAGGCGCTGCACGAGGCGAGGGCGCTTCATGACGCGGGCGTCTCCTTGAGGCGGTATCCCGCACGGATCACCGTCTCGATCAGCGGATCCTCGTCCCCGGTGATCTTCCGTCGCAGTGAACCCACCGTCACCCGGACGGTGTTGGTGAACGGATCGGCATGCTCGTCCCACACATGCTCGAGCAGCTCCTCGGTCGGCACGACACGGCCGGGGCGCGTCATCAGATAGTGCAGTACGCCGAACTCCTTGGGCGTCAGCTGCAGGGGCCGCTCCCCGCGGAAGGCTTCGAAACGGGCGGTGTCCAGGCGGAGTTCACCCACTTCCACGACAGAGGTACCGCCTTCCTCCCTGCGGAGCAACGCCCGTATCCGGGCGAGGAGTTCGGGCAGTGCGAACGGTTTGACGAGATAGTCGTCCGCACCCTCGTCGAGCCCGCGGACCCGGTCCGCGAGCCGGTCGCGGGCGGTGAGCATCAGGATCCGCGGCCCGCCGGACACAGTGCGCACCGCGCGGCAGACCGCGAACCCGTCGCCGTCCGGCAGCGTCAGGTCGAGCAGCACCAGGTCGTACTCGTTGACGCCGAGCTTCTCCAGTGCGGAAGCGACGTCGGGGGCGGTGTCCACCGCGTAACCCGCTCTGACGAGGCCGACCTTGACGGCGGTGACGAGGTCCTCCTCGTCCTCGACGAACAGCAGACGCATCCGCGGCCCCTCCCTCTCGTTCAGTCGCCCGCGACGATCGACTCTGCGGACTGCAGCGCCTCGCCCACGGGGATGGCGAAGCCGATACCTATGGAACCGCCGCGTTCCCGGTCGAGGGTGGCGATGGCCGTATTGATCCCGATGACCTGCCCGTCGGCGTCGACCAGCGGACCGCCGGAGTTGCCCGGGTTGATGGAGGCGTCGGTCTGCAGGGCGCGCTGGTCGCCGTCGCCGAGGCTGACCTTGCGGTCGAGCGCGCTGACGATGCCCGAGGTCACGGTGCCGGAGAGGCCGAGCGGGGAGCCGATGGCGAGCACGGTGTCGCCGACGGCGGGCTCCGCGTCGGGTGCGAGACGGGCGGGAGAGAGTCCCCGGGTGCTCTCGGGCCGCAGGACGGCGACGTCCAACGCCGGGTCGGTGCCGAGCACTTGGGCGGGCACCCGCCGTCCGCTCTGCAGGACCACGACGACCTGCGAGCTCTCGCCGACGACATGGGCGTTGGTGAGGATGCGTCCCTCACTGTCGAAGACGAACCCGGAGCCCTGGCCGCCGGGCGCTTCGACGGAGAGCACGCTGGGCAGCACCTGTGCCGCCACGGCGTCGAGTCCGGCGGAGTCGCGGCCGGCACCGGCGGCGGGCGGGGCGCCGCCGTCGTCCCCGAACTGCCCCGCCGCGTAACCGGCACCGCCTCCGGCGAGCACCGCGGCGACGATCGCCGCCAGGACCGGACGTGCGGCGCGCTGCCGGGGCGGCGCGGCCGGCTCGGGCGTCGGGTAGTACGCCTGTGCCGGATACGGCTGCCCGAACGGGGGTGGCGGCCGCCCTGGTGTGAAGGCGGGACCTCGGGGCTCGCCCAGCCCCTGGTAGTAGGGGTCGCTCATGCTTCCTCCCAAGTCGGCGTCACGGCAATCACGGAAAGCGTCACGGCAGCCGCGAGAACCAGAGCAGCGACGCGGCCGCGGTCAGGAGCGCCGCCCCCAGACCGGCACCGACGAACCACGCCCACACCTCACGCTCCTCCGTGCGATGCCCGACGGAGCTGCCGATGTCCTCGTAGACCTCCTCCAGTTCCTCCCCGGACGCCGCCTCGTGGAAGTCTCCGCCGGTCGCCGAGGCGAGCTCTTCGAGTGCGGGACCGTCGACGGGTACGGGTATCCGTCCGCCCGAGGGTGTCTCGATCGCCCCGTCCTCCGTGCCGTACGCGATGGTCGAGACCGGGATCCGCGCCTCGGCCGCGGCGGCGGCCGCCGAACTCACCGAGCGTCCCACCGTGTTGGCGCCGTCGGACAGAAGGACGACATGCGCGGGCGGAGGGTTCTCGCCCGCTTCGGCGTCGAGTCGTCGTACGGCGTCGCGCGCGGCGATCACCGCGTCGCCTATGGCGGTCCCTTCGCCGGTACGCAGGGTCTCGATGGCTGTCCGGAGTGCTTCCCGGTCCGTGCCCGGCGGCACGGCCACCGACGCGGAGCCGCTGAACGGCACCAGACCCGCATTGAACCGCTCCGGCAGCCGTCCGACGAAGCCGAGCGCCGCGTCCTGTGCCGCCTCGAAGCGGCTCGGTGCCACATCGGTCGCCTCCATGGACGCGGAGACGTCGAAGGCGACCATGATCGTGGCGCGTTCCCGCGGCACCTGGACGTCCACGCTCGGCCGCGCGAAGCCGACGACGAGCAGGGCGAGTGTCGCGCAGAACGCCGCCGCGGGGACGTGGCGGCGCCAGCCGGGACGCGACGGCGCCACCTTGTCGAGCAGATCGAGGTTGGTGAAGCGGACCGCGTACTTCTCGCGTCTGCGCTGCATCACCACGTACAGGCCGATGAGCGCGAGGAGCGGTACGAGGAGCAGAAGCCAGCCGGGCGAGGCGAGGGTCATGCCACGCCTCCGGCCCTGCGCCGCTGCTCCGCGAGATGGCGTACGACATCGCGGACCCAGTCGCGGTCGGTGCGCAGCCGCAGATGGGCCGCGCCACCGGCCCGTATCGCCTGCTTGATCTGGGCACGCTGTTCCAGTGCGGCGGCCGCGTAGCGCTCCCGTAACCGGCGTGCCTGCGTGGGCACTTCGCGCCGTCGGCCCGTCTCCGGGTCCACGAGGGTGAGCAGACCGACCGGGGGCAGCTCCAGTTCGCGCGGGTCGACGGTCTCGACGGCGAGCACCTGGTGGTGGCGCGCGACAGCCCGCAGCGGACGCTCCCAGCCGTCCTCCAGAAAGTCGGAGACGACCGCGACGAGTGCGCGCCGCCTGAGGGAGCGAAGCGTGCGCAGGGTGTCGCCGAGGGAGTGCCGCTGCGGTCCTGCCGCCACCCGGGGGCGGTCCAGTGCGGCGTACAGGATCGACAGGAGATGGCGGCGGCCGGTGCGCGCGGGGATGCGCAGGATGCCGCCGGGGCCGGTGATGTGCGCGCCGATGCGGTTGCCGGAGCGTTCGGTGAGGAAGGCGACGGCCGCGGCGGCGCCCACCGCCAGCTCGCGCTTCTCCATCCGTCCCGTGCCGAAGTCCATGCTGGCGGAGGCGTCGAGCACGATCCAGGTGGTGAGTTCGCGTTCGGCCTCGGTGAGGCGGACATGGGGGACAGTGGTGCGGGCGGTGGCGTTCCAGTCGATCCGGCGTACGTCGTCCGAGCCCGGTTCGTAGACGCGGGTGCGGTCGGGTTCGGTGCCCGGGCCCGTGTTCAGGCCGCGGTGGTCGCCCTGGAGCATGCCGTCCACGCGGCGCGTGAACAGCAACTCCAGGTGGCGTAAGGCCTGTTCGGGGGTCAGCTCGCCGAGCGTGGTCATGCCGCCTCCTCGGCGGTGACTTCGCGCGGGCTGATCCTCGGCTGTTCGACGGCCGCGAGTACCTCGTCGACCAGGGTCCCGGGCTCGATCCCGTCGGCCAGGGCGTCGAAGGACAGCACGAGGCGGTGCGCCATGACGTCGTGGGCGAGTGCGTGGACGTCGGCGGGCAGGACGTAGCCGCGCCCGCGCAGCAGGGCCAGCGCACGGGCGGCGGCGACCAGGCCGAGGGTGGCGCGGGGACCGGCGCCGTGCGCCAAGCGCCGTTCGGGACCGGCCAGTTCACGGGTCGCGCAGACGAGGCGTACCGCGTACTCGGCCACCGCGTGGTGCACGAACACCTCGTCGGCCGCGCGCTGCAGCGACAGGACCGCGGACGGAGTGAGGACTCGGCGCGGGCGCGGCGGGTCGGTGCTCATGCGGTAGAGGATCGCCAGCTCCTCGGACTCGCTCGGCACGTCGATCTCGACCTTGAGCAGGAACCGGTCGCGCTGCGCCTCGGGCAGTTGGTACACGCCCTCGGACTCGATGGGATTCTGCGTGGCGAGCACGAGGAAGGGTTCGGGGACCTCGATGGTCGTGCCGCCGAGGGAGACCTGTCGCTCGGCCATCACTTCGAGCAGCGCCGACTGGACTTTGGCGGGTGCCCGGTTGATCTCGTCGGCGAGCACCACGTTGGCGACGACGGGTCCGGGTTCGACGGTGAAGGTCTCCCGCGACGCCCGGTAGATCCGGGTGCCCGTGATGTCGGACGGTACGAGGTCGGGGGTGAACTGGATCCGGGCGAAGTGCCCGCCGACCACCTCGGCCAGGGACTTGGCGGCGAGCGTCTTGGCGACTCCCGGCACGCCCTGCAGCAGACAGTGGCCGCGGGCCAGGACCGCGGTGAACATCCGCTCCACCATCCGGTCCTGGCCGACGATCACCCGCTTGACCTCGAACAGCGCTTCTTCCAGAAGCTTTTGGTCATCGGGCGCGAGGGCGACGCTCACAGCGCCTCCGCCGGGACCTCGGAGGCCGGCGCTTCACCGTTCTTGCCTGGGCAGTCCTTCCTGTCGGCCGCGTCGCCCTGGCCGGCTCCGCGTTCGTCGACGACTATCCGTACGTTCTTCGGCGAGTCTCCGCCGTCGTCGGCGAACGCGCCGCCGGCTCCTGTGGCGATGCCCGCGGCGGCGAGTGCGGCGACCGAGGCGAGTACGTACTTGCGCGTACGGGACATGAGTCTGGCCTCCAGAGCAGTAAGGGCTCGGAAGGCCAGACCATCATCACGAGGCGAAAACGGGCTTAAAGAAGCCGCGTGTGCTCCGGCGTCAGTGCTCGCCCGCGGGCACCGGCCAGTGCTCGCCCCCGTCTCACCGGCCTCAGTGCTCGACCCCGTCCGCCAGCTTCTGCCCGCGCAGCAGGAACCAGGCCGCGACCGCTGCCGCGAGCAGCACCGCCGAGCCGACGCCGGCCGCCAGGCGCAGACCGTCCACGAACGCGTCCTGTGCTGTGGTCAGCAGCGCCGCGCCCTGTTCGCCGGGCAGCGACGCGGCCGACTCCCAGGCGCCGCCCAGGGATTCACGGGCGGCGCCCGTCGCTTCGGCCGGCAGTCCTGCGGGTGCCGAGAAGTCCCGGTAGACCCCGGTGACGATGGAGCCGAGCAGGGCGATACCGAGTGCGGCACCCAGCTCGTACGCCGTCTCCGAGACCGCGGAGGCCGCACCGGCCTGTTCCTTGGGCACGCTGGAGAGGATCACGTCCGCAGTGACGGTGAACGCGAAGCCCGCGCCGATGCCGACGACCAGGAGGATCGTGCCGAGCATCGGATAGCCGGTGCTGCGGTCGAGCAGGGTGAGCACACCGAGTGCGCCGCCGACGGCCGCGAGTCCTCCGGCCACCACCACGCGTACGGAGAACCGCCGCGCGACCTGCCCGGCGATCAGACCGGCGACCACCGCACCGAGCGCGGCGGGCAGTTCGGCGAGTCCTGCCTCCAACGGGCGCCGTCCCTGGACGAGTTGCAGGAACTGCGACAGGAAGAAGACCAGGCCGGACAGACCGAGGATGGTCAGGAGGTCGGCGAGTACGGCGCCGGAGAAGCCGCGGTTGCGGAACAGCTCGACGTTGAGCAGCGGCGAGGTGAGGGTGCGCTGGCGGCGTACGAACCAGATCAGCGCCACGACACCGAGCACAGCCGTGCCCGCCACATCGGGCCTGAGACCGTGCGCGGCCGCCTCCTTGACGGCGTACACGATCGAGACCATGCCGACGAGGGAGAGCCCCACACTGGGCATGTCCCAGGGACCGGGCGCGGGGTTCTTCGACTCGGGAAGCAGCTTGATGCCGACGAGCACCAGGACCGCCATCACCGGCAGGTTGATCAGGAAGACCGAGCCCCACCAGAAGTGTTCGAGCAGGAAGCCGCCGACGACGGGTCCGACGGCGGCGCCGGCGGAGGCCATGGCGCCCCAGATGCCGACGGCGAGGGAGCGTTCGCGCGGGTCGTGGAAGATGTTCCGGATCAGCGCGAGCGTCGAGGGCATCAGGGTCGCACCCGCGACACCGAGCAGGGCCCGGGCGAGGATCATCATCTCGGGAGTGGTGGCATACGCGTTGAGCACGGAGACCGCGCCGAACGCGACGGAGCCGATGAGCAGCAGCTTCTTACGGCCGATGCGGTCGCCGAGGCTGCCCATGGAGACCAGCAGACCGGCGATCACGAACGAGTAGACGTCACCGATCCACAGCAGCTGTGTGCCGCTGGGCCGCAGACCCTCGCTGATGTACGGGGTGGCGAGGCCGAGGACGGTGGCGTCGATACCGACGAGCAGTACGGCCAGGGCCAGGACGGCCATCGCGAGCCAGCGGGCGGGGTGGGGTGCTTGAAGCCCCGTGGCGGCCGCCTTCTCGGCCGGTATCTCGTCTCGGGTGGTGGTCATGGTTATGCACTCCGTCGTACGCCGCCGAGCAACAGCTCGACGATCATGAACTGGAAATCCTTGGCGGCGACCCGGCCGTCCTGCACGGCCCAGGCGCCGGAGCCGACCAGGCCGTAGAGCGCCTCGGTCAGCCACACGGGCGACAGGTCGATCCGGAACTCGCCGGACTCCTGGCCGCGGCGGAACAGCGCGGTGATGCGGTCGTCGATCCGGTTCCAGCCCTCGTTCATCCCGTCACCCTCGAAGAGCTGGTTCTCGGTGACGAGGAAGGCCAGGAAACCGGCCACGGGCTCGACTTCGGCGACAAGCCGGTGGACCGCGTCGGCGGCGGCGCCCTCGTCGAGCCGTGCGGCGTCCAGCGCGGCGTCGAGCTGTTCGAGGCCCAGCGCTTCGAGGGCCCTGATCAGCGCGTCCCGCCCGGCGAACTGCCGGTGCAGGGTCGCGCGGCTGATCCCGGCCGCCTTGGCCACCTCGTCCATCGTCGAGGTGGCTTTGCGGGTGAGGAGGGCCGCGGCGGCCCTGAGGATGTGTTCGCGGTCGACTGCCATGAGACGACTGTACCTCTAGTGAGACATCTTTGTCTCATCCGGGACCCGGGCGTCTCGACTGCGGGATCGCGAAAGGGCCCGGCCACCTGGACGGTGACCGGGCCCTGCTTCCCGTAGGAACTACTTCTTGGCGTCCGCCCAGGCCCGCTGGCCGGAAAGGTCCTGCTTGACCTCGGCCAGCTGGACCGCGACCGCCGACGGCGCGGTGCCGCCGCGGCCGTTGCGCGAGGCCAGCGCGCCCGGAACGGTGAGGACCGCGCGGACCTCGGGGGTCAGATGGGCCGAGATCTTCGCGAACTGCTCGTCCGTGAGCTCGTCGAGCTCCTTGCCCTCGGACTCGGCGACCTTGACGCACTCCCCCGCGACCTCGTGCGCGACACGGAACGGGACGCCCTGCTTGACCAGCCACTCGGCGATGTCGGTGGCGAGCGAGAACCCGGCGGGCGCCAGCTCCTCCAGACGCTCGCGGTGCACCGTGAGCGTGGCCATCATGCCGGTGAAGGCGGGCAGCAGGACCTCCAGCTGGTCGCAGGAGTCGAAGACCGGCTCCTTGTCCTCCTGCAGATCGCGGTTGTACGCGAGCGGCAGCGCCTTCAGCGTGGCCATGAGCCCGGTCAGATTGCCGATCAGACGGCCGGACTTGCCCCGCGCCAGCTCGGCGATGTCCGGGTTCTTCTTCTGCGGCATGATCGACGAGCCGGTGGAGAACGCGTCGTGCAGCGTGACGAAGGAGAACTCCTTCGTGTTCCAGATGATGACCTCTTCGGCGATCCGGGAGAGGTTCACACCGATCATCGCGGTGATGAAGGCGAACTCGGCGACGAAGTCACGCGAGGCCGTGCCGTCGATGGAGTTGCCCGAGCTGCCGTGCTCGAAGCCCAGGTCCTTTGCGACAGCCTCCGGGTCGAGACCCAGACTGCTGCCGGCCAGCGCACCCGAGCCGTACGGGGAGACGGCGGTCCGCTCGTCCCACTGACGCAGCCGCTCGGCGTCCCGGGACAGGGACTGCACATGCGCCAGTACGTGGTGGGCGAAGAGCACCGGCTGGGCGTGCTGGAGGTGCGTACGGCCCGGCATCGCCACGTCGGGGTGCGCCTCGGCCAGACCCACGAGAGCGTCCTGGAGGTCGGCGATCAGGCCGCCGATGATCCGGGCGTGGTCGCGCAGGTACATCCGGAAGAGTGTGGCCACCTGGTCGTTGCGGGACCGGCCGGCCCGCAGCTTGCCGCCGAGGTCGGGTCCCAGCCGCTCGAGCAGCCCCCGCTCCAGCGCGGTGTGCACGTCCTCGTCGGCGATCGTGGCGGTGAACTCACCGCTCGCGACGTCCTGTTCGAGCCGGTCGAGCCCGCCGATCATGCGCGCGAGCTCATCGGCCGTGAGCAGCCCCGCCTTGTGCAGCACGCGGGCATGGGCACGCGAACCGGCGATGTCGTACGGCGCGAGCCGCATGTCGAAGTGGACGGACGCGGACAGCTTCGCAAGGGCCTCGGCGGGACCGTCGGCGAAGCGGCCGCCCCAGAGGCGGAGGTTGTCGGCGGGGGTGCTCACTGCGGGGTGCTCCTCAGGAGGGTGGTTGTACGGTCGCCTCCCCGCCATGTGACGGGGAGGCGACCGACGTTACGTGCGGCGGGCGCCGGTCAGTCGGTGCCGAACTCCATCGCGGCCCGGTCCAGGGCCTCGTCGTCGCCCGCGGACTCGCCGCGCGAGGCGATCGCCTGGGCGCCGCCCTCGGGCATGGTGCCGATCAGACCGGTGGCGGCAGCGGACTCCACGCCGAGGATGCCAAGACTCGCGTACTGCTCGAGCTTGGCGCGCGAGTCGGCGATGTCGAGGTTCCGCATGGTGAGCTGGCCGATCCGGTCGACCGGGCCGAACGCGGAGTCCTCGGTGCGCTCCATGGAGAGCTTGTCCGGGTGGTAGCTGAAGGCCGGGCCCTGGGTGTCGAGGATCGAGTAGTCCTCGCCGCGCCGCAGCCGCAGCGTGACCTCGCCGGTGACGGCCGCGCCGACCCAGCGCTGGATCGACTCACGGACCATCAGCGCCTGCGGGTCCAGCCAGCGGCCCTCGTACATGAGACGGCCGAGCCGCCGGCCCTCGTTGTGGTACTGGGCGAGGGTGTCCTCGTTGTGGATGGCGTTGACGAGGCGCTCGTAGGCGGCGTGCAGGAGCGCCATGCCGGGGGCCTCGTAGATGCCGCGGCTCTTGGCCTCGATGATGCGGTTCTCGATCTGGTCGGACATGCCCAGGCCGTGCCGGCCGCCGATGGCGTTGGCCTCCATCACCAGGTCGACGGCGGAGGCGAACTCCTTGCCGTTGATGGTGACGGGCCGGCCCTGGGCGAAGCCGATGGTGACGTCCTCGGTGGGGATCTCGACCGACGGGTCCCAGAACTTCACGCCCATGATGGGGTTCACGGTCTCGACGCCCGTGTCGAGGTGCTCGAGGATCTTGGCCTCGTGGGTGGCGCCCCAGATGTTGGCGTCGGTGGAGTACGCCTTCTCGGCGGAGTCCCGGTAGGGCAGTCCGTGCGCGACCAGCCACTCGGACATCTCCTGGCGGCCACCGAGCTCGGCGACGAAGTCGGCGTCGAGCCACGGCTTGTAGATCCGCAGGTTGGGGTTGGCGAGCAGGCCGTAGCGGTAGAACCGCTCGATGTCGTTGCCCTTGTACGTCGAGCCGTCGCCCCAGATCTGGACGTCGTCCTCGAGCATCGCCTTGACCAGCATGGTGCCGGTGACCGCCCGGCCGAGCGGCGTGGTGTTGAAGTACGCCCGGCCGCCGGAGCGGATGTGGAACGCGCCGCAGGTCAGCGCGGCCAGGCCCTCCTCGACGAGCGCGGCACGGCAGTCCACCGCACGCGCGATCTCCGCGCCGTAGTTCTTCGCGCGGCCCGGCACCGAGGCGATGTCGGGCTCGTCGTACTGGCCGATGTCGGCGGTGTACGTGCACGGGACGGCGCCCTTGTCGCGCATCCACGCGACCGCGACGGAGGTGTCGAGACCACCGGAGAAGGCGATGCCGACGCGCTCGCCGGCCGGAAGGGAAGTGAGGACCTTGGACATAGGAAGAGTATGCATGACTCCGCATGATCATGCAACCGTGGGATGGTCCTGGCCCCCGAGGTCCTCACAGGAGGAAGAGGGCCAGGTCCACGGAGGCGGAGCGGACCCCTCAGCGCTCGTTCTGAGCGAGCCGCAGCATGTGGTCGGCCAGGGCCTGGCCGCCGGCCGGGTCGCGGCTGATCAGCATCACGGTGTCGTCGCCGGCGATGGTGCCGAGGATGACGTGGAGTTCGGCCTGGTCGATCGCGGAGGCGAGGAACTGGGCGGCGCCGGGGGGCGTGCGCAGGACCACGAGGTTGGCGGACGCCTCGGCGGAGATGAGGAGTTCACCCGCGATGCGCTTCAGGCGGTCCTCCTTCGCCGACTCCCCCAACGGCGCCTGCGGCGTACGGAATCCGCCCTCGCTCGGCACCGCGTAGATCAGCTCACCACCGGTGTTGCGGATCTTCACGGCACCGAGCTCGTCGAGGTCACGCGAGAGCGTCGCCTGCGTGACATGCAGCCCGTCGTCCGCGAGCAGCTTCGCCAGCTGGCTCTGCGAGCGCACCGGCAGCCGGTTGAGGATGTCCACGATCCGGCGGTGCCGTGCGGTGCGCGTCTGCGGTACGGACGGGCCGCCCTGCTCGTTCTCCTGCGCCTGGCTCATCGTCGTCGTCTCATTCCGCGTCACTCACTCCCCGTCGGCCGGCCGGCCGCGAGCGCCTGGTCGAGGATGCCGGGCAGCGCCTGGAGGAACGATTCCACCTCGGCGTCGCCGATGGTGAGCGCCGGCATCAGGCGGACCACATCGGGGGCGGGTGCGTTCACCAGGATCCCGGCGTCCTGAGCCGCCTGCTGCACCAGGGGCGCGAGCGGCTCGGTGAGCACCATACCCAGCAGCAGGCCCGCACCCCGGACATGGCCGACGAGCGGATGTCCGGAATTCTCGATTCCGTCGATGAGCTTCTCGCTCATCGCCTTGACGTTGTCGAGCAGCCCTTCGGCCTCGATCGTCTCCAGTACGGCGAGTCCCGCGGCGCAGGCGATCGGATTGCCGCCGAAGGTCGTGCCGTGCTGGCCGGGCTGCAGCAGGTCGGCCGCGGCGCCGAACGCGACGGCCGCACCGAGCGGAAGCCCGCCGCCGAGCCCCTTGGCGAGCGTGACCACATCCGGCTCGACCCCCTCGTGGGCGAGGTACTCGAACCACTGCCCGGTCCGCCCGATCCCGGTCTGCACCTCGTCGAGCACGAGCAGCGTCCCGGTGGCCCGGGTGATCTCCCGCGCGGCCTCGAGATAGCCGGCCGGGGGGACGACCACACCGTTCTCGCCCTGGATCGGCTCGATCATCACGAAGGCCGTGTCCGTCGTCACGGCCGCGCGCAGCGCCTCGGCATCCCCGTACGGGACATGCGTGACATCACCGGGCAGCGGCGCGAACGGCGCCTGCTTGGCGGGCTGTCCGGTGAGCGCGAGGGCGCCCATGGTCCGCCCGTGGAAGCCGCCGTCGGTCGCGACCATGTGGGTGCGTCCGGTGAGGCGGCCGAGCTTGAAGGCCGCCTCGTTGGCCTCCGTACCGGAGTTGCAGAAGAACACCCGGCCCTCGCGGCCGAAGCAGCGAAGGAGGTGCTCGGCGAGGGCGACGGTCGGTTCGGCGATGAAGAAGTTGGAGATCTGGCCGAGGGTCGCGACCTGGTCGCTGACCGCGCGGACGACCGCCGGGTGGGCGTGGCCGAGCGCGTTCACGGCGATTCCGCCGATGAAGTCCAGGTACTCCTTGCCGTCGGCGTCCCAGACCTTGAGGCCCTCACCGCGGGCGAGCGTCATGCGCGGGGCGCCGTAGTTGTTCATCATCGCGCCCTGCCAGCGCGCTCCGAATTCGGCGTTGCTCATGCTGCTTCCCCCTCGGGCTCGGCATCCGGCACGACCATCGTGCCGATGCCTTCGTCAGTGAAGATCTCCAGAAGGATGGAGTGCGGTACGCGTCCGTCGATCACGCGGGCGGTGTGCACCCCGTTGCGTACGGCGTAGAGGCAGCCCTCCATCTTGGGCACCATGCCGCTCGCCAACTCCGGGAGCAGCTTCTCGAGTTCGGTGGCGGTGAGTTTGCTGATGACCTCGTCGGAGTTCGGCCAGTCCTCGTAGAGACCCTCGACATCGGTCAGGACCATCAGGGTTTCGGCATCCAGCGCAGCAGCGAGTGCCGCAGCCGCCGTATCAGCATTGACGTTGTAGACATGTCCGTCGTCCTGGGAGCGGGCGATCGAGGAGACGACCGGGATACGGCCGTCGGCGAGCAGGGCTTCGATGGCGCCGGTGTCGATCTCGGTGATCTCGCCGACGCGCCCGATGTCGACCAACTCGCCGTCGACGCGCGGCTGGTGCTTGGTCGCGGTCATGGTGTGCGCGTCCTCGCCCGTGAGGCCGATGGCGAGCGGGCCGTGCTGGTTGAGCAGCCCGACCAGCTCGCGCTGCACCTGACCGGCGAGGACCATCCGTACGACGTCCATGGCGTCCTCGGTCGTGACCCTGAGGCCGGCCTTGAACTCACTGACGATCCCGTGCCGGTCGAGCGCCTTGCTGATCTGCGGACCGCCGCCGTGTACGACCACGGGCTTGAGGCCCGCGTGGTGCAGGAAGACGACGTCCTGCGCGAAGGCGGACTTGAGCTCCTCGTCGACCATGGCGTTGCCGCCGAACTTGACGACGACGGTCTTGCCCTGGTGCCGCGTGAGCCAGGGCAGCGCCTCGATGAGGATCTGCGCCTTGGGCAGGGCGGTGTGCTTACGGGTCGTGCTCACCTGTGGCTTCTCACTCATGAGCTGTACGCGCTGTTCTCGTGCACGTAATCGGCGGTCAGGTCGTTGGTCCAGATCGTGGCGGTCTCGGCGCCGGCGGCGAGGTCGGCGACGATGTGCACCTCGCGGTAGCGCATGTCGACGAGCTCACGGTCCTCGCCGACGCCGCCGTTCTTGCAGACCCAGACGCCATTGATGGCGACGTTCAGCTGGTTCGGGTCGAAGGCCGCCTTTGTCGTGCCGATCGCCGAGAGCACCCGGCCCCAGTTGGGGTCCTCGCCGTGGATCGCGCACTTGAGGAGGTTGTTGCGGGCGATGGACCGGCCGACCTCGACGGCGTCGTCCTCGCTCGCGGCGCCCACGACCTCGACCTTGATGTCCTTGCTGGCGCCCTCCGCGTCGCGGATCAGCTGCTGCCCGAGGTCGTCGCAGACCTCGCGTACGGCGGCGGCGAACTCCGCGTATTCGGGGGTGACTTGACTCGCCCCCGAGGCGAGAAGCAGCACCGTGTCGTTGGTCGACATGCAGCCATCCGAATCGACCCGGTCGAAGGTCAGCCGGGTGGCGTCCCGCAGCGCCTTGTCCAGTACGTCGCTGTCGAGCGCCGCATCCGTGGTGAGCACCACGAGCATGGTGGCGAGCCCGGGCGCGAGCATTCCGGCGCCCTTCGCCATCCCGCCGACGGTCCAGCCGTCCTTGCCGACGACCGCGGTCTTGTGCACGGAGTCCGTGGTCTTGATGGCGATGGCGGCCTTCTCGCCGCCGTGCTCGGACAGTTCGGCCGCGACCTGCTCGACGCCCGGAAGCAGCTTGTCCATCGGCAGGGTCACGCCGATGAGCCCTGTCGAGCAGACGGCGACCTCGCCGGCGTTGTGCCCTTCGAGGACCTCGGCCACCTTCTCGGCGGTGGCATGCGTGTCCTGGAAGCCCTTCGGACCCGTACAGGCGTTGGCGCCACCGGAGTTGAGGACGACCGCGGAAACGACACCGCCCTTGAGCACCTGCTCGGACCACAGGACCGGGGCGGCCTTGACGCGGTTGGAGGTGAAGACGCCGGCGGCGGCCTGGCGGGGGCCGCGGTTGACGACGAGCGCGAGGTCGGGGTTCCCGTTCTCCTTGATCCCGGCGGCGATACCCGCGGCCTGGAATCCCTTGGCTGCCGTCACACTCACGGCGCGACTCCGATCGTAGAGAGCCCAATGGTCTCGTCGAGACCCAGAGCGATGTTCATGGACTGGACGGCACCGCCCGCGGTGCCCTTGGTCAGGTTGTCGATCGCGCTGATCACGACGACGCGCTGCGCGCTCTCGTCGTACGCGACCTGGATCTGCACGGCGTTGGACCCGTACACGGAGGCCGTGGCGGGCCACTGCCCCTCGGGCAGCAGGTGCACGAACGGCTCGTCCGCGTACGCCTTTTCATAAGCGGCCCGTACGGACTCGGCGGTGACACCCGGCTTCGCCTTCACGTTGCAGGTGGCGAGGATGCCTCGGGCCATCGGGGCGAGGGTCGGCGTGAAGGACACGGTGACCTTCTCGCCGGCCGCCGCGCTGAGGTTCTGGATCATCTCGGGCGTGTGCCGGTGCCCGCCGCCCACGCCGTACGGAGACATGGACCCCATCACCTCGGAGCCCAGTAGATGCGGCTTGAGCGCCTTGCCCGCGCCGGAGGTGCCGGTGGCGGCGACGATCACCGCGTCATGCTCGGCGAGACCGTCGGCGTACGCGGGGACGAGGGCGAGGGAGACAGCGGTCGGGTAGCACCCGGGAACGGCGACCCGCCTGCTGCCTCTGAGCGCATCGCGCGCCCCCGGCAGCTCGGGCAGCCCGTAGGGCCAGGTCCCGGCATGCGGGGAGCCGTAGAACTTCTCCCACTCCCCCGCGTCCTTCAACCGGAAGTCCGCCCCCATGTCGACGACGAGGGTGGCATCGCCCAACTGCTCGGCGACGGCGGCTGACTGCCCGTGCGGCAGCGCGAGGAACACCACGTCATGCCCGGCGAGCACCTCGGCGGTGGTCGGCTCGAGAACACGGTCGGCAAGGGGCAGCAGATGCGGCTGCAGCGCACCGAGGCGCTGACCCGCGTTGGAGTTCCCGGTCAGTGCGCCGACCTCGACACCGGGATGACCCAGCAGCAGACGCAGCAGCTCCCCGCCCGCGTACCCACTCGCTCCCGCCACTGCGGCACGTACCACCATGGTTGCCTGCCTCCCTCTTGATGGCATGACTATACGTGTCTCCGTACTCTTATGCAAAGAGTATGCGTGCCCTCCCGTCGTCGACCGGGGCGGGCGCTCGGCGACACCGATCACACGGCCTGCGCTCCCCGTGAAATGGTTTGCGCTCGCGGAGGCGCGCGCACGACCCTGACGGCATGCTGTACGACCTTTCGCCGTCCGCGCTGACCTGGGACGAAGTGGATCCCGCGCGCCACCCTTTCGACGCGGAGGGCGCCGAGAAGCTGGTGCGCTCGCTGGGGCCGGCCCGCGCGGTGCCGAGCCGGCCGGACGTGTCGTACGGCGATACGGGCTGGGACACCTGGGCGCATGAGGTGTCCCCGAGGTGGGCCGACGCCATGTCGTACGCCCTGATCGAGCATTACGGTCCCTGGGCATCCGGGTGGCGCTGGGCCCGTGACGAGGGCGACTTCGACGGTGGACCGGTCGGCAACTGGTGCTGCCCGCATGACTCGATGACCACGCCCGAGGAGACCCTGACCAAGGTCGTCGCCTCGCTGCGCGAGTGGCGGGCCTGGCTGGAGGAGCTCGCTGCCTGTTTCGAGGCCCACCCCTTGGATCAGCTCACGGTGGCAGACGATCCGCTCCTGTGGGAGATGGGCGCACGCCGTCTGATCCTCAAGGTGACGGACCGGACGGGCTGCGGAAGCGGCTGGTACGGCCACTGCCAGCAGGTGCTCACCTGGTTCCTGAGCCGATGGGATGTCCCGCCTGACGTGGCCGAGGACTTGGTGCACCAGGCCGTGGGCGGCCGGTTCGACAGCTGGTTCGAGCCGGATCCGGCGGTGGTGGCCGATGTGGCGGACCGTCTGGCTTCCTCCCTTCCCGCGGCGCGGAGCACCGAGCCGTCGCAGCGGGAACCTCGCGGACCCGACCGGATCCCTCAGTGGCTGGCGCTGCGCGATGCGGCGCCCTGGCACGAGTGTCCGCAGGTCGGTGCAGCACAACGGACACCTCCGTCTCGCGACGGCGCCGCCGAGGACATACGGACCTTCGACGCACGCATCTCACCGTCCCGAGCCGAAGGGCTGCTCGCGGCTCTGCAGCTGGTGCGCACGGACGCCGCGTCGGGCCGGCCTCTGAGTTTCGAGCTGCTTCGCACCTGGCAGCAACACGTCCTCGGCACACCGGAACCACCGGGCTTTCGCACCGCCTCCGCCTACGCGAAGCGGGGCCGCGAACGCTACGGCTTGGTTCCGGGCACCCAGATCCGGTTCGACTCCTGCCTGTCCGACGCCTTCGAGCCCGGGCTCCCCCTCACCGCTCGCGCGGCGCGTGCGCACCTGGACGTGTGCTACTTCCACCCGTTCGCAGACGGCAACGGCCGCGCGGCCTTCCTCGTTCTGGTCTACGTCCTCGCCCGCGCGGACATCACGCTCGGCGACGTCCGGCTGCTGCGGCGGGTGACCTTCCAAGTCGACAGCCCCGAGGATCCGCTCATCCTGGCCCGATACATCGACATACTCCTCCGAGCGAACCGGCCTACCGCTCACGACAGTTGAGCCGCAAGCACCACCTCACGCAGCAGCACCAGCGGCAGTGCCGGATTCGCCGCCGCTGCCTCGGCCACCTGCCCGTCGGGATGGTCGAGCAGATCCGCGAGGACGGACGGCGCCAGCGCCGGATGGCCGGCGGCGCGTACGCGGGCCCGTATGTCCGTCAGGCAGATCCGCAGCGCGGCGTCCGTCGCGTTCGGATGGCGGGCGATTTCGCGGAGGGCCTTGCGTACGGGAGCGGCGTTGTTCGCCAGCTCCTCGAGGAGGGACGCGGGCGCGGCCTGGTTGGCGGCCACCTTCGCGTACACCCGGGTGCCGTGGCGGCGTGCCATCGACCGCAGTTGGGACTCGTCCAGTCCGGGATGCGGAGCGATGGACTTGACCACCTTCGCGTCCGGGTCCGCGGCGAGCGCGTCCCGCACGGCCGGGGGCAGGTCACGCCGCTCGGCCACGCACATGCGCAGAACCGGGTTGCGCGAGCGGGCGAGGTGGCCGGTTTCGGCCTCGGTGGCCGCGGCGATCCGCGGAAGCAGACCGGGACCGATCTTGGTGGTGGTCGTCAGCCGCTCGAGGAGGTCGAGCGGAACCCGGGGATTGCAGGCGGCACTTCGGCGCACGGAATCATGACCGTCCTCGGCGAGCCGACGCAGGAGGCCATCGGCGATGGCGGGGTTCTTCGCGACCGCGTCCCGGACCCCCGGCATCGGGTGCCCTGCCAGCAGCTCATACGTCTGCGGCGGCAGATCCGCCCGTGCCGCCAGTCCCCAACCGGGCCATACCGCCTCGTGGTTGACGTGCGGCAAGACGGCCTCGATGGGTGTGGACGGGTTGAGCAGGGCCGCGTCACGGACGGCGTCCGCGTCGTTGTACACCTCGGCGCACCGCTCGCACTCCTCCAGCGGAGCGAACCCCTCCCCTGCGACCAGCGCCGCAAGGATCGCGGGGCTCGTCGCCTCGTTGCACGCGACGGCGCGGCGGACCATCGCGTGCGGGTGCCCCGCGAGGCGCGCCGTCACCTCCGCCGTGGCCCACAGCGCGAGCTCGGCGACCACCTGTTCGTCTGCGTCCGACGAGAGAATGTCCACGACGTCGCCCGGCAGCCCGGGACACGCCGCGAGCCTCTCGCGGTGTGCGACCACCGTGCTCCGGACCAGGACACGCGCGAACTCCGGCCCGCCCTCGCCCTCTTCGAGCAGCGCGAGGGCCGACTCCGGCCGGGCAACGGGATCGATGTCGGCTTCCGTCAGGCGCCCCGAGCGCGCGAGCAGCGCGGCACACCCCGGAACCCGGTCCCTCAGCGCCAACACCTGCGCGCGGCTCAGATCCGGACGGCACGCCAGTTCCTCCGCGACGTCCGGGTCGGCGAGCGAGATGAGCCTCTCGACCAGGTCGGCCGGCAGGGCCGGGTTGGCCGCGGCTCCGAGCAGTCGGGGGTTCACGGCAAGGATGGTGCCCCAGGTGCCGTACCCGGTGCTCGCGATTTTCCCCAGGTACCGACAGGCATCGACGGACCGCGCACCATGGTCGGTCCGCAGGGATTCGGCACCTGCCTGCGAGACGTGAAGCGCCGGCTCCGGTCCTCCCCGGCACAGTTACCGTCGTGCCATGGATCTGTCGCCGATGGTGCGCAGCAAGGCCCTGAGCCTGGGCGAGCGGGGGCGGGAGTGGGTTGGTTCGCTTGCCGGTCTCGTGCGGGACATCGAGTGCGAGTGGGCGATCAGCGTCGGGGAACCGCTGGCGGGTGGCACGGCGGCGTATGTGGCCCGGGCCCGCACCTCGGCCGGCGAGGACGTGGTCCTCAAGCTCGCCGTGCCCGACGACGACTTCGCGGGGCAGGCCCGCACATTGCGGCTCGCGCGGGGGCGGGGCTATGTACGGCTGATCCGGTATGACCCGGCGCGCCATGCCCTCCTGCTCGAAGCGCTCGGCGATCCGCTGGAGCGACTGCCGTCCGCTGAAGGGCAGTTGGACGTGCTCTCCGAACTGTTGCAGCAGGCATGGAGCGTGCCGCGCCCGCCCGTCACTGGCCCCTTCGAGAACAAGGGCCGCGGTCTGTACGAGCTGGTGGACCGTTTGTGGCACGAGCTGGGGCGGCCCTGCCCCGAGCCGGTGGTGGCCCAAGCCCTCGCCTACGCGGAGAAGCGTGCCCTCTTCGGGCCCGAGGACTGTGTGCTGGTCCACGGGGATCCGCATCCGGGCAACGCCCTGCGGGTGCGTGCCGAGCGGCCGGGGGCCGAGACGGGCTATGTGTTCGTGGACCCGGAGGGCTTCCTCGCGCCGGCCTCGTACGACCTCGGCGTGGTGCTCAGGGAGTGGTGCACGGAACTGCTCGCCACCGAGGACCCGGTACGGCTGGCCCGCGGCTACTGCGCGCGGTTGGCCGGCGCCGCGGGCGAGGACGAGACGGCCGTGTGGGAGTGGGGGTATCTGGAGCGGGTGTCGACCGGGCTGTACTGCATCGCCCACGGGGCGCCCGAAGTCGGCCGGCCGTTCCTGGAGACGGCCGCGCTGCTCCTACGGGAGTGCTGATCCGGATCGCGTACGGGAGCACTCATCCGCACCTCGTACAGGAGCGCCGGCCGTCGGAGGGACGGTCGGCGCTCTCGTCAGTTCAGCGGCTCAGCGGTCCTGGGCGTCGGCCTCCGCCTTGGCCGCCTTCTTCTCCTTGAGGCGCACGGCCTCCTCGCGGACCTTCGCCTGCGTGGCGCGCTCCTGGCGCAGCCACTCGGGCATCTCCTCGCGGAGCGCGTCGATCTGCTCGGTCGTGAGCGCCTCGGTCACACCGCCGCGGGCGAGACCGGCGATGGAGACGCCGAGCTTGGCGGCGACGACGGGGCGCGGGTGCGGGCCGTCCTTGCGGAGGTCGGCGAGCCACTGGGGCGGCTCGTCCTGCAGCGCGTTCAGCTCGGCGCGCGAGACGACGCCCTCCTGGAACTCCGCGGGGGTGGCCGGAAGGTACACGCCCAGCTTCTTCGCCGCGGTCGCGGGCTTCATGGTCTGGGTGTTCTGGTGCTGGGTCATGGCATCAAGGGTAGCGATCACGGGCGGTCCGGCCGACCACGAGCGCGCTCAGGCCCCCGCCCCGGCGGGTAATCTGGCCAGGTGACAGGCGCTGCAGTACCCCCGGTGACAGGCTCGGACGAGTTCCGGCTCGCCTACGTTCCGGGCGCGACGCCCGCCAAGTGGGTGCGGATCTGGCGGGAGCGACTGCCCTCCATCCCACTGACGCTGGTCGCGGTCGAACCCGCCGAGGCCGCCGAGCTGGTGGAATCGGGCGGCGCGGAGGCCGGACTGCTGCGGATGCCGGTGGACAAGACGCGCTTCAACGCGATCCCGCTGTACGCGGAGACGACCGTGGCCGTCGTCCCCAAGGACCACCTGATCACGGCCGCCGACGAGGTGACGCTCGCGGATCTGGCCGACGAGATCGTGCTGCACCCGCTCGACGACACCCTCGGCTGGACCGAGCTGCCGGGAAAGCCCGCGCTGGAGCGGCCGGCCACCACCGCCGACGCCGTCGAGCTGGTGGCGGCGGGCATCGGCGTACTGGTCGCACCGCAGTCGCTCGCACGGCTGCACCACCGCAAGGACCTCACGTACCGGCCGCTGACCGATGCGCCCGAGTCGCGGATGGGTCTTGTCTGGCCGCAGGGGGACACCTCGGACCTGGTCGAGCAGTTCATCGGCATCGTCCGGGGCCGCACGGTCAACAGCTCGCGCGGCCAGTCCCCGGCCGAGGTCGAGGCGGCTCGCGGACGGAAGAAGCAGACCAAGGACGGCAAGGGGCGGACGTCCGGGAAGGGCACGCCGGCCAAGGCCGCACCCCGGGGCGGCACGGGGAAGGGTGGAGCGCGTTCAGCCGGCTCCCCGCCCGCAGCACGCCGAGGCAAGCCGAAGCGACGGGGCTAGCTACCCGCCCCACCGACACCAGGCACCCGTACCGGTGCCCACAGCCCCGGACGCGACGCGCAACCAACCACCGCCCCCCGCCTGCAGTTACGAAACGGAACCCCCACCGGCCCACGACGGCGGAAGGGGACGGCGGGACGCGGAAGCGACGCGCACCCCCACCGGCCGCCAGCCGCGGCCCCGGCGGAAGGGAACCCGGGGGTGCGGAGGTGACACGCACCCCGACCCACCCGCAGCCGCGGAACCGGCGGAAGGGAACCCAGGGGTGCTGATGTGACGCGCACCCCGACCCACCCCCGCCGCGGAACCGGCGGAAGGGGACGGGGAGGGGTGCCAGTTACACGGGCGCCCCCGACGGCGACGGCAACCCTTCACGGGAACGGCGCCATTGCCCGTGTAACTGGTACCCCGGACCGGCACCGACCCCAAGACGAAACCGCACGCGACAAGCGGGGGCCTGGGGGCAAGGCCCCCAGAAAGGGGGCCGGGGGGC
>NZ_JBEPEW010000088.1:0-35236 GCF_040300965.1 Streptomyces mesophilus | reverse complement strand
CTGGCCCGGGTCGCCCGGCACCACCGGGCGGCCGGCAGCACCAAGGCATGGCTGCGTACCGCGGAAGCCGCCGCCGACCGGACCGTACAACAACGCACTCCCGACCCGCAGTCGGCGGCCGAGCTGCTGAAGGAGGCGCTGGCGACCGACGGGCTGCCGGGTGCCACCGAGGTCCGTCTCGCCCGTAAGCTCGCGCAGGTCGCGGGCCATCTGTCCGGACTCGACGACACCACCCACACACTCCTGGAACGCCTCATCAACAGTGAGCAGTTGCCCCTCGGCGTACGGGGCGAACTGCGGCGCGACCTGGCGCTCCTGATCGTCAACCAGGGGGCGAGCCCTCAGCAGGGGCTTGCCGAAATGGCGCATGCCGTCGATGAGTTGAGCGGCCGCCCGGAGCCCGCGGTACGCGCCATGGTCGCCCTGGCCATGCCGTTCCTCACCGGGGTCGCGGTGGCGGAGAACGAACGCTGGCTGGAGCGGGCGCAGGCCGCCGCCGACCGGTCGGGCGATCCCGCGCTCAAGCTCGTGGTGCTCGCCGGGCGTGTCTCCCTCACCGCCGAGGTCGGCGACGGGAGCGTATGGGCACTGGCCCGTGAACTGGCCGCCGCACACGCTCTCGGCGGCGTCACGCGGATCGAGGTGCTGCGCGGCCTGTGCAACGCCGCCGACGGTGTGGCCTGGCTCGGCCACTACGACCACGCCGACCGGTTCATCCGCCACGCCCTGCAGCTGGCCTCGCGGGTGGGTGCCGAGTTCAACGCGGACCTCACCAAGGGCACCACCCTGCGCATCGACTGGGGCCGGGGCAACTGGTCCGACCTGGAGAACCGGGCCAAAGGACTGGCCGCCCGCAACCCGCTGTCACCCGCCCGCCCCGAGGCCCACCTCGTGGCCGGGCAGCTCGCCCTGGCCCACGGCGACTGGAGCACCGCCCACCACCAATTGCGCGCCGCGGGCCTGAGCGCCCCCGACAACGGCGCCGCCCCGGTTGTCACCGCTGCCGGGGGAGTGCTGCTGCGGGGCCTGCTCGACCGCGGCGAACTGCCCCAGGCGCGCCGCACCGGCGAAGCGGCCTGGCGGCGGCTGCGCACCAAGGGTGTGTGGGTGTGGGGCTCCGAGCTGGTTCCGTCGTACGTCGAGCTGCTGACCCGGGACGGTGAACTGACCGCTGCCGAGCGCGCGGTGGGCCAGTTCGCCGACGGCATCGAGGACCGGGACGCGCCTCTTGCCGCTTCCGCGCTGCAACTGTGCCGGGCGCTGCTCGATCAGTCTGCGGGCCGGACCGGGCAGGCGCGCACCGGATTCGCCCAGGCCGCCGAGCAGTACGCGGCCGTCCCGCAGCCCTACGATGCTGCACTGGCCCTGGAGCGGGCGGGCCGCTGCGCGCTCGACGCCCACCAGACCCCCGATCAACTGGTGGCCGCTGAGCGGCAGTTCGACGCCCTGGGCGCGGCGGCAGATGCCGCACGCTGCGGCGGGGCGCTCCAGCGGCACGGCCTCGCGCGCCCCGCGGCGCCCCGCCGGGGACGGCCCGCGTACGGCACTCAACTCTCGCCCAGAGAACGGGAGGTGGCACTTCTTGCCTCGGAGGGCCGCACCAACGCCGAGATCGCCGCCGAGCTGGTGCTGTCCCCGCGCACCGTCGAGCAGCACATCGCCAAGGCCCTGCGGAAGCTGTCGCTGACCTCCCGTACCGAACTGCCCGCCGCCCTCACCGCGCGGACACGGTGAGGGCGGCGGACTCCCGCGAGGAGGGCTCGGTTCAGCTGCGGGACGCGGGACCGGTCAAAGAGTGATGCTCCAGCCGTTCAGCCAGCCGACGTCGTTGGCGTAGGCGTCGGTGACCTTCAGCTGCCAGCTTCCGGCCGCCGGCGAGGACACCCCCGAGACTGTGTACGTGCCGCCCGAGAACCAGGTGCAGGACCCGTACGAGGCCTGCTTGATCCGGTACTGGTTGCCGTTCGGCGCCACCAGGGTCAGCGCCAGATCCTCGGCGCATGGGTGCGAGATGTCCACGGTCACCGAGACCGGGTCGAGGGCGTTGCCGCTCGCGCTGGAGGTCAGCGCCGAGGAGACCGTGCCCGCGTCCGGGATCATCCGGAAGTCGCTCACGGAGAACGTGCGGCCCGGGCCCGGGTCCTCGCCGTTGACGGTGAGGGTGTACGTCACCGAGTGGGAGGCCTCGGTACCGGTGCCCTTGACGGTCACCGGGTAGCTGCCCGCCGGGGTGCTCGCGCCCGTGGCGATGGTCAGCTTCGCGGAGTCGCCCGCTGTGACGGTGGCCGGATCGAAGGTGGCCGTGGCACCGGAGGGCAGCCCGGAGGCGGACAGGTCGATGCTCTGCGCCTCACCCTTGGTCACCTTGGTGGACAGGGTGGTGGTGGCGGACTGGCCGGGGCCGACGGCGCCTGCCGTCGGGTCGGCGGCCAGGGAGAAGTCGTCCTCGACGGGCGGTTCACCGCCGTTGATGAAGCCCGTGTACAGCAGGCCGGTGGGCGAACCCGAACCAGGGTTGGTGATCTTGTTGCCGGCGTTGTTCACCAGCGCGGTGCGCACCTGCTGCGGTGTGGCGGACGGGTTGGCGTCCAGATACAGGGCTGCGGCACCTGCGACATGCGGGGAGGCCATCGAGGTGCCTGTCATGGTGGCGGAACCGGTGTCGCTCGAGTGGCCCGCCGAGGTGATGCTCCTGCCGGGCGCCCAGATGTCCAGACACGAGCCGTAGTTGCTCGGACCCGGGCTGCCGGTCCAGCGGGCGTCCTGGTCGTTGCTGTTGCCGACGGTGATCGCCTCAGGAGTACGGGCCGGGGTGAAACCGCAGGCGTCGGCGCCGCTGTTGCCGGCCGCCAGAGCGTAGGTGAAGCCGGCCGCGATGGAGTTCTTGACCGCGTTCTCCACCGTGGACTGCGTACCGTCGCCGCCCAGGCTCATGTTGACCACACCCGGCTTGGCGCCGTTCTGGGTCACCCAGTCGATGCCCTTGACGATGACGTCCCAGGGGCCGCTGCCCTGGCAGTCGAGGACCCGGACGGGGACGAGTTTCACCTTCTTCGCGACGCCGTACTTCGTGCCGCCGACCGTGCCCGCCACATGGGTGCCGTGGCCGTTGCAGTCGGAGGCGTTGCTGTCGTTGTCGATGAAGTCGGGGCCGGAGGTGATCCGGCCGCTGAAGTCCTGGTGGCTCAGGCGCGTACCACTGTCCAGAACGTACGCCGTGACACCCTCACCGCCCCGGTCCGGGTAGGTGTACTTCTGGTTGAGCGGCAGGTCCGACTGGTCCACGCGGTCCAGGCCCCAAGAGGGCGGGCTGGGCTGTTCCCCGACGGCGTGCGCGTAGCCCACCGGCTCCACATAGGCCACGCTCGGGTCGCCGGCCAGGCGCTTCGCCCGCTGCTCGTTCATGGTCACCGAGAAGCCGTTGAGGGCCGCGGTGTACGTGTACTTGACCTTGCCGTCGTATTTCTTCGCCAGCCCCTGCGCCTGCGCGGGCACCCCGCCCGACTGGCGAGCGGCGCTGTCCTTCAGCACCACGAAGTAGCGGTCCTGCACCACGTTCGCGGCGCCCTGATTGCGTATCGTCGCGTCCGCCGGCGCGGACGCCAGGGCCGGGGCCTGGGTGGCGAGAAGACTGGCTGCGAGTGCCATGGCGGCAACGGCAGCCGCTCTTCGCCGGATCGATCCTGTCATGCTCATGGGGACTCCTCTCCGAGTGGCCCCACCCTCGGAGTCCCCTGCGGACCCGGGCAATCCGGGTCCGTATTGAGTAGGGGTACGCAATCAGCGCGCCGTATACCCGTACTTGAGCTGTGCCCTACGTACCGATGGGGTCGAGCGCGGAGCCGTCGGACAGCCGCGCGCGCACCTTGACTCGTGCGTCGGGGGAGGAGATCTTGCGCGCGAGCGTGCGGCCTTGAGCCGTGGCGTCCACGGCGCCGGAGACCTTGAGGGAGACGACCTCTCTGCTGCCCGCGGCGAGAAGGTAGCGCCCGCCCGAAGGTGCGACCCATTGGTGGGTGGCCAGAACATGCTGTCCGAACCGGCTGCAAGCGGCCGTGGCGTCAGCCCGCCCGACCAGCGGAGCGGAATCCGTGCCCTGCGCCTTGAACTGCAGCAGTACGTGGCCGGGCCCGCGCCACGTGGTCGCCCGGGTGCAGGACCACACCGCCCGCCCGCCGCGGTCCGGCAGCTCCTGGTCGGCGAAGTCCCAGACGTTGACCGCTCGTACGCCGTCGTCGCGGAAATCGTCCAGCCGGCATGCCGTACGGGTCCAGCTGGTCAGCGCGTTCGTGCTGGTGGCCTCGCGCGGTTGCCGGGCGGGGGCGCCCTGGCCGGGCAGTGGGGTGTAGCTGAGGTGGGCGGGGGTGAGTCCGCCGAGATCGGTGACGAGGAAGGAGTGCTTCTCGACGATCCGGTCGGACGAGCGCAGTTGGAGCACGGGCCACGTGTCGCAGGCTCCCTCGGCGGAGGGGCTCGTCACCGGCTCGGTGATGCCGTCCTTGCCGAAGCCCAGAGGGCGGGCCGGAGCGTTGGGGCGCAACAGGTCACGGTGGGCTGCCTCGGCGATCCACGGCGCCAGGAGATAGCGCGTACCCTCGCGGCCGCGGTGAAGGACGACCGCGGCCGCCGTGGTCACATCGGCGTCGTCGGCGCGCGCGAAGTCCAGCGCGGGCTCGGCGCCGCTGCTCTCCGTGTAGCGCACCAGCCGCTGTCCGTCGTGGAACACGGCGATCGTGCGCTCGCGGACCTCACCGGCGAACAGCAACCGCGTCGCATTGGAGGGCGGTTGGGATGTGGTCCCGACGCTCTTGGTGACGCGGACCGTCTTCGGCGGCGCGGCCCACGTGGCCAAGGCCCGGGTGAGCAGTTCCGTGTCGTCGGCCCGGTCGCCGCGTGGCGGCCAGGCGCTGAAGTCGACACGTGAGGTGTCGGCCCACAGTTCGCTTGGTACGCGAACCAGTTGATCGGGGCCGACGGCTCCGGCGGGCAGCGCGATGGTGGGCTGCTCCCTGTCGTCACCGCCGAGCGAAGTCGCCAGTAGGACGAGGGCCGCCACGGCCGCCGTGACGGCCCACAGGAGCGCGAAGCGACGCCGACGGCGGAGCAGGTCGGTGGGCCGCGTCTGCACCGAGCAGGCATCGAACTCCTGTGAGCGCAGGAGCGTTTCGGCCGTGGGGCCGGCTGTGGTGTCAAGGCGGTGCGAGGCGCGCAGAGCTCGGTGCGGTTCTTGTACGCCCGCGGCTGCCAGAAGCTCGTTGACCTTGCTGTCGGACAGCCGCTCCAGGTGCCGCAGCACGAAGGCGGCCCGCGTGGAGGCGGGGACGTGCGCCAGTGTGTTGCCGAGCGCGAGTTCTTCCGCGCCTCCTGCGCGCGGAAACAGGCGCAGACCCCACACCGCCGGGATCCGGGGCAGCAGCGTCCGTGGCGGGGGCAGGCGTTTGGGCCATCCACGGGGGCGGCGCTCGCAGTTCAGCGCTGCGCGCAGCACGCGCTCGCGGAGGCGGTCGGCGATGGGTTCGTCGCCTGCGGTGCGCTGAGGAGGTACGAGGTCCGCGCGGCGGGGACCGCGCAAACCGCCGCCGCGCGGGAGCGCCCGCTGCACGATCCCGTGAGCGAGCAGGACGCGGCGGTGCCGGGTCAGGGTGGCGGGAAGCGTCAGGTACGCGAGGCTCACCAGGCGGGTGTACTGATCGACCAGATGGGCTTCCGCCTGGACGACCGGGGGCGTACGGAGGCGGCCGACCGTGGTGCGGCGGGAGGAGTTGGACACGGAACCTGTACGCCTTCCGAGGCTTGTCACATGGCACTTTCTTCACTCCGCCAAACGAGTGAAGGGGCATGTGGTTACAGCCAGGGTGAATGCGTCAAGTCCGCGCCCCACCGGCAAAGCGGCACCGGGACCCCCGACGAGGTGGGTGGTCCCGGTGCCGCTGATCACGAGCTCGGCCGCATCACCACGGTGACGGCGCCGGAGGAGTCACCACCGGCGGGCGGTCGTCGCAGGTGATGGTGTTGGGCAGCAGCCATGGCGCGAGCCAGGAGCCGGCCGCCGTACCTCCGTCGTTGCCGCCGCGGTCGGTGAGGGAGAACTCCGAACCGGTCGAAGGGAAGTTGAAGGAACCGCAGTTGTTGACGCCGACCGCGCCCACGTTGCGGGCGTCCACGTTCTCGAAGGTCGCGGACCCCTTCACCCGGGCGCTGAGCACCGAGGTGCCGGTGCCGTCGATCCGCAGGTCCTTGAAGTGGACCGCGGGGATGGCGTACTTGTCCTTCACGCTCCACTCGCTCACCAGCATGATCGCGTTGTAGGTGGAGTCCAGGTAGTGGTCGCCGGTGACGCGGATGTCCGCGTCGACGTCGCGGTCGAGGGCGTAGAGCCAGATCGAGCCGAGGCCGATCTTCCAGTTGAGTTCGTACGCGCCGGCGCGGGCGGTCGTGTTGTTCGTGAACGCCAGCTTCCCGGCGAAGGGTTCGGCGCCGAAACGGGACCCGGCGTGCAGGGCGCTGCCCTCGCGGACGGGGTCGGCGACCAGGTTGTGGGACACGGTGGTGTCCGTACCGCCGTAGATGGCGATGCCGTTGGCGAGGACGGGCGACTGCACGGTGTTGTGGTCGAAGGTGTTGCGGGCGTTCGCCGTCTTCTCGGACCACATCGCGAGTCCGTCGTCACCGGTGTTGCGGACGAAGGTGTGGGAGACGCTGGAATCGGTCACGCCGGTGTGGAAGTTGAGGGCGTCGGCGATCTGGTCGACGACGATGCTGTCGCTCACGCGGAGGTTGTCCATCGGCCCGTCGAACCACAATCCGACCTTGGTGTGGCGGATGTGCAGCCCGCGGATGGTGGAGTCGCTCATCGCGCCGCCGACGCCGTTGACCTGGTCGGTGTCGATCCGCTCGCGTACGTCGCCCTCGATGGCGAAGCCGGACAGGTGGACGTCCCGGCTGCCTCCGTCGGCGGCGCTGCGGCCGTAGAAGCCGACGCCGGTGTGGAGCGAGCCGTCCGGTGCGGGCTTGTCGAGCTTCACCTGCTTGCCCTTGAAGACGGTCCACCAGTTGCCGGCGCCCTCGATGGTCACGTCGTCCACGATGATGTGCCGGTTCACCTGGTACGTACCCGGCGGCACGTACACCGGCAGGTCGAGGCGCCTGGCCTGGGCTATCGCCCGGTCCATGGCGGGCGCGGAGTCACGCCGGCCGGTGGGATCGGCGCCGTGGAGAAGGGCGTTGACCGCCTTGAGCCGCACATGCGGTGCGCCGACCAGTTCGGAGTCCAGCAGGTCGATCACCGTCCACTCCGCCTTGCTGCCCGCGGGGACGGTGAGCCGGACCTTGTCACCGGCCCGGTAGGTCTTGGGCAGCCGCATCCGCTGCTCGTCGTAGAAGTGCATCGGCCGGAACGGCTTCTGGATCTCCGGTGCCGGCGTGGTGGCACTGGGCACGCAGGAGCACTCGGTGATCCACCAGTCGGGGTGCAGGAGATCGGCGCCGGGGTCGTTGGTGAACGGGTACTGGTTGTAGAGCCAGGAGTACTCGGAGGTCAGGGGCATGGTGCGGTGCGACCTGCCGTTGACCGTGACGTCGAGGGGCGCCTTGATGCCCCCGCCGCCGGGTGCGTCGGGAATGCTGTAGCGGACCGTGATCGCGTTGGCCGCCTTGGGGAGGGTGAACTCGACGTACTCGCCCCGCTCGAGCTTCACGGCGCTGCGGCCCGAGGCCTCGGCGGGCAGCGTGTACGCCGTGCGGTCCGGGCCGATCCGCTCGCCGTCGGTGACGGCGTTCTCCGCCTCCTGCTCCTGGAACCGGACGTCCGCGCCGCGGCCGCTGGTGAGAGCGGGGTCAAGTCCCGCGCGGGTCACGGGAGTCGGGTCGGCGGCGGAGGGCGGTTCGGCCGCCGACGAGGCGGCCGTAAGGCCCGACGTGGCCAGGACCAGGACGGTGAGGACGCTCAGCGTCCCGGGTCTTCCTCTGCGGGGGTGACGGATGGTCCGACGGACGGTCAGCGGCATCGGAGCGACTCGTTTCTCTGCGGCGGCCGGGGCGTGGCTGAGCTCGACGAAGCATCAGGCACCGGGCGCAAGACGCTGGGCGAAGGTGAGGCTAGGGCGGGCGCCCCCGGGCCACAAGGGGTTTGGTCGCGGAATGTCGCACGTCTGACGATCAATTGCAGCAATGCATACGGTTTTTGCGACTATCTGGCTGGATCGCGCGGTGTCGGGAAGCTGAAGTTCCGTCCGGGCTGTAGTCAAGGCGACAGTTCTCTGCAACTCTCCTGCAAAGCGAGGGCAATTGGGCATCAGGAGAGAGCAAAGGAGCTACGGGACTCATGAGTCGCATCAGACCCGCATCAGCCGCACCACCAGGACGTGAGAGAGCGTGGCGCTCCCCGCGTACGTGGCGGACCCTCGCCGCAGGTCTCGTCGCCACCTTGCTCCTGCTGTGCCTGCCAGGCCTCAGCGCCGTGGCCGCCGGCGGGCCCGACCTCGCCGCGGGCAAGCCCGCCACCGCCAGCAGTGCGAAGGGCGGGTTCGGTCCGGGCCAGGTCACGGACGGCAACACCGGTTCGTACTGGGAGAGTTCGGGCGGAGACTTCCCGCAGTGGGTGCAGGTCGACCTCGGCCGAGCCGCCCGGGTCGACCAGGTGGTCTTGAAGCTGCCGCCGTCCTGGGAGGCCCGCAGCCAGACCCTGGCCGTGCAGGGCAGCCAGGACGGCACCGGATTCAGCGTGCTTGCCGCTTCCGCCGCACGTTCCTTCGCCCCGGGCAACGGCAACACGGTGACCATCGGCTTCCCGGCCGCGCAGACCCGGTTCGTACGGGTGCAGATCACCGCCAACACCGGCTGGCCGGCTGCCCAGTTGTCCGAGCTGCAGGTGTTCGCCGCCGAGGAGACCTCCGCCAACCTGGCCCTCGGCAAGACCCTCAAGGCGAGCAGCCACACCGAGACGTACGTCGCGGCGAACGCTAACGACGGCAACCGTGCCAGCTACTGGGAGAGCGAGAACAACAAGCTGCCGCAGTGGATCCAGGCCGACCTCGGTGCCTCGGTCCGCGTCAACGAGGTGGTCCTGCGCGTGCCCGTGACCTGGGGCGCACGCAACCAGACCCTGAAGATCCAGGGCAGTGAGAACGGTACGGACTTCACCGATCTGAGCGCGGCCAAGGCGTACGCCTTCTCGACGGCCACCGGGCACACGGCGACGCTCACCTTCGACACCGCCACCACGCGCTACGTCCGGGTGCTGATCTCCGCCAACGACAGCCAGCCCGCCGGCCAGTTGTCCGAGCTGGAGATCTACGGCCCGGCGGGCGGCGACACCCAGGCGCCCACCGCGCCCGCGAACCTCGCCTACACCGAGCCCGCCCCCGGCCAGATCAAGCTCACCTGGGACGCGGCCACCGACAACACCGGCGTGAGCGCCTACGACGTGTACGCCAACGGCGAGCTGCGCACCACGGTCGAGGGGAGCGTGCGCACCTATACCGACACGCAGCCGGCGAACGCCACCGTCACGTATTACGTGCGCGCCCGCGACGCGGCGGGCAACACCTCGCCGAACAGCAACTCCGTGACCCGCAAGGCAGATTCCGGGGATACCCAGGCCCCCACCGCCCCGGCGAATCTCGCCTACACCCAGCCCGCGGCCGGTCAGATCAAGCTGACCTGGGGCGCGTCCACGGACAACGTGAAGGTCACCGCGTATGACGTGTACGCGGACGGCACGCTGCTCAAGACGCTCGGCGGTGACGTGACCACCTACACCGACCAGCGGGCCGCCGGCGAGACGGTCTCGTACGCGGTGCGAGCCCGCGACGCCGCCGGAAACGCCTCCGCCCTCAGCAACACGGTGACGCGCCCCGGCACTCTCGAAGGATCCAACCTGGCTGCCGGCAAGCCGATCAGCGCCTCCTCCGTGATCCACTCGTTCGTCGCCGCGAACGCCAACGACGGCCAGACCTCCACGTACTGGGAGGGCGGAGCCGGCAGCTACCCGAACACGCTGACCGTGAAGCTCGGCGCCAACGCCGACATCGAGGCGGTAGTCGTCAAGCTCAACCCGGACGCCGCCTGGAGCGCCCGCACCCAGAAGGTCGAGGTGCTCGGCCGCGAACAGAAGGCCACGAGCTTCACCTCGCTGGTGGGGGAGAAGGAGTACTCCTTCAGCCCGTCCGGCAACAAGAACACCGTGACGATCCCGGTCTCGGCGCGGGTCGCCGACGTACGGCTCCAGTTCACCGCCAACAGCGGGTCGAGCGCCGGTCAAGCCGCCGAGTTCGAGGTCATCGGCACCCCCGCCCCCAACCCCGACCTCGAGGTCACCAAGCTCACCCACACACCGGAAGCTCCGGTCGAGACGGACAGCCTGACGCTCACCGCGACCGTGCACAACCGGGGCGCGGAAGCATCCGGTGCGAGCGACGTGACGTTCAAGCTCGGCGGCGAGACGGTCGGTACGAAGCCGGTGGCCGGACTCGCCGCGGGCGCCTCGGCCACGGTGAGCACCACCGTCGATCCGCAGGACGCGGGCTCGTACCCCTTGAGCGCCGTCGTCGACGAGAACAACGCGGTCATCGAGGAGAACGAGGCCAACAACACCTACACGGCACCAAGTCCCCTGGTGGTCAAGCCGGTTCAGTCCTCGGACCTGGTCGCCTCGCCCGTGAGCTGGTCCCCGTCCGCGCCTTCCGCGGGCAAGGAGGTCGCCTTCAGCGTCGCGATCAAGAACCAGGGAAGCCAGGCGTCCGCGTCCGGCGACCACGCCATCACGCTGACCGTGCAGAATGCCCAGGGCGACACCGTCAAGACCCTGACCAAGCCGTACTCGGGCACCATCGGCGCGGGTGACACCACCGAGCCGGTCGCACTCGGCACATGGACGGCCGCGAACGGCAAGTACACCGTCAAGACGGTGATCGCCGCCGACACCAACGAACTGCCGGTCAAGCGCGAGAACAACACCAGCACCAGGTCGCTGTTCGTCGGCCGCGGCGCCGATATGCCGTACGACACCTACGAAGCGGAGGACGGCGTCATCGGCGGCGGCGCGACGATCGTCGGCCCCAACCGCACCATCGGCGACCCGGCCGGCGAGGCCTCCGGACGCAAGGCCGTCACGCTCGACACCACCGGTGCTTCCGTGGAATTCACCGCCAAGCAGGACACCAATACCCTGGTCACCCGCTTCTCCATCCCGGACGCGGCAGGCGGCGGCGGGACGAACGCGACCCTGAACGTGTACGTCGACGGGGTCTTCCGCAAGGCGCTCGACCTCACCTCCAAGTACGCCTGGCTGTACGGGGCGGAAGCCTCACCGGGCAACTCGCCGAGCGCGGGACCGGCCCGGCACATCTACGACGAGGCACACCTCCTGCTCGGCGAGACGGTGAAGGCAGGCAGCAAGATCAGGCTGCAGAAGGACGGAGCCAACACCTCCAAGTACGCCATCGACTTCATCGATCTGGAGCAGGTGGTATCCCAGGGCAACCCGGACCCGGCGACGTTCACCGTCCCGGCCGGCTTCTCCCACCAGGATGTGCAGAACGCCCTGGACAAGGTCCGCATGGACACCACCAACACGCTGAAGGGCGTCTACCTGCCGCCCGGCGACTACGAGACCGGCAGCAAGTTCCAGGTCTACGGCAAGGCGGTCAAGGTCGTCGGCGCCGGGCCCTGGTTCACCAGGTTCCACGCCCCCAAGTCCCAGGAGAACACCGACATCGGCTTCCGCGCCGACGCGACCGCCAACGGCTCGTCGTTCAGCGGGTTCGCCTACTTCGGCAACTACACGACCCGGATCGACGGGCCGGGCAAGGTGTTCGACTTCCAGAACGTCGCCGACATCACCATCGACAACATCTGGAACGAGCACATGGTCTGCCTGTACTGGGGCGCCAACACGGACCGTATGACCATAAAGAACTCGCGGATCCGCAACATGTTCGCCGACGGCGTCAACATGACCAACGGCAGCACGGACAACCTCGTCACCAACAACGACGCCCGGGCCACCGGCGACGACAGCTTCGCGCTGTTCTCGGCGATCGACGCGGGCGGCGCGGACATGAAGAACAACGTCTACGAGAACCTGACCACGACGCTGACCTGGCGCGCGGCGGGTATCGCGGTGTACGGCGGCTACAACAACACCTTCCGCAACATCCGTATCGCCGACACACTGGTCTACTCCGGCATCACCGTCAGCTCCCTGGACTTCGGCTACCCGATGAACGGCTTCGGCACCGAACCCACGACGCTGGAGAACATCTCGATCGAACGGGCGGGCGGCCACTTCTGGAACGGCCAGACCTTCCCCGGCATCTGGCTGTTCTCCGCCTCGAAGGTCTTCCAGGGGATCCGCATCAACAACGTGGACATCACCGATCCGACGTACAGCGGGATCATGTTCCAGACCAACTACGTGGGAGGCCAGCCGCAGAATCCGATCAAGGACACCATCCTGCGGGACATCACCATCACGGGAGCCCGCAAGAGCGGCGACGCCTACGACCACAAGTCGGGCTTCGGCCTGTGGGCCAACGAGATGCCGGAAGGGGGCCAGGGTCCGGCCGTCGGTGAAGTCACCTTCCACAACCTGAAGTTGAGCGACAACGCCGAGAACATCCGGAACACCACGTCCACCTTCAAGATCAACATCCTGCCCTGATCGGCCCCCCGGTCAGCACGCGGCCCCGGTCGTCCGCTCCATGGGCGGCCGGGGCCGGCGGCGTCAGCGCGGTGCGGTGAGCTTGGTGCGCAGCGCCTGCAGCGTGCGGGCGAGGATGCGGGAGACGTGCATCTGGGAGATGCCGAACTCCCTGCCGATGGCGCTCTGCGTCATCTCGGTGCCGTATCGCAGGGCCAGGATCCTGCGCTCGCGGTCGGGCAGGGCGGCGAGGAGCGGCTTGAGGGCGTGCAGGTTGTCGACCTTCTCCAGAGCCCGGTCCTCGAAGCCGATGTGGTCGGCGAGGGTGTCCTCGGCACTCTCCGTGTCGTTCGGGTGGTCGAGCGAGGACGCGGAATAGCCGTTGGCGGCGACCAGGCCCTCGATCACGTCGTTCTCGTCGAGACCGAGTTCGGCGGCGAGTTCGGCGACGGTGGGCCGGCGTCCGTTGCTCTGCTCCAGCCGGGCGGTGGCCCTGTTGAGGTCGATGCGCAGTTCCTGCAGGCGTCGCGGGACGTGCACGGCCCAGGTGGTGTCGCGGAAGTAGCGCTTGATCTCGCCGATGATGGTGGGCATGGCCAGCGTCGGGAACTCCACACCGCGCTGCGGATCGAAACGGTTGATCGCCTTGATCAGTCCGATCGTGCCGACCTGGACGACATCCTCGTACGTCTCACCGCGCACCCCCATACGGCCCACGGCGAAGCGCACCAGCGCGAGGTTCAGCTCCACCAACGTGTTGCGCACGTAGGAGTGTTGCGGAGTCCCTTCCTCCAACGTGTCGAGGCGGGCGAACAGCACCTTGGACAGAGCCCGGGCATCGGCGGCGGTCACGCTCGCGGGATCGGGCAACGGAGGCAGGTCCTCCAGCCCGGGCAGGGCTGTCGCGCACCCCTGCCCACCGGTATGTCGTTCGGCACGCGTGATCGCTTCGCGGGGATTGCTGTCGGTCGTGGACGCCATCGTCGCTCCCGAAGTAGAAGGGCGCCCTCCTGGCCGGGGGCGCGTCGTGCCCTGGCTGATACCCGCCAACCGCCGTGATACTCCTGTGACCTGACGCTGTGTGACATCAAGCACTGTGTGCCCACCGTGCGTCACGCTTCGACGGCTCTTACGGCTCTTACGGCTCATTCGGCTCATTCGGTCTTACGGTCGGGGCGAGTCCGCGTGCCTGTTCCCGCCAGGCGCTACCCGGCGAGGACCGCACGCACTGTCTTGCCGCCCTCGGTGGCCGAGGTGACATCCAGGCGCCGGGCCAGATGCCGCACCATGGCAAGGCCGCGGCCGTGCTCGCCGTCGTCGGTGAGCGCATGGATGCGCGGATGCGCGGGATTGCTGTCGTAGACCTCGACCACCACCAGGTCGTCGGCCACCCGGAGCCGCAACCGGCAGGGACTGCGGCCATGGCGGGTGGCGTTCGTGACCAGTTCGGACACGATGAGGGCGGCATCGTCGGCCCGCTCGGTGCTCACTGCCACCGCGCGGTCCTGAGCGCGGGCGAGAAATGCGGAGGTCAGTTTCCGTGCTCGTCCGGGCGAAGCCGGATCGCGCGGCAGGGAGTACTCGACTCGTGCGGAACGCCTATGGGTACGCGCATGCGTACGCATGGCGGATCACTTCCCCTCCAGGGACTGGTGGACCCGGGGCTGCGGTGTGGTCCGCGCCGCCGGTCCTGTCCACTGGTCCTTCCCTGCCCCCAGGGCCCGCAACCTCCGTACGGCGCCTCCTGTTCCCCGGATTCTCGACGCGAGCAATCCGGCGGGCGGGCCGCTGCGAAGCCCTCCTGACCGAGAGAAACCATCGGCACCAGGGAGTCAGTCATGCAGCGGAAGACCACTCACACGACGGCAGCGGTGCGCAGGCGGGTCCGCAGGGTCGCCGTCACTGTCGCCGCCACCGGCATGCTCGTGGGCGGCGGGTTCCTGGCGGCGGGTTCGGCCAGTGCGGCCACGTTCTGCGGGGAGACGCCGGCCGGCGGATACGCGTGCATCATCGGGCAGGAGGACGGGTCGTTCAAGTACGTCAACAGCGACGGGGAGATCATCTACAACTGGTGATCGTGCACCGCGGCCCGTTCCGAGCCGGGGCGCGGGCGCGGTGACCGCGGCCCACCGTCGTATCGGGCGGTGGGCCGTTACCCGTATGGGCGCCGAAGTACCGTCGGCCGTCGGTCAGTTGTTGAAGTCCCGCTCGAAGTCCCGCTCGCATGCGTCGCGTTCACTCTGTGAGTCGGCGTTGCGGACGCAGTCCTCGAAGCTCTTGAACTCGTCCGAGTTCCAGATCGACGCGCCGATCGCGATGATCACGGCGGACGCGATCAGGCCCAGGACGCCCAGCACCGCACCGGCGATCGCGATGCCCTTGTGCGGGGCCCGGCCCGCGCGCGCCCTGCGGGCTCCGATGATGCCGAAGATGACGGCCAGCACACCCAGGACGACTCCGCCGACCACGGTCCAGAAGAGCAGGATGGCCGCGACGCCCAGCACCAGCGCCGCGATCGCCAGACCGTTGCTCTGTCGCACGCCCGGAGCCATGGACGTGGTGGTGTGCGCGGAACCGTACGGCGTATGCGCGGGATCGGAGAAAGACACCGGAATCTCCCTGATTCAGGATCATGTCTGGACACTTGTCGTGCGGTGCCGAGTTCCCAGGACGACGCGGTGAATGCGCGGCGGACTGCCCTCGGCGAGCGCATCGGCACGATCCGCCCGCTCACGCTCCAGCGATCGGGACACCCTTGCGGCGGCTGGTCCTGACTCGAGGAGGCCTATCGCGCATACAGGAAGCGTTGGCCGTCTTCGGTCTTGGTGTCGACGGTGACAGCACCCCTCAGGCGGGTGCCGGTGAGAGCGAGTCGGTCTCCTGTGAGCGCGACCTGCTGGGAGCCTTTGGGCAGCGGGACGGCGAAGTAGCCGGTGCCGTCGTGCTCGAGTTGCCCCGCGGTGATCCCGTTCAGGGTGACGGTGCCCGACGGGAGAGTGAAGGTGGCGCGGGCTTCCGGGGTGATGGAGATGGGGAGCTCCTCGGTCGTGTAGAAGCCCTTGCCTCCCACGCTGCCGGACAGCTTGTCGACCGGCAGCATGAGGACCGTGGTGTCCTTGTCCTGCACCGCACTGACGAACGGCTCGATCTGCGGGGCGAGTTCCTTGTTCGTCTTGGCCACGGAGTCCTTGATGCCCCGCACCACATCCTGGGGCGCTTCCTGCTCGGCCGAGGGTTCAACCCCGTCCAACACCAGCGACAGCGGGGTCACCGGCTCGACGGTGAGGGTCTTCTTCACATCGAGGCCGATGGCGTCGGCGTTCAGCAGGGCGGCGGCGCCGATCGCGTACGGCTCCACACCCTTGGAAGCGATCTTCATCGGCTTCAACACCGACGCAAGGTAGTCACTCACCTGTGCCGCATTGGTGGGGTCGGCCGCATGGGCCATACCCACCGCGGTCTTCTCCACGTATTTGGCCGTTCCTTCCAGCAGATCGGTGGCCAGCAGTTCCTGCGCCTCTTCCGGAAACTGCCCGGCCCACTCTTTGTGCCAGTACGCTGCGGCCGCCAACTGCTCGTCCCGCCGGGCAGGTTCCTTGTAGGCGGCCAGCAGGCTGTTGTAGATCATTGCCCGTTGGATCCGCGGCTCTGCTGCCAGTGGATAGATCTCCTCGCGGCCGCCGACTTGCGCATCCGCCTTCTTCAACGACGGCCACGGATGCGGCCCACCCTGTTGCACGTACGGGTGGAACTGTTCGTGCGTGGCGAGCTCGAACACATATGACGCCATGTCCGGGCTGGTCAGCCCCGTCGGGTCCTGGGTGAGCCGTTCGGCAGCGGCCCTCTCGTCCGGACGGATGATCACTGCTTTCTTGCCCTGCCACATGACGACGTCGAAACCCCCGGCCAGCGGAACGCTGATCCGCTGCTTCTTCAGCTCCGGCAAGGCCACCGCGCTGGTGGACTTCGCGTTCACGGCATAAGTGCTTGTGCCATTGCTGATCAGGAGGTTGTGGTCGGAGAAGTCCATGCCCGGCCAGATCCGTCCGGTACGGGGCCAGACTTCGGCGACATCCTGCTGCACCGCATCTGCGAGCTGTTTCAGTGATCCAGGCGACGTGCTGTCACTTGCCCGGCCGGCAGACGTGGTGCTGGTGCACGCTGTGGCGGTCAGGAGAAGGAGACCGCCCAAGGCTGCTGTCTGCGGGAAACGGGAGAACACGGCCGCTCAGCTCCTCGTCACATCGATGCGCGTCCCACGTATCAGTCTGCCCGGACACACGGGCTCCCGCGCGTCAGCTACCGCCGATGGAGCAGCGCCCCAGGCAGGACGCCGGCGAACCGGAGTGTGCGATCAACGGCACAGCGTCGGCTGATGGCCGGGATGGCGCCTTGGCGGCGGCGGGCGCCCGTACAAGCTTTGCGACCCGCGAACTGTGGGCGCCCGGCCGGCCGCGTCGTCCCGTAAGTGACTGTGTCTTGACTTCACAAGACCCTCGCGCAAACCTCACCGGGCACTGGTTCAAGTCCCCCGTCTCCACGGCCAGTTGACCAGCACGCGCACCGCTCGCCTCCCGAACTGCCTCACACCGCAGGAGCGATACGCCATGCCCGAAAACGCCTCGTCCGAGCCGGTCAGACCCTCCCGCCGCAGCGTCCTGGGCGTCTCGGCAGCCGCCTCCGTGGCCGTCGCCACCGGCCTGTCCGGCGCCGCGCACGCCGCGGACCCGCCCGTGGCGGGGGAGTTCGACGTGGTCGTGGTCGGTGCGGGCGCGGCCGGGATGACGGCCGCCATGACCGCTGCCGCGCGCGGCCTGAGCTGTGTCGTCGTGGAGAAGGCGAGCACGTACGGAGGGTCCGCGGCCCGCTCCGGTGCCGGGATCTGGATCCCCAACAACTCGGTGATCCGCGCGGCCGGCGTTCCCGACACCCCGCAGAAGGCCGCCACCTACCTCGCGGCGGTCGTCGGCGACGAGGTGCCGCTCGCCCGTCGGCAGGCGTTCCTCGACCACGGGCCCGCGATGCTCGACTTCGTGATCGCCAACAGCCCGCTCAAGTTCCGCTACATGGGCGGCTACAGCGACTACTACCCGGAACTGCCGGGCGGCCTTCCCGGCGGCCGGTCCATCGAGCCCGATCTGCTCGACGGGCGCATCCTCGGAGCCGAACTCGACCGCCTGAACGCCCCGTACATGCCGGTCCCCGACGGCATGGTCGTCTTCAGCGCCGACTACAAGTGGCTCACCCTGTCCCTGGTGAACTCCAAGGGCTTCGCCGTGGCCAACGAGTGTCTGGCCCGCGCCACCAACGCCGCGCTGCACGGCGTGAAGCCGCTGACCATGGGCCAGGCGCTCGCGGGCGGGCTGCGGGCCGGGCTGATGCGGGCGAACGTACCGGTGTGGCACAACTGCCCGCTCACCGACCTGCACATCGAAAACGGTGCCGTACGAGGCGTGGTGGTCACCAGGAACGGTGCTCCGGCCCTCGTCAAGGCCCGGCGCGGCGTGATCGTCGGCTCGGGCGGCTTCGAGCACAACGCCGCGATGCGGGCCCAGTACCAACAGCAGCCCATCGGCACCGCATGGACGGTCGGCGCCAAGGAGAACACCGGGGACGGCATCCGCGCGGGCGAACGGGCGGGCGGCGCGCTCGGCCTCATGGACGACGCGTGGTGGGGCCCGGCGATCCCGCTGCCCGGCGAGCCGTACTTCTGCCTGGCCGAACGCACCCTGCCCGGCGGCCTGTTGATCAACCAGGCGGGCGCCCGGTTCGTCAACGAGGCGGCTCCGTACGGCGATGTCGTCCATGTGATGTACGAGAAGAACGCCGCCGCACCCGACATCCCGGCCTGGCTGATCGTCGACCAGAACTACCGCAACCGGTACCTCTTCAAGGACATCGCGCCGACCTTCGTCTTCCCGGACTCCTGGTACCAGTCGGGCGCGGTCCACAAGGCCTGGACCCTGGACCAGCTCGCGACCCGCATCGGAGTCCCCGGCGCCGCACTCAAGTCCACCGTCAACCGCTTCAACTCCCTGGCCAGGAACGGCGAGGACCTGGACTTCCACCGCGGGGACAGCGCCTACGACCACTACTACACGGACCCCGGAGTCACCCCGAACTCCTGCCTCGCCCCGCTCTGGCTGGCCCCGTTCTACGCCTTGAAGATCGTGCCCGGCGACCTGGGGACCAAGGGCGGCCTGGTCACCGACGCCCGCGCCCGGGTGCTGCGCGCGGACGGCTCGGTTGTCCCCGGCCTGTACGCGGCGGGCAACGCGAGCTCTGCCGTCATGGGGCACAGCTACGCCGGCGCCGGCTCGACGATCGGCCCGGCCATGACCTTCGGCTACATCGCGGCCAACCACCTTGCCGGCTGACCGCGGCTGTAGCGGCCGGGGCTTCAGTCGACCGGATGGCCCGGCGAGATACCGGAGGCGTCGCTCAGCCGGAACACGCCCCCGCCCGATGACTCCGCTGTGCTGTGCTCGACCGGATCGAGCAGCAGGCCGACATGGTCACCCGCATCGCTGCGCGCTTCGATCCGGCCGATGAACCAGGCCGGCGCGGCGTCGAGCACCGGCACTCCGGCGTGCCCCGGCGTCCAGGCGAGGTCCGCGAACTTGTCCGTGTCGTCGCCCGTGCGGCCGCCGAAGAGTTCCGCGAGGCCGTGCTGCTCGGGCGTCAGCAGGTGCACTCCGACGTGGTCGGCCGCTTCGGCGATACGGAAGGTCCTGTTGACCTTGGACAGCCAGACGGTGAACCGCACCGGCTGGATCGAACACTGCGAGCCGAAGCCGACGAGGCAGCCGGCCCGCTCGCCGTCCGCCGCGGCGGTGACGATGTACAGGGGGTAGTCGAGGCGGTCGATGAACGCGTCCATGACGATGACTGTGTCCCTTCCGCGGTGAGCGAATCCCGGTGCGGGGGCCGGCTCTGGAGCTGAGAGCGAGCGGACCGCTGTTCAGGAGCCGAGCGCGAGCGGACCGTTCTTCAGGTGCGACAGCAGATCGGCCGGGTCGTCGAACACCTCTTGCGCACCGGCCGCTTCCAGGTCGGCCCGCGGAATGCCGCCGGACAGCACGGCGACCGCTCGTACACCGGCGCGGACCGCGGCCTTCATGTCCCACACGCTGTCCCCGATGAACACCGCCTGCGCGGCGCCGACTTCCGCCAGCTGCAGCGCGTGCTCGACCGGCTCGGGTGCGGGCTTGCCTTCGGACACGTCATCGGCGCTCGCTGTCGCGAAGATGGCGTCGTCCGCGTCGATGGCCCGGCGAAGCGCCTTCAGCTCGCTGCCCCCGGCCGACGTGACCAGGACGATCCGCCAGCCCTCCGCAGCCAGTTCGCGCAACAGGTCACCCGCCCGCGGGAAGGCGGCGAGACGGTCGAAGTACTGACCGTAGAGCGCACTGTGCGCCGCGCTCAGCTCGTCGTCCTGCCCGCTGTCGCGATCCTTGCCGAGCAGCTCCTTGAGCAGCTCGCCCGAGGGACGGCCCAGCGCGCGGTGGACGGCGTGCATCGGCACGACGTGGTCCGCCTGCCGCAACGCCTCCCACCAGGCCACGATGTGCAGATGGTTGGTGTCGGTGAGAGTGCCGTCCACATCGAACAGCGCCGCGCGTTCCATGCTCACCCGCTCTCCTCTGCTTCCTCTGCGCGTCTTTCGGCTTGCAAGGGTGTACGGAGCGCACTGCGCTGTCGGCGCCAGGCGCTCAGGAGCCGTGCGCCGAGGCGGTCCTCGAGGAATCCGGTGGCGTGGATGCCGAACGCCACGTCAGGCTCCAGAGCCGGCTCCGCGTCCAGGAGACCGCCGATGACATCGCGCCGCACCACCTGCTCATGTACGGCGTCCGCTTCCACGTGCTCGTCGTAGAACCGCTGTGTGGCCGGCCCTGCTCCCGTCCGGCGCAGGGCGTTGGCCAGCCGTCGCGAGCCGGGGGACGAGGTCACCTCGACGGCGGCGAAGTGACCGACCAGCGCACCCCGATGGGCACGGTGCAGTCCGAGCAGCGACATGAGGTTGACCGTCGCGAGCGCCTCGGCCGGAGCCGCGTCGAGGTAGTGGCCGTAGCCGGTCTCCAGGCCGAGGTCGGCCATGAGCTCGGCGAAGAGTCGCGCATGGATCTGCTCGGCGCGACCGGCGCCGAACTCGTCGTACTCGATGGCCACCATCGCTGCCTTGGCGCGCCCCCGCAGCCGGGGAATGACCCAGGCGTGCGGATCGGCCTCCTTGAGGTGGTACAGCGAACGCAGAGCCGCGTACTCCCTGAGCTGCCACAGCTCTCCGTCACGCTCCAGGTGGTGGCTGACGCTGTCGGCAGGAGGCTTGACGGGCTCGGTCAGGAGCGCGGCCAGGGCCTCTTCCACGCCGGCCGGTCCGGCCACGTCGGCCCGCAGACTTTCCAGGAAACGCTGCTCGAGTGCCCTTCGCAGGCCCAGCAGATCGGGATCCCACTCCCGCTCGTCCTTCACCCCGGCGAAGCCCGCGTAGTGGAGTTCGTAGAGCACATACAGGGCAAGCTGCAGGTCCTCGCCGAAGGGGGCTGTGCTGAGTACCTGGTCCGTGGGGAGCGGGGCGCCGTCGTCGCCCGGCAGTGCTGCCAGGAGCGCGGCGGACAGCTCTCCGCGGGGCTGCGGCAGCTCCGGAGCGCGCTGCCGCGATGCACGTCGGTGTTCCATGACGGCCTCTCCAAGCCGGACTGCCGGCGCCACCTTCCATCAGGGCATGTCTCCTTCCACGGTCCGCCGAATCGTCTGTCGGCGCCACTTGGTTGATCACCGCATCCCCTGCCAAGGCGTGTCACCCGCATCGCCGCCCGGTGTCGGCACAGGATGGGCACAGAGCGTTGCTGTCGGTCACGGGAGGTAACTTGAGCGGGTCCAGGCGGGGCCTTGTGCTGTGGGCACTCCTGCTGGCGGGTTCGACGGGCGCCTGCGGCACGGCGGACGAGCGACGGGACGCCGCCGACGCCGCCACCACACGATTCGAGGCGGCCGTGCGCGACGGCGACGCCGTCGCGATCTGCCGCGCACTGGCACCCGGAACCCGCACCGAGCTGGAACTGTCCGCCGAGGCGACCTGCGCCGAGTCGGTCCTGGGGGAGGGGCTCTCCTACGCCGGGACGGTGCGCACCGTGGATGTCTTCGGCCGCCAGGCGCGCGTGGTGCTGCAGCACGACACCGTGTTCCTGTCGCAGTTTCCCGAGGGCTGGAAGGTCGTGGCCGCGGGGTGCCGTCCGCAGCACGCGCAGCCGTATCGATGCACCGTGAAGGGCGGTTGAGGCGATGCGGACGATGTTCGTGCTGTGCCTGACCGTGGTACTGGCGGGTCTGGCCTACTTCACCACGGTGGGACTGATGCACCGATGACAGCGAAACGACACCGATCCGTACGGGACAACGGGCTGACCCTCGCCTTCGGTACGGCCTTCCTGCTCGCCCTGACCGGACAGGCCTTCGCGGGCCACGCCGAGTTCAACAACGAGCTGACCGCCGACGGGCTGGCGCCGATCGGTCTGGCCGCCTACCTCGCCTCCTCGGAGTTCGCCGTCGACGTCACGGAGAACTGGCAGTCGGAGTACCTGCAGTTCTTCCTTTTCATGCTGGGCACGGTGTGGCTGCTCCAGCGCGGCTCGCCCGAGTCGAAGGAGATCGACGAAGCAGGCCCGGAGTCCGACAAGGAACAGCGCGTGGGACCGTACGCCCGCGCGGACTCACCGCACTGGGCACGGACCCGTGACTGGCGCCAGGCCGTGTACTCCCGCTCGCTCGGCTTGCTCATGGGCGGACTGTTCCTGCTGTCGTGGTTCGCTCAGGCCGTCGCCGGCTCCGCCGCCTACAACGAGCAGCGGCTGCGCCGGCTGCAACGCCCCATGGGCTTGGGCGAGTACGTTCTGGGAGCCGACTTCTGGAGCCGCAGCCTGCAGAACTGGCAGTCCGAGCTGCTCGCCGTCGCCTCGATGGCCATCTTCTCCGTCTACCTGCGTCAGCGCGGATCACCGGAGTCCAAGCCGGTCGGAACGCCGCACGGCGCCACGGGCGTCGAGAGCTGAGCCGGTGCACGGCCCACGTCGTGGGTGCGAGGTCGTCAGTCGCGGGTGCGGCGCCGGTGGCTGGTGTCGCAGAACGGATAGCGGCGGCTGCGCCGGCAGGTGCACAGGGCAACGCAGAAGCGATCCGAGACGACCGTCGTGCCGTCGTCGAGGGTCACTTCTACCGGGCCTTCGACCAGGGTCGGTCCGCCGTCCTGGACCACGATGCGACGGCGGTGCTCAGCGGGTTCGTTCGGCACGGACGACCACCAACTCCTCCTTCTCCTGGCCCCTTCGGATCAGGCCGCGGGCTTCCAGCCAGGTCTGTCGCGAGCGCATGACCGGACCGAACGCGACGGCGCGGCGCTCGACGACCGACGTGGCCAGCCCGGCTGCTCGCAACGCTGCGACCGTTTGCTCCTCCCCGCTCAGCGCGGAATGCACCAACAGGAGCACGCCGCCCGGGCGCAGCAGCGGCGGGGCTGTCGCGCAGAGGCGGTCGAGGATGAGGCGCCCGTCCCGGCCGGCATCCCACGCACGCGCCGCGCCTCGGCCGGGAGTGGGCGAGGGCGCCGGTACGTAGGGCGGATTTGCCATGATCAGATCGAAGGTCCGGTCGGCCACGGGTTTGAGGAGGCTGCCTTTGAGGACCTCTACTGGGAGCCGCGCGAGGCGTGCATTGAGGCGGGCCGTGAGAACGGCCCGCCATGAAGCGTCCACGGCCGTGACCTCCCCGCCGCGGTGCGCGGCCGCCAGGGCCAGAGCACCGGTGCCGGTTCCGACGTCGAGTACGCGGGCGTGCGACGGCAGTACCTCGCTGCTCAGCGCCTCGGCCAGCAGGGCGGTGTCGTCTTGCGGGGCGTAGACGCCCGGCAGGGCTATGAGAGTCACAGTGAGCCTCGTACCCCAATTTACCTGGATAAATAGATACATTCCTGGTGACCGGGGCCGACCGGAAGTCCTTCACTTTCTCTGCTGTCACATGTCTTGCGGAGGAGCGCGGACAGCCAATAGAAAGGAAAGGTTCCTATCAGTCAACGCCGGTAGGGACGACCGGGGTTCCGCACCTCAAGCCACGGTTCCGCACCGCCATGTAGCCCCGAACTCCCCCTGTCGGGCCCGCGCGTCGCAGCGCGTGATCTGTTGCGTACGAGCAGGCTTCCGGCCAGACGAGAAACCGGAGAAGCGCATGCCACTCCCCACTCCGAGACGGCGATGGGCGCCGTCCGGATCGCGGCACCGCACCACCGACCACCGCACCACCGACCACCGGACAGCAGACCACCGACGCCGCCGTAAGAGCGGATTCAGGATCGCCCTCGCCATGGTGCTCGCCGCCGTCCCCGCGGTGATCTTCCTGAGCACCAGCCAGGCGGCGGCGCCGACCGGGCTCGACGACCCGGTGAAGAAGGAGATCGCCATGCAACTGGTCTCCAGCGCCGAGAACTCCTCCCTCGACTGGAAGGCGCAGTACGACTACATCGAGGACATCGGCGACGGCCGCGGCTACACCGCCGGCATCGTCGGCTTCTGCTCGGGCACGCACGACATGCTCGAACTCGTCGAGTACTACACCCAGCAGGTCCCCAACAATCCCCTCGCGAAGTACCTGCCCGCGCTGCGCGAGGTCGACGGCTCCGACTCGCACGAGGGCCTCGACCCCGGCTTCACCGGTGCGTGGCAACAAGCCGCGCAGACCACCGCGTTCAAGGAGGCACAGCACCACGAGCGCGACCGGGTCTACTTCAACCCGTCCGTCTCCCGCGCCAAGAGCGACAAGCTCCAGGAGCTCGGCCAGTTCATCTACTACGACGCCATCGTCATGCACGGTCAGTCGGGCTTCGACTCGATCCGTGCCGACGCACGCGCGAACGCCGACACACCGGCCGAGGGCGGCAACGAGACCGAGTATCTGCACGCGTTCCTCGACGCCCGCGTCGAGGAGATGAAGAAGGAGGCCGCGCACGAGGACACCAGCCGGGTCGACACCGCTCAGCGGATCTTCCTGAACAAGGGCAATCTCCGTCTGAACACCCCGCTGTCCTGGCACGTCTACGGTGATCCCTTCGAGATCACCAAGGACCCCACGCCGACGGAACCGGGACCCTCGCCGAGCGAACCGGGCGGCGGAGAGCCGCAGTTGATATCCCGGGGCAAGCCCGTGGCCGCGTCCTCCAGCGAGGACACGACGCTCACCCCGGGGAAGGCGGTCGACGGCGACACGACCACACGCTGGGCCAGCCAGGAGGGCAACGACCGCGAGTGGATCCGTATCGACTTCGGTGAAGCCGCCTCCGTCTCCCGGGTCAAGCTGCTCTGGGAGGCGGCCTACGCCAAGGCCTACCGGGTCGAGATCTCCACCGACCGCACCACCTGGACCCGCCTCGCCACCGAGACCGCCGGTAACGGCGGCACCGACGAGTGGACCAACCTCAACGGCAAGGGCCGCTATCTGCGGGTGTACGCCACGGTCCGCGGCACCGCCTACGGCTACTCGCTGTTCGAGATCGAGGCGTACGGCACCACCGGCTCGGGCCCCGGCCCCACCGACCCGCCCACCGGAGCGTTCACCGTGGTGGGCGCCGGTGACATCGCCGACCAGTGCACGCAGAGCGACGCCAACTGCCAGCACTTCAAGACAGCCGACCGGGCCGCGGCCATCAACCCGGCCTTCTACATCACCATGGGCGACAACCAGTACGACGACGCCCACATCGAGGACTTCCAGAACTACTACGACAAGTCCTGGGGCCGCTTCAAGGCCAACACCTATCCGGTGCCCGGCAACCACGAGTCGTACGACGACTACGAGAACCGGGACGAGAAGGCCTACCGCGAGTACTTCGGCTCCCGCGCCACCCCGCAGGGCAAGATGTGGTACTCGTACGACCGCGGCAACTGGCATTTCATCGCTCTGAACTCCAACCGGTTCGACGAGGACGAGCAGATGGACTGGCTCGCCGCGGATCTGGCCGCGAACAGCAAGAAGTGTGTGGCCGCCTACTGGCACGAGCCGCTGTTCAGCTCCGGTGACCACGGCAACGTTCCGGTCAGCAGGCCCGTCTGGGAACTGCTCGAGGGGGCCGGCGCCGAACTGGTGCTCAACGGCCACGACCACCACTACGAGCGGTTCGCCCCGCAGACCCGGGACGCGCAAGCCGACCCGAACGGCATCGTCGAGATCATCGGCGGCGCGGGCGGCAAGGACCTGTACGGACAGGGCGACACCGTCCAGCCCAACAGCGCCAAGCGGATCTGGGACAAGTTCGGTGTGGTGAAGCTCGAGTTCACCGACACCGGCTTCCGGTCCCAGTTCGTCGAGACCAACGGCACCGTGCTCGACACCAGCCCCACCTACTCCTGCCACTGACCGGCCACCACCGGCGCCCCGGGCCCGCCCTTCGTGCGAGGGCGAGTCCGGGGCGCCCCTCGGGGAGTCCTCATGTATCTCGCCGCCGGCAGGGGTGGCCCGTCGAACGCCCCCGCCCGTACCGTCCCCGCACCTCCCGCTCCCGGCCGTACCCGGGTGGCCTCCACCGTCGTCGCGCTCGGCGCGGTCAGCCTGGTGACCGACATCTCCTCCGAGATGGTCACCGCCGTCCTTCCCCTCTATCTCGTCCTCGGACTCGGCCTGAACCCCCTGCAGTTCGGCTTCCTGGACGGGCTCTACAACGGAGTCACCGCCTTCGTACGCCTGGCCGGCGGGCACATCGCCGACCGCCGGCAGCGCCACAAACTGGTCGCCGGATCCGGCTACGCCCTGTCCGCGCTCTGCAAACTGGGGCTGCTGTTCGCGGGCGGCTCCACCGCGGCCCTGTCCGCGACACTCGCCGCCGACCGGGTCGGCAAGGGCGTACGCACCGCGCCGCGCGACGCACTGATCTCCCTCAGCTGCGACGAACGCCAGCTCGGCCGCGCCTTCGGTGTGCACCGGGCCATGGACACGACCGGTGCGCTGCTCGGCCCGCTCGCTGCCTTCGCGCTGCTCTGGCTGACGGCGGACGCCTACGACGCGGTGTTCATGGTCAGCTTCTGCTTCGGCCTGTTCGGTGTGCTGCTGCTGTACGCCTTCGTGCCGGGCCGCTCACCTCGTACGCACTCCAACGCGCGGGCAACGACCATCCGTTCGGTCTTCCGGCTGCCCGCCGTCCCGGCCTTCCGCCGAGTCCTGGCCACGGCGACCCTCCTCGGCCTGGTCGCGGTCGGAGACGGCTTCCTCTATCTCGTGCTGCAGAAACGCCTCGACCTGGACACGGCGTACTTCCCGCTGCTCCCGCTGGGCAGCGCGGCCGTCTACCTCCTGCTCGCCGTGCCGATCGGCCGCATCGCCGACCGGATCGGACGCCGAACCCCTTACCTGCTCGGCCACTTGGGCCTCCTGGGCGCCTACGTCGTGCTGTACTCCCCAGTCACGGGGTGGCCCCTGACCGCTGCCGTGCTGCTCCTGCTCGGCACGTTCTACGCCGCAACCGACGGTGTCCTCATGGCACTTGGCGGCCCGGCCATTCCCCCGGAGCAGCGCGCGGCCGGTCTCGCGCTGCTTCAGTCGGGCCAGGCGGTCGGCCGTCTGCTCGCTTCCGTGCTGTTCGGCGCCGCGTGGACGGTCTGGGGCATGGACGCCGCCCTGGTGCTCGCCGCCGTCGCGCTGACAGCCGCCCTGTTCACTGCCCGCTCCCTGCTGCCCGCGCGCCCGACGGAGTCCCGATGACCCACACTCTTTCCCTGCGCACCCGCGTCGGAGCCGTCGCCCTCGCGGGCGTGGTCCTCGCCGCACTCGCCGTCGTCTACACGGTCCGGGCCACGGACCGGAACGAACCCGCCGTCAGGACCTCGAACGTCACGCTCGACAACACCCGGGGCCTCTATGTACGTACGGCGGAGGGCACGGTCTCCGCTCTCGACAACCGACGGTCGAAGGACACCGGACTCACCTGCCGCCGCTTCTACGCGAGCGGCGGCGGCGCCATCTGCCTCACCACCAGGCCGGGCATCCCGCCCAGGTCCGAAGCGATCGTCCTCGACCGCAAGCTGCGTCCGAAGCGCACCGTCACCTTCGGCGGGACCCCCAACCGCGCGCGGGTCTCGCCCTCCGGCCGGATGGTCTCCTGGACCGTGTTCGTCAGCGGTGACTCGTATGCCGGCAACGCCTTCTCCACGCGCAGCGGCATCCTCGACACGAAGACCGGCTATCTGATCAAGAACGTGGAAACCCTCCAGCTCACCCTCGGCAAGAAGCGCTACAGCGCATCCGACCTGAACTACTGGGGCATCACCTTCGCGCGGGACGACAACCGCTTCTACGCCACCGTGTCCACGCGCGGGAAGACGTATCTGGTCGAGGGCGACCTGAACGCCTGGACGGCCCGCACGCTGCGCGAGAACGTCGAATGCCCCTCGCTTTCCCCCGACGGCACGCGCCTCGCCTACAAGAAGCGTGTACGCGAAGGCACTTCGAGCCCATGGCAGCTGCACGTCCTCGACCTGAAGACCCTGCGGGACACCCCGCTGGCCGAGACCCGCAGCGTCGACGACCAGGCCGCCTGGCTCGACGACCACACCGTGGCCTACGCCCTCCCGGGCCGCACCCGCGGCTCGTCGGACGTCTGGTCGGTCCCGGCGGACGGCTCGGGCGAGCCCGTGCGGATGGCTCGCGATGCGTCCTCGCCGAGCATGAATTTCGGGTGACGTTGATGCTCGGCGGCCTGGGCTCCCGGCCGACCGCACCATGGGTGTCGGCACCGGCAGTCGCCGGGAACGACGGCGTCCCACTCATCGCCACAACGCCCCGCCGGTCACTTCACCACCCCATCGGCCGGTCAGACGTTTCAGGTGAATCTCTTCGGCAAACCGATCTCTTATGGTGCAAATCGGCTACACGATGATGACCGAGCAGGCCGGGCCTCGAGCCCTCGTCGATGATCTGGTCGCCGCGGAACGGGCGGGCTTCGACTTCTCCGTGACCTCGGACCACTACTTTCCGTGGCTGGAGTCCCAGGGACACTCCCCGTACGCGTGGAGCGTGCTCGGGGCCGCGGCGCAGGCCACCTCGCGGATCCCGCTCATGACGTACGTGACCTGCCCGACCACCCGGTACCACCCCGCCGTCGTGGCGCAGAAGGCAGCGACGATGCAGCTCCTGTCCGAAGGCCGTTTCCGGCTCGGCCTCGGGTCGGGTGAGAACCTCAACGAGCATGTCGTGGGCGGTGGTTGGCCCTCCGCGCGCGTACGGCTCGACATGTTCGAAGAGGCGGTCGGCATCATCCGCGCGCTCTTCACGGGCGACAACGTGAACCACGAGGGCACCCACTTCGACGTGGCCAACGCCCGGCTGTGGGACCTGCCCGACGAGCTTCCGCCCATCGGCATCGCGGTCTCCGGCGAGCGGTCCTGCGCGCTGGCCGGCGAGCTCGGGGACCTCGTCATCGCGACCGAGCCGAAGGCCGAGCTCCTGGAGTCCTTCGACCGGCACGGCGGCAGCGGCAAGCCCCGCGTCGGCCAGCTGCCCGTCTGCTTCGACCCCGACAAGGACGCGGCGATCGCCCGCGCCCACGACCAGTTCCGCTGGTCCGTCGGCGGCTGGCCGGTCAACGCCGAACTGCCGGGCCCAGCCGCGTTCACCGGTGCGACGCAGTACGTCACGCCGCAGGACATGGCGGAGAAGATCCCGTGCGGGAACGACGTGGACGAGTTCGTCGAAGCGGTGCGTCCCTTCGCCGAAGCCGGTTTCACGGAGATCGCCCTGGTCCAGGTGGGCGGCGATCACCAGCGGCCCTTCATCGACTGGGCCGAGAAGGAACTGCTGCCCGCACTGCGCGCCCTCTGACGGGTCGAACCCCTTCGTCCCGCCGACAGCGCTGCGAGCCGCCATCCCGTGAGCCGCCACCCCTACGAGAGGAACCCCCGTGAACGCCTCACCCGACCCGACAGCACCTGACACGGACGACGCCTCCGTGGATCACGTACAAGTCGTGCTCAGCGATTGCTCCGTGGCCGACGCGGACACCGTGTTCAACGTCCTGCGGGCTCACTTCCCCTCCGATCGCGGTGCCGGCACGCCCCGGCAGACCGGCGATGCGGGGCCCAAGGTGTGGACCGCCGGCTTCGTCGCGGCCCACAGCCCGGACCGCGGCCCGGGTGTCCTGCTCGCAGGGCCTGTCACCGCGACGCTGCAAGGCGGGCCGGTCGCCGTGGCGCGGCTGCGGGAAGCCCTGGACGCCGCGTTCGTGGTCGCCGACCTCGGCGCCGCCTCCGGCGACCAGGAGATCGAATCGCAGCTCCGCCTGACCAGCCCCGAACACGGAGCACCGCCCGGCGACAGGTGACCGCACCGGGCCTGAGGCGTCAGCTCGAGCTCAACGTCAGTCCAGGCCCGAGGCATCAGACCAAGGTCTGCGTCAGTTCGCTCCGGCCCGGCGCGTGCAGGATGCGGCCGTACGCCCCGTTGACGATCGGCATGTAGGGCGGCACGTGGCCGCACTCGACGTCGGCGATGATCGGCACGCCGAGGCAACCGAGCGCGTCGAGTACGGCCTCGTGCTGGCTGAGTGAACGGTTGGCCGGAGCGTCGGTCCGTCCGACGAGAACCGCGTTCGCCCGGTCGAAGAACCCGGCGAGCCGCATGCCGTGCAGGTTCCGGCAGATGGAGAACGAGTCGTTGTCGGCCGCCTCCACGTAGACGAGGAGCCCCTCCGGCGCCTCGTCGCGGCCGAAAGCGGAGACGTCGAGGTACGCCGTCCCCGCGAGATTGCACAGCGTTTCGATACAGCCGCCGATCAGCCTTCCCTCCGCCTCCACCGCGCCGCTCCCGTCCAGCCGGGTCCAGGTGCCTGCGGCGTCGAGCGTGTATTCGCGTACGTCGGGAAAGGCGGCGAAGTCGTCGAAGCCGCCGGCCCGATGGCGACCGGGAGGGCGCTGGGTGAACCGGTGCCCCGGGGGCGCGGCGACGATGTCGAGCCAGGAGCACAGTCCTTCGGGCATGCGGTAGGGCGTGTCCATGAGGTTGTTGCCATGGACGGTCGCCGTGCCGGTGAGCAGCGTCATCGGCGTGATCAGGGTCGCCATGTCGGAGAACCCGACGAGCCAGGTGGGTTCCGCCGCCCGCAGTCCGTCCCAGTCGAGCAGGGGGATCAGATCGATCGCGGTCTCTCCGCCCCACGGCGGCACGACGGCCTTGACGGTGGGGTCGGTCAGCATCGACATCAGCTCGGCGGCCCGGTCGGCGGCCGGAGCGCTGACGTGCCCGGATCCGTCCATGCACCGGCCGATGACGACCTCGTATCCACGGTCCCGGACGTCACGCACGGCGACATCCAGGCGCGCACGCAGCTCCTTCGGCACCCCGCTCGACGGCGAGGTGACCCCCACACGGTCGCCGGGGCGCAGGGGGGACGGGTAGCGGACAGCCATGCGCCGGATCGTCGCACGGCGGGTCGGGCCGGAGCCAGAGGGAGCCTGGACCGGCCTTGTGCGACCTGGCATGCGGTGCCGTGCACGGGGTACTGCGCCAGTCCGTCGATACGGACCGCTTGACGAGGGAGGAGCGAGATGGCGAACGATCAGGCTCCGTCGCAGGCCGAGGGCGACTGGAATCACGCCGAGGTCGTCGACGGCGTCACCGACGCGGATCGGGTACGCGAGGCAGGGCAGCGGCGATGATGCCGACACCGCCCCAGCACCTGGACCTTCAGTTCATCGGGAACGCGACGACCCTCATCCGCTACGGCGATGTGACGCTGCTGACCGACCCGAACTTCCTGCACCGCGGTGCCCGCGCCTACCTCGGCCACGGTCTCACCAGCCGGCGCCTGCACGAGCCTGCGCTGGGCGTCGATCAACTCCCCACCGACATCGACGCGGTGATCCTCTCCCATCTGCACGGCGACCACTGGGACCGCGTCACGCGGCGCGGCCTCGACCGGTCGCTGCCCGTGCTCACCACGCCGCACGCGGCACGCCGACTGCGCCGGTGGCACCGTTTCGGCGCAGCCGTGGCGATGAGGACCTGGCAGAGCCACACCGTGTCCGGCCGCATGTGCCAGGTGAAGGTCACGGCGCTGCCGGGGCGGCAAGCCGGCGGCGGGGTGCTGCGGAGGCTGCTGCCGCCGGTCATGGGCAGCCTCCTGGAGTTCGGGCCGGTCGACGGTCCGGCGGAGCTGAGGCTTTACCTCTCCGGCGACACCATGCCGTTGCCCCCGGTCGTCGGAGCCGTCGCCCGGCACTGCCGTGGCATGGACCTCGCCGTCCTGCATCTGGGCGGCACCCGGCTGCCCGGGGGCTTCCTGGTCACCATGGACGGTGCCCAAGGCGCCGCGTTCGCCGCGCAGTTGGACCCCCGCTGGGTCATGCCGGTGCACTACGAGGAGTACACCGTGATGAAGTCTCCGCTCGCCGACTTCCTCGACGCGGCACGGGAACGGAAGCTGAATGACCGGCTCGTCGTGTGCGAGCGGGGCGGCCGGGTCGTGCTGCGTCCCGGCCGGCCTCCGGTGATCGAACCGCCGGACCCCGCACCCCGTCCCACGCTGCCGGCTTCCGAAGCATGACGGCTCCGTACGCGGGTACCGCGATCACTTCGCCCACCTGAGGCGACCGAACACGAACGAACGCGAGGCGGTCATGAGCGACGACCACGAAAGCATGGCGGACGACGTCTACCAGCCCACAGGGAGCAATGAGGAGCAGGAGGACGCCGCGCCCCTGGACCTCCAGGACGCGCTGGACGAACGGGACTACGACGAGATCCTCGACGAGGGGTACTCGCCGCCGGAGAAGCCACTGGGCGTCACCAAGACCGGCGTCACGGCCGCCGAGCAGAACGAAGGGGGGAGCCTGGACGAGCGGCTGCGGCAGGAAGTCCCCGATACGACGCAGCCTCCACCCGGCGACGCGGGCGGGAAGGAGGCCCGCGCCGACGGTGACCAGGTCGGCGATCTGCCCGGCGGGGAGGGCGAACCGGTGGACCCGGAAGCGGGCACGGAGCGCGCCGGGCGCCTGGTCGCGCCGGACGAGGGCGTGCGCGGCGTCACCACGAAGGAGGAGGTGGGCGTCGACCGGGGGATCGACGGTGGCGCCGCGGGGGCGGAGGAGGCCGCGGTGCACGTGGTGCCGGATCCTTCCTCGCGTGACGCCTGAGCAGGCTCGGGCGGCTCGTGCGGATGCGGCTCAGTCGGCTGATGCGGGATACATCATCCGCTGATGGCTGATGCGGCTCAGTCGACCGGTGCCGCCGACGCCTTCCCGCCGTCCGTCCGCCCGGCGCCGTGGTCGAGTTGGTCGGCCAGACCGGCCAGATTGTCCGCGTACAGGTCGAACCGGTCCGAGGAGGCGGGAGGGTCGCCGACGGGACGCGCGACGTACGCGGTGCGCAGGCCGAGACGCTGGGCCGCGCGCAGGTCCCAGGCGTGCGCGGCGACCATCAACAGCCGCTCCGGGGGCCGTCCGGAAACGGTGACGGCGAGCTGGTAGACCGCCGGGTCCGGCTTGTAGGTCCGGGCGTCCTCGGCGGACAGCGCCTGATGCCAGCGCAGTCCGGCGTGCGCGTTGAGCTCGAGGAGCGCCGTCCGGCAGGCGTTGGAGAGCCCGAGGAGCGGGAACCGTTCGCCGATGCGGGCGAGCCCGGCGACGGTGTCGGGCCACGGCGGCACCCTGCGACCCGACAGGGCCAGCTCCGCCACGGCGGCCGGGTCGTCGACTCCCGCGGCCCCGGCGACGAGCTGCGCGGCCTCCCGATCGAGGGCGTCGCTCGGGAGATAGGGCCGGTCGCCGTCGAGCATCCGACGCTGCTCACGATCGATGTGCTGCTGCCACAGCGCCACAAGCTCCTCGACCCGAGGATCGTCGAGGGAGGGGGCGAGTCCACTGATGCCGGCGCGGATACCGGCGGGTTCGTCGACGAGCGTGCCGAGCACGTCGAACACGACGGCATCGATCTCGAGCTCTGACATGGGGGAGGTCTCCTGGTGCGGCGGGGGCGTGTGGGCAGCTGTGGGTCGAACACAGTGGGAGGTGCTGCGATTCCCGAGCCACGTCCGGTCCGTTACCCGCGGGAACCGTCCCCGCCCGCCGTATCCAGTTGCGCCGGTTGCCGCCGAAATGCCGCAGTCGGCCGGGCAGCTTTCAGCCCTTGGCTTGAACAAGACCCCCCGAAACAGCGTCTGTTGATCTAGGGTCAGCAAAAAACTCCCTCGGTCGCAAGGGAGTTCGGCCTCAGGGAAAGGTTCACTGCTCGTGGCAGTCGTGTTCAAGGCCGTCGAGTGGAGTGCCCCATGGTGAGCCGCCCCGGCCTCTCCTCGGTCGGCCGCTCCCTCCTGTGGCTGACCGTCGTCGTCCTCACATCCGGCGGCGTCGGCGCGGCGGCACTCGGCGCCGGGACCGGCTCGCAGCGGGCCCTGGCGGTAGGACTCGCCACCCTCGGCGGCCTCCTGCTGGTCTGGGGACTGCTGACCGTACGGCAGTTGGCCAAAGCACAGGCGGAACGTGAGCGCCTGCTGCGGATGACGACGGCCCGTGACGCCGAAGTCGAGCATCTCGCCGCGGTGCGGATGCCGGCCATCGTGGAGCGCGTCAATGCGGGGCAGCGCCTCGACGGTGTCGCCGGACCGCTGCGCTCGTCCGCCGAGCTCGGCGAGGACTTCGCCCGCGCCCTGGACACCGTGGCCGCCGCTCTGAGTTCCGATGAGGCGGTACGCCGCGAGCGTGCGCTGCGGGACTCCGTACAAGCCGCCTTCGAGTCCGTCGCCCGCACCATGCACGCGATGGCCACCGTGCAGCAGCAGGTCCTCGACCAGATCGAGCGCGACATCGTCGACCCGCACCTGATGGCGCGGGTGATGAAGGCAGACCACGCGGCAGCGCAGATGACCCGCAAGGCGCAGACGCTCCTGGTGATGTGCGGGGTCTGGCCCGCCCGCAGGGAGACCCAGCCCGTCTCCCTGTACGACTGCGTACGCGGTGCCATGTCGCGGATCGTCGAGTTCGGCCGCGTCGAGGTGCACGGCGGACAGACCCTGTACGCGGCGCCTCCGGCGGTCGAGGGACTGATGCACGCGCTCGCCGAACTCCTGGAGAACGCCACCGTGTTCTCGCCGTCACCGTCCAAGGTGATCGTGTCGGTACGGGAGGTGGGCGCCGGAGCGGTGATCGAGGTCGACGACGCAGGGCACGGCATGCCGCCGGACGTCCTGGCGCAGGCCACCGCACAGCTCACCGACGACCTGGACCTGGCCCGTCTCGGCGCGGTGCCCCGCCTCGGCCTGGCCTGCGTGGGCCGCTGGATGCGTGAACTCGGCTTCGACGTGCAGCTGTCCGGCACCTCCGCGTACGGCGGCACCCGGGCCGTCGCCTTCGTGCCGTACCGGCTGCTGACCGAACCGCTGTCCAACCTGGCGAGCCCCGCCCGCCCCGCCGTCTCCCAGAGCCCGGTGCCGCAGCAGCGCAGCGGTGCGTACGACCCCGTACCCGCACAGCAGCAGTCGGCAAGCGGGGGAGACGCCCCGGAGGTCGGCGCCCTTCAACCGACCGCCGCGACGGCCGCCGCCGGCTCGGACACCACCGCGGCCGGTCTGCC
>NZ_JBEPEW010000087.1:0-35279 GCF_040300965.1 Streptomyces mesophilus | reverse complement strand
GGGCGCGGCGGGCGCGGCGACGAACCCTCGCTCGCCCTCATCCGGCCCGTCGCGCATCGTGCGGAACCTGCGGATCCTTGTCGCGCCCCTCCTGCTGATCGCCGGCGCGTATGTCTTCACCTCCCTGGCGGACGCCCGTGAAGACGGCTCCGGAGGCGAGGACGAGTCCTTCCCCGAGGCCAAGTACGAGATCACCCGGCCCCCGGAACTCGTGGGCGGCACCTACAAGTTGGTGGGCGCCGACTTCCTGCCCAAGCCGGTGAAACTCGAGGACACCGAGGTCCGCAAGGACGCGTTCGAGATCCCGGACGACTACTACACGGGATCCGAGAAGGCTTCCTTCGACCGCCTGCGCATCTCCGCCGAATACGGACGGTTCAAGGAACCTGGCGATCAGCTGAAGAGCAAGATCAGCTATCTCGTCGACACCGGCGACGGGACGACCGAGGAGCCGCTGGAGAAGATCAAGGTCCCCGGCCACAAGACCGAGTTCAGCTGCCGGTCGGCCCGCTCCGCCACGTACGAGGATGTGTCGGTGTGCGGATGGGCCGACGCGAACACCGTCGTCGTCCTCCAGTTCGAGGGCTACGACGCCATACAGCGGGCGGCGGAGGCGACCGCCGCGATCTACAAGGAGATCCGCCGGCCGGTCGCCGAACAGGGCTCCTGAGCCCCCGGCCCTCGCAGGCGCCGGCGTTCGAGTGACCATCCCACGATTCGCTCGTTTTGCTGAACGTGAGTTCTCCGGATGTCGCCACCCGCCGCCCCGCCCAGGACCCCGCACCGGCCGCTCCCGCCGTCGCCGTCGAGCAGGCCGAAGCGGCCATCGTCGAGCACTACCCACGGCTCGTCCGTCTCGGGTATCTCGTGCTGCCGCCGAGCCTCGGCCGCAACCGCCGCGTCCTGGCCGCGCATTCCCTCGCACAGCGCGCCCTGCCCAAGGGGCGCACCCCCGGCGACGCCCCCGCCTTCCCCCAGCAGCGCGGCGGCAGCGGTCAGGGGCGTCTCGGAGACCCGGGGTACGCGTACGTCCGGCTGAGGGTCCTCAAGAGCGCCCTGGAGGCCGGGCTGCCGCTCAAGCGCAAGGCCTGGCCCAAGCGGGCGCAGTTCCCGCCGCTGCTGCCGCAGGTGTGGGGGCTGCGGCTCTTCCCGCGGTCGGGCGGCGCCGATGAACTCGCCCTGGACCAGCGGCTCTCCGCGCTCTCCGGACCGGCCCGCGCCGCCTATGTGCTGCGCGGCCTCGAAGGGCTCCCGGACACCGAGGTGCGCAAGATCCTGGACGCCGCGGGCGTCGAGGACGCCCATGCGGCGCTCGCGGAGGCGGACGGCGTCGAAGCACTGTACGCCCTGCTCGACTCCCCCGAGTTCGACCCTTGCTCGCTGCAGGCACGGCCCACGGATCTGATGCGCCGCCGCCAGCACACCAAGGCCGCCCTGGTCGCCACCGCCGCCGTGGTGGTCTGCGGCGCGCTGCTCGGGCTGCCCGGGGACGGCTGGGGGCCCGACGGCGCCGCGGCACCCGCGTACGCGAAGAATCCGGCAGCCGAAGCCGCCCTGGATCCGGACCAGTTGACGGCCGCGGCGGCCGACGCCTGGAAGCGCTCCGCGCGTACCGACTTCTCCGCCTGGCCCGCGCGCGGTTCGCTCACCGGCGACAAGGAGCTGCTGCGCCGAGCGCTGGCCGTGTGGGCGCGGCCCGGCGAGGCCGTACAGGTCTCTGCGACCCCCGGCACCCCGGCGGGCGCACCGCCGGGACCGGCCCAGCTGCTGTACGCGGGCGAGGTCGACCAGGCCCGGGTGGTGCTCCTCTACGACGGGCTGCGGATCGCGCGCTATGCCGAGCCCAAGGAGGGCACGAGCGGCGCGGCCCTGGACTTCGCGCGCGTGGACGGCGCGGGAGCGCCCACCGCGAGCGCCCTCGTCGTGGGCCGAACGGACGGCAACGTCCGCTATCTGACCGCCCCTTGGGTACAGGGGGTGGCGGTCCGCGACCTCCTCGATCCGGCCGCGGAAGCGCGCGCTCTCGGCCGCAGCGACGACGGGGTGACGGACCCGGTGACCAGCCCGGCCCAGGCCCGCGACTGCACGTCCTGGAACGCCCTTGAGGTGAGCGACACCGCCACCACCCGCACCGTCACCGATCTCGGCGAGCTCACTCCGGCCCACCTCACCTCGGGCCGCCCCGAGTCGCCGCGCGAGGTCTCCGGCAGCGCGGCCCGCGAGAGCTGGGCCCGCACCGCCTGTCTGCTGCCCGCCGTACGCGCGCACGGCGTCCGGGCCGTCAACTCCTGGGCGTACGCCTCCCAGACGCTGCCCGAGAACAACGGCACCGCGCACTGGGTCTGCACCCGCGCCGAGACCTGGCGCGGCGCGGGCAGCCGTACGCTCGCCCAGTTCCAGGCACCGGGCAAACCCGTCGGAGCCATCGCCGCCAAGGCAGAGGACTCACCGGCCTGCGGTCCGCGTGACCCGAAGGTGCTCGCCGGAGTCATGTGGAAGTCCCGCGCCGGCAGCTGGTATCTGCTCGCGGGCGGCAGCCGCCAGGTCGTCTCCATCGCCACCTCGGGCGGCGTCACGGCCTCCGCGCGCGGCAACACCCTCTCCGTACGCGCCGAGGAGGGCGCCCGCGCGGAGCTCGACGGGCGGCTGGAGAACGGGGACAAGGTGAGCGCCCTGCGCTGACCCGCCAACTCCTGCCTGCACAAGGGTGTTGCGCACTCCTTACCCGCCAGTACATTGACGCCATGTCTAATACGCAGGCCCGGCTGCCGAAACCCGTCACGTCGGAACACATTGCGCTCAAGGCACGCAAGGTCTCCTTCGCCTGGGAGGAGACGCCGCTGCACTGGATACCCGGCGACCCGTTCACCACGCACACGATCAATGTGCTGCATCTGCTCCTGCCCGCGGGTGAGCGCTGGTTCGTGCACGTCTACAAGCAGGTCCTGCCGTATATCGAGGACGATGGACTGCGCGCGGACGTGATCGGGTTCATCGGCCAGGAGGCCATGCACGCCCAGGCCCACGACGAGGTGCTGCCGCATCTCAAGGAGCAAGGGCTCGACCCGGCGCCGTATCTCGCCCAGGTGGACTGGCTCTTCGAGAAGCTGCTCGGCGACCGCATGCTGCCGCCGGGCCGGGCCCGCAAGTGGTGGCTGTACGAGCGGGTCGCGCTGATCGCGGCCATCGAGCACTACACGGCCTTCCTCGGCGACTGGGTGCTGAACGCCGACAGCCTTGACCGCAAGGGCGCCGATCCGACGATGCTGGACCTGCTTCGCTGGCACGGAGCCGAAGAGGTCGAGCACCGCTCGGTGGCCTTCGAGCTCTTCCTGCACGTGGACGGCTCCTACAGCCGCCGGGTGCGCACCTGGGCCACCGCGTTCTCCGCCCTTGTCTTCCTGTGGCAGCGCGGCGCCCGCTTCTTCATGGCCAACGATCCGACCCTGGAGGACGGCCGGGCGAGCTGGCGGGAGTTCCTCGCGAAGGGCCGGCAGGGGATGCTGCCCACGGCGGGGGCGATGGCGCGCTCCATCCCGCGCTATCTCGACCGCGGTTACCACCCCTCCCAGGAGGGCTCCACCGAGCAGGCGGTCGCGTATCTCGCCTCGTCACCGGCGGCGCTTGCGGCCGAAGCCCGCGGGAGCGAGAGCCCCCTCCCGAAGGGCGCCGCCTGAGATGCCCCGTCTGCGTACCGTCGCCGCCCTGGCCGGCACCGCGCTGCTCACCCGCCGCGCCCTGCGCCGCCGGATCGAGCGCTCCCCGCTGTGGCCGCTGCCCGCCCTGCCGGTGCCGACCTCCGGCCGGCCGCGTGCCCGAGCCCTGACGCTGACCCTCGCCCGGCGCGAGGAGATCGCCGACGGCGTCGTACAACTGAGCCTGACCGGACGGGAGTTGCCCGCCTGGGAGCCCGGAGCACATCTGGAGCTGACGCTGCCGTCGGGCCTGGTGCGGCAGTACTCGCTGTGCGGCGACCCGGCCGACACCTCCGCGTACACCCTCGCGACCCGTCTCGTCCCGGCGGACAGCGGCGGCCGGGGCGGTTCGCGCGAGGTGCACGAGGAGCTGCGGGAGGGTATGCGGCTGCGGGTGCGTGGACCGCGGAACCGTTTCGCGCTGCGGGCCTCGCACGCGTACGTCTTCGTCGCCGGCGGTATCGGGATCACGCCGATCCTGCCGATGCTGCGGGCGGCCGAGGCCTCCGGCGCGGACTGGCGGATCCTCTACTGCGGCCGCAGCAAGGCCTCGATGCCCTTCCTCGACGAGGTCGAGAAGATCGCCGGGCCCGAGCGGCTGACGGTGACGGAGGGGCTGCCGGATCTGCAGGCGCTGTTCAGGGACGTCCCGCAGGCGGCGGCCGTCTACTGCTGCGGGCCCGAGCCCCTGATGGACGCGGTGGCCGAGGTGCTGCCCGCCGGCTGCACGCTGCATCTGGAGCGGTTCACGGCGGCCGCACCCGCCGAGGGCGAGGAGGCCTTCGAGGTCGAACTGCTGCGCAGCGGACGGACGGTGACCGTCGCCGCCGACGAGAGTGTTCTGGCCGCCGTACGCAAGGAGCTGCCCGACACCGCGTACTCCTGCGAGCAGGGCTTCTGCGGAACCTGCCAACAGCGGGTCCTGGCCGGGGAGATCGACCACCGCGACGAGCTGCTCACCGACGGTGAGCGCGACGGCTCGATGCTGATCTGCGTCTCACGGGCCAGGGGCGGGCGGCTGGTGCTCGACCTCTGAAGGGGCGGACCCACGTGCCCGTTAGAGTGTTCGTATGACGACCGGGGTGCGCCGCAGGATGGCTGTCGAGGAGCGGCGGCAGCAACTCATCGGCGTGGCCCTCGAGCTGTTCAGCCACCGCTCCCCCGACGAGGTCTCCATCGACGAGATAGCGGCGGCCGCGGGGATCTCACGGCCGCTCGTCTACCACTATTTCCCCGGCAAGCTCAGCCTGTACGAGGCGGCTCTGAAGCGGGCCGCCGAGGATCTGGCGACCCGGTTCGTCGAACCGCGCGAAGGGCCGCTCGGCGCGCGGCTGCTGAGGGTGATGGGCCGCTACTTCGACTTCGTGGACGAGCACGGGCCCGGCTTCTCGGCGCTGATGCGCGGCGGTCCCGCCGTCTCCGGCACGCTCGGCGGTGAGGCCGCCTCCGCGGCCAACGCCCTGATCGATTCGGTGCGCCAGGCCGCGTACGAGCAGATCGTGCGGCACCTGGGGATCACCGAGCCGCCCGCGCGCCTCGAACTCGTCATCCGCTCCTGGGTCTCGCTCGCCGAGTCGACGGCGCTGATCTGGCTGGACGGGCGGCGGATCCCGCGCGCCGAGCTGGAGCTGCAGCTGGTGCACGACTTCGCGGCGCTCACCGCGGTGAGCGCCGCGTACGACGCGGAGATGGCGGCGATCCTGACGCGCATCCTGGCCGACGAGCCGGCGGACGGACCGTTCGGCGAGCTGGTCGGCCGGCTCGTGGCGCTGGCACCGCGGTAGGGCCTGATCCACAGGACAGGCCTCAGGAGCTAGGCCTTCGAGTAGGACGCGTCCAGGTCCCGTACCTCGACGGACACATGGCCCGCGACGGGCGTGCCCACCGCGTACTTGCCCGCGAGCTCGGCGACCGCCGTCGCCAGCTGCTTCTTGACCTCGTCGGTACGGCCGGCGAGCAGGGCGATCTCGATGGCCAGGACTCCGGGGCCGTCGGTCTCGTCGCCGATCACGTTCTCCTCGGTGGTGCGGAAGCGGGTCTTGCAGGCGGCGAGCTTCGCGCCCGCGATCTCCACGACGACCGGGTGCAGCTCGAGTGCGAAGCCGCGCCGGTCGAAGGAGGCGGAGAAGTGGGCGGGGTGGTCGACGGTGATCTGGGGCATGGGCGCGCTCCGGGTTCGCTCGCGGGTGCTGGCCCCTCGAGCCTACGGCCGCCCGCTTCGGTCCCACGGAGCCGTCTGCATACTGAGCACATGATCGCGAACCACCTGGAGTTCCGCCAGGCCACCGACGACCCCGCCGATCTCGCCACCCTCGTGGGCCTGTACGACGGCGCAGCGCGCTGGATGCGGGAGAGCGGGATCGACCAGTGGAAGCCGGGCGAGAAGAGCGAGGACCACTTCCGGCTGCGGATCAAGGAGGGCGAGGTCTGGATCGCGTACGCGCAGGGCGAGGTGGCCGGTGCGTACGAACTGTGGTGGGAGGACGAACCGGCCTGGGGCGAGCAGCCGCCGGTCGCCGGATACGTGCACCGTCTGATGACCGCCCGCAGCGCCCCGGCAGGCACCGGGCGCGCGCTGCTCACCCACGCCGAGCAGCGGGTCGCCGCGCAGGGCCGCGCTCTGTGCCGCCTGGACTGTGTGTCCTCGAACCCGCGGCTGCGGACGTACTACGAGCGCGCCGGGTACACGGTCGTCGGCGAGCAGCCGTTCAAGGAGGGCGCGGGCGGCAGCAAGTACGGGGTGACGCTCATGGAGCTGCGGCTCTCCTAACCGGCGACGCCCGGCTCTTTTGCGAGCCGCAGTGCCAACAGCGCGATGTCGTCCGCCCTTTCGTGGCCGAAGCAGCTGAGCAGGGTGTCGCACAGCACCCCGAGGTCGGCGGAGGCTTCGGCGGCGATCTGGCGGAGGTGCTCCAGGGAGACGCCGAGGTCGATGCCGCGGGTCTCGATCAGGCCGTCCGTCACCATCAGCAGCCGCTCGCCCTCGGTGATCTTGAGCTCGGTGGGCTCCGGGTGGTCGAGCCCGATGCCGAGCAGCGGCCCGCTCGCCCCGCAGTAGCGGGCGTCACCGTCCCCGATGATCAGGGGCGGGATATGGCCCGCGTTGGCGATCCGGGTGCGGCCGGTGGCGGGTTCGATCAGAGCCAGGCAGACCGTGGCCGTGGCCTGCGGGTGGTAGAGCTGGAGCATCCGGTCGAGCCGTTCGACGAGCACCCGGGGGTCGCTCTCGTCGACGCAGTAGGCCCGCAGCGCGTGGCGGATCTCGACCATCACGGTGGCCGCGTCGAGGGAGTGCCCGACGACGTCGCCCACCCCCACGAGGACCCCGTCGGGGGTCGCGATCGCCGCGTAGAAGTCACCGCCGATCTCGGTGTGACGTGAGGCCGGCACATAGCGCACCACCACCTCGGTGCCCGGCATCTCGGGCAGCCGTTTCGGCAGGAAGCTGTGCTGCAGGGTGAGCGCGATATGCCGCTCGACCTCGTACATGAGCAGCGGTTCGGCGGCGAGCGCGGCCGCGTGCACGAGGCGGCCGAGCAGCCGTCCGCTCTCGTCGCCCGCGCCGCCGCCCCCGACCGCGCAGGCCGGCACGGCCACGCAGACCGGTGGGCGGGTGTCGCTGCCGCAGGCCACCATCAGACGGGCCGGCTCGGACCGGCCCGCGCGGAAGTAGCCGGGCGGCCACATCGGGCTGGGCACGACGGTGGACTGCACCCCCGAACGGCCCGCCATCAGCCGCTCGCTGAGCCGCACCACTTCTTCGGCGGCGCTGGTGTCGGGCAGCGCGGTGGAGGCCCGCCGTCGTGAGGTGCCGACCATCAGTTCGCCGTCAGGTCCCGATACGAAAGCCACCGCGGGGCCCCCGCTGATCCGGGCCGCCCCGGCCGCCGCGGCCGTGGCCAGCTCCTGCGGGCAGCGCGCGGCCTGTACGGCGAGCACGGCCTCGGCGAGCAGTGAGAGCCGCCCCGCCTTGGCCTCGGCGGTGGTACGGAACCGTGCGCCGCGCACGGCGGCCCGTACGACGGCCTGGATCTCCTCCGGTTCGGCGGGCACGGTGAAGTAGGCGTCGGCGCCCGCGTCCAGGCCCCGGGTGCGGTCCCCGGGTCCCACGGGTTTGGCCGAGAAGTGCACCACCGGGATACCGGCGGTGAGGGGGACTTCTTTGATACGGCGGCACAGGTCGTATCCGCTCATGTCCGGCAGCCCGATGTCGACGAGGGCCACATCCGGCAGGGCGCCGGCGCGCTGCAGCGTGTCCAGCTCGATCAGCGCCTCGCCGGCGCTGGCCGCGGGCACCACTTGGTGTCCGGCCCTGCGCAGTGCGGCTCCTATGGCGTACCGGCTGGCCGGTGCGTCGTCGACGACGAGGACGGTCGTGTCCTCTGCGGGTTCCGGGCTGCCTTCCGTCAGGTTCATGCATCCCCCTTCCGGGGGTGAGGGCGCGGGCCGAGCGTCGGTGGTGGCCCGCGCCCCCAAGTTAGCGCTCCTCTCAATCCCCGGGGGCGAAGACGGCCACCGTCCGCCCCGGAACGGCGAACGTCCCGGAACTCACCTCGTACGCGGCGGACTTGACGGTACGATCACTTCCCCTGGCTTGAATTCGATGCAGCGTGTAGCGGGTGCCCGCGACCTCGTCGACCTGCTGCTTCTGCAGCTCGGGTGTCGCGTTGAAGATGACCACGAGTCCGCCGAGCCGCATGGTGACGACTCCGGGGGTCTCTCGCTCACCTGACAGCGGGAACGACAGTTCGCGCTGGACCTCGTCGAGACCGCCGAGCGCGAATGCGCTCTCTGTCGTACGGATTCTCAGCAGGTCCCGGTAGGCCGCCGACGCACCCTCGATCTGCGGGCACTTCACGGCGGGTACGGAGGTCAACAGGGGCTTGGCGTAAGGCCACTTGTCCTTGTTGTCTGCGGCCATGGGCAGCCCTCGCCCGAAGCCGTTGCCGGCCCGGCAGTCCCAGTGGATGGCGTTGAACCAGTCACCGCTCTCGTACGAGTTGCGGTCGAGGGACTTGGAGCGCAGCAGATCGGTGCCGGCCTGGGAGAGCGAAGGCCCTTGGGACAGGGCCGCCGTCGCCATCGAGAGCACCTGCATACGGGCCCGGTCGTCGGCGCTCACCGTCGGCGGCAGCTTGTAGGCGAGGGCGTCGAAGAGGGTCTCGTTGTCGTGGGCGTCGACATAGGCGAGTGCGTCGGCGGGGGTGGCCGCGTAGCCGGCGGGCGCGCCGTTGTAGTCGACCTCGGAGCCCTTGACCTTGCGGCCGCTGCTGTCGGTGAAGGTGTAGCCGGCGAGGTTGCCGGTGAGGCCGACCTTCAGGAGGTCCTGGTAGTGCAGGAGCCGCTCCTTCTGCTCGGCCTCGGTGCCGTTCGCGGGCGAGGAGTTGGGCTCGGTGTAGAGGCCCGAGCCGAAGCCCTGGACCCGAGGGTCCTCGTCGAAGGGTCCGCCGCCGCGTACCGCGTCACGGGCGCGGTCGGAGAAGGTGGCGATGCCCGTGCCGGCCATGTTCTGCTGCGTGGCCTGCTCGAAGCGGGCGTCGTCGGCCATCTCGCCGAAGTTCCAGCCCTCGCCGTACAGCAGGATGCTCTTGCCGTCGACGCCGTCCTTCTCGACGGTGAGCGCGTCGAGCGCCTTGCGTACGGCGAGGATGTTGGCCTTCGGGTGGTGGCCCATCAGGTCGAAGCGGAAGCCGTCGACCTTGTACTCGCGGGCCCAGGTCACGATCGAGTCGACGACGAGCTTGCCCATCATGGCGTTCTCGGGCGCGGTGTTGGCGCAGCAGGTGGAGGTGGCCACCGAGCCGTCGTCGAGGAGGCGGTGGTAGTAGCCGGGCACGATCTTGTCGAGGACGGAGGTCTTCGCCTGGCCGCTGGTGGTGGTGTGGTTGTAGACCACGTCCATGACGACCCTCAGGCCGTCCTCGTTCAGCGCCTTGACCATCTCGCGGAACTCGACGGTGCGCCGGGTGCCGTCCGGGTCGGTGGCGTAGGAGCCCTCGGGGACGGTGAAGTGGTAAGGGTCGTAGCCCCAGTTGTACGCGTCCTTCGCGGCGGCCTTCGCCACGCACTCCTGCTGCTTGTCGGAGTCGGGGGCGTACGAGGCCAGGTCGCAGTCGACCGTCGCCTGGTCCCGCTCGGGGATCGTGGCGATGTCGAAGGCGGGCAGGAGGTGCACGTAGTTCGTGCCGGCCTCGGCGAGCTCGCGCAGGTGGCGTGAGCCCTTGCTGTTCTTCTCGGTGAACGCCTTGTACTTGCCCTGGTGGCGGGCGGTGGTGTCCGCGACGGAGAAGTCACGGACATGCAGCTCCTGGATGTGCGCCTGGCCCGGCGCGACGGCCTCGGGCTTCTTCAGACCCGACCAGCCTTGCGGGGCAAGGGACTTGGCGCGCAGGTCCGCGACCAGGGAGCGCTCGGAGTCGGCGGTCAGGGCCAGCGAGTACGGGTCGGTGACCTCGTTGGTGACGACTTTCTGGACGCTGGGCGCCCAGACCTTCACCACGTAGCGGTACGGGCTGCCCGTCCAGGACTTCGCACCCTTGACGGACCACACACCGGTGGCGTCGTCGCGGCGCATCGGCACCTCACGCCCGTCGAGGTCGAGGGCGACGGTCTGTGCGGTGGGTGCCCAGACGCTCAGCGTGGGCGTTCCCTTGGCGTCGAAGACCGGGCCGAGCTCGGCTTTCGTGGCGTCGTACAAGTCGTCGAGGACACCGGCCAGTTGGACACCCGATCCGGCGACGATCGCGCCGTTCGCCGCCCGCTGGGTGGCGACCACCCGCCCGCGCAGCGCCTCGCGCACCCGGTCGCGGTCGCGCGGGTCGACGGACCAGGCCTGCTTGGCGGCCAGATGCGGGAACTTCTTCTGCTGGGCCTCGGTGAGCTCCGCCTTGCCGAGCCGCAGCCACTTCGCGTCGTCCAGATCGCCGTCCCGCGCGTACAACAGCTGTGCGGAAACGGGTGACTTGGCGCCGTTCCACACCACCGTGTCCCGGTCGATCCACACGGCCTCGGCCTTGCCGTAGTCGACCTCGGCGGCCTTCGGCTGCGGCAGCAGGTACTTCTCCTTGCCGCCCATCATCCAGACCTCATGGCCGTTGGCCGCGAGGTCCAGGGACTGGTCGGACGGCAGGTCCTTCTCATCGCCCTTGTGCAGGATGTAGCTGAGCGACGTGGCCCCGTCCGCGAGCGGTACCTCATAGACCGCACCATAGGAATCCATCCGGGCGGGCAGAAGGGGCTTGGACCAGTCGGTCGGGTCCTTGGCGCCGGTCCAGGTGTGCAGCCCCCAGCCGTCGTAGTTCCCGTCGGCCCGCTGGTAGTGCAGTACGGCCTTGGTCTTGTCCTGCGGCGGATACGCACCCTCGGGCGCGCTCGTCGCCTGCGCGTCCTTGCCCTGCTCGACCCAGACCTCGCCGGTGGTGGCGAGCGGGACGGTGCGCTGCGGGCCGTCGGCGGCCCCGTTCTTCTCGACGGTGTACGAGACCTCCGCGGCCCCCTCGTCGAGCTTCAACCAGGCGAAGGCTCCGTACGCGTCACGACCCGTGAACGGGGCTTGCTGCTCACCGGACTTGATGGCCCAGCCTTCGTAGTCGCCATCGGTGCGCTTGTAGTGGACGACCGCGTACTCGCGCTCGACCGCGCTCGGCGGCTGCTCGACCACCGGGGCCCCGGAGACGGTCTCGGCGCGGTCGCTCGCCGTACGGCCACGCGAATCGATCACAACGGCCTTGTAGCGCACGGAGGTTCCGGCGCGCTCGGCGTCGATGCGGTGGGTGACCTTGTACGGGGCGTGGTCGGCGGAGCCGAGCGTCCGCCACTTGCCGTTGCCGGTCTGGGCGGCGAAGACGACCCGGTTCAGGCCGCCGCCGCGTACGTCGGCGGTGAGCTCGACGCGCCCCGTGGACCCGGCGGGCGGGGCCTGGAGCTCCACGGACGGCTCGGCGTCCGGGGTGGCGAGGGCCTTGTCGGCCTTCAGGACCACCGATGAAAGCGCGGGGATCTCGACCTTGATCTTCCGGTCCTCGCCGCTGCGGACCGAGGCCTTGCTCCCGTACACCGCACGGAAGTTCATGTTCTGCGAGCCGGTCGGGATCTCGACCGTGCGCGGCTCCTGGGCGTTGTTCGCGGCCACCACGTACTCGGTGCGACTCTTCGCGTCCGTACGGGAGAAGGCGTGGACGGAACCTTCCGTGTACCGCTCCTCCTGGATGCCGTCCGCGAGCGCCGGGTGCGCCTTGCGCAGGGCGGACAGCTCGGCGATCTGCCGGTACAGGGGGTGGCCGGTGTCGTACGCGTCCTTCGCGTGGGTGCGGTCGGTGCCGAGCTGGTCGTCGTCGAGATAGTCGGCGGTCTTCGACGCGAACAGCGTCTGGCGGGCGTCCTTGTCGCCGCCTGCGCCGGTGAAGCCCTGCTCGTCGCCGTAGTAGACCACCGGGTTGCCGCGGCCGAGGAACATCAGCTCGTTGGCCAGCTCGTAGCGGTCGAGCAGTTCGGCGTCCGAGGCCTTCGGCCGGTCCTGCTTGAGGAAGGTGCCGAAGCGGCCCATGTCGTGGTTGCCGAGGAAGGACACCTGCTCGTAGGCGTTGGCCTTGTCGGTCGTGTACTTGTAGTCGTCGCCGAAGACCTTCGCGAGCCGCTCGGCCGAACCGCCCTGAGCGGCGTACGCGCGGGCCGCGTCCTGGAACGGGAAGTCAAGCGTCGAGTCGAGCCGCCCGTCGGTGACGTACGGCGAAGTGATGTCCGTATCGGCGGAGTACACCTCACCGAACATGAAGAAGTCCTCGCGGCCCCGCTTGGCCGCGTACGCGTCGAGCGCGGTCGCCCACTGGGTCCAGAACTCGGTGTTGACGTGCTTGACCGTGTCGATACGGAAGCCGTCGATGCCGAAGTCGCGGACCCACTTCTCGTAGATCTTCTCCATGCCGCGTACGACCTCGGGACGCTCGGTCCACAGGTCGTCGAGGCCGGAGAAGTCGCCGTACGTGGAGGACTCGCCGGCGAAGGTCGAGTCGCCGCGGTTGTGGTACATCAGCGGGTCGTTGAGCCAGGACGGGACCTTCAGATCCTTCTCGGCCGGGGCCACAACCGGGGTGCGCGGGAAGGAACTCCCGTTCACCGCGGGGAACTTGGCGGACCCGTCCGCGTAGTCCGCGTCATCGAAGGGCTTCCCGTCCTTCGTCAGATACGGGAAGGCGCCCTTGGAGAGGTAGTCGTAGGACTTCTCCTCGTACGAGACCACGTCGGCCGTGTGGTTGGTGATGACGTCGAAGAAGACCTTGATGCCCTTGGCATGGGCCTTGTCGATCAGCCGCTCCAGGTCGGCGTTGGTGCCGAAGTGCGGGTCGACCTGGGTGAAGTCGGTGATCCAGTAGCCGTGGTAGCCGGCCGAGGCGTCCTTGCCGGTGCCCTGGACCGGCTTGTTCTTGAAGATCGGCGCCATCCACAGGGCCGTGGTGCCCAGGCCCTTGATGTAGTCGAGCCTGTCGGTGAGGCCCTTGAGGTCGCCGCCCTGGTAGAAGCCCTTGTCGGCGGGGTCGAAGCCGGTCTGAAGGCGCGAGCCGGTCAGACCGCCCTTGTCGTTGCCCGTCTCGCCGTTGGCGAACCGGTCGGGCAGGACGAAGTAGAACTGCTCGCGGGTCAGATCGTGCCGGGCCGGCTGGGCGGCGAGCTTCGCGTCCGACGGGGGTGGCGGCGGGGGCGCGGCCGCCGCGGGGACGGCGGGGACGAGCGCCGCGAGCAGGGCGGCCGTGAGCACCGCGGCCGTTCTTCGCGTACGGGGCACGACGAGGTCTCCTTCGATCCGGAAGCAGTACGGGAAGGTGGTGCCACGGACGTGGCGGATGGGTGCCACGGAAGTGGCGGTGAGGGAGGTGCCGCCCTGCGCGGCCGCGGGGCAGGATGGGCTGGGCGCAGGGCGGCGGTAAGGGAAGACGGTCAGCAGCTGCGGGCGTTGGCGTGCAGCGCGAGGGCCGTCTGGGCGGGGAGCGTGGCCGTGAACTGGCCGGACCCGTTCACGCTGACCGTACGGTCGCTCTGCACATCGCAGTAGTCACCGGCCGGCAGCGAGGTCTGGAAGGTGCGGGTGAGCCCGGCGGATTCGTGGTTGATCGCCACGTACGCCTTGGCGCCGCGGCCGAACGCGATCTGGTCGCCGCCGTTGTCCCACCAGTCGGTGACGGCCTGTCCGCGTGCGGTGTTGCGCAGGGCGACCATCGACTCGATCTCGGGCCAGGCGTGCTGGCACTTCCAGCCGCCCTGCCAACAGGCGTTCACCGTCCCACCGTTGGGCGGTCCGGCGTCCCGGTCGGTGTACTCGTAGCCGGAGTGGACGTCCGGGGAGCCGTACGGCCAGGCCAGCATGAAGACGTTGGCGAGGGTGTAGTCGGCGCCGTTCTTGTAGCTGAGGGTGTCACCGCCGCGCTCGGTGTCGTGGTTGTCGACGAACACGGCGGATTTGCCGGACTGCATATAGCCCCAGCCCTCGCCGTAGTTCTTCAGATACGCGAGGTTCTCGTTCTGGAAGACCCGCTTGAGGTCGCGGGCGTACCGGAACTCCTGCACGTCGCCGTTGCCGAGGTACTCGCCCGGCGAGACCGCCTCGCCCGCACCGAAGATCGCTTCCTGCTTCCAGTACACGCCCGAGTTGCTCAGACGTGACTTGATGTTCGCGAGGTCACCGGCCGGCATGTGCTTGGCGGCGTCGACACGGAAGCCGTCGACGCCGAGCGAGAGCAGGTCGTTGAGATACGCGGCGATCCGGCCGCGCACGTACTCCTCGCCGGTGTCCAGGTCGGCGAGGCCGACGAGCTCACAGTTCTGGACGTTGCTGCGGTCGCCGTAATTGTTGATGTGCGAGCGGCAGTCGTCCATGTCGGCGCCCGAATAGACGCCCGGGTACGTGTACTTGGTGTAGTTCGTGCCGCCCGTGCCCGTGCCGTCACCGGCCGCCATGTGGTTGATCACCGCGTCGGCGACGACCTTGACGCCCGCCGCGTGGCAGGTGTCGACCATGTTCTTGAAGGCGGTGCGGTCGCCGAGCCGTCCGGCGATCTTGTAGCTGACGGGCTGGTACGAGGTCCACCACTGGCCGCCCTGGATGTGCTCCTGCGGCGGGGAGACCTGGACGTATCCGTATCCGGCGGGTCCGAGCCTGTTCGTGCATTCACGGGCGACGGAGTCGAAGCGCCACTCGAAGAGGACGGCGGTGACGTCCTTGTCGCCGGGGGGCGCGGCCTGGGCGGTCGGCATGAGGAGCGACGCGCCCGAAAGTGACGCGCCCACGACAAGTGTGGCGATGAGGGATCTGCTGCGGGTCATGGGTCCTCCGGCTCTGAGGGGGTGGATCCGGTGACTGTGCTGGCCTTGCAGAACGCCGTACGGAGGCGGCTCACCCTCGTACGGCGGTGGGGGGAACGGTCTTGCTCAACGCCGCACTTGGGCCGTGGACCCTCGCACGACGAGCTCGGGCTGGAACACGAACTCGGTGCGCTGCACGGGATTTCCGTGGATCTCCTCGATCAGCGCACCCACCGCCGCCGCGGCCATGGCCTGCACGGGCTGGCGCACGGTCGTCAGCGGTGGGTCGGTGAAGGCGATCAGGGGCGAGTCGTCGTAGCCGACGACGGAGACGTCCCGAGGGACGTCGAGGCCGCGCTGCCGGGCCGCGCGCACCGCGCCCAGCGCCATCAGGTCGCTGGCGCAGACGATGCCGGTGCAGCCCTGGTCGAGCAGCATCCCGGCGGCGGCCTGTCCGCCCTCGACGGTGAACAGGGTGGACTGGACGGCGAGTTCGGCCTCGGCGCGCGGCACGCCGAGGATCGCGTGCATCGCGGCGAGGAATCCCTCGGTCTTGCGTCCGGCCGGCACATAGCGGGTCGGCCCGACCGCGAGCCCGATGCGCTCATGGCCGAGGTCGGCGAGGTGCCGTACGGCCATCCGCGCCGCCGTGTGGTCGTCGGGTGAGACGAACGGGGCGTGGATCTGCGGGTGGTACCCGTTGACGAGCACGAACGGCACACCGCGCCCGGTGAGTTCGGCATAGCGCGCCGGGTCCGCGGTGGTGTCGGCGTGCAGTCCGGACAGGAACACGATGCCGTTGACCCCGCGCTGCTCCAGCTGCTCGACCAGCTCGTCCTCGGTCGCGCCGCCCGGGGTCTGGGTGCACAGGACCGGGGTGTAGCCGTGCCCGGCCAGGGTCTGCTCGATGACCTGGGCGAAGGCCGGGAAGATCGGGTTGGACAGCTCGGGGATCACCAGACCGATGAGCCCCGCGCTGCGCTGCTTGAGCCGTACGGGCCGCTCATAGCCGAGCACGTCGAGCGCGGCGAGCACGCGGCGCCGCGTCGAACTCGCCACACCCGGCTTGCCGTTGAGCACTCGGCTCGCGGTGGCCTCGCTGACGGAGGCCTGCGCGGCTATGTCGGCCAGCCGCGGGGTGCCGTTCCCCCCGGATACGGCACCCCGCGACGCGGGAATCGTCACGTCTGCCACCAGACGGTGGTGTCCGCGGGCAGCTCGACGGACTGATCGTTGAAGAGCACCGTGCCGCTGGACAGGAGCGCCTGCCCGGGCGTGGGGATCCGCACCGGCTCACCGGTCGTGTTCGCGGTACAGACGAAGCCGCCCTCGCGCGCGAACGCCAGCACCCCTTCGGGCGCCGGAAGCCACTGAACGGACTCCCCCGCACCAAGCCCCGGGTGGGAGCGTCGCAGCGCCAGAGCGCCCCGGTACAGCTCGAGCGTCGAGCCCTCGTCGCCGCTCTGCGCCTCGACGCTCAGCTCCGCCCACTGTGAAGGCTGCGGCAGCCAGCTCCCGCCGGCCCCGAACCCGTACGAACTCCCGTCCCGCGTCCACGGGATGGGCACCCGGCAGCCGTCGCGGAAGCCGTCCTGGCCGGCCGCGCGGAAGAACGACGGGTCCTGACGGGCCTCGTCCGGCAGGTCGGTGACGTCGGGGAGCCCGAGCTCCTCGCCCTGGTAGACGTACGCGGAACCGGGCAGCGCCAGCATCAGGAGCGTGGCCGCGTGCGCCCGGCGCAGACCGAGCTCGCGGTCGCCCGGCGTGCGCAACTGCGTACCCAGGCCCGCCGGATTGGCGAACCTCGTCGCGTGCCGGGTGACGTCGTGGTTCGACAGGACCCAGGTCGCGGGCGCGCCGACCGGCCGCATCGCCGCGAGGGAGGTGTCGATGACCTCGCGCAGTGCGGCGGCGTCCCAATAGGTCGCCAGGTACTGGAAGTTGAACGCCTGGTGCAGTTCGTCCGGGCGGACGTACAGCGCTGTACGGTCCACGGTCGGCGTCCACGCCTCGGCGACCGCGATCCGCTCCCCCGGGTACTCGTCGAGGACGCGGCGCCACGAGCGGTAGATCTCGTGCACCCCGTCCTGGTCGAAGAACGGCATCGCGGCGTTGCCCAGCAGCTTGAGCTGGTCGCGGCCGCCGATGTCGGGCAGCCCGTCCGCCTTCACCAGGCCGTGCGCCACGTCCACGCGGAAGCCGTCGACACCGAGGTCCAGCCAGAAGCGCAGGATCGACCGGAACTCGTCGGCGACCGCCGGGTGGTCCCAGTTGAAGTCGGGCTGCTCGGGCGCGAACAGGTGCAGATACCACTCGCCCGGGCTGCCGTCCGGGTTCGTCGTACGGGTCCAGGCGGGCCCGCCGAAGATGGACTCCCAGTCGTTGGGCGGCAGTTCGCCGTCCGTGCCCCGCCCGGCCCTGAAGTGGTAGCGCCCGCGCAGTGGCGAGTCCGGGCCTTCCTTCACCGCACGCTTGAACCACTCGTGCTGGTCCGAGGAGTGGTTCGGTACGACGTCCACGATGATGCGCAGGTCCAGCTCGTGCGCGTCGCGGATGAGCGCCTCGGCGTGCTCGACCGTGCCGAACATCGGGTCCACGGCACGGTAGTCGGCCACGTCGTAGCCGGCGTCGGCCTGCGGGGACGCGTAGAACGGGGAGAGCCAGACCGCGTCGACGCCGAGTTCGCGCAGATACGGCAGCCGGCTCCGTACCCCCTCGAGATCGCCCATGCCGTCCCCGTTGGCATCGGCGAAACTGCGCGGATAGACCTGGTAGATCACGGCATCGCGCCACCAGTCAGCGGTGTGCTGAGTCATGTCATCCCTGAAAGTGAGTGGTTCAACGTACAAAGTGCGGACAACTGCGGACGGACAGCTCTATCAGGACTTGGTCGCCCCGGCGGTCAGACCGGCCACCAGATGGCGCTGCGCGAAACCGAAGATCACCGCTGCGGGTACGGCGACGATGACGGCCGACGCGGTGAGCGAACCCCAGTCGCTCGTGTACTGGTTGACGAAGGTCTGCAGTCCGCCCGCGAGAGTGAGGTTCTCCTCGCCGGTCATGAACGCGGAGGCGTACGCGACTTCGGCCCAGCCGGTGATGAAGCTGTAGAAACCGGTGACCGCGAGACCGGGCTTCGCGAGCGGCAGGATGAGCCGCCAGAACGTACCGAAGGGGTTGAGCCCGTCGACCCGTCCGGCCTCGTCGATCTCCACCGGGATGGTGTCGAAGTAGCCCTTCATCATCCAGGCGCAGAACGGGATCGCGATCGTCAGATACGTGATCACCAGACCCACCGGCTGGTTCAGCAGACCCAGCGTGGCGAGCAGGTTGTACAGCGGCACGATCAGGACGGCGACCGGGAACATCTGCGTGATGAGCAGCAGCCACATCAGGGGCCGCATCCCGGGGAACTTGAAGCGGCTGACCGCATACCCGGTGGTGGCGGAGATGAAGACACCGATGACGGTGGTCAGACCCACCACGATCAGCGAGTTGCCGAGCCAGGTGAGGAACTCCGTCTCGCCTAGGACGTGCGAGTAGTTGGAGAACGTGAAGTCCTTGACCAGATCGGTCGTGAACGCCTCGTCCTTCGGCTTGAGCGAGGTGACGAGCAGCCACAGCGGCGGGAAGACCGCGATGACGCTCGCGAGGACGAGGGTGGCGTGCAGCCCGAAGGAGGCGAGCGGCCCCCTCTCGCCGCGCGCGCGAGGTTTCCTTGTTGCGGTGCTGGTGCTCACCAGACATCTCCCTGCTTGCGGAGCGCACGGCGGTAGACCACCGCGAAGAGCGAGAGCAGCACGAGGATGAGCACACCCCAGGCCGCGGAGCCCGCGAAGTCGCGGGGGCTGACGACGAAGGAGAGCCGGTAGGCGTACGTCACGAGGATCTCCGTCGCGTCACCGGGACCGCCCCGGGTGAGCAGGAAGATCACCGGGAACATGTTGAACGTCCAGATGCCGCTGATCAGGACGACGGTGGAGCTGACCGGCTTGAGCCCCGGCAGGGTGATGTGCCTGAAGCGCTGCCAGGCGTTCGCGCCGTCCATCTCGGCGGCCTCGTACAGATCGGCCGGGATCGACTGCAGTCCGCCGAGCATGGCGATCAGCATGAACGGCACACCGAGCCACACATTGACCGCGATCACCGAAAGCTTCGCCCAGGTCGGGTCGTTGAGCCACGGAATGGCGTCGATACCGCCGCCGGCCAGCAGCGAGTTGAACAGTCCGTTCTTCTCGTTGAACAGCAGGCGCCAGGTGAACACCGAGACGAAGGCGGGCACCGCCCACGGCAGGATGAGCGCCATCCGGTAGAAGGTGCGGCCCTTCAGCTTCCGGTTGAGCATCACGGCGAGCGCGAGGCCGAGCGTGAACGAGAGCGTCACACAGGACACCGTCCACACGAGGGTCCAGATCAGCCGGTCCCAGAAGACACCGTCCGACAGGATCGCCGTGTAGTTCTCCAGGCCCACCGACTCGTACGTCGCCGGGATGTGGTTGACGCCGATCGTGCGCTCGACGTTCGCCTCGTTGGCGTTCGTCGTCGACAGGTAGACGCCGCGGATCAGCGGCCAGCCGATGATCACGCCGATCACCGCGACGACCGGGGCGACCATGGCCCACGCGTACCAGTGCGTGGACAGCGCGCGTCGTATACGGCCCTGGGGCCGGCCGGCCGCCTTCGTCACTTCCTCGGCGGCCGGCGCCTTCTTCTCAGTGAGCACCGTCACGGCTACTTGTAGTCCTTCAGGAGCTTCTTGTACGCCTCACCGACACCCTTGGCACCCGCCTCGGGCGAGGACTTGCCGCTGAGCACCTGCTGCATCTGGAGCCGGATCGGCTCGAACAGGGCGTTGGCCTCGGCGATCCAGGGCCGCTGCACGGACTTGTCGACGGCCGGCTTGAAGAACTGGACCATCTGGTTGTCCTTGACGGACTGCACCTCGTACACCGACTTGCGGGTCGGCAGCAGGCTCAGCTTCTCGGTGGTCTGCTGCTGCACCTTCGCGGAGCTCATGTACTTCACGAACTCGTAGGAGGCGTCAAGGTTCTTGGACCCGGCGTACACCGAGAGGTTCCAGCCGCCCTGCGGGGAGGCCGCGCGGGCCGAGCCGGCCGGGACCGGAGCGACACCGAGGTTGTCCTTGGCGTCCTTGAACTGCTTGCCGGCCAGGGCGCCTTCGATCGACCAGGGACCGTCGACGGCCATGGCCACCTCGCCGTCCTTGAAGGCGTTCAGCTGGTTGTTGTAGCCGTCGGACGCGTCGGTGATCGCGGCCTTGGAGTCGACCAGGTCCTTCATCACGGCGAAGGCCTTGGCGCCCGGCTCGTCGTCGACGGTGATCTCCTTCTTCGACGTGTCGAGGAGGTCACCGCCCTCGCCGTAGAGGTACGGGAGGTAGAAGTACGGGTCGTCGCCGCGCAGGTAGAGACCGGTCTTGCCGCTCTTGTCCTTGATCTTCTCGGCGGCGGCCTTGACCTCCTCGACGGAGGTGGGGACCTCGACGCCGGCGTCCTTGAGCATCTTCTTGTTGTAGAAGAGCGCGAGGGTGTCGATGGTCTGCGGCGCCGCGTACGTCTTGTCGTTGAACTTCGTGGAGGCGGCGGCCTGTTCGAGGTAGTCGCCCTCATTGTCCAGCGCCGCGGTGCCGTCCAGCGGGGCGAGGTAGCCGAGGTTGGCGAAGTCCGCGACCCAGGCGACCTCGGTGCGCATCACGTCGGGGGCACCGGAGTTGCCGCCCGCGGCGTTCTTGAACTTGGCGTTGGCCTCGCCGAACGGCACCGTGACGACCTTGACGTCGACCTTCGGGTGCAGCTTCTCGAAGCCCTCGGCGAGCTCCTTGTACGTGGCCTTCTCGGCGTCGTTGGACGTGTCCCAGAAGGTCACCGTGCCGGAGAGTTCACCGCCGGCGCTCTTGCCGCCCTTGTCCCCGCCGTCGTCCCCGCCGCACGCCGTCGCCGCCAGTGCGATTGCCGCGACAAGCGCGGTGGCCGATATGCCACGCCGCATGAGTACTCCTTCAAGTGCCCCATCCCCGACCGCCCCTGCGCGGCCCTGGGTTCGGGCAGGAACGTAACAAGCCTGAAAGCTTCTGGAAAAACCTTGCCGAAACTTTCTGCAAGAGATGCGGATCGTTACCTTCACGTTTCCTTGCATAGCTGCACAGGCCCTGTGCGCCTTGGGTGTACGGACTTGCAAGGGACGTTCCGTGCGCCTGCAAGACCTTGCAAGAGCGCATGCCCGGCAGGGCGACCACTCTCCGCAGCCGGGTCCACCCACTCGGTGGGCAATCAGGGCCCTGAACGGTAAGGTCCGTGCCGTGACCGCACGGCTTGCCGACATCGCAGCCCAGGCGGGGGTCAGCGAAGCCACAGTCAGCCGCGTGCTCAACGGCAAGCCCGGCGTGGCCGCAACCACCCGTGAGTCCGTCCTTGCCGCGCTCGACGTGCTCGGGTACGAGCGGCCGGTCCGGCTCAAGCAACGCAGCGAGGGCCTCGTCGGCCTGATCATCCCCGAGCTGGACAACCCGATCTTCCCGGCCTTCGCGCAGGTCATCGGGCAGGCCCTGACGCGTCAGGGCTACACCCCGGTGCTCGCCACGCAGACGCCGGGCGGCTCCACCGAGGACGAGCTGACCGAGATGCTCGTGGCCCGCGGGGTCAGCGGCATCATCTTCGTCTCGGGTCTGCACGCGGACACCACGGCCGATACGCAGCGTTACGACCAGCTGCGCGCCAAGGGCGTCCCGCACGTCCTGATCAACGGTTTCTCCCCGCATGTGAAGGCACCGTTCGTCTCCCCCGACGACCGGGCCGCGATGGATCTCGCCGTCACGCACCTGTGCGCGCTCGGCCACCGCCGGATCGGGCTCGCGCTCGGCCCGAAGCGCTTCGTGCCCGTACAGCGCAAGATAGAGGGCTTCCTCGGCGCGATGCGCGAGCGCCTGGGCCTGAGCGAGGACGAGGCGCAGCTGTACGTACAGCACTCGCTCTACACCCTCGAAGGCGGCCAGGCCGCGGCCTCCGCGCTCCTGGACCGCGACTGCACGGCGATCGTGTGCGCGAGCGACATGATGGCGCTCGGCGCGATCCGCACCGCCCGCCACCGGGGCCTGAGCGTGCCGCGCCAGGTCTCCGTCGTGGGCTTCGACGACTCCCCGCTGATCGCGTTCACGGACCCACCGCTGACCACCATCCGGCAGCCCGTGCCCGCGATGGGACAGGCCGCCGTGCGGGCCCTGCTGGAAGAGATCGACGGAACGCCGGCACCGCACAGCGAGTTCGTGTTCATGCCTGAGCTGGTGGTTCGCGGTTCAACGGCTTCGGCGCCGCGCTGACCATGTTCTCTGCGTCTGTCGCAGTAGACACGCTGACCCTCAGGGGGAACCGCCCCAGGTCCCCTAGGCGTCGGGTCCTCCACAGGATGGATTGGATGCGTACAAGACCCGACCAAGGGATGATCAGGTGGGTGTGGGTATCTGGCAGACTCTTCTCCCATGGGTGACACGACTGTGAGGACACGGAACGGCCCGGAGGCCGCCGCGGCGCCACCCAAGGGGGATGAAGCGGGTCGACAGACCGCCACAGAGAGGACGTTGTGGCAGCGGCTTCGTCGGCCGCGGCGCCCGCGTATCTGGATCGAGCTCGCACTGATCGGTGTGAGCTACTGGCTCTACTCGCTGGTACGCAATGCCGTGCCCGAGCAGAAGTCGGAAGCGATGCGCAACGCCGACTGGATCTGGCGCGCCGAGCACGCGATCGGTCTCGGTTTCGAAGAGGCCTTCAACCACGCGGTGAACTCGGTGACATGGCTCATCGTGGGCATGAACTACTACTACGCGACGCTGCATTTCATCGTCACGATCGGTGTTCTCGTCTGGCTGTACCGGTGGCACCCGGGCCGTTACGCGGCCACGCGCACGGTGCTGTTCCTGACCACCGGCGTCGCCCTGGTCGGCTTCTACCTGTTCCCGCTCGCCCCGCCGCGTCTGATGGACGGGCACAACTTCATCGACACGGTCCTGGTGCACCACACCTGGGGTTCGATGGCCTCGGGCGACCTGAAGCACATGACCAACCAGTACGCGGCGATGCCCTCGATGCACATCGGCTGGTCGACCTGGTGCGGCCTGACCATCTTCGCGCTGGCCAAGGCGCCCTGGGCGAAGATCCTCGGCGTGCTCTACCCGGTGGCCACGCTGGTCGTGATCATCGCGACGGCCAACCACTTCTGGATGGACGCGGTGGGCGGCATCCTCTGCCTGGCCTTCGGGTTCATGGTGGTGTGGGCTTGGTATGGGGCGCTGCCGTATCAGCTGCCGCGGGTGGTGGCGCCTCCAGCCCGGCCGGCGTTTGAGGCCATCCGAACGTAGTTCGCCGGGGGCGCCGGGGGCGCCGGGGGCGACGAATAGGAGCCCCCGGAAACCCCGGAATACGCCCCCGACAAGGCCCCCACCCACCCTCACCCCCCGTAAAACAGCTCCTCCACCACAGCCCGAGCCCTCCGCGTCGTACGCCGATAGTCATCGAGCAGATCGCCCACGAGCCCGGGCCCGTACCCGAGGTAGCGCCCCACGGCGGCCAGCTCCCGCCCGTCCGACGGAAACGTGTCGCCGGCCCGCCCGCGTACGAGCATCACGCCGTTGCGTACGCGAGATGCCAGCACCCAGGCCTCATCCAGCACGGCCGCGTCCTCCGTCGAGATCAGCTCGGCGGCGCGGGCGGCCGCGAGCGCCTCGCGCGTACGGGTCGTGCGCAGCCCCGGCTCGGCCCACCCGTGCCGCAGCTGGAGCAGCTGCACCGTCCACTCCACGTCCGAGAGCCCGCCGCGGCCCAGCTTGGCGTGCAGATTCGGGTCCGCACCCCGCGGCATCCGCTCGATCTCCATCCGCGCCTTGAGCCGGCGGATCTCCCGTACGGCGTCCTCGCCCAGCCCCTCCGCGGGATAACGCAGCGTGCTGATCATGTCGATGAAGCGGCGGCCCAGCTCCTCGTCGCCCGCGACCGGCTCCGCCCGCAGCAGCGCCTGGCTCTCCCAGACGTGGGACCAGCGCCGGTAGTACGCCTCGTAGGACTTGAGGGTCCGTACCAGCGGACCGTTCTTGCCCTCGGGCCGCAGATCGGTGTCGATGAGCAGCGGAGGGTCCTGGCTGGGGATCTCCAGAAGGCGGCGCATCTCGGCGACCACGGCGTTCGCCGCCTTCGCGGCCACGTGCTCGTCCACGCCCTCGCGCGGCTCGTGCACGAAGATCACGTCGGCATCGGAGCCGTATCCCAGCTCGTGTCCGCCGAAGCGCCCCATACCGATGACGGCGAACCGTGTCGGCAGCTCATCGCCCCAGCCCTGGCGGACCACCGCACGCAGGGTGCCCGCGAGCGTCGCGGCCGTGAGGTCGGAGACCGCGCTGCCGACCCGGTCCACCAGCGCTCCCGGGTCCGCTTCCGCCGGGTGCTCCTCGGTGCCGTACGAGCGGATGAGGTCGCCCGCGGCCGTACGGAACAGCTCACGGCGCCGTACGCCGCGGGCCGCCGCGACCGCCATCTCGGCGCCGTCCGCGCGGCCGACGGCGGCGAGCACCTCCTGTTCCAGGTGGAGGTGGTCGCGCGGTTCGAGGCCGCGCTCGTCGCCGAGCAGCGCCACCGCCTCGGGAGCGCGCATCAGCAGATCGGGGGCGAGCCGGCCCGCGGACAGGACCCGGGCGAGGTTCTCGGCGGCGGCGCCCTCGTCCCGTAGCAGCCGCAGGTACCAGGGCGTCTTGCCGAGCGCGTCCGACACCTTGCGGAAGCCCAGCAGACCCGCGTCCGGATCGGCGGAGTCGGCGAACCAGCCGAGCAGGACGGGCAGCAGGGTGCGCTGGATCGCGGCCTTGCGGCTGACCCCGGAGGCGAGCGCCTCCAGATGCCTGAGCGCGGCCGCCGGATCGTTGTACCCGAGCGCCACGAGCCGCTCCCGCGCGGCGTCCGTGGAGAGCCGGATCTCGCCGGGCGCGAGCTGCGCGACGGCGTCGAGGAGCGGCCGGTAGAACAGCTTCTCGTGCAGCCTGCGCACGGCCGAACTGTGCTTGCGCCAGGCCTTGTTGAGCGACGCCACGGGCTCGGTGCGCAGTCCCAGCGAACGGCCGAGGCGCCGCAGATCGGCTTCGTCCTCCGGTACGAGATGCGTGCGGCGCAGCCGGTACAGCTGGATGCGGTGCTCCATGGCCCGCAGGAAGCGGTACGCCTCGTCGAGCTGGGCGGCGTCCGCGCGGCCCACGTATCCGCCGGCCGCGAGGGCGTTCAGGGCCTCCAGGGTGGAGCCGCTCCTGAGCGAGGCGTCGCCGCGCCCGTGCACCAACTGCAGCAGCTGGACGGCGAATTCGACGTCCCGCAGCCCGCCGGGCCCGAGCTTCAGCTCACGTTCCAGTTCGGCGGTCGGAATGCTGTCGACGACGCGGCGGCGCATCTTCTGCACGTCGGGCACGAAGTTCTCGCGCTCGGCCGCGTGCCACACCAGGGGCGAGAGGGTCTCGACGTACTCCCGGCCCAGCTCCGGATCGCCCGCGACGGGCCTCGCCTTGAGCAGTGCCTGGAACTCCCAGGTCTTGGCCCAGCGCTGGTAGTACGCGAGATGGCTGGCCATCGTCCGTACCAGCGGACCGTTGCGGCCCTCGGGGCGCAGATTGGCGTCGACCGGCCAGATGGTCCCCTCGACCGTGGTCTCGGAGCAGATCCGCATCATGTGCGAGGCGAGCCGGGTCGCGGCCTGCAGCGCCTTGCCCTCCTCGGCGCCGTCGGCCGCGGCGGTCACGAAGATGACGTCGACGTCGGACACGTAATTGAGCTCATGGCCACCGCACTTGCCCATCGCGATCACCGCGAGCCGGCACAGCGCGTCGTCCTCGGGCGCGGCGGCCCGGGCGATCGCGACGGCGGCGCGCAGTGTGGCGGTGGCGAGGTCGGCCAGTTCGGCGGCGGTCTCGGCGACGTCCGTCGTACCGCAGACGTCACGCGCGGCGATCGAGAGCAGACACCGCCGGTAGGCCACCCGCAGCGACACGGGATCCGTGGCATGGGAGAGGCCTTGCTCGAACTCCTCGACACCCGGGTGCAGATCACTCGCCTCGTACGTGACGAGGGCGTGCCAGTCGCCGGGGTGGCGGGCCAGATGGTCGGCGAGCGCCTCGGACGCGCCCATCACCCCGAGCAGCCGGTCCCTGAGCGGCTTGCCCGCCAGCAGGGTGTCGAACAGCATCCGGCGCTGCTCGTCGTCGGGCTGCGCCTCCACCAGGCGTACGAGACCGGTGAGCGCGAGGTCGGGGTCGGCCGTGGCGCCGAGGGCGTCGAGCAGGACCGAGCTGGACTGCAGGGGGGCGAGATACGGACCGGTGAGGTGCCGCTCGGCGGCGGAGGGGTCGGTGAACCCGTGACGGAGGAGCCTGGTGAAGGCACTGCTTCTGCGCCCCGGCACGGTCATCTGCGGCCCCTTTCGCCGATCAAGGTCCGCGGCCGAGCCTAGTCTTTCCGCCCGCGTTGTGACCCGCCGCGCTCCCGGCGGCCCGCGGCCACCGATGAATTCCGCGCCCGCGCGCGGCCCGCGGCCACCGATGAATTCCGCGCCCGCGCGCGGTCTGCCCTGCAAAGGCACCATCGAAGGAGGAGGTCCTCATGGAGGCCCGTATGTCGCAGGCACCCCGTACCGAGCTGAACGCCGGCTACAGCGACGAGAGCGCGGTGGCCGTCGAGTGGGCGCGGGCCGAGGCGCTGCTCGTGGAGGCCGAGCTGTTCTGGATCTCGACCGTACGGCCCGACGGCCGCCCGCATGTCACCCCGCTGCCCGCGGTCTGGCGCGACGGGAAGCTGCACTTCTGCACGGGCGCCCAGGAACGCAAGGCGCTCAACCTCGCGGCCAATCCGCAGCTGGTCCTCACCACAGGCAACAACACCTGGAACAAGGGCTTCGACGTGGTCGTCGAGGGAGCCGCGGTACGCGTCACGGATGACGCCCGGCTCCGCACTCTGGCGGCCGCCTGGGAGTGCAAGTACGGCAGTTTCTGGCATTTCGAGGTGAACGACGGCTGTTTCGAGCATGGTGCAGGCAAGGCTCTGGTGTTCGAAGTCGCCCCGCGTACGGCCTTCGGCTTCGGCAAGGGCGAGCCGTTCAGCCAGACCCGCTGGACGTTCGGCGACTGACCCTCGTATCCCTGCGAATCTATGGAGCAGACCATGGAGTACACCCTTGAAGTAGTCGTCGTCCCCGTCACGGACGCGGACCGTGCCAAGGAGTTCTACGCGGACAAGTGCGGCTTCAAGGTCGACCTCGACCAGCAGGTCACGCCCACGACCCGGATCATCCAGATCACCCCGCCCGGCTCGCGCTGTTCCATCGCCCTGACGGTGGGCATGCCGCCGTCCCCGGGCCAGAAGTCGATGGAGCCGGGTGCGATCCAGGGCCTGCAGATCTGCGTCACGAACATCGAGGAGGCCCACGCGGAGCTGACCGCCCGGGGCCTGGACATCTCGGAGGTCATGCACGTCGGCGCGGAGGGCTGGGCCCCGGGCAAGGGCGAGACCTGGAACTCCTTCGCCTTCTTCAAGGACCCGGACGGGAACGGGTGGGTCCTTCAGGAGGCACCGGCGCCTTTGTCGGAGCGCTGAGTCACGGGCTGCCCGGCCGGCACCGCTGAGCCACCGGCCACCGGGCCCGGCACCGCTTCACCGCGGTGCCGGGCCCGTCCGATGCCCGCTCAGGACGCGCCGTCGAGCACCTCCCGCAGCCGCTGCGCGAACTCGTCCGGCTTCCCCGGATATCCGAACTCCCCGTCCAGGAACCCGCCGTGATGACTCGGGAACACGACCACCTGCTGCCCGAGCAGTTCGGCGATCGCGACGGAGGTGCGTCCGGTCTGCACGGTCACGGACTCCTCGCCCACCGCGATCACCACGCGGGTCGGTGCGGCGGTGAGCGCCTCGGCGTCCGGCCGGTAGTCGCTGATCGCCCACGACAGGTCGGACAGCAGCGGGTCGCCACGCGAACCGTCGTCCTCGGTGGGCATTCCGAACGCGGCGGGATCGGCCTCGGGCTGCGCGAAGTACGCGTCGGTGAACTCGCCCTCCCACGAGGTCATGGCCACGAATTGCGCCATCCCGGCTCCCCACCCGCGCTTCTCGTACGCGTCCCGGACACCGGCCCGCGCCCGTACGGCCGCCGGACCGTCCGGGGTGAGGGTGATCAGCGGCGGCTCGTGCGCGACCAGTGTGGTCACGTCCTCGGGATACTTCGCCACGACCTCGAGCGCGGTGACCGCGCCGCCGCTGCTGGCGAAGAGCTCGACCGGACCGGCGCCGAGCGCCTCGATCACGGCATGTACGTCGTCGGCCTGGACCTGCGGTGTGTGGTCGGTCCGACCGTCCTTGCGGGTGCTGCGTCCCAGCCCGCGCGGATCGTAGGTGGCGACGGTCCGGTCGGGGAGGCGTTTCGCGAGGGCCACGAACCCGGTGGCGTCCATGGGCTGCCCGATCATGAGCAGCGGCGGGCGCCCGTCCGCGGTCGGCAAGGGTCCGCGAACGTCGTAGACGAGGTCCGCGCCGGCTGTTTCGAGTGTGTAGGTCTTCATGCCCCTGTAGACCGGCCCTGCCCGCAGAACTCATCGGTTCCGCGGGCGGGCATCACTCGGTGGCCGTGCAGGGCATCACCTGGTGGCCTACAGCACCGGCAGGTTCTTGCGCAGCTCGAAGGCCGTGACCTCGCTGCGGTACTCCTCCCACTCCTGCTTCTTGTTGCGCAGGAAGAAGTCGTAGACGTGCTCGCCGAGCGTCTCGGCGACCAGTTCCGAGCGCTCCATCAGGGCGATCGCCTCGCCCAGGTTCTGCGGCAGCGGCTCGATGCCCATCGCGCGGCGCTCGGCGTCGCGCAGCGCCCACACGTCGTCGTCGGCGCCGGGCGGAAGCTCGTAGCCCTCCTCGATGCCCTTGAGGCCCGCGGCGAGCAGCACCGCGTACGCGAGATAGGGGTTGGCACCGGAGTCGAGCGAGCGGACCTCGACGCGCGCCGAGCCGATCTTGCCCGGCTTGTACATCGGGACGCGGATCAGGGCCGAGCGGTTGTTGTGGCCCCAGCAGATGTACGAGGGTGCCTCGCCGCCGGCGCCCGCGGTGCGCTCCGAGCCGCCCCAGATGCGCTTGTACGAGTTGACCCACTGGTTCGTCACGGCGGAGATCTCCGCGGCGTGCTTGAGCAGGCCCGCGATGAAGGAGCGGCCGACCTTGGAGAGCTGGTACTCGGCGCCCGACTCGTAGAACGCGTTGCGGTCGCCCTCGAAGAGCGAGAGGTGCGTGTGCATGCCGGAGCCCGGGTGCTCCGAGAAGGGCTTGGGCATGAACGTGGCCTGCACGCCCTGCTCCAGAGCGACCTGCTTCATGACGAGGCGGAAGGTCATGATGTTGTCCGCGGTCGACAGCGCGTCCGCGTACCGCAGGTCGATCTCCTGCTGGCCCGGCGCACCCTCGTGATGGCTGAACTCGACCGAGATGCCCATGGATTCGAGCATCGTGATCGCCTGGCGGCGGAAGTCCATGCCCACGTTCTGCGGGGTGTGGTCGAAGTAGCCGGAGTTGTCCGCGGGCGTCGGCCGCGTGCCGTCGAGGGGCTTGTCCTTGAGCAGGAAGAACTCGATCTCGGGGTGGGTGTAGAAGGTGAAGCCGAGGTCGGAGGACTTGGCGAGCGCGCGCTTGAGCACATAGCGCGGGTCCGCGAACGACGGGGAGCCGTCGGGCATCAGGATGTCGCAGAACATCCGGGCCGTGCCGGGCGCCTCCGCGCGCCACGGAAGGATCTGGAAGGTCACCGGGTCAGGCTTGGCGATCATGTCGGACTCGTAGACCCGGGCGAAGCCCTCGATCGCGGAACCGTCGAAGCCGATGCCCTCGTCGAAGGCCTGCTCCAGCTCGGCCGGCGCCACGGCCACCGACTTCAGGAAGCCGAGGACATCCGTGAACCACAGGCGTACGAACCGGATGTCGCGCTCCTCGAGCGTGCGGAGCACGAATTCCTGCTGCTTGTCCATTGCGACTTTCCACCCATCCTTGCCGGCCGGCCGACCACCGGAGCGTGCCTCATGTACACGGGGTCACTTGAGCATCCCACCACACGGTTTCGAACACGTTGCAAACCGGTCCGGTCCATCCTGGAGCCGGGGCGGCTGACGCGGCGCCAAGCCGCCTATAACATCAGCTGACCCTTCCCCAAGCTCTCGACTCCGCTCGAGCAGGGGAGGCCCCATTGCCACTGGAGAACGGACATACCAGCATGGGTTCCGCCCGCAAGAACTCCTCAGCCGATCGCCGGGCCCGGATAGAGGAGATGCGCCGCGCCGAACAGGCCCGCGAGCGCCGCAACCGGCTGATCACCATCGGCATCAGCACCGTCATAGTGGTGGGCCTGGTCGGCTTCGGCTCGTACCTCTTCATCAACGAGCAGAACAAGCAGGAGAAAGCGGACGCGAAGGCCAAGGCCGCCGCCGATGCGCCCATCAAGGGCCTGCAGGAGTTCGACGCCAAGAAGCTGGGCCGCAACCACGTCACCAAGCAGGTGTCCTACCCGCAGACGCCCCCGGTCGGCGGCGACCACAACCAGGTGTGGATGAACTGCAACGGCGACGTCTACGACAAGGCGATCCCGGACATGAACGCGGTGCACTCCCTGGAGCACGGCGCCGTCTGGGTCACGTACAACAAGCAGGCCGAAGACGCCGACATCAAGGCGCTCCAGGAGAAGGTCAAGGCCACCCCGTACTCCCTGATGAGCCCGGTCGACGGCCAGAAGGGCGCGCTCATGCTGACCGCCTGGGGCAAGCAGGTCACCGTGGACAGCGCCAAGGACCCGCGGGTGGACAGCTTCTTCGCCAAGTTCGTGCAGGGCAAGCAGACCCCCGAGCCGGGCGCCGCCTGCACCAACGGACTGGCCCTGTAACCACGAGGACTCTGCGACCATGAGGACTCTGTAGCCATCGGGAACGGACTGTGTCAGTGAAGCGCGCAACCTGGCTGGGGATCGCCGCGGCGGTGCTGCTCGCGGGCGGCGGGGGCATGACCCTCGCGCTCGCGGACGGCCACGACGACGCGGCGGCCCCGGCCGCCTCGGCCACGCCCTCGACGGACTCCGCGGACGCGGGCTTCGCGCGGGACATGGCCGTGCACCATCAGCAGGCCGTCGAGATGTCCTTCGTCGTACGGGACCGCACCGACGACGAAGGCATCCGCCGCCTCGCGTACGACATCGCCAACACCCAGGCCAACCAGCGCGGCATGCTGCTCGGCTGGCTCAACCTGTGGGGGCTGCCGATCGCGTCCGGTGACGACCCGATGGGCTGGATGGACATGCCGGCCTCGCCGTCGCCCGGCCACGACGGCGCGCTGATGCCGGGCATGGCGACCAAGTCCGAGATCAAGCGCCTGGGCGAACTCAGCGGCAAGGACGCCGAGATCTTCTACCTCCAGCTGATGACGGACCATCACAAGGGCGGTGTCCACATGGCCCAGGGCTGTGTGGAGCGCTGCGTGGTGGGCGTCGAGAAGCGGCTGGCGCAGGGGATGGTCGACGCGCAGGAGTCGGAGATCGATCTGATGGCGGACCTGCTGAAGGAGCGGGGCGCGAAGCCTCGGTGACCCAGGGCGTCAAGCCTTGGTGACCTGGGGCGTCAAGCCTCGGTGACCTGGGGCGTCAAGCCCCGGTGACCTGGGCCGGGGCTTCCGGCAAGGGCGGCCGCTCCGCATGCGGAGCGGCCGTATCGCGTTGATCATGGCCGCATGACGACCACCGACGAGGTCAAAGAGCCGGTCTCGGACGACGGCACCAAGAGGCAGTTCATCTCGTGGGTGACGCTCGCCCTGATGACGACCGCCTCCGTCGCGAGTCTGCGCCCCTCGCCCTCCATGGCGATCTACGGCCTCGCCGCGATCTTCCTCTATCTGCTGCCCGCGATCGTCTTCCTGCTCCCCACCGCCCTCGTCGGCGCCGAGCTGGCCTCCGGCTGGACCGGCGGCATCTACCGGTGGGTGAGCGAGGCCCTCGGCAAGCCGCTCGGCTTCCTCGCGGTGTGGTGCCAGTTCGCGATGACCATCGCGTACTACCCGAGCCTGCTCGCGTATGTCGCCTCGACCTTCGCGTACGTCATCCACCCGAGCCTCGCCGAGAACGGCCTCTACGTCGCGATCGTCATCGTCGTCATCTACTGGACCGGTGTCTGGATCACCTCACGCGGCACCAAGACCGTGGCCGGCCTGTCCAGCCTCGGCCTGATCATCGGCACGCTGATCCCGGGCGTCGTGCTCGTGGTCCTCGGCATCGTCTTCCTCGCGCAGGGCAACCCCTCCGAGGCCCCGATGGACTCCGGCCACTGGCTGCCGCCGTGGACCGGACTCGCCAGCCTGGTCCTGATCGTCAACAACTTCCTCTCCTACGCGGGCATGGAGATGAACGGCGTCCACGTCTCCAGCCTGCGTGAACCGCGCTCGGAGTATCCGCGCTCGATCTTCATGGCCACCGGGCTCGTGCTGCTGATCTTCATCCTTCCGGCGCTCGCCATCAGCTGGGTGCTGCCCGCCGAGAACACCAGCCTCACCGCCGGTCTGATGCAGGCCTTCAACGCCTTCTTCGACCACTTCGGCGTCGCCTGGCTGACCAAGATCGTCGGGATCATGGTGGTGATGGCGGCGCTCGGCGGCATGCTGACCTGGCTCGCGGGTCCCGCGAAGGGGCTGGTGCAGCTGTCGCGCCAGGAGGGGTATCTGCCGCCGTTCCTGCAGAAGCTGAACCCCGCCGGCGTACCGCAGAACATCATGATCGCCCAGGGTGTGATCACCACCCTGATCGGCGTGCTCTACGCGTTCAGCTCGGACGTGTCCTCCGCGTACTGGATGTTCTCCGTGATCACGGTGCAGATCTATCTGATCGCCTATCTGCTGATGTTCGTGGCCGTGATCAAGCTGCGCAAGAGCCAGCCGGACCGGCCGCGCGGCTTCGTGGTGCCGGCGGTGACGCTGGTCGCGGGCGTCGGGTTCGTCGCCTCGGCGTGCGCGATGGTCATCGGGTTCGTACCGCCGGACCAGTTCGGCGACGGGCCGCTGTGGCGCTATCTGCTGATCGTCGGCGGTGGGCTACTCGTCCTCGGGCTCGTGATCCCGCTGGCGTTCCTGAAGTTCCGCAAGCCCCACTGGGTGCATCCGGAGTACCAGGGTGCGCGGGCTCCCGTGGAGTAGGCACCCGAGCGTCCACTCCCCCCTGCGGGACGTAGGCTTTGCCCCACTATGTCCCTCTCGGTGGTGTGTGCAGCGATGAGCCCTTCCCGTACCCGCGGCCTGCGGCCCGCCGCCGTGCTGCTCGCCCTGGGCGCACTCGCGTACACGGCCTGGGTCATCGAGGTCGTCGTCTCCACCGGTCTCGATCCGATACGGACCTACGTCAGCGAACTCGCCGCGCAGAGCGAACCGCTCGGCGGCGTCTTCCGCACCACGGACCTCGTGGCGGGACTGCTCGTGTTCGCGGGCGCGGCGTGGGGTCTGCTGCGCCACCGTCCACGCGCCCTGTGGTCCACGCTCGGCTGGGCCGGGCTCGCGCTGTTCGGGGCGGCCACGGCGATCGACTCCCGGCTGCCGCTGAGCTGCACACCGACGGCCGATCCGGAGTGCGCGGCCCGCGAGACGGCGGGCCTGGTCCCGGCCACGCATGCGGCGCACGCCGTGAGCAGTTCGGTCGCGGTGTGCGGTGCGCTGGTGGGGATGGTGGCGCTCACAGTGGCGGCCCGCCGGTACGGGTCCTGGCCGCTGCTCGCCCGTATCGGACCGTGGATCGTGGCGGCGGAACTGGCCGTCACCGCCTGGACGTTGGCGTCCGTGGCTGCGTTCCAGGCGGGCAGGGGCACCTGGCTTCTCGGGCTCGGACAGCGGTCGCAGGTGCTGCTGATCGCGGTGTGGCTGGGGGTGTTCGCGTACGAGGTGGGGCGGCGCAGGGTGTACGGGGTGGGGCAGTACGTGCCGCACAGGGTGGAGGGGCGCCGGTGAGCGGGGAGGGTGAGCAGTCCGTGCGGGCGGGCGGGGAGGGTGAGCGGTCCGTGCAGGCGGGCGGGGAGGGTGAGCGGTCCGTGCGGTTGAGTCGGGAGCCCGGGTCGCAAGAGGTGCCCGGGTCCCCCGAGGTACTCGAGGTGCCCGAATCACCCGACGAGTCCGGGGTGCCGGGGAAGTTCGTGCGCATCGGCGGGGTGCCGCATCACATCGTGGTGGAGGGCAGCGGGCCGGTCTGTGTGCTCACCCCCGGGCTCGGGATGGCGTGGTTCGACTGGGACGCGGTGGCCCGGCTGCTCGTCCCGCACCGTACGGTGGTCCGCTTCGACCGCCCCGGGCTCGGTCTCAGCGGACCGGCCGCCGTGGACCCGTCGCTGACCGGTGAGGCGGACCGGATCGCCCGGGTGCTCGACGCGTGCGGGCTGAATGGGCCCGCCACGGTGGCCGGCCACTCCCTCGGCGGCTTCCACGCCGAGGCGTTCGCGCGGCTGCACCCCGCGCGTACGGCCGGTCTGGTCCTGATCGACTCCAGTGTCGAGACGGCCGCACGGCCGCGTCCGGCGTCGGCCCTGCGTACCGGGCTCACGCGGATCGCCGCGGGGGTACTGGGTGCGGTCGGGGTGCCGTACGCCCTGGGTCCACCGGGGCGGCGGGCCGCGTTCCGGCTCACGCGTGCCGGGCGCGGGGGCGATCCGGCTCCGTACGGGCTCGTCCGGCGCACCTACTCCACGAGCCGCCCGCTTCGGGCGCTGCTGACCGAGTACGCCACGTATGCGGATGTGGCGGCCCAACTGGTCTGCGTACGCGGCCGGTTCCCCCTGCCCGACGGCCTGCCGGCCACGGTCCTCGCGGCGGGCACGGGTCGGCGATGGCTGGCACGCCAGCGTGCGCTGGCCGCCAAACTGGGGGCGGACTTCCGCGTCTCCGCGAGCTCCAGCCATCTGGTGATGCTGGACGGACCGGACGAGGTGGCGGCGGCTGTGCTGTCGGTCGGGGCGCGGGTGTGACGGGCTGGCCGGCTCGGCCGACCTGCCGAGCGACCGGCCAGCTGACCCGGCGGCACCCTGTTGTGTGCGGCTTTCTGCCGGTGCGTTCTGCGCGTGCGGTTTCGTCGTGGGTCGGGGCCGGGGTGGGGTGCTTGCTCATTCGGGCAATGGCACCGTTCCCGCGATGGGTGGCCGTTTCAGACGGGGGCGCCCGAATGACAATGCACCCCACCCCGTCCCCTCACGCCGGTACGCGACTGACGGCCGGT
>NZ_JBEPEW010000086.1:0-35313 GCF_040300965.1 Streptomyces mesophilus | reverse complement strand
CAGGTTCTTCTAGAGTTGGGCGTTCACACTTATTCCCTCCCGGCCGGTGTTCCGATGGGCCGGCTGGGGATGGCGCGCAGCCGGGCCGGGGTGGGGTCGGGGGTCGGGGTCATCAGGGCCTCCTGTGTCGTGCCGGCGCCGGCGGCCGCCCATCGTTTCATCGGCGCCGGCCTTCACCCATTGCGTTAGTGCCACTAACAGTCTACCTTCGTTAGTGCCACAAACGTTTATGGCGCTGGATCCCTGGACCTCCCCGAGGAGTGCAACCATGATCAAGCCGTTCCGTATCGCCGTCCCCCAGGCCGACCTCGACGACCTGAACGACCGTCTGGCCCGCACCCGTTGGCCCAATGAACTCACCGGCGCCGGCTCCGACTACGGTTTCCCGCTGGCCCGTCTGAAGGAGCTCGCCGAGTACTGGCGCACCGGCTACGACTGGCGCGCCCACGAGGCCGAACTCAACAAGCTCGAGCACTTCACCACCGAGATCGACGGCCAGAACATCCACTTCGTCCACGTCCGCTCCCCCAGGCCGGATGCGCTCGCACTGATCCTCACGCACGGCTGGCCCGGCTCGTTCCTGGAGTTCCTCGATGTGATCGAGCCGCTGTCGCGCGACTTCCACCTGGTGATCCCGTCCATCCCGGGATACGGCTTCTCGGGTCCGACCCACGAACGCGGCTGGGACGCCGACCATGTGGCGCGGGCCTGGGCCGAGCTGATGCGCCGTCTCGGATACGAGCGCTACGGCGCACAGGGCGGCGACTTCGGCGCGGGCATCTCCCTGGCGCTGGGCGCGCACGCACCCGAGCAGGTCGTCGGGGTCCACATCAACTACCTGCCTACCAGGCCGGATCCGGACGCAGGACTGGTCCTCTCCGGATCGGACGAGGCCCGTCTGGACAAGGTCCGCCATCTGATGGCGAACCGCCCGCCGTACCAGGCTCTGCAGGCCGCCACCCCGCAGACCATCGGCTACGCACTGACCGACTCGCCGGTCGGCCAACTCGCCTGGATCGCCGAACGGTTCGCGCAGTGGACCGACCCGCGCACCCCGGTGGGCGACGACCGGATGCTCACCGACATCTCCCTGTACTGGCTGACCGCCACCGCCGCCTCCTCGGCCCGGCTGCACCGCGAGACGGCGCGCGGGCATGCGGCCTGCGAGGTGCCGGTGGGCGTGGCGGTGCTCCCGTACGACATCACGCAGTCGGTACGGCCGCTGGCCGAACGGATCTACGACATCAGGCACTGGTCGGAGTTCGACCGCGGCGGACACTTCGCGGCGATGGAGGTGCCCGAGCTTCTCTCCGGAGACGTCCGTGAGTTCTTCCTGACCTGCACGAAGCCGCAGGACTCCTGAGGCGCTCGGGCCGCCGCTCGCCTGAACTGCTCGCTTCCCTCCGGGTAACCACCCACTTCGTTGTGCGTACTTGAGGCGGCCATCGACCCGGCCGAGGCTGGGGAGCGGCCGCCGCGATTCCGGCGGCCGTGAAGGCAGCGGTTATCCGGATTCGGCAAAAGGGGACAACATGGGTGGCACGGACGTGACCGTCATCGGCCTGGGCGACATGGGCAGGGCACTGGCGTCGGCGCTGGTCGCCGCCGGGCACCGGACGACCGTATGGAACCGCACCACGGACAAGGCCGACGAGCTCGTGGCGCAGGGCGCGGTGCGGGCCGCGAGCGTCGAAGAGGCCCTGTCAGCCAGCCCGTTGACCCTCGTCTGTTTGATCGACTACGACGTCACGCGCACGCTGCTCGACCCCGCGGCCGAGGCCCTGCGGGGCCGCACACTGGTCCAGCTCAGCAACGGCACACCGGACCAGGCCCGTTCCCTGGAGGCGTGGGCGGCCGGGCGGGGCGCCGGCTATCTGGACGGCGGCATCATGGCCGTGCCCGGCACGATCGCCACGCCCGAGGCATTCGTCCTGTACAGCGGAGCGGAAGAACATTTCACCGCGCACCGGCCGGTGTTCGAGGTCTTCGGATCGGCGACATACCTCGGCTCCGACACGGGACTGGCCTCCCTGTACGACCTGGCGCTCCTGAGCGGGATGGACTACCTGTTCGCGGGCTTCTTCCATGCCGTCGCCGTGGCCACCTCGCACAAGGACGTGACCGCGGCCGGCTTCACCGAGCTCCTGGTGCCCTGGCTGACGAACATGAACCGCCAACTGCCCGCACTCGCCGCCGATGTCGACTCCGACGGCGAGCCGGCGTACGCGCAGGGTCTGGACGTACTCCTGGCGGCCGCCCGCAACATGGCGCAGGCCGCGCGGGACGCCGGAGTACGCGCCGAGTACTTCGACCGGGCCGCGGCCGACCTGGAGCGGCAACTGGCCGAAGGCGCCACGGAGTTCACCGCCCGCGGCGCAGTGCGTGCGTTGCGGTCACCGGGCTCCGGGGCCGTCCGGTGACCGGGCGTGATGTGACCCGTCAGGCCGTGATCCGAACCGACGGGCCGTGATCCGACCCGACGGTACGTGATCCGACCCGACAGGCCTTGGGTGCACCTCAGCTCACCGCGTCCCGTACGCCTTGGGACACCGCGTCGTCGCCGAGGAAGTCGTTGTGCTCCAGGCAGCCCGCGGCGACGTTGGCCGCGCCGGTGAGCGGGACGCTGCTGTCCGGGTTGATGACCTCGTCGCAGTTGGACCAGAACGTCGTGTACGACACCGCGCCCGGGGTCTCGTCACCCTCGGCGAGACCGTCCTGAACGTACGACCCGGGTGTCATATCGCGGCAGGCCTGCGACCAGAGGGCGCAGGCCCAGGCCGTACTGGTGCCGTGGTTGGGGCCGGCCAGGGAGACCCAGTCGTCGACCTTGTCGAGACCGCCGCCGTGCTTGATGTACCAGCGGGTGACCAGGCTGCCGAAGGAGTGGGCGACGATGTCGACCCGCGCGGCGCCGGTCTGCGCGCGCACGCCGTCCACGTAGGCGGCGAACTCGCCCGACAGCGTTTCGTTCACCGACTGGTCCGTGTCGTAGCCCCAGGAGAAGAGTTCCGCGTCGGTGTAGCCGGAGGATCTGAAGTCCTCGCGCAGGGAGCCCCAGACGCCGGGGTCGGCGTTGTAGCCGTGGACGAAGATCACGGGGGTGCGGGCGGCGGCGCCGGTGGCACTCTGGGCCGTCGTACGGGGCTGGGCTTGGGCGGCGCCGGTCAGGAAGGTGACGCCGAGCAGGGCGGCGGCCAGCAGCGGTGACGCTTTGCGGATACGAGAACGCAGCACGAAGTCCCCCTGGGTCAAGGGTGGTTACGCGTGAGTAGCGGTCTTGAGCATGGTGAGGCCCATGGGGTGGGATGACCAGACCCTTGCGGGCGGGTTCTGGTCGGACGGGTACCTGGCGCCGGGAGTCCCGTCGCCGCCGGTCCCTGTCGGCGCTTGCGGCGACTGGGCATGCTGAGGGGATGGTCGCCTACGACGTGTTCCTCTCGGACTGCCCGGCCCGCACCACTCTCGACCTGGTCGCGGACACCTGGTCCGTCGTCACGGTCGTGGCACTGCAGGACGGGCCCCTGCGCTACGGCGAACTGCAGGAGCGGATCGGCGGCATCAGCAAGAAGATGCTCACCCAGACCCTGCGCAAGCTCGAGGTGAACGGCCTGGTCGGCCGCCGGGAGCTGCGCACGGCTCCGCCCGGCACCGAGTACCGCCTCACCGAACTGGGCCGCAGCCTCCTGGACCCCGTACGCGCTCTGTCCCGGTGGGCGGAGGAGAACACCGAGGCGCTGCTCGACGCACGGGACAGGGCGGCGGCGCAGGGCACCTGAAGGTTCCCCACGGGTGCGTAGCGTCATTCCCACCTGCCGGACGAGGTGTCGGGCCGGAGCGACGAGGGGGACCAGATGAAGATCGGCGTGCTGGGTGCGGGCCGTATGACCGAGGCGCTGGCCGGGCGATGGATCACGGCCGGGCACGAGGTGTTCATCGGCGGCCGTACCCCGGACAAGGCGGCCGGGCTCGCCGAACGGCTGGGCGCCGCCGGATCCGGGAGCCTGCGCGAAGCCGCCGGGTACGGGGACGTGGTGCTGCTCGCCGTACTGCGCGAGGGACTCGAGGACACCCTCGCCGCGGCCGGGGCGGCGGAGGGGGCGCTGGCCGGCAAGACGGTCGTCGACGTCGGCAACTCCGTCGACACCACCACCTACACGCAGGTGACCTGGGACGGCAGGTCGATGTCCGAGCGTGCGGCCGAGCTCGCGCCGGGCAGCCATCTGGTCAAGGCGTTCAACCTCGCCTACAGCGAGGTGTGGAAGACTCCGCCGCTGTACGGCGGTCGGCCCCTGGCCGTGCCGTACGCGGGCGACGACGAGGCCAAGCCCGCCGCGCGCCGGCTGATCGAGGACGTCGGCGCCAGCCCGCTGGACGCCGGGGACCTGTCCCAGACAAGGCACTTGGAGGCGATGGGCGCCGTGGTCATCCGCCGGCTCTTCGGCGGCGCGGACCTCTCCTCGACGTTCGCGTTCCTGGCGTCGGACAAGTGACGATGCGGGGGGGGGTGGGACGTGGGCGGGCCGGTCAGCGGGTCCGGGGCCCCGCCGGTGGGCGCGGCGGTTGCCGGGCAGGCCGTCTCAGCTGCCGTCGCTCTCCGGGTCCCAGTCGAGCAGCCGGACCTTCGCCACCGTCCGTACGTGACGGCGCATCGCCGCGGCCGCCGCCCGGCCGTTGCGCGCGTCGATCATCTCGAAGATGGCCATATGCTGCGCGAACGACTTCGAGGGCCGGCCCCGTTGACGCAGCGACTCATGCCGTGACTCCGTGATCTGCTCGGCGATCGAGTGCATGAACTCCGCGAGGATCGAGCTGTGGGCCGCCGCCGTCACGGCGGCGTGGAAGCGGCGGTCGCCCTCCACACCGTGCTCGCCCCGCTCGATCTCCTGCGCCATGAACCCGAGGGCGTCGCGCAGCGCGGCGAGGTCCTCGTCCGTGCGGCGTTCCGCGGCGAGTTCGGCGAGCTTGGTCTCCAGGGCTTCGCGCGCTTCGAGTACGTCGGGGAGCCGGCGCCGGCGTTCCACGAGCCGCTCGACGGGCTCGGCGAAGTCGAGGCTGTCGCCGACCATGTAGGTGCCGCCTCCGTGGCGCACCTCGACCAGGCCCTGGACTTCGAGGACGACGATGCCCTGCTTGATGGAGGCGCGGGAGACGCCGAGGCGCTGGGCCAGTTCACGCTCGGGCGGGAGGCGGTCGCCGGACTTGAGGCCGGACTCGGTGGCGTAGGCGCGCAGCCGGTCGATGACCTGCTCGTACAGGCGCGTACGCCCCATGGGCCGCAGTGCTTCGGACATGGCCCACCCCCCTCCCTGGATGTCCGCAGCGTAGCAGCGGAGGTGGTCCAGTGGCTGAGCCAATTTGCCCGCACCCTCTTGACGACCGAGGGCGCGACCCCGAATCTGTGGGGCATCAACTGGCCGATTGGCTCAGCCACTTGACCAGTCGCACGCGCAGAGTCCGCCCGATCGGGTGGCCTGCCGTCTGCCGCTTGACCTGCAGTGCCGGTCCAGTGGCTGAGCCACTCGGCCACCAGCCCACCCGGCGCGGGCCGAGCAGCCGAGCCGCCTGTCCATCAGCCCACCACCACGCACCGCATCACAGGCCAAGTGGCTCAGCCACTCGGCCAATCATCCACCGAGCCACTTGACCAATCACCTACCAACCACCCAGCTCACGAGTGGCTCAGCCACTTGGCCACTTGGCCACTTGGCCACTCGACCACCCAGCCACCCAGCCACCAACCCCAGCCCACCCCCGCCGATCCACCACCCCACAGATCCACCGCCCCACAGATCCTCCACCCCCAGACCCACCGCCCCACCCCAAACCGAACGCGCGCGCCCCAGGGACGGGAGCCCCGATGTCCGCGGAATTGATCTCGATCCTCGTACTAGTGGTGGTCTTCGTGATCGCCACCACCCGCTCGATCAACATGGGCGCGCTCGCCTTCGCCGCAGCATTCGGCGTCGGTGAACTCGTCGCCGACCTCGACGCGGACGGCATCTTCGCCGGCTTCCCGGGCGACCTCTTCGTCGTCCTGGTCGGCGTCACCTACCTCTTCGCCATCGCCCGCGCCAACGGCACCACCGACTGGCTGGTGCACGCCTCCATCCGGCTGGTCGGCGGCCGGATCGCGCTCATCCCCTGGGTGATGTTCGTGATCACCGGCGCCCTCACCGCCATCGGCGCCGTCAGCCCGGCCGCGGTCGCGATCGTCGCGCCGATCGCCCTGAGCTTCGCCGCGCGCTACAACATCAGCCCGCTCCTCATGGGCGCGATGGTCGTCCACGGCGCGCAGGGCGGCGGCTTCTCGCCCATCAGCATCTACGGCTCGATCGTCAACGGAATCGTCGAGCGCGAGAACCTTCCGGGCAATGAACTCGCCCTGTTCTTCGCCTCCTTGGTCGCCAACGTCATCATCGCGGGCGTGGTCTTCGTCCTGTTCGGCGGCTTGAAGCTGACCCGCCGCCGCGCCGTCGCAGTCGCCGGCACCGGCACCAGCACCAGCACCAGCACCAGCACCGAAAACACCGGCAGCACCGGCAGCACCGGCAGCAGCCCCAAGAGCCCAGCCCCCAAGCCCACGCCCGCGCCCGCCTCCGCGTCCGCACCCGCACCCGCACCCGCACCCGCACCCGCACCCGACCAGGACACCCGCCTCACCCCGCCCCGTATCGCCACCCTCATCGCCCTGGTCGCCCTGGTCGTGGCCGTCCTCGTCTTCGACCTCGACGCCGGACTCACCGCCGTGTCCCTCGCCGTGGTCCTCAGCACCGTCTGGCCGGACACCAGCCGCAAGGCCGTCGGCGAGATCGCCTGGCCGACCGTGCTCCTGATCTGCGGTGTCCTCACCTACGTCGGCGTCCTCGAGGAGATGGGCACCATCAAGTGGGCGGGCGAGGGTGTCGGCGACATCGGCGTACCGCTGCTCGCCGCCGTACTGCTCTGCTACATCGGCGCCGTCATCTCCGCCTTCGCCTCCTCCGTCGGCATCATGGGCGCCCTCATCCCGCTGGCCGTCCCGTTCCTCGCACAGGGCGAGATCGGCGCGGTCGGCATGATCGCCGCTCTCGCGGTGTCCGCGACCGTCGTGGACGTCAGCCCGTTCTCGACCAATGGCGCGCTGGTGCTCGCGGCGGCCCCCGATGTCGATCGCGAGAAGTTCTTCCGGCAGTTGATGGTCTACGGCGGCATCGTGGTCGCCGTGGTCCCCGCTGTCGTCTGGCTGGTCCTGGTGGTGCCCGGCTTCGGGTGAGGCAGGCTGACCTCGAGACGAGCGGACCCTCGACGATTGGAGTACGTCACGTGAGTTCCCACTCGATGCTGTTCCCGGCCCTCGCCGAGGGAGGGTCGCGGCCGGCCCTGCGGTTCGGCGAGCGCTCGATGTCGTACGGCGAACTGGCCGCGGTCGCCGGGCGCCTGGCCGCCTCCCTGAAGGGGGCGAGCCGGGTCGCCGTGTGGGCGACGCCCAGCATGGGGACCGCGGTGGGGGTGGTGGCGGCGCTGCTCGCAGGGGTGCCCGCGGTGCCGATCAACCCCAGGATCGGCGAGCGGGAGCTGGCACACATCGTGGGTGACTGCGAGCCGCTCGTGGTGCTCGCGGCACATGGCGATGAACTGCCCTCACCCTTGTCGGCGTTGGTGCGCTTCGACCCCATGGTGGCGCTCCCCGGAACCTCGGCGCTCCCCGCCGAACCCGCCCCCAACCACCCCGCCCTGATCGTCTACACCTCCGGCACCACCGGCCCTCCCAAGGGCGCCGTCCTGCCGCGCCGCGCGCTCGCCGCCACGCTGGATGCCCTCGAGGACGCCTGGCAGTGGACCTCCGAGGACGTGCTCGTGCACGGGCTTCCCCTGTTCCACGTCCACGGATTGATCCTCGGCGTCCTCGGCCCGCTGCGACGCGGCGGTTCGGTGCGTCACCTGGGCCGTTTCAGTACGGACGGGGTCACGAAGGAGCTGAGCGCCGGGGCGACGATGCTCTTCGGCGTGCCGACGATGTACCACCGGATCGCCGAGCAGCTGCCCCAGGACCCCGCGCTGGCGAAGGCGTTGGCGGGTGCGCGGCTGCTCGTGTCGGGGTCGGCGGCGCTGCAGGCCCGTGACCACGAGCGGATCCGTACGGCGACGGGGCGGGCGGTGATCGAGCGGTACGGGATGACGGAGACCCTGATGAACACCAGCGTCCGCGCGGACGGCGAACCCCGTGCGGCGACCGTCGGCGTCCCGCTGCGCGGTGTCGAACTGCGCCTGGTCGACGAGAGCGGGCGGGAACTCCCGGACGGCCCCGACCAGGTGGGCGAGATCCAGGTGCGCGGCCCGAACCTGTTCCTGGAGTACCTCAACAGGCCGGATGCCACCGCGGAGGCGTTCACCGAGGACGGCTATTTCCGTACGGGTGACATGGCGGTGCGTGACCCGGACGGTTACGTACGCATCGTGGGCCGCAAGGCCACCGACCTGATCAAGAGCGGCGGCTACAAGATCGGCGCGGGCGAGATCGAGAATGTCCTGATGGAGCACCCGGCGGTCGGGGACGCGGCGGTGACCGGTGAGCCGGACGCGGACCTCGGCGAACGGATCGTGGCGTGGATCGTCCCCACCGATCCCGAACAGCCGCCGAGCGCCGAGGAGTTGGCCGACCACGTCGCCTCGCAGCTCGCCCCGCACAAGCGCCCGCGTGTCGTCCACCACCTCGCCGAGCTGCCGCGCAACGACATGGGCAAGATCATGAAGAAGGCCCTCCGTGCCTGACTCCTCCATGCCTGACTCGTCCGCACCCGAGCCCTCCACGCCTGACTCGTCCGCACCCGAGCCCCCCACGCCCGAGCCCTCCATGCCCGAGCCCTCGCCCGAGCCCGCGACGCCCGGGCCCTCCAAGCCCGACACCTCAACCCCCCGCCTCACCGCCCGCCAAGCCATCGCCCTGCTGGCCGAAGACTTCACCGAAGACCTCGCCCACGACTCCACCGAACTCCCCTCCCCCAGCACCCACCACAAACCCGACGGCCCCCTCGACTGGCAGGGTTACGGCGCTTCGTTGGCCCGTGCCGTCGAGCGCACCGGTGAGCAGGAGTCGGTGGTGTGCGGGCGGGCGGTGATCGGCGGGACGCGGGCGGTGGTGGTCTCGTTCGAGTTCGGCTTCCTCGGCGGCTCGCTCGGCACGCGTACGGGCGATCTGATCGAGGCGGCCCATATCTACGCCCGCTCCCACCGCCTTCCTGTGGTCTCGCTGATCGCGACGGGTGGCAGCCGTATGCAGGAGGGCATGCTCGCCCTCACCCAACTCCAGCGCGTGGCACGGCAGTCGGCGCTGACGGCGGATGCGGGCGTGCCGCAGCTGGCCGTTCTGCGCGACCCGACGACCGGCGGCGGCTGGGCGACCCTGGGGGCCGGCGCCGACATGATCGTGGCGCTGCCCGGCGCCCAGGTGGGGTTCGCCGGGTCGCGGGTGCGGCCGCCCGACGCGGATCCGGCGGCGTACACGGCCGAGGCGCAGTTCGCGTCCGGGCATGTGGACGCGGTGGTACGGGGCGAGGATCTGCGCGCGGAGGTGTCGCAGCGGCTGCGGCTGCTGACCTCGGCCGGATCGGGTCTGCCCGCGCCCGTACCGCCGGCGCAGGGCGACACAAGGCTCCCGGGGTCCGGCTGGGATGCGGTCGAGGCGGCCCGCGCGCCCGGACGCCCGCGTGCGGAGGCCTACTTGGACGCGTACTTCACCGAGCGCTCGACCGTCTCGGGCGACCGCTGCGGCGGCCGCGACCCGGGCATGCTGTGCGGATTCGGGCTGCACGAGGGGCGCACGATCGCGTACGCGGCGCAGTGCGGCACCGCGACCCGGCCGTCCGGGTACCGCACCGCGGCCCGTCTCGTCCGGCTCGCCGGCCGGCTCGGTCTGCCGGTCCTGACTCTGGTCGACACCCCGGGCGCCGCGAACGACGCGGCGGCGGAGGCGGCCGGCGCGGGCCCCGCGATCGCCGAGCTCTTCACCGCGGTCGCCACGGCCCGCGTCCCGGTGACGACGCTGCTGATCGGGGAGGGCGGTTCGGGCGGCGCACTGGCACTCGCGGCGCCCGGCAACACCTGGGCCACACCGTCCAGTTACTTCTCTGTGATCGCGCCCGAGCTCGCCGCCGCGATCCTGAAGCGGCCGGCCGGCCTCGTACGGGAGACGGCGGATGAACTGCGGCTCAGACCACAGGACTTGGTGGACCTGGGTGTCGTACGAGGGGTCGTGGGCGGATGACGGAAGGGGGCGTCCGCGCGGTCGCCACCGGAAGGAAGGGCGGCGGCATCCCAGCACCAACTCACCCGAACAAGGGAACAGTTGCTCCCCGGAACAGGTGATCGTCACGTATGCGTTTGCTTTTGTCCTATGTGACCAACGATGCTGACGGTGCGCAAGCAACGGGCTGCAGACCGTAATCGCGCACTCCCCGGCTCGTGTCCCACGCGGCCGAGGATTGTCCCAACTCAGCACAGTCACAAGGAGAACGTCCCACCATGAACGTCATCACCGACATCCTCGCCGGCCTCGCCCACTTCGTCGGCTGGCTCGTCTGACCCCAGGGTCCGACCCGAGGAGTCACGCACGGCGCCGTCTCCCCCGTCCCAGGGGAGGCGGCGCCTTCGTGTGCAACGGCCAACAAGCGTCCTCCAGTTGGGCCACAATGGGTGCGGCCGATCACGAGTGCGGGGGCGCGGCATGGGTGAGTACCTGGAGTTCAGCACCGAGGACGGGACGGTCGTCCCGGTGGATTTCGCCGTCGACGACGACGGTCAGCATCTCGTGAGCGACTCGGACGGCGCCGTACGGGCGACCCGTACCTTCGAGGGCTCGCTCGCCGGTGTCAGGTCGGCGGCCGAGGCGGCGCTCAGGGTGTTCCAGGGCGGTTCGCTCAAGCCGGACTCGGTGGAGATCGAGTTCGGTGTGAAGCTCACGGCCGAGGCGGGTGCGCTGATCGCCAAGAGCGCGGTGGAGGGCCATCTGGTGGTCAAACTGGCCTGGTCGCCCGGACAGCAGAGCCAGGTGACGGTCGTCGGCCCGCGGGTGGACGCCGCCGACGCCGTCGAAGGTGCGGCCATCGTCACCCCGCCGCAGCCACCGGCGCCGCCCGCTCCCCCGGCACCACCCGCGCCACCCGCCCCGCAGCCGTGAACGCCTCCTGGCACGCCCGGATCCGCTGCGGCCGCGAGTCCGGCGCCGGCTTCCTGGTGACCGACCGGCACGTAGTGACCTGCGCGCATGTGGTGAGCGCCCGGGCGACGGAGGCCGTCACCGTCACCTTCCCGCAGCTTGCGCCCGACCCTTCCCCAAGCTCTTCGAGCAGGGGATGCCCCATGCCCGCCGAGGTCGTCGCGCACGGCGGCTGGGCCGGCGGACTCGACCCGGGCGATCTCGCCGTACTCGAACTGGCCGAGCCGGTGCCTGTGCAGCCCGCCGAGTTCGCCTCCCCCGCCGAGGCGTACGCCGATCCGCCGCCGCGTCTGCTCGCCTACGGCTTCCCCAAGGCGTACGAGGAAGGGGTGCTGGCCGAGTACCGGGCCACCGGTGATCAGCTGATCACCCAGGAGTGGATCCAGCTGGAGGCCTGGGGCCAGGCGGGACAGACTCTCGCGCCCGGTTTCAGCGGCGCCGCGGTGACCCTCGCGCACAGCGGCCGCGTGGTCGGCATGGTCACCTCCGCGGCCCGCAACAAGGAGGTGCGCCACGGCCGGATGCTCCCCGCCCAGGTCATGGCGCACTACTGGCCGCGGCTCGGGGACCTCATCCCGACCGGGGAGTTCGCGGCACGGGACAAGGAGCGGCTGCGCACCCTGATCGACGCGGTGGGCGCCCAGAAGAGCTGGCGCACCGCGGGCTGCGCTCCGGACCGGCTGTACCGCGACGCGGTGGGGCCGCTGCCGTCGCCTCCGGCGCGGCGCCTGAAGTCCCTGTGGGACGTGGCCTGGTATCTGCTGAGTGAGAGTCAGGACACGGCGGCGATCGGCCGGTTCGCGACCCGGCTCGCCGACTACTGCGAGGACGCGGGCACGCGCACGGCGTTACGGGAACTGGGGCGCGCGGGCCGTCCCGCCGCTCCCGCCGCGGTCACGGGACGGCCGCCCTGGTCGCCGATCCTGGTGGAGATCGCACCCAGCGGCGCCGGCGAGGACCGCTTCCTGGTCGAGGTCTCCGCGTACAACGGAGCCCATCGGGTCGTCATCGGCCAGCGCCCCCTCACCACACGGGAGGTGCGGCCCTACGTCCTGGAGCGCATCGACGACGCGTACCGCGAACTGGATCCGGACGGGCGCGAGTTGATCGCGTTCATCCTGCCGCGCAAGTGGCTGAACACGGATGTGGTGCACTGGCAGCGCAGCAAGGACGACCACAGTCCGCTGGGCTCGTTCGCGCCGGTCGTGGTGGTGGAGCTGGAGCGGCGGCGCAGCGGAATGCTGCAGCACAAGCTGCGCCGCAAGTGGCAGGAGCTGGATCTGCGCCCGGACGCCCGGCTGCACCGGATCGCCTGCGGCGTCCCGCCGGGCGACCCGGTGAGCCTGACCATCGGGCTGCGCCGCGGCGCGGATCTGCTGGGGCTCGGGGCGCCGCCCGGACGGGTGCGCGAGGCGTTCAAGGCGGGGCTCAACGCTCCCGTACCGGCCGTGATCTGGCCGCGCAGCGGCTGCGCGGGCGGGCCGCACGACGCGTGCGCGGGCAAGGAGTTCCTCGACCGGCTCGCGGAGCGGCTGGCCGGACTGCCGCCGGGTGAACTTCCCGATGTGGTCTACGAGTTGCGGCTCGAAGCGCTGGGCTCGGGGACCGGTGCGCACTGGGCCCACGATCTCTCGCTCCTGTGGGAGGACCCGCGCGCGCTGCCCGAGACCGCACCCTTCCTGGACTCACCCGTCGGCTGAGCGGCCGCACCGCGAAAGGAACGGAGAACCATGTCCCTGTGGCCCGTCTTCACCGGCTCGAGCAAGCCGCACGACGGCATCGACCAGCTGCCCGCGCCGCCGCCGTGGCGCGCGTTCGACGGCGGGCCCGCGCTCGCGACCCCCGCGGAGCACGAGGACGAGTCGGCGACGTCTCCCGACCGCCGGCATCGGGCCCGTACGTACATCGCCACCGACGAGGCCGTCCAACTGGTCAACGCCGCCTTGTACTTGAGGCGTCCGCTCCTCGTGACCGGTCCGCCCGGCAGCGGCAAGTCCTCGCTCGCGTACGCGGTGGCGCACGAACTCAAGCTGGGGCCGGTGCTGCGCTGGAACATCACCAGCCGGACGGTGCTGCACGACGGTCTTTACGCGTACGACCCGCTGTCACGGCTGTACGCGGCGGGGCGGCGGGCGTCCGCGACGGCTCGCGGCGAGGGGGTGGGTGGTGGGCAGGCGAAGGCCGGAGCGGGCGATGGGCCGGCGAAGGCCGGGGCGGGCGGTGAGGCGGCGAAGGCCGGTGCGGGCGATCTCGAGGACCATCTGCGCCTGGGTCCGCTCGGCACCGCCCTGCTGCCCTACCGGCGCCCGCGCGTCCTGCTCATCGACGAGATCGACAAGAGCGACCTGGATCTGCCCAACGACCTCCTGAACATCCTCGAGGAGGGCCAGTACGAGATCCCCGAACTGGTCCGTGCCACCCGCCATACCCCGTCGGCCTCCGTCCTCGTCGACGGCACGGACGAGCGGGTCACGGTGCGGCGCGGAAGGGTGCGCTGCCGGGCCTTCCCGTTCACGGTCCTGACCAGCAACGGCGAGCGCGAGTTCCCGCCGGCGTTCCTGCGCCGCTGCGTGCGCCTCGAACTGCACCAGCCGCGCGAGGCCCACCTGGAGAAGATCGTCCGCGCCCACCTGGGCGAACCGACCCCGTACGCACAGGAGTTGATCGCCGGCTTCCTCGACCGCGGCTCGGCGGGCGAACTGGCCACGGACCAGCTGCTCAACGCGATCTACCTGACGGGCGCGGCCGGCCTCGACGGCGCCTCACGCGATGCGCTGGCCCAGCAGCTGATGCCGTATCTGAGCCGGGGGCATCAGGACGATGCGGGGTTCTGAGGGGGAGCTCGGCGGGGCGAGGGCGCCGGAGGGTGAGGGCGGCGTCCCGGAGGAGGGTGAGTCCGCGGGCCAGGGAGGCGAGTCGACGGTACGGGAGGGCGAGCTCGCGGCCCAGGGAGGCGAGTCGGCGGTCGGGGAGAGCGAATCCGCGGCCCAGGGAGGCGAGTCGACGGTACGGGAGAACGAATCCGCCGCCCAGAAAGGCGAGTCGGTGGTACGGGAGGGTGAGTGGCCCGGGCCCGAGGACCGGCCGGGTGGCTCTGCCGGGTCTGCCAGGTCTGCCGGGTCTGCGGGCGAGCCCGGCCCGGCTGGAGGGCCCCGCCCTGACGACGACCCCGGCCCGACTCGTACACCCCGCTCGGACGACGACCCCGGCCCGACTCGTACACCCCGCTCGGACGACGACCCCGGCCCTGCACCCACCCCCACCCCCACCCCCGCACCCGCACCCGCACCCGCACCCAAAGACGCGCCCGAAGACACCCCCGTCGCCCGCCTCGCCCGAGTGCTGGCCGAAGCGGGTGGCCGCGAGGACGCCGATGCCGGGCCGACCTCGGTCGAACTGGCCGAACTGCTGTGGTTGGCACGGCAGATGAGGGTGCCAGAGCCGGACCCGCCCACCCCTCCCCACCCGCAACCGCGCACCCCGGACGGGACACCCCCGGGCCACGCGCCCCCGCCGCCCCCTGACCACTCCCCGAAGCCCGCGCCACCGCCGCCCGCACCACCCCGCGTCCCCGTCCACCTTCCGGACCCCGCTCCCGGCCCCGAGCACCCGCGCGACACCCCGGCGGCCGACAACGGCACGTACACCACCCTGCTCGCCCCTGCGCCCCCGATGCTGCCCCGCCCGCTCACCCTCCAGCGCGCCCTGCGCCCCCTGAAACGCCGCGTCCCCGCGCCCACCGGTGTCGAGCTGGACGAGACGGCGACCGCCGAGCGCATCGCGCGCCTGTCCGCACCGCCTCAGTGGTGGCTGCCCGTTCTGCGGCCCGCGCAGGAGCGCTGGCTGCGGCTGCGGATCGTGTACGACGACGGCCCGACGATGCCGGTCTGGCGGCCGCTCCTGCGCGAACTGCGCACGGTGTTCGGCCAGTCCGGCATCTTCCGCACCCTCGACGTCCACCACCTGTCCGCTTCCGGAGCGGTGCGCGGCGCCGAAGGCACCCCTGCCGACGGCCGCACGGTCACTCTCGTCGTCAGCGACTGCATGGGCCCCCAGTGGCGGGACGGGTCCGCGGGCCGACGCTGGTACGCCACGTTGAACCGCTGGGCATCGCGCCATCCGGTCGCGGTCGTCCAGCCCCTGCCGGAACGCCTGTGGCGCACCACGGCGCTCCCCGCCACGCCCACCGCCCTCTCCTCACCGTGGCCCGCCGCCCCCAACTCGGCGTACTCCACGGCCGATCCGGACGCGGAGGGTCTGATCGTCCCGGTCCTGGAGCCGTCCGCGCCTTGGCTCGCCAACTGGGCCGCACTGGTGTCGGGCGGCGGCCCGGTCCCTGGCGCGGTGGCCGCCCTCGCGCCCACCCCGCCCCCCGCACCGCTCGACGAGGCGGGCCGCACCGACGTCCAGCAGCTCGGCCCCGAGGAGCTCCTCCTCCGCTTCCGCTCGATCGCCTCCCCCGAGGCCTTCCGTCTCGCCGGCCACCTGGCCGTGGGCCGTCCCCATCTGCCGTACATGCGCCTGGTCCAGGCCGCGTTGGAACCACGCCCGCAGCCGGGCCATCTGGCCGAGGTGATCCTGAGCGGACTGCTGCGCGCGGTCCCCGGCGCGGCGGGCTCGTACGTCTTCCGCGAGGGCGTACGGGAGCTGCTCCTCGGCACGCTGCCGCGCACCTCGCGCCTGCGGACCCGGGATCTGCTGGCGCGGCTCGGGGCACCGATCGACGACCGGGCGGGGGTCGTGGCCGGCGAGATGCGGGTGGCGGTACCGGGCGGGAGCGAGCGCGGCGTCGGGGGCGCGGAGGTCGCCTCGGTACGGGCGGAGAGTGTGCGGCGGTTGGGCGGGCCGGTACCGGATACCGAACAGTCCGCGGGTACGGGCCTGTTCGCGGGACGGTACGCGTACTTGGGACGGCTCGGATCCGAGACCCGGCAGACCTGGCGCGCGCGGGACACCGCGACCGACCGCACCGTGGTGCTGCGGCTCTTCCCGGGGCTACGTCCCGGCAGCACCGAGGGACGCGCCTTCGCGGACCGGGCCGGCACTCTGGCCCTGGTGGATCACCCCAACGTGGCCGCACTGCTCGATTACGGCTTCGCGTCGGACGCCGCGTACGCAACCGAGGAGTACGTGGGCGGCGTCAGCCTGGGCGACGTGATGCGCGGGGCGCGGGGCCCGCTGCCGTTCTGGCTGCTGGCCCGGCTGGCAGCGCACACGGCCCGGGCACTGGCGGCCATCCGCAGCCGGGGTCTCGGGCACGGTCCGCTCAGGCCGGCGGACGTACTGATCGACCCGTCGGACGGGGCGGTGAAGCTGACCGGATTCCTGGACCGCACACGGGCCCGCCCGCCGCTGGAGGACCCGGCGCACCTGAACGCCATGCTCAAGGAACTGGCCGGTCCCACGAGCTTCTCCCCCTGGTCGCTGACGGACTGGCAGGTGCTGTCCGGAGTGCAACCGGTCACCCGGGACATCGATCGCACCCCTGACGAAGTCATCTCACTGCTCACGTCACCCGAGTTCGAACCGATCACCCAGCGGGCGGCGGCACAGGCCCCCCAGTTCCAGCTCATCGGAACCCAGTTGTGCCCCGGTGCCGACCAGTTGTCCCCCGATACGCTGGCCTGCCTGGTCGTCCTCCTCGAGCGGTACGGCAGGAGTGTCCCGGGCGTCGAGATCGCGAGCGGCCTCGAGGAGCGGCCGCGGACTGCCGAAGAGTTCCACCACCACCTGGACGAGCTGATGCGCGTCCTGGGCCCCGGCGTGATCGCCAGCGGACTCGCGGGCTACGCCGTGGTCGCCTGCCCCGCCCAGATCGACGTCCACGCCATCCGGGCCGTCGTGGACCGGTCCGGCGATCCCCGGAACACCGACGACACCCGGACCAGGCGGTCCATGATCCAGTCGGCACTCGACGCTTTCGAGGACGAACCCCTGGCCGGCATCCCCGGCCCGGCCGCCCGCCGGATGCGGGCCACCCTGCGCGCCCTGCGCCTCCAACTGCTCGTCACCCGCACCGAGGCCGACCTCGACCTCGGCCGCCACGAACAGGCGGCCACCGACCTCACCCAGCTCCTCACCGAGCACCCCGACCACCCGGACTTCCGCCGCCTCCACATGCTCGCCCTGCGCTCCCTGGGCCGTATCGGCGACGCGATCGAGTCGTACGAGCAGTACCGCGAGCGCATCGACGACCCGCACCCCGACCCGGATCTCGTCGCGCTCCACGACGAGCTGTACCGCGAACTGCTCGCAGCGCCCGAACGCGACCGCTCCGCCGTCGTCTTCGAGTTCCTCGCCGAGACCCCCGACGACAACGAGCGGGCCCAGTACGTGATCGGCCGCTTCGTCGGCGGCCTCCTCTCCCGCGACATCCTCGCCCCCGACGCCCACGAACTGCTCGCCCGCACCAACGGCTACCTCGTCATCACCGATCCGGGCACCTCGGTACTGCCGCTCCTGCCCACCCTGATCACCGAACTGCCCACGGTCCGGCGGCAGTTGCCTCCACAGGTCAGCCTGCGCGTGATGCTCTGGCACAACGCCCGGCCGGTCGGCCACCTGGGCCCGTCCTCCCTGGCCCAGCAGATGGCGCCCGTCCCCGGCGACGCCCTCGTGATCCTCTCGCCGCCGTTGTACGAGGAGGCCCTGAGCGGGGTCGCGCCGTTCCCGGCCGGCGGCTTCACACCTCTGTCGGAGCGGGGCGAGGTCGTGGCGTACGTCCACTGGGTGGCGCCCGAGCCGGCTCCGGCCGGCTCTCCCGACGGCCCAAAGGTCGTGACGCACCCGGGGGCGGGCCTACGCGTGTCGTCCGGGCACGAGACGGAACTGGTACGTGACTTGGTCCGCGGCCCGTTCTCCGTACATGGCGCGGAGATCCCCGCGGTCGACGCGGCAACAACCGCAGTGGTCTACATCGACGACGAGCAGCAGCAGGGCGCCTTCGGCTTCGACGAGAACGACGTCACCCGCTACTACGAGGTAGACCTCACCCCCCACCAGGAGTGGCGCGAACTCCCGTTGCCCAGCGCCGCTTCGCTCCCGTTCACAGCGGCGGTGGAACTGTCCTGGCAGGTCACCGACCCCATCGCCTACGTCCACTCGGAAACGGCGTTCGTCGCGACCACCCTGTTCGAGCACGTGTCCCGGCTGCTCTCCCCCATTACCCGCCGCTACACGGTGGCCCGCCTCGGCGCCGCCCAACTGGCCGTACAGCAGGCGCACTTCGAGCCCTGGCCGATCCCCGGCCTCCATGTCGCGCACGCGATCCGCCTGTCGACCACACCTCCGCCGGCCCAGGGCGCGGGCCCCGCCCAGGGCGTGGGCCCGGCCCAGGGCACCGGTCCGGCCCCGGACCCGCTCCCCGACCAGCATTTGGGAGACCAGCTCGCCGCCCTTCTGGACGGCGAGCTGAACCACGCCGCCCGCGAGCGGGTGCTCGCCCACCTCGCGACCTGCGCCCAGTGCAGGGCCGAAGTCGATGCGCAGCGCCGCCTGAAGGCAACCCTCACTGGGGCCGCTCCGGCGACCACGCCCTCCGAGACCTTCCTCGCCCGGCTGCACGGGCTGCCCAACATTGGGACGTCCGAAGCCGAACGCCCACCTGTGGCCGGTCTGCTCGCGCGGGCCCGCACCGTACTGCTCGGCTTCGAGGGCCCGGTGGTCCACCTCTACGCCGGTCACGCGGCCCGCGAGGTGAGCCGTCAACTGGCCGATCTGATCGTCGAGTTGCGCCGCCCTGACGAGTCCCTGCGCGGCGACCGGCTCCTCAAGGGCACGAACCTGCGGCAGTACGAAGGCCACCGCCACCCGCTCGATCTGCTCCGCGCCCTCGGCGACCACCGCGTCGCCGCGCCCGTCGCCGAACGCCTCACCCAGCTCGAACTGAACGCGGCCGCCAACACCTTCCCCACCCCGCATGTCGACCAACTGATCCGCACCCTGCACGCCGGGAGCCGCCGGGTCGGCATCGTGACGGATGTCGCGGCGGTCGCGGTCTCCACGTATCTGGACTCACGCGGCCTGAGCGGCACCCTGCGCGCCGGCGTGTACGGCCGCGGACCGGACCTGACACGCCTGATGCCACACCCGGAGTGCCTGCTCCGCGCCCTCGACGCCAATGGCAGCACACCGGACCAGGCCTTGCTGATCACGTCCTCACCGGCCGAAATCGAAGCGGCCGACACCGCGGGCATCCCCACGATCGGCTACGCCCGCGACGAACGCACCCGGTCCCGCCTGGAATCAGCCGACTGCCCCACCCTGATCCCCAACCTGAGCCCCCTCCTCGAAGCGGCCCGCGAAGCGGCCCGGCCCCCCATGTGAGCAGCCCGCCTACGCCACCGGCACCCTCGCGTCATACCGCACAAAGTGCCGCCATCGCAGCGCGAGCAGCGTCACCGCCGTCATGCACAGCAGTCCGCCACCCGTGATCGCGACCATCGGGGAGGTCAGGTCCGCGACCGAGCCCGCGAGGAAGTCGCCGAGGCGTGGGCCGCCCGCGACCACCACGATGAAGACGCCCTGAAGGCGGCCGCGCATCTCGTCGGGGGTCGCGGCCTGCAGCATCGTGGAGCGGAAGACCATCGAGATGGTGTCCGATGCGCCGGCCAGCGCGAGGAAGAGCATGCCGAGCCAGAGCTGGCGGGTCAGACCGAACGCGGCGATGAAGCCGCCCCAGCCCACCACCGCGATCACGATCGCGAGCCCGTGCCGGTCGACCCGTCCGAGCCAACCGGAGAACACCCCGCCGAGCAGCGCCCCCACGGCGAGCGCGCCCACGAGCAGCCCGGTGGTCGTCGCGTCGCCGTGGAACCACACCACGGCGACCGCGGGAAGGACGGCCCGCGGATGCGCGAGGACCATCGCGCACAGGTCGGAGAAGAAGGTCATACGGAGGTTCGGCCGGGTGGCGAGGAAACGGAGACCGTCCAGGACCGAGGCCCGCTTGCGGGTGTCCCCGGAAGCGGAGCGGTCCGGCTTCATCGAGGGCAGCCGCCACATCGCGTACAGCGCTGCCGTGAAGGTGACGGCGTCGATGAGGTACGCGGCCTGGAAACCCCAGAGTCCGACGAGCAGGCCGCCGAGCATCGGTCCTGCCATCATCCCGAAGGTGGTGGTCATGGAGCCGAGCGCGTTGGCGGCCGGCAGCTGCTCGGGCGGGAGCAGCCGCGGGATCATCGAGGTGCGCGCGGGCGACACGATCGCCTGGCACAGCGCCTGCAGCGCCACGATCGCGTACAGGAACCAGACGCGATGGAAGTCGGCGAGCGCCGCGCCCGCGAGCGCGAAGGACAGCAGACACATGCCGCTGGACGCGTAGAGCCCGAGCTTGCGCCGGTCCACGGTGTCCGCGATCGCGCCCCCGTACAGACCGAAGGCGACCAGCGGGACGAGCGAGAAGAGACCGACGAGGCCGACGGAGAAGCTGGACCCGGTGATCTCGTAGACCTGCAGCGAGATGGCCAGGGCGGTCATCGCCTGGCCGGTCCAGGAGACGGTGTTGCCGATCCACAGGCGCCGGTAGTCGGCGGAGGTGCGCAGCGGGGTGATGTCGGCGAGGATGCGCACCCGGCGACGCGCGGCCCGACCGGGTATTTCTTCCGCTGTGCTGTCGGCGGGACGGCTCTTGCCGTCGGAGGGGGCACTGGTCACACGGGATGGTAACCCCCGCTCCCTCGAGCACCCCCTACACCAGGTCCACCCGTCCGGCCTCTCCCCGCCCGGCCCACCACAACGCGCGGCCGGTCCCGGGCCCCCGCACGATGCGAAAGGGACCGCCGGCCGGCGGCCCTTCACGGTCTGTGCCTCGGGAGGAATTCGCCATGACCGTCAGCCTGGAGCAGCTGCGTCGCTGCCATATCGCCGTCGACCTGGGCGCCGCGCGGACGCGGGTCTTCGTCAAGGGGGCGGGGCTCGTCGTGGACGAGCCGAGCGTCTGCGCCGTCAACACCCGTACGGGAGCGCTGATCGCGGTCGGCGAGTTCGCCGAGCGGATGACGGGCCGCACCCCCGCGTACATCCGCGTGGTCCGTCCGGTCTCCGGCGGCACCGTCGTGGACATCGAGATGTGCCGGCGGATGCTGGGCCACCTCCTGGACGACAAGCTCCGCCGCACCCTGCGCCGCAAGCCCCGGCTTCGCGCGGCGGCCTGTGTCCCGCACGACGCCGATCCGCTCGCGCAGCGCGCGGCCACCGAGACGCTGATCGGACTCGGTGCGCGCCGGGTCGAGCTGGTGGACACGCTGATCGCCGCGGCGGTCGGCTGCGGTCTTCCGGTGGAGCGCCCCGAGGCCACGATGATCATCGTCTGCGGTGCGGCGACCACCCAGGTCGCGGTCCTGTCGATGGGTGCGATCGTGACGGCCGACCGGATCCCGGTGGGCGGCGACGCGATCGACCACGCGGTGGTCCAGCATCTGCGCCAGCAGCACGAGTTGATGCTGCCGAGCCAGTCCGTACGTCCCCTTCAGCTGGCCCTCAGCGGCAACGGCCTGACCCCGCACGGCCCCGAGTCCACCGAGATCCACGGCCGTGACGTGGCCACGGGCCTGGCCCGTTCGGTCCAGGTGCAGACGGCGGCCGTACGGGACGCCATCCACACCCCGCTGACCGCCGTGCTCGACGGCATCGGCCGGGTCCTGCGCGACTGCCCGCCGGATCTGGTGGCCGACCTCGCGGACCGCGGGATCATGATGGTCGGCGGCAGCGCCCGTCTGCCGGGCCTGGACCAGATGCTGCGCGACGCGACCGGGATGCCGGTGCACATCGCCGAACGCCCCGACGTCTGCGCGATCCTCGGCCTCGGCGCGATGCTCGAGGGCCGTATCGAGCCGATGCAGCTCAACCCGCTCGCGGACTGAGCACCCCCTCGCGGACTGACTCTTTCCGATCCTTCTGGAGGCGCCCGTCGTGTCGCAGTCCGTTCAGTTCATCGGCGCCCTGCTGGTCCTCGCGTCCTGTCTGCCCGCGCGCCTGGGGCGCCTGGCACCAGGGGCGACACCGCGGCTGTGGCTGCGGTTCGTGGGGGCGTCGCTGATCACGATGGACGCGTTCGCCGAGCAGCAGTGGGGTTTTCTGCTGCTCGGCGGTGCCTGTGCGCTCTACGCGCTCGTCGGTCTGGTGGACTGGGCCCGCGGCCGCCCGTCGGCCGGCCGCGAACCCGCCTGACCTGCGGCGGGCGAGCGACCAGGAGGGTACGGGGATGAGCGAGGGCACCGCCGGTACGGGGATGAGCGAGGGCACCGCCGAAGAGCCGGCCGACGGCGGGACCGGCGAGGCCGGCGAGGCCGGCCGCGAGGGCGCGGACGAGTCCTCCCTGGGCGCCCCGGTCGAGCCCCTTCTGGAAGCGGTCCTGAGCGTGGGCGCCGACCTCGAACTGCGCTCCACGCTGCAGCACATCGTGGACGCGGCCGCGCGTATCACCGACGCCGAGTACGGCGCCCTGGGCGTGGTCGACCCCGAACAGGCCCGCCTGACCGAGCTGTTCACCTCCGGCATGGACGACGCGACCCGCGAGCGGATCGGCCGGCTCCCCTGCGGTGAACGCGGTGTGCTCGGCGCCCTGATCAAGGAACCGCGCCCGCTGCGTCTCGACGACCTCACCCAGGACCCGCAGTCCTGCGGCATGCCGCCCGGCCATCCGCCGATGCACAGCTTTCTGGGCGTACCGATCCTGGTCCAGGGCGAGGTGTTCGGGAACCTCTACCTCGCCGAGAAGCGCGGCGGCCCCTTCACCCTCGGCGACGAGCAGGCCCTGCGGATCCTCGCCGCGCAGGCCGGTATCGCGATCGGCAACGCCCGCCTGTACGAGAACGCACGGCAACGCGAGCGCTGGATCGCGGGCTCGGCCACCGTGACGACCGCGCTGCTCGGCGGTGACGCCCCGGACGACGCCCTGATGGTGGTGGCCGAGGAGGCCCGCAAACTCGCCGACGCCGTGGCCGGGGTGATCCTGCAGCCCATGCCGGACGGCGGCATGGAGATCGTCACGGCGTCCACGCACGAGGACCCGGGGGACCTGGTCGGCACGGTGATCCATCCGGGCAGCACGGTGCTCGACCAACTCCTCGGCGGCGAACCGGTGTTCGTCGAGGACTCGGCGACCGACCCGCGGATGACCACCGAGGTCCGCAAGCTGTTCGGCCCGAGCATGCTGCTCCCACTGCAGAGCGACGGCCTCCTCATCGGCACGCTCGCCCTCCCCCGTGCCCGCGGGGCCCGCCGCTACTCCGCCCTGGAGCGGCTGCTCGCGACCCAGTTCGCCCACCAGGCCGCGCTCGCCCTGGTGCTCGCCGAGGCTCGCGTCAGCCGTGAACGTCTCGCCGTCTTCGAGGACCGCGACCGTATCGCCCGGGATCTGCACGATCTGGTCATCCAGCGGCTCTTCGCGACCGGGATGATGCTGGAGTCCGCCCAGCGCAGGGCCCGTATCGACGATGTGCAGGGCACCATCGGCAAGGCGGTGGACGAGCTGGAGTCCACCATCCAGGAAGTACGCACCGCGATCTTCGCCCTCCAGCAGCCGCCCGCGGACGCCCCCACCACGTTCCGCGGCAAGGTCCTTCGCGAGGCGGCCGGCGCCGCGGCCGCGACAGGCGTGACGCCCTCGACCCACTTCAACGGCGCGGTCGACGCCGCTCTCGGCGAGCTCACGGCCACGCAGCTCCTGACGGCGCTGCGCCGCGCCCTGGCCGAGGCGTCCCGGCGTACCGCGATCTCCCGTATCGAGATCACGGTCGACTGCGCGGCCGAACTCCCGGACGGACGTGCGGCCGTACGCCTGACGGTGTCCGACGACGGCCGCACCGAGGACGGCACGTCCCCCACGACGGTGACCTGGCAGGCACCGCTGTAGCCGCGGGCTTCACTACCGCTCGAGCGCACCCGCAGGCAGCGTCATCCGGCGTGCTCGGCCAGGAAGTTCTCCACCCACGCCATGACCTCGGCGCGGAGCTGCGGGTCCCGGGCGAAGAAGACGATGACGCCGAGGAGAACGAGGAAGCCGAACAGGCTTCCCCCGCCACCCCTCGCACCGGCCCGGCGCATGACCTGGTTGTGGTGGTCGCCCGCCCGCCGAAAGCTGGCCTCGCGCTGGAGCTGCTGCATGTGCTGGTTCGGGTCGAAAGGCATCGGGGCCTCCGCGGGATCCGCCGGCCGAGCTCGGTGTCACCGTGTGCACGGGGGCACGCCGGCAGCAGCCGAGCGGGTTCCGTGGAACGGGAGCTGTTACGGCGGTGCGACGCTCCTGCGGCTTTGTACGGGTCTCGGGGCTCACACAGGCATCCGGGGCCGCTCCGGCCTGCTCGCGTTTCGCTGTGGGGCCGGCCAGCGCCCCCAGAGCACGAGAAAAGCCCCCACGACCGGTGGGGGCTTCCGTGTTCCTCCTGCTTAAAACGTTCCTGCAAGGGCAACACATGGTGGGGCGGGTGGGACTCGAACCCACGGCCGACGGATTATGAGTCCGCTGCTCTAACCGGCTGAGCTACCGCCCCTTAGCGGCGTGTCGCGTACACATGTACGCGCCGTCTGCCGCAGCATAGCCGGTCATACGATCTCCCGCGCCGGATGGCCTGCTCTGCCCTGAGCTGCGGACGACGGTCCACATCTGCACAGGACTTGCATCCGGACCGGCCGGTTCCCGCGGGCATGAAAAAGGACCCTCAAGGGGTCCCTTTCCGGCTGCTCTCCCGACTGGACTCGAACCAGTAACCTGCCGGTTAACAGCCGGCTGCTCTGCCAATTGAGCTACAGGAGATCGAGCTCCCCCGACTGGACTCGAACCAGTAACCTGCCGGTTAACAGCCGGCTGCTCTGCCAATTGAGCTACAGGGGAATGCCTCGTGTGCAACAAGCTCACCTACCTGGGTGTTCCCGGGGCGGCGTGTGCTCGCTGCGACACATACATTAGCGCAAGCAGGGGGGTGCTCCGCCAATCGGTTCCGGGTAGGGGCGCAGAGACCGGACGCTACGAAAGGGTGGCAGCCATGCGTTACAAGCTCACGTTCGTCGCCGGACTGGCCCTCGGGTACGTGATCGGCACCCGTGCGGGCCGCGAGCGCTACGAGCAGCTGAAGAAGTCGGCCCGCCAGATCGCGCAGAACCCCGCCGTCCGCAACACCGTCGAATCGGCCGCCCAGAGCGGCCGCGAGGTGGCCGGCAAGGCCTTCGCGTCGGTGAGCGACAAGGTCGGCGACAAGATGCCGGACTCGGTCGCGGACCGTGTGCGGTCGCTGCGCGAGAAGTCCCGGAGCGGGGCCGAGGACGACTGGGGTACGAGCAACACCTGAGGTCCGCGCACGGAGCCCGGGGCGCCGGCCGGCACGTCGGCGCCCCGGGCTCCGTCGTGCCGTGACCTCGACTGCCGCGAACATCACACTCCGGCCCGTCGCCGCCCTCGCCGCGTAGGGCAAACTTCACCGCATGGGGATAGTCGCCGGGCTGGACAGCTCTTCCGAGTTCACACGCATCGTGGTCTGCGACACCGACACCGGTGCCGTGATCAAGCAGGGCTATGCCCCGCATCCGCTGGAGGGCAGGCCATCCGATGTCGATCCGCAGGCCTGGCTGCTCAGCCTCGGTGAGGCCGCGGCCGGGGGGCTGCTCGAAGGGGTGCAGGCCATCGGGGTCTCCGCCCAGCAGAACGCGCTGGTGGCGCTGGACTCCCACGGCAACACCGTGCGTCCCGCGCTCGTCGGCGGGGACAAGCGGGCGCAGGTCGCCGCGGCGGATCTGATCGACGGTCTCGGCGGGCGGCAGGCCTGGGCCGAGGCCGTGGGCTGTGTGCCGGCGGCTCAGCACCCGGTGACCAAGCTGCGCTGGCTCGCGCGCAGCGAGTCCGACGCGGCGCAGCGCGTGGCGTCCGTGATGCAGGCGCATGACTGGCTGGTGTGGCAGCTGCTCGGGCGGCCCGCCCGCAGGACGGCCGACCGCGGTGGCGCTTCCGGTACCGGGTACTGGTCGGCGGCGACCTCCTCGTACCGCCCGGATCTCGTCGAGCTGGCGCTCGGCCACCAGACCGCGCTGCCCGAGGTGCTCGGCCCGGCCGAGGCCGCGGGGACGACGCCCGAGGGGCTGCTGATCTCGGCCGGGACGGGCGAGACCATGGCGGCCGCGTTCGGGCTCGGGATCGGGGTCGGTGACGCCGTCGTATCGCTCGGGGCCTCCGGCTCCGTGATGGCAGTGCACCACGAGGCGCTGGTCGACCCGACCGGGATGATCACCTCGCTCGCCGATGCGACCGGGATGCACCTTCCGGTGGTGCACACGCTCAATGCCGTACGGGCGCTGCGCGGCACCGCCGATCTGCTCTCCACCGATCTCGACGGGCTCTCCGAGCTGGCCCTCAAGTCGACGCCGGGGTCGCACGGCCTGGTGATGCTGCCGTATCTGGAGGGCGAGAAGACTCCGCAGCTGCCGCACACCGCGGGCACGCTGCACGGGCTTCGGCGTGAGTCGATGAAGCCGGAGCATCTGGCGCGGGCCGCGTTCGAGGGCATGCTGTGCTCGCTCGCCGACGCCCTCGGTGTGCTGCGGGCGCGCGGGGTCGAGGTCCGGCGGGTGTTCCTGCTCGGTGCCGCCGCCGAACTGCCCGCCGTACAGGCCGCCGCCCCCATGCTGCTCGGTGCGCAGGTTCTCGTGCCGCAGCCCGCGGACTACGCGGCCCTCGGCGCGGCCCGGCAGGCCGCCTGGGCGCTCGGCGTACAGCAGGGGACGCTGCATCCGTCCGCTCCCCCGGCCTGGCAGGGTGCGGCGACGCAGGTCTTCGAGCCGGGTGAGGAGCTCGCCGTGGGGCAGGCCGTACGCCAGCAGTACACGGCGGTGCGGGAGCAGACCCATCCGGAGGCTTTCGGGTCCTTGAAGGTCTGAGCGGGTCCGAGGCCTGGACACAAGGGCGGGCGGGGTTTCTTGACCCGTCCTTGAGTAATTCGGTTGAGCTCCGGCCGGTGGAGTGTCGCAGGATGGCGGGAAACTGAAACGTTGCCTCCGGCTACTGCGATAGGTATCGCGTGCTCATACGACTCCTGCGGGAACATCTCGCTCCGTACAAAAAACCCATAGCCCTCCTGGTGCTGCTGCAGTTCCTGCAGACCTGCGCCACGCTCTACCTGCCCACCTTGAACGCGGACATCATCGACAACGGTGTCGTGGCCGGGGACACGGGCTACATCCTGACCTTCGGTGCCGTGATGATCGGGATCACCGTGGTGCAGGTGGTGTGCAACATCGGCGCCGTGTTCTACGGCGCGCGGACCGCCGCGGCGCTCGGCCGCGACGTACGGGCTGCGATCTTCGACCGGGTGCAGTCGTTCTCGGCCCGCGAAGTGGGGTACTTCGGGGCGCCGTCCCTGATCACCCGTACCACGAACGATGTCCAGCAGGTGCAGATGCTGGTCCTGATGGCGTTCACGCTGATGGCCTCGGCGCCGATCATGTGCGTCGGCGGCATCGTGATGGCGCTCTCCCTCGACGTACCGCTCTCCGCGATCCTCGTCGCGGTCGTGCCGGTGCTCGGGATCGCCGTCTCGCTGATCGTGCGCAGGCTGCGGCCGCTGTTCCGCACCATGCAGGAGCGGCTCGACACCGTGAACCGGGTGCTGCGCGAGCAGATCACCGGCAACCGCGTGATCAGGGCCTTCGTGAAGGACTCCTACGAGAAGGACCGGTTCAGGAAGTCCAACGAGGAGCTGACCGAGGTCTCGCTCGGCACCGGACGGCTGCTCGCGCTGATGTTCCCGATCGTCATGACGACGGTGAACATCTCCTCGATCGCCGTGGTCTGGTTCGGTGCGCACCGGATCGACAGCGGCGGGATGCAGATCGGTGCGCTGACGGCGTTCCTCGCGTATCTGATGCAGATCGTGATGAGCGTGATGATGGCCACGTTCATGTTCATGATGGTGCCGCGCGCCGAGGTCTGCGCCGAGCGGATCTCCGAGGTGCTCGACACCGCGTCGAGCGTCGTGCCGCCGAAGGACCCGGTGCGCGAACTCAGGCGCCACGGCCACCTGGAGATCCGGGACGCGGGCTTCCGCTATCCGGGCGCCGAGGAGCCGGTGCTCAAGGCCGTCTCGCTCGTGGCACGGCCCGGCGAGGTGACGGCGGTGATCGGGTCGACGGGCTCCGGCAAGTCGACACTGCTCGGGCTCGTACCGCGGCTGTACGACGCGACCGAGGGCGAGGTCCTGGTCGACGGGGTCGATGTGGGCACGCTGGAGCCGCAGTTGCTGGCGCGGACGGTGGGTCTCGTACCGCAGAAGCCGTATCTGTTCTCCGGGACCGTGGCGACGAATCTGCGGTACGGGAATCCGGACGCGACGGACGAGGAGCTGTGGCACGCCCTGGAAGTGGCGCAGGCGGCGGACTTCGTACGGAAGCTGGAGAACGGGCTCAACGCGCCCATCGCGCAAGGCGGGACGAATGTCTCGGGTGGTCAGCGGCAGCGGCTCGCGATCGCGCGGACTCTTGTGCAGCGGCCGGAGATCTACCTCTTCGACGACTCGTTCTCGGCGCTCGACTACGCGACGGACGCGGCGCTGCGGGCCGCGCTCGCGCGCGAGACCTCCGAGGCGACCGTGGTGATCGTGGCCCAGCGGGTCTCCACCATCCGCGATGCCGACCGGATCCTGGTGCTCGACGAGGGCCGGGTCGTCGGCGTGGGACGGCATGACGAACTGATGCAGGACAACGGGACGTACCGAGAAATCGTGCTCTCCCAGCTCACGGAAGCGGAGGCTGCCTGATGGCCGGGCCGGCAGGGCGGATGATGGCCGGTGGCGGGCCCGATCAGCGCTCCATGGACTTCAAGAACTCGGGCAAGCGGCTGCTCGCGCAGTTCAAGCCCGAGCGCTGGACGATGTACGCGATGATCGTCGCGGTCATGCTGAGCGTGGGCCTGTCCGTGGTGGGGCCGAAGATCCTCGGGCATGCCACCGACCTGATCTTCGCGGGCATCGTCGGACGCGATATGCCCGAGGGAGCCACCAAGGACGAAGTGCTCGCGCAGATGCGGGCGAGCGGTGACGGCGGCCAGGCGGACATGCTGTCCGGGATGGACTTCACGCCGGGCAAGGGCATCGACTTCGATGCCGTCGGCGAGACGCTGCTCTTCGCGCTGATCGTGTTCCTGATCGCCGGCGCCCTGATGGCGGCGGCGACGCGCCTGGTGAACCGGGCCGTGAACATGACGGTCTACCGGATGCGCGAGGACCTCCAGGCGAAGCTGTCGCGCCTTCCGCTGTCGTACTTCGACAAGCGGCAGCGCGGTGAGGTGCTGAGCCGGGCGACCAACGACATCGACAACATCGGCCAGACGCTCCAGCAGACCATGGGGCAGCTGGTGAACTCGCTGCTCACCATCGTCGGTGTCCTGGTGATGATGTTCTGGATCTCTCCGCTGCTCGCGCTTGTGGCGCTGATCACCGTGCCGCTGTCGTTCGTCGTGGCGAAGACGATCGGCAAGCGCTCGCAGCCGCACTTCGTGCAGCAGTGGAAGTCGACGGGCAAGGTCAACGCGCACGTCGAGGAGATGTACACCGGGCACAACCTGGTGAAGGTGTTCGGGCGCCAGGACGAGTCGGCGCAGCAGTTCGCGGAGCAGAACGAGGCGCTGTACGAGGCCTCGTTCAAGGCGCAGTTCAACAGCGGGGCGATGCAGCCGCTGATGTTCTTCATCTCCAACCTCAACTACGTGCTCGTGGCTGTGGTGGGCGGTCTGCGGGTCGCGTCCGGTTCGCTGTCGATCGGTGACGTACAGGCCTTCATCCAGTACTCACGTCAGTTCTCGATGCCGCTGACGCAGGTCGCGTCGATGGCGAACCTGGTGCAGTCCGGTGTCGCCTCGGCCGAGCGGATCTTCGAACTCCTCGACGCCGATGAGCAGTCGGCCGACCCGCAGCCCGCCGCACGTCCGGACGTCCTGCACGGCAAGGTGTCCTTCGAGGACGTGTCCTTCCGCTACGAGGAGGACAAGCCGCTCATCGACGACCTGTCCCTCACGGTGGAGCCGGGGCATACGGTCGCGATCGTCGGACCGACGGGCGCGGGCAAGACCACGCTGGTGAACCTGCTGCTGCGGTTCTACGACGTCACCGGGGGGCGGATCACGCTCGACGGGGTCGATATCGCGCGGATGACCCGCGACGAACTGCGTACCGGAATCGGCATGGTGCTCCAGGACACCTGGCTGTTCGGCGGCACGATCGCGGAGAACATCGCGTACGGGGCGCCGAAGGACGTGACGCGTGACGAGATCGAGGACGCGGCCCGTGCGGCGCACGCGGACCGGTTCATCCGGACCCTGCCCGAGGGCTACGACACGGTGATCGACGACGAGGGCACGGGGGTGAGCGCCGGTGAGAAGCAGCTGATCACCATCGCGCGGGCGTTCCTGTCCGACCCGGTGATCCTGGTCCTCGACGAGGCGACCAGTTCGGTCGACACCCGTACCGAGGTCCTGATCCAGAAGGCGATGGCCCGCCTCGCGCACGGCCGTACGTCCTTCGTGATCGCGCACCGGCTCTCCACGATCCGGGACGCGGACACGATCCTGGTGATGGAGAACGGCTCGATCGTCGAACAGGGCACGCATGACGCGCTGTTGGCGGCCGACGGTGCGTATGCGCGGCTGTACAAGGCGCAGTTCGCGGAGGCGGTCGCCGAGGTCGAGTAGGCCCTGTCCGGGTAAGCCCTGGTCGAGCAGATCCTGGTGGACCGGATCCTGCGGAGGCCTGGACCGCGCTGTCGTGGGCGCCGCATTCTTGGAGCATGCGCAAGGGTGCGGCTGCCGTGGGCAGCGCGGTCTTCTTCGTGGTGGCGCCCGGCAGCGTGGCCGGTCTCGTGCCGTGGCTGCTCACCGGATGGCGTGCGGGCGGGCCCTGGTGGGATCCGGTCCGGGTGGCGGGCTGGGCACTCCTCGGCGTATCGGCGGCGCTGCTGCTGCACGCCTTCGCGCGCTTCGCTCTACAGGGGCTCGGCACCCCCGCACCGGTCGCGCCCACCGAACATCTGGTGGTGAGCGGCGCGTACCGCCATGTGCGCAACCCGATGTACGTGGCCGTGGCCGCCGTGATCCTGGCGCAGGGCGTGGTGCTCGCGAGGCCGGTGCTGCTCGGCTACGGGCTCCTCGCCTGGGCCGTCATGGCCGCGTTCGTCCGCGGCTACGAAGAGCCCAAGCTGCGCGAGCAGTTCGGCCAGGAGTACGAGGACTACCGCGGTGCCGTACGCGGGTGGGTGCCGCGGCTGATGCCCTATCGGGCCGGTCACGCCGATCGGTCCTGGTAGGCGCCGATCTGGGGGCGTCCCGTTCGACCGAGACACCCCCGGTTCAGTCCAGATAGCCCCTGAGCTGGTCCGCGAAGGCGTGGTCGCGGAGCTTGTTGAGGGTTTTCGACTCGATCTGGCGGATCCGTTCGCGGGTCACGCCGAAGATCCGGCCGATCTCCTCGAGGGTGCGGGGCCGGCCGTCCGCGAGGCCGTAGCGCAGCTGTACGACCTTGCGTTCGCGTTCGCCGAGGGTGGAGAGCACGGCCTCCAGGTGCTCGCGGAGCAGCAGGAAGGCGGCCGATTCGACGGGCGAGGTCGCATCCCCGTCCTCGATCAGATCGCCGAGCGCGACATCGTCCTCCTCGCCGACGGGCGCGTGCAGCGAGACCGGTTCCTGTGCGAGGCGCAGCACTTCGCTGACGCGCTCGGGCGGCAGGTCGAGGTGGTGGGCGACTTCTTCGGGCGTGGGTTCGTAGCCGCGCTCCTGGAGCATGCGCCGCTGCACGCGCACGACGCGGTTGATGAGCTCGACGACATGCACCGGGACACGGATGGTGCGGGCCTGGTCGGCGAGCGCGCGGGACATGGCCTGGCGGATCCACCAGGTCGCGTACGTCGAGAACTTGTAGCCGCGCGCGTAGTCGAACTTCTCGACCGCCCTGATCAGGCCCAGGTTTCCCTCCTGGACGAGATCGAGCATGGTCAGTCCGCGGCCCACGTACCGCTTGGCGACCGAGACCACCAGGCGCAGGTTGGCCTCGATGAGGCGGCGCTTGGCCATCCGGCCCATCACTACCAGCTTGTCCAGATCAAGGGCGAGCTGGGAGTCGAGGTCGGGTGTGGTGAGGAGCTTCTCCTCGGCGAAGAGACCGGCCTCGACGCGCCGCGCCAGGTCGACCTCCTCGACCGCGGTGAGGAGGGGGATGCGGCCGATCTCGCGTAAGTACTGGCGGAACAGATCGGACGAGGGGCCGCCGGTCTCCGCACGCGCGGGCCGCCGCTCGGGCGGCTCCGGCAGTTCGGTCTCGTCGGCGGCTTCGGGGTGGTGGGCGGAGCGGCTCTGCGCGGGGACGGCAGCGATGAGCTCGGTGGGGTCCGGGGTGGGCTGTATGCCGTTGTGCGTACCGGACTTGCTCAATGTCTGGGTCTGGGTCTGCACCGGGGCGACCTCCAGGGTGATCGCTGCCGCTTCGGGGGCTAGAGGCAGCGGTACGTCGGGGACTGCACCGACGGCCACGCCGCCGTGTGTCCCGTGATCTGTGAGCGGATCCGCGGGGGTTTCGGGCCCACGCCCGGTGGTCCTGCCGCGCTCCGAGGACTCAGGCACCGCACCCAGTGTGGAGTACGACACACTTCCGCCACGAGGGGCGTGCGGTGACTTTTTGAGTCCGGTCCGTGACCGGTCGGTTACCCGCAGAACAAACCCGTATACCGGTTCGGTTCATTCCGGTCGGGTTCGAACAGTGCCCCCGGCAAGGGGAGTTGAGCCTGCCGGGCCGGTCGGCCGGGCCTGCCGGGCCGGTCGGCCGGGCCTGCCGGGCCGGTCAGAGGGCGGCGGCGCCCCGGTCCTGCAGCGCCCGGTTGTAGCGCTGGAGCACCATCAACTCCTCCTGCACGGAGGCGAGTTTCGAGGGGTCGGCGTGCTGGCCGAGACGGGCGAGGGAGCCCTGGACGTCGCGGATGCGGCGGTCGACGGCGCGGCGGCGGACCCAGACCAGCTGTTCGCCCGCGTAGTTCTCGTCGACGGTGCGGCGCAGGATCGCCTCGACCGCGAGCTCGGTGACCATCGCGCGGACCGCGTCGTCGGGGGCTGCCTCACGGACCCGTACGAGATAGGCCTGGGAGTCCTGCATGCCGTACTCGGCACCGCCCGCCTCCAGGATCGCCTGGCGTACGGCGGCGTAGGGCGGGGCGGTGAACTCGTCGACCCCGTAGGCGTCGAAGGCCGGGGAGACCAACTCGGGGCGCTGGAGGGCGAGTTTGAGGAGCTCGCGTTCGGTCGCGTAGGCCGGGTTGCGCAGGTTCAGGGGGGCGCCGGACGCGGGCCGGGAGGGCGTCTCCTCGTACGACTGCTGCGGGCGCCGGTCGTTCTGGGGCCGTCCGCCCTTGTCGCGGGCCCAGCGGGCGAGCTGGGCGACGCGCTTGACGACGAACTGCGTGTCCAGGATGCCGAGCATGCCGGCGAGCTGGACGGCGACCTCGTGCTGGGCGCCGGTGTTCTTGATCCGGGCGACCACCGGAGCCGCCTCGTCGAGGGCGGCGGCGCGGCCCGCGGGGGTTTCGAGGTCATAGCGCAGGACGATCTGGCGCAGCGCGAACTCGAAGAGCGGGGTGCGGGGCTGGACCAGGTCCGCCACCGCGTCGTCGCCCTTGGCCAGGCGCAGCTCGCAGGGGTCCATGCCGTCGGGGGCGATAGCGATGAACGTTTCCGCGGCGAACTTCTGGTCGTCCTCGAAGGCGCGCAGGGCCGCCTTCTGGCCGGCCGCGTCGCCGTCGAAGGTGAAGATCACGCGGGCGCTTCCGTTGTCCATCAGGAGGCGGCGCAGGATCTTGATGTGGTCGGAGCCGAAGGCCGTACCGCAGGTGGCGATCGCGGTCGGTACGCCCGCGAGGTGGCAGGCCATGACGTCGGTGTAGCCCTCGACGACCACGGCACGCGAGGACTTCGCGATCTCCTTCTTGGCCAGGTCGATCCCGTAGAGCACCTGCGACTTTTTGTAGATCGCGGTCTCGGGGGTGTTGAGGTACTTCGGACCGTTGTCGTCCTCGCGCAGGCGGCGCGCGCCGAAGCCGACGACCTCGCCGCCGATATCGCGGATCGGCCACATCAGGCGGCCGCGGAAGCGGTCGATCGGGCCGCGGCGGCCCTCCTGGGAGATGCCGGAGGTGATGAGCTCCTTGTCGGAGAAGCCCTTGCCGCGCAGATAGCGGGTGAGGTGGTCCCAGCCCGCCGGGCTGTAGCCCACCGAGAAGTGCTCGGCGGCGGCCTGGTCGAAGCCGCGCTCGGCGAGGAAGACCCGGCCGATCTCGGCCTCGGGGCTGGTGGCGAGCTGCTCCTGGTAGAACTGCGCGGCCACCTTGTGCGCCTCGATCAGGCGGATCCGCTCGCCGCGCTGGTGGGACGGGTTGTACCCGCCCTCCTCGTACCGCAGCGTGATGCCCGCCTGGCCGGCGAGACGCTCGACCGCCTCCGAGAAGGTGAGGTGGTCGATCTTCATCACGAACGTGATGGTGTCGCCGCCCTCCTGGCAGCCGAAGCAGTGGAAGAACCCCTTGCTCGGGCTGACCTGGAAGGACGGCGACTTCTCGTCGTGGAAGGGGCAGAGGCCCTTGAGGTTTCCGCCGCCCGCATTGCGCAGCTGCAGGTACTCGGACACCACGGCGTCGATCGGGACCGCGTCCCGTACCGCCTTCACGTCCTCGTCATTGATCCTGCCTGCCACGCATGAAGTCTACGGGTCAGCAGTGACAGTCCCGGCTCACTCCTCCAGGAGGGATGCGAGTGGGGTCGTCGGGTCGGCGAGGCGCTCCTGGTCCACTTGGATCCCGGTGCGGATGAGCTGCTGAATGGGATCGGTTACGTCCCATACATTCACATTCATCCCGGCCAGGACCTTGCTGTCGGAGAGCCAGAAGGCGATGAACTCCCGCTTCATCGCGTCCCCGCGGATCAGGACTTGGTCGTACGAGCCGGGGGGCGCCCAGCCCGAGTACTCCAGGCCCATGTCGTACTGGTCGGAGAAGAAATAGGGGACCCGGTCGTACGTCACCGGGCGGCCGAGCATCGCGCGGGCGGCGGCGGGGCCGCCGTTGAGCGCGTTGGCCCAGTGCTCGACGCGCAGCCGGGTGTTGAGGAG
>NZ_JBEPEW010000085.1:0-35925 GCF_040300965.1 Streptomyces mesophilus | reverse complement strand
TCGTCGTCGGGCAGGGCGAAGCCGACGGGGGCTGCGTTCCTGCGCGCCGCCGCCTCGCCGCCCCTGGACTCCTTGGTCCACGTCGTCCGGATCCAATCGGGGATCCAGGACCGGGTGGGCACCGTCGTCACCGCCCTGCTCGGGCTCGCGGGCGTGGCCGTCACGATGATGCTCGGCGTGATCCTGGTCGAGCAGGCCAGGCCGCAGCCGGAGTACGGCAAGCCCGAGGCGATCCATGTCGGCATGTCCAAGTCGCGGGTCGAGGAGCTGACGTACGACAACATCGCGGTGCGCGCGGCGGCCGCGGGCCGCGAACCGGCCCGCCCGGCGGACGCGGCCGACTGCCTGTACTCCTTCGGCGACGACGAGGAGCTGTACCGGGCCAAGGGCCTCTTCCGGATCGCGCGCTACTGCTTCGACGCGCACCGGACCCTCATCAAGATCGACGACTTCACGGTGCCGCTGGTGGTCGAACCCTCGGCCACGCCCGCACCCGACCCGACCAGGGGGACCCCATGACGACTCCGAGGACTCCGGTACGTGTCCTGCTCGCCGACGACGAGGAGATGATCCGTCGCGGTGTGCAGCTGATCCTCAGCCATGCCGAGGGCATCGAGGTGGTCGCCGAGGCCGTCAACGGCGAGGAGGCGATCGCGCTCGCCGCCGAGCACCGCCCGGACGTCGCGCTCGTCGACATCCGTATGCCGGTGCTCGACGGCCTGGCCGCCGTCCCGCGGCTCGTCGCCCTCGACCCGGCGCCGCAGGTCGTCATGCTCACCACCTTCGGCGACGACCAGAACGTCGTACGGGCGCTGCGCGACGGCGCGACCGGGTTCCTGCTCAAGGACGAGGGCCCCCAGGAACTGATCAGCGCGGTCCGCGCCGCGGCCGGCGGCGACGCGGTCCTCTCCCCCGGCGTCACGGGCTCGGTCATCCGCCGCATGCTGACGGGCGGCGCCTCGCCCCCGTCCACCGCCGACCCCCGCCTCACCCAACTCACCGACCGCGAACGCGAGGTCCTCTCCATGCTCGGCCGCGGCCTGTCCAACGCGGACATCGCCCGCTCCCTGGGCATCGGAGTGGGCACGGTAAAGACCCACGTGGGCGCGATCCTGGACAAGACGGACTCGACGAGCAGGGTCCAGGCGGCGCTGCTCGCGCATCAGGCGGGGCTGGCCAACTGAGCCCGGGCCCTGAGGCACCGCACCCGGCAACGGCCCCGCACCCGAACACAAACCGACAACGACCTCTACCGCGAACCCCGCCCACCAGGTACGGTCGGCCCCAGTCCACCAAATGGACTACACCACCGCGGCAACCGCGAGGAACCCGCACCGGTGCAACCTTTACTCGGATCGTCCGGCACGTTCCTGCCGGTGAAGGGGGCCCTCACCATGGCCACTGTCTCGTTCAACAAGGCGACCCGTATCTACCCGGGTGGCGACAAGCCCGCCGTCGACCAGCTCGAACTCGACGTACAGGACGGCGAGTTCCTCGTCCTCGTCGGCCCTTCCGGCTGCGGCAAGTCCACCTCCCTGCGCATGCTCGCGGGTCTCGAGGACGTCAACGCGGGCTCGATCCACATCGGTGACCGCGACGTCACGCACCTGCCGCCGAAGGACCGGGACATCGCCATGGTGTTCCAGAACTACGCGCTCTACCCGCACATGACGGTCGCCGACAACATGGGCTTCGCCCTGAAGATCGCCGGCGTCCCGAAGGCCGAGATCCGACAGAAGGTCGAGGACGCGGCCAAGATCCTGGACCTCACCGAGTACCTGGGCCGCAAGCCCAAGGCCCTCTCCGGTGGTCAGCGCCAGCGTGTGGCGATGGGCCGCGCGATCGTGCGTGAGCCGCAGGTCTTCCTCATGGACGAGCCGCTGTCGAACCTCGACGCCAAGCTCCGCGTCTCCACCCGTACGCAGATCGCCTCGCTCCAGCGCCGTCTGGGCATCACGACGGTGTACGTGACCCACGACCAGGTCGAGGCCATGACCATGGGTGACCGTGTCGCGGTCCTCAAGGACGGTCTGCTCCAGCAGGTGGACTCGCCGCGCAACATGTACGACCGCCCGGCCAACCTCTTCGTCGCCGGCTTCATCGGCTCCCCGGCCATGAACCTGGTCGAGGTCCCGATCACCGACGGCGGCGTGAAGTTCGGCAACTCGGTGGTCCCGGTCTCCCGCGAGGCCCTCTCCGCCGCCGCCGACAAGGGCGACCGCACCGTCACGGTCGGTGTCCGCCCCGAGCACTTCGACATCGTCGAGCAGAACGGCGAAGCCGCCAAGTCCCTCTCCAAGGACACCGAGGACGCCCCGGCCGGTCTGGCCGTCACCGTCAACGTGGTCGAGGAGCTCGGCGCCGACGGTTACGTCTACGGCTCCGCCGAGGTGGCCGGCGAGCACCAGGACCTCGTGGTCCGCGTCAGCGGCCGTGCGGTCCCGGAGAAGGGCACGGTCCTGCACGTGGTCCCGCGCCCGGGCGAGACCCACGTCTTCTCGACCTCCTCCGGCGAGCGCCTCAGCGACTGACGCCGCCGGCTCCACGGAGTCACCAACTCACGGGAAAGGCCCCGCACTCAACGGTGCGGGGCCTTTCCCGTACGTATGCGAGAAGTCTCGCGAGTCGACAAATAGGCTGAAACACCGCCTATTTCGACCCCGTTCGTCAACACGGGATTCGAAAGCCGCCCTCGAACCATCCCTCGTTACGGTGACCAAATGTCGCCAAATCATCACCCACCGCTACTCTCACACGCGTGACGCACTCCAACTCCCACACGCCCCGGCGGCACCGGCAGGGCCCCGCCCGCCGCATCGGCCGCACCCTCGCCCTGGTACTCCCCGTGGTCCTGGTGCTCTCCGGCACCCTCGCGGTGGCGAGCGTCAACTGGACGGGCACCACGCCCTCGACGCTGACCACGGCCTCCGAGGACATCTCCAAGCCCGCCAAGTCCCGTGCCCCGCAGGATGTACTGCGGGACGTCCTCCTCGCCGAGCTGCAGGAGAAGGACCCGGGCATCGCGCTGACGCACCTCCAGCAGGAGGTCGACCGGCGGCCCTCGCTCGCCAAGCACTGTGTCTCGATCGCCCGCGCCCTCGGCCGCGCCGCGGTCCAGCACTACGGTCCCGCCCGCGCCCAGTCCTTCTCGCGCCCGGTCTGTGACACGGCGTTCGCGGCAGGTGTGGCCGAGACCTCCTGAGCGGAGACCGGCCCGAGGCTCGAGCCCTGCGCACGTCGGGGCTCGGGCCCCTGCACACGCCAGGGCTCGGGCCGTGGACAGGCCGGGCTCGGGCCGTGCATACGCCGGCTCGGGCCGTGGTCCTTGCGGGTGACCCGACAGCGGCCCGGCACAGCCCGCCGCATAAGGTGCGGCCATGACCACGACCGCGCCCAGCGCGACCCCGACCCAGGCTGTCGTTCTCGCCGGTGGACAGGGCTCGCGCCTTCGCCCGTACACCGACGACCGGCCCAAGCCGATGGTCGAGATTCCCGGCACGGGGACCCCGATCATCGGCCATCAGCTGACCTGGCTCGCCGAGGAAGGCGTCACCGACGCCGTCGTCTCGTGCGGCCATCTCGCCGAGGTCCTCCAGGACTGGCTGGCGACGGCCGATCTGCCGCTGAACGTGACGACGGTCGTCGAGAAGGAACCGCTGGGCCGCGGCGGCGGCCTCAAGTTCGCCGCCGCGCATCTGCCCCACCCCGACCAGGCCTGGTACGCCACCAACGGCGACATCTGGACCCGGTTCTCGCTGCGTGCGATGGCGGAGTTCCACACCGAGCGCGCCGCCACGGCGACCCTCGCGCTGGCCCGGCCGCGGATTCCGTGGGGTGCCGTGGAGACCGACTCCTTCGGTCACATCACCGACTTCATCGAGTCGCCCCCGACCTCGTACGAGATCAATGCGGGCGTCTACGTCTTCGCGCCCGAGTTCGCGGCGCTGCTGCCCGATGTGGGCGACCACGAGCGCACCACGTTCCCGCAGCTGGCCCGGGCGCGGCGGCTCGCCGGGTTCCCGATCCCGCAGGGTGCGTACTGGCGCGCCATCGACACGGCGAAGGACCTCACGGAGGCCGCGAAGGAGCTTGCCGCGCTGGGGCGTTGAGCCTTCCGAACGGAGTGGACCCCCGGCCACGGCCGGGGGTCCACTCCGTTCGCCGGGGTGTGATCAGGCGATGCGCGTACGGACCGTGGCCGTGTTGTTGGTGGTGACGGACTCAGGGGTCGGGGTGGTGGCGACGGCGTCGAACCGGACGTTGCCGCCGCCGTAGGACGGGCCTCGGCCGGCGATCTGCAGAGTCACGCTCCGGCCGGGCTCGAGCGGGCCGGTGGTGACCACGATCCGGCCGTCGACCAGCTGCGCGTCGGCGCTGCCCGCGCTGATGCGGTGGGCGCGGTGCTTGATGCCGTTGGGCAGGTCGGCGGTCGTGCGGACCTGCTGTGCCGTGGCACTTCCCGAGTTGGTGATCTCCACCGTCCACAACTGCTCCTGGCCGTGGTCGATGTGGGCCGGTCCGGACGCGGTGACGCGCACGTCGGCCAGCTGCTTCTCGGCCGGGACGCCGCCGCCCCAGGGCTTGCCGTAGTCCTGGTGGTACGTGTCGGTCCAGTTGTCGGCGTAACCGCCACCGTAGTTGTTCACCCAGACGTCGCCGTAGCCGCCGCCGTATCCCGCGGACGCGGGTGCCGCGGTCGCCAGGGTGCAGCCGGCGACGGCAGCGGTGACGAGCAGGGCGGCGACGCCGCGGCGGCGCGGGGTGCGGCTCAGCGTGGAGAACATGAGAAGACGGCCTCTCGGAGGTCGGGAACGGGAGAAATGAGGGCGCCGCCCGCGGACCACTCCGGGACGGCACGGATAAGCCTGGCTTAAACCCCGCCCCGCGCCCCACGCCAAAGGTCCTCGATCAAGCCCCTCTTGGTCCCGTACGACCCGACCACCGCCTCGGCCGAAAGGACGAGCCGACGCACCTTCGTACGCCGTCGGCAATCCCGGGTTGCCGACCTCCCACAGCCCTGTGTGTCAGACCCCAATGGCAGGCTGGCGGCACAACGAAGCGGGGGGGGGGAGATGCGCGGCTGTGATCTTCGACAGTCTTGAGGTGTCGTACGGCGAATTTTGGGATCCCTTGCAGGGAATGGCCCCTCCGGAACCGCTCTCGCGTGCGGTCGCGGAACGCAGACATGCTGCCGGGAAGGACTTCGCGGTGCTGCTGTCCGCGCGGGAGCGACCGCTGGCCCAGCTCGAATTCTGGCCGCGCCGGATGTGGCGGGTGTATCTGTTCGACGACAGGTCCTGGCGCACGCGGATGGTCGATCTCAAGCCGCACGGCACGGGGATGTTGTCGGCTCACTGGAGCATCCGATGGGAGTTCTCCGACGAGCAGGCGCACGCCGCCGGGAAGTGGGACGTCCAGGAGACCACGACTGTCTCGGACGACGGGCAGGTCGAGGTGAAGACCGAGTTCGCCGGACCGAGAGGAACGTCGACGCAGGCTCCGGCAGCCGGCCCGTCGGGCGTCCCCGTGCGGCGGCTCTCGGCGCCGGCCGAAAGCTTCCTCTGCCCCGCACCGGAATTCGGCGACTGGCAGGTGTTCGTTCCCCTCCTCGCCCAGCAGGGCCACGAGCCCGCCACGACCGTGGTCCTGAGCGAGGTGCCGGTGGCCGAAGGATCGGGGCCGCTGCGCGCCACCGGCATCGAGCGGCTGTTCCGTCCGGGGGCCTGCGACACCTCCGGTGGGCCGGCCGTCGTCGAGCAGGTGGACGCCGGACTGTTGCGGATCACGTCCGGGCAGCTGGCGGTCTCGGACCCCGGCTGGCTCGGAGACCTGCGGACGGTCGCTGTGCCATCGGGCGAGTTCCCGGTCACGCTGTCGATTCTGCGTACGTCACGCGGGGCCGATGTCGCCGCGGCCAAGGTGACGTTCCTGGACCTCCCGCCGCGCGAGTGGGACATGCTCCTCAGGCCCGACGAGGACCTGGGGCTGCTCGGCGGGGGCCAGTTCTACGGGGTGGGTGTGGATACCGGCACAGCGGCTTTCCTGGACGCGACACGGACGGTGGACGAAGACCGGCTGGACGAGGACGTGTTCCTGGCCGTCGACGGTCGCTTCACCGTGGAACTGCCCGGCACGGAGACCGAGCCGAACCTCATCGCCTTCCGTGCCGGCCAGGGCGACGGGTCCTACCCCGTCTGGATCGGCCGCACCGATGACGGACAGGTGGGGTGCGTCGTCGTCGACTTCCAGCTCCATTCCGCCGACGGGGAGAAGTAGGCAGCCGCCGACCATCGGCGCGACGCCGCTCCCTGTACGGCGAAGGGCCCGGCACAACCCGTGTGCCGGGCCCTTCCACGTACCGCCAAGCGATCTCAGCCGAGAAGACCGCCGATCAAACCAGGCTCCTCCGCGCCGCCGGAGCCGCCGCCCGAGCCACCGGGCTCGCCGGACGAGCCGCCCGAGCCGTCCGAGCCACCCGAGGTCGGGCCGCCGCTGGTCGCCGGCGGCTCGGGCTCCGACTGCTGGGGCGGGGCCTGGCCGGAACCGGCCGTCTCACTGGGCTGTTCCGCGCCCGCCGAGCCGGGCTCGCGCACCGACTCGGGCGTGGACGCGGAGTCGGACGGCGGCGCCGAAGTGGCGCCTTCCGTGGGCGACTTGGAGGACGAGGGACTGTCCTTCGCGTCGCGCCCCTCACGCGACTGGCTGGGGAGCGGCGAGCCGGGCAGTTCGTTGCGCGGCGGCTGGCCGGGGCCAGGCACCGTGACGGTCTGCGCGCTGCGCACCGCACCGCCGAGCAGGGCACCGAGCAGCAGCGTGGCACCGACGACGAACGTGCCGATGAGCAGCCCGCGGCGCAGCACCCGGCGGCGCAGCTCCCAGAGTTCGGAGCGCGGTCCGAGCGTGCGCCAGGCCTCGCTCGCGAGCCGGCCGTCCACCGAGTACACCGGGGCGCCCGCGATGATCAGCGGCGACCAGGCGGCCAGGTAGATGATGTCCGGCGCGTCGTACGCGGGGACGGTCTTCCAGCTGACGGTGACGAGCAGCGCCGCCGAGAGCAGCGCACCGATCACCGCCGCGACCCGCTGCCACAGACCGAGCACGGTCAGGACGCCGACGATCACCTGCAGGAAGGCGATGACGAGCCCGGCGCCGACCGGGTGCTGGAGCGCGAAGTCCCGCAGCGGTTCGGCGAGCGGCCAAGGGTGCAGCGAGTTCAGCCACTTGACCATCGAGCCGCGCTCTCCGCCGTCGAAGTAGACGGGGTCGCAGAGCTTGCCCAGGCCCGCGTAGATGGAGATGAAGCCGAGGAAGATACGCAGCGGGAGGAGGACGACGCCGAGGTTGAGCCGGCGTCCCGGGTAGTACGCGTGCCGGACGGAGTCGGCCCCGTGGCGCCGCGTACCGGCCTCGTCGTCCTCGTCGAACTCGTCGTCCTCGTACGGAGGTTCCGGCTGCGAGGGCCCTTCGCCCTCGGAGCGGAAGTACCCGTCGTAGGCGCTGTCGAAGGCGGAGACCGCCGGGATGAGCCGGGTCTCGTCGCCCTCGGGGTCGCGCGGCGCGACCACCTGCGGTGTCTCGACGGTCGCGTCGGGGTCGATGCCGTCGAGCCGGTCGAGTTCATCGACCTTGATCCGCGGGATGACCTGCGTGGCCGCTCCGTCGCCGAACTCCGCGGCTCCCTGCGCCACTTCGGCCCTGCGTGCCGCCTGCAGCAGGCCGGTGGCCGCGAGGTCGCCGGGCTCGCTCTTGCCGCTCCACACGACGGGCGCCCGGCGCCGTACGACGGAGGCGCCGGCGGCCGCGGGAATGAGGCCGGCGACAGAGGCGCCGGCGGCGATACGCGGGGATCGGGGCAGTTTCGCGCCAGGGAGCTGCACACGGAAGCTCGCGTGATTGACGATGACCTGCGCCGGGTCGCACGGGACCTTCACCATGCTCAGCGCGGGAGCGTCGTCGAATCCCGTACCGGGTGTTCTGGTGTCCACACTCATCTAACCGAGTGACGTCACCTTAGGACACTGCCTTGACCCCGAAGATCTGTCCGTGACCGGTCAAGATCTTTACCTGCGCGGGCCACGGACCCGCGTCGCCGGCTCAGCCGGCCGCGGTGTCGGGCCCTTGCAGCAGGCGCAGTTGGAGCATCAGCGCGAAACGTGACTCGGGGTCGGTCAGGTCGGCCCGGGCCACCTCGGCGACGCGCCGCAGCCGGTAGCGGAAGGTGTTCTGGTGGACGTACATGGCCGCCGCTGCCGCCGGTACGTCGCCGAAGGCGTTGAGCCAGGCCCGCAGCGTGTCGACCAGGTGGGCGTCATGGCCGCGGTCGTACGCGAGGAGGCGGGCGAGCGGTCCGTCGGCCCGGTCGCCGCGTTCGGCGGCCAGGTCGGCGAGGTCGAGCAGCAGCGCCTCGATGTGCACATCCGCGATCCGGGCCAGACGGCGCGGCCCGCCGCCGCTTCGCAGTACACGCAGGGCGCGGTCGGCACCTTCCCGGGAGCGGGCCAGTCCGCCGCCGTCCTCGGCGCAGGGACCGATGCCGATCAGCGGGCGAAGCCGGTCGCCGACGCGGCTGAGGAAGTCGGAGCCGACGCGTACCGCCCGCTCCTCGGCGTCACAGGGCACGGGCAGGATCCCGTACGCCACATCGCCGATGAGCCCGGTGGCGGCCCGCGGGTGCACCGCGCTCAGGTGCATCGCGAACGCGTCGGCCAGACGCTGCCGTTCGGCGGCGTGCCGTGCGTGCACGGCGGTGGAGCCCGACGCCTCGGGCGGGTCCGGTGCGGTCAGGGCGAGCACGACACCGCCGTGGTCGGCGAGGCCGAGCCGGGCCAGGGCCTCGGTGGCGCGCGGTCCGCCTTCGAGCACGGTGGCGACCAGGTCGGCGCGCAGCCGCCGCTCCACATCGGCGCCCGCGCGCTGCCGCAGCAGGTGCAGGGCCACGAGTTTCGCCGCGTCGTGCAGGGCCTGGGTGCGCTGGGCGTTGAGCGGGGTGCGCACGGCGGCCCAGATGGATCCGAGGAGTTCATCTCCGGCCCGTACGGCGATGGCGACGCGCGGGATGTGGAACTCCTCGGTCGCCGGGGGCTCCACGTGCACGGGCTGGTCGCCTCGGTAGAGCGCGCGGAAGACGCCCTGGTCCTCGAGGAAGCGGGTGAAGCGCTCCGGCACTTGGCGGCCCAGGACCGTCTCCACGCGGGAGGGGTCGGCCTCGTCCTGGCGCCCGGAGAACGCCAGGACGCGTGAGCTGCGGTCCTCGATGGTGACGGGGGCGTCGAGGAGCGCCGCGACCGCGTTGGCCACGGCGAACAGGTCGCCCGAGGGGATGCCGCCCAGGGTCTGCGGCCCCACGTCGCCGACGTCGTCCTCGGCGAGCAGCGAGCGGAGCATGGCGGCCAGTTGGGCCCAGGAGGCGCCACGGGTGAGGGCGAGCAGCGCGACGCCCGCCCGTCCGGCGGCCGCGGTCACGGCCGGGTCGGCGGGGGCGGGCGCGCGGACGACCAGGGCGACGGCGCCTGCCGCGCCGAGCTCGGTGAGCAGCCGTACGGTGTCGTCGGCGCTCCGCACACCGATGCCGAGCACCAGCGCCCGCCGGGGCAGCACCGGTTCGTCCAGCGGGTCGTGGATGACCACCCCGCCGATCGCGCCGGCGCCGGCCGGGTCGCCGCAGACGAGGTCGAGGAGGGTGGTGCCGAGGTCCTCGAGGACGCGCCCGAGGCCGGCCCGTGGACCCGGCCCGCCGTCGGAACCCCTGGTCATGGCCGTGTCGCGTCCGTAGGGACCGGTTTCATGGACCGGATTGTGGGCCGCCTCCCCCTGGATCTACAAGGGGCTGTCACAGGGAGATCCACTCGGTGCCCACCGTCACTTCCTCCAAGGCCTCGGGGACCGGGACCACCCCGAGGCCCGGCCCGGTGGGGACCGGCAGATGTCCGTCGTCCAGGACGAAGGGCTCGGTGATGTCGGTGCGGTAGTAGCGGTCGGAGGCCGAGGTGTCGCCCGGCAGCGTGAAGCCGGGCAGCGCGGCGAGCGCGACGTTGGCCGCGCGCCCGAGCCCGGTCTCCAGCATCCCGCCGCACCACACCGGCACCCCGTGCGCGCTGCACACGTCGTGGATCCGGCGGGCTTCGAGGTAGCCGCCGACCCGTCCGGGCTTGATGTTCACGATGGAGCAGGCGCCCAGGGTGATCGCCGCGGCGGCGGCGCGGGCCGAGGTGATGGACTCGTCCAGGCAGACGGGGGTGGTGATGGCCTTCGCGAGTGCGGCGTGACCGAGCAGGTCCTCCTCGTCGAGGGGCTGCTCGATCAGGAGCAGTCCGTACGGGTCGAGGCGGGCCAGATGCCGGGCGTCGGCGAGCGTGTAGGCGGTGTTGGCGTCGGCCTGGAGCAGCAGCTCGTCGCCGAAGTGCTCGCGTACCGCCCGTACGGGCTCGACGTCCCAGCCGGGCTCGATCTTCAGCTTGATGCGTACGTATCCGGCGTCGAGGTATCCGGCGACGGCTTCGAGCAGCTGCGGTACGGAGTCCATGATGCCGACGGACACCCCGCAGGGCACACGGTCGTGTACGGCGCCCAACTCCCGTGCCAGGGGGACCCCTTGGGTGCGCAGGTCGGCGTCCAGGACGGCCGTCTCCAGGGCGGCCTTCGCCATCCGGTGGCCGAGGTAGGGGGCGAGCGCGGGGGCCACGGCCGCCGCGTCGAGCTGTGCGCGGCCCGCGAGCGCCGGGACAAGGAAGCGGCGCAGCACGTCGGCGCAGCCCGCCACGTACTCCGAGGAGTACAGCGGCCCCTCCATCGCCACGCACTCGCCCCACCCTTCGGCCTCGGTGCCGACAGCCCGCAGGAGCAGCGCCGAGCGCTCGGTGAGCGTGCCGAAGGAGGTGCGGAAGGGCGCCACCAACGGCAGCCGGATCTCGCGGAGTTCGACCCCGGTGAGCTTCATGGTGCGTCCTTTCGTACGAGGAGATACCAGCCGGACCGTTCGAAGCCCGTCACCTGCCAGCCGTCGGCGAGCAGTCCGCCGAGTACGTCGCGTACGGCCGTGCGCCAGGACGCGGCCGCCGCCGGATCGGCGCGGCGCAGTGCCTCGATGTCCTCGGGGACGGCGACGCGGGCGTGTGGTGCGGTGACGGCTTGGGCGCGGGGCCGGCCGGAGGGTGTGACACCCAAGGCGACGGCTACGGGTTCGGCCACGGTCTCGCCGGGGCGTCGGCCGTGGCAGGCCGCGGCCACCTCGGGGGCGGTGAGCCGCCAGGTGACCAGGAGCCGGTCGGTGTCGTCGGCGCCGTTGATGCCGTCGTCCATCCGCCCGTAGAAGTTGGGCAGGTACTGCTCGGGCCGCGCGGCCAGCTTGCCCAGGTTGAAGTAGGCGTTGCGGCGCACCAGGGGGTCGAAGGTCCAGGAGACCTGGGTGGCACCGCGCTGCAGCGCCCAGGCGCGCTGGTGCGTCTTGAGGGCGAAGCCGACGCTGCGGCCGCGCATCCGGGCCGAGACGCCCGCGATATGACTGTGCAGCGCGCCGTCGGGCGGCGGCCCGAAGAAGCCGATGCAGGCGCCCACCAGCTGTTCGCCGTCGAACGCGCCCGCGACGTAACTGCCGGCCTTGTCCATCGCGCGCAGCAGCTCGGGAGTCACCAGGCCGTTCTCTCCGCCGGGTTTCCAGATGCCCTCGAAGAGGGCGCAGGCGGCGGCCAGTTCGGGCAGGGCGCTGATCGGCCGCACCCGGCAGCCGGCCGCGCGGGCCGCGCTGTCGGCCGCGGCCTGCGCGTCGGAGTACAGGCCGGTCTGCGGTACGGGTGCGACCAGGGGGATCTCGTTCATCGGCCGCTCCCGCCGTTCGCCGCCCGCCGGTCCGGCCCCGCGAGCACATCGGCCACGAGCGCGGTCAACAAGGCGGTACGGGTGGGCAGTTCGGCCACGACCACATGCTCGTCCTCGGCGTGCGCACCCCCGCCCACCGCGCCGAGCCCGTCGAGGGTGGGGATCCCGGCCCCGGCGGTGAAGTTGCCGTCCGACGCCCCGCCCACCGCGGCGGAGCCCGGTGCGCCGATGCCGAGCTGCCCGGCGAGCAGCACCGCGCGGCGGTACAGCGTGGCCGATGCGGACGCGTCCAGGGGCGGCCGGTTGGGGCCACCCGTCACTTCGATCGCCGCACCCGGGAGCCGGGGGCGGAGCGCCTTGAGCGCCAGGTCGACCCGCTCCTGTTCCGCCGCGTTCCGTACGCGGACGTCGACGGCGAACCTCCCCTCCGCGGGCACGGTGTTGGTGCTGGTACCGGCGGCCAGCAGGGTCGGGGTCACGGTGGTCCCGGCGGCGGGATCGCCCAGGGCGGCGACCGCGAGAATCTGGTGCGCGGTCTCCACGGCGGCGTTCACCCCGCGCTCGGGTTCGAGTCCGGCGTGCGCCGCCTTCCCGCGCAGCACCACCTCGTATCGCGAGACGCCTTTGCGCTCGGTCTTCAACGCCCCGCCGTCCGCGGACGCTTCGAGGACGAACGCGGCGGCACACCCCGCCGCCTCGGACTCGATGAGTTCCCTGGACGTCGGTGAACCGAGCTCCTCGTCGCCGGTGACCAGGAGGGTCACCCCGTCCGGGGTGCCGAGTGCGGCCAGCGCGTGGAGGGCCATCACCAGGCCCGTCTTCATGTCGAAGCAGCCGGGCCCGCGCAGCACACCGTCCCGCACCCCGAACGGGAGCCGGGCGAGGGTGCCTTGGGGCCACACCGTGTCGTGATGGCCCAGGACGAGCACGCGTCGTGGACCGTCGCCGAGGCGCCAGCGCAGGTGGGTGCGGCCGTCGAGGACGATCCGCTCGGGCTCCTGCCCGAGGTGGGCCGCCCCCATGGCGGCCACCACCTCGGCGGAGCGTGCGACCGCCGCGAGATCGGTCGACGGGGACTCGCAGGTCACCAAGTGCTCGATATCGGCGAGCAGCGCGGGCAGCGCCGCCCGGAAGCGGCCGACCGGTGCGGGGTCGTCGTGCAGCAGGTCCACGTCAGGACACCTTCGGGGTCGCGCGGACGCCGAAGTGCACATAGCGCTCGCCGGTCGGCAGGGAGTAGAAGGTCACCGGTGTCCAGGCGGCGGAGCCCGGGCGCCGGATCAGGAACACCTCGTCGGTGACCGGCACCAGGGCGAACTCCTCGACCGGTTCGGGCACGAGGGCGGCGAGCGGCCCGGTCACCGTCATCCGCAGCCGGGGCCCCTCCGCGTCGTCCAGGATCTCGATACGCGCACCCGCCCGCTCGTAGCAGCCGACGTGTGCGCTCAGATCCACCTCGACCGGTGCGGACGGCGGCGCGAGCGGCCGGGGCATCTCCACCCCGGCCAGCTCGGCGAAGATCTCCCGGAACAGCTCCAGATACAGATCGTGCGCACCCCCGCCGTTGGTGAGCAGCGTGACCGCGAGGTCCTGCTCCGGCAGCACCCGCAGGAACGCCGACTGTCCGAGGGTGTTGCCGTCGTGGCCGATCAGCCGGTGGCCGTCCCAGCCGAAGCGGATCCAGCCGAGCCCCCAGGAGTCGCCGAGGGTGTGCGCGTCCGGCAGCTTCACCTGCTCCTGGGTCATCGTGTGCGCGGCGCCCTCGGACAGCACCCGTGTGCCGTCGGGGGCGGAGCCGCCGGCCAGGTGCATCCGGGCAAAGGCCAGCACATCGGCGGCCGTCGCGGTGATCAGACCCGCGGGCCCCGCGGAACGGGCGAGGCCCCAGACCGGCACCGTACGCGGCTCCTCGCCGCCGCCCGCGGTATGCCCCATCGCGGCACGGAAGCGCAGAGCCTCCTCGGGCAGGGTGACGGTACGTTCCAGACCCAGCGGGGCGCACAGCCGCTCGCGCAGAGCCTGGTCCCAGCTCATGCCGGTGAGCTTCTCGATGACGCGGCCCGCGAGCACGTATCCGGAGTTGCAGTACGAGAAGGTCGCGCCGAGCGGATGGTTCTGCGCCGCCTCGTCGAGCCGGTCCGCGTACCGCTCCAGGCAGTCGTCACCGCGCCCGGTGTCGGTGAACACATCGCCGTCGATGCCGCTGGTGTGGGTGAGCAGGTGCCGCACCGTCACCTTCTGCGTGACCTGCGGATCGGAGAGCCGAAGCTCCGGAAGCACGTCGACGAGGGGCGCGTCGAGGTCGATGATCCCCTCGTCCGCGAGCTGCATCACCAAGGTGGCGGTCCACACCTTGGTGATCGAGCCGATCTGGAAGAGCGAGTCCTCGGTGGTCCCGACTCCGGTGTCCTTGTTGAGCACGCCGTGTGCGGCGAGGGCGAGCTGATCGCCGCGCGAGATACCCAGAACCGCACCCGGAACCCGGTGCCGGCCGGCCAGTTCGCCGAGCCTGCGCTGCCAGTGCGCGAGGTCCAGGGGCGCCCGGCGCCCGGCCGCGTGCTCCTCCACCCAGTCCACGATGCGGCGGCCCAGGTCGGTGCGGTGCGAGGGCGGTCCGTCCAGCAGGAACAGGTGCGAGCCGCCTGGGTAGAGCACCAGCCTTGTGGGCACGCCGCGTTCACGCAGCGCGGTGAACCACTGCTCGGCCTGCCCGGCCGGGCAGAGCTCGTCATCGGCTCCGTGCACGACGAGGGTGGGTGTGCGGACGTGCTCCACCCGTTCGTACGGGGAGAGTCCGGCGTAGTGCGTACGGTGCTGCCACGGCGGTCCGCCCAGTTCGGCGACCCCCAGCGCACGGGCCTCGTCGCTGGTGCCGCACATGCTGGTCAGATCGCTGACCACCCCGCCGGCGACGGCGGCGGCGAACCGGTCGTCGCGGCCGGTCAGATAGCAGGTCATATAGCCGCCGTAGCTGTACCCGGCGACCGCGAGCCGCCGCGGGTCGGCGACGCCCTCGGCGACCAGGACATCCAGCGGTTCGAGGAGGTCCTGCGCGTCGGCCCTCCCCCAGGCGCCGACGGCGGCGGTGAAGAACTCCTCGCCGTAGCCGTCGCTGCCCCGCGGGTTGAGCAGCAGCACCGACCAGCCGCGGTCCACGAGTTCCTGGTGGTAGAGGTGGATGGAGTCGGCGGCGGCGTTCCACGCGTTGTGCGGACCGCCGTGGATGTCGAGCAGCAGAGGTCCGGGGCCGGTACGGGCCGGATCGCGCAGCAGCCAGCCGTGCACGGTGGTGCCGTCCGAGACGGTGAACTCCCGTTCCTCGGGCGTGAAAAGCTCCACGTCCACGAGGCTCTCGCCGTGCGCGGTGAGGACCCGGGTGCGTCCGGTCGCCAGGTCGGCCATGACGATCTCGCCGTACGAGTCGGGCGTCGCGAGGACGAGCGCGGCGGTGGACCCGGCGGCCGAGACCCCGGAGACCACCTGTCCCGCGCCCGCCACGAGGGGCCGCGCCTCCCCGCGCGCGTCGAGGTCGTAAAGGTGGGTGCACCCCCGGTCGCGTACGCAGAACAGGACACCGTCGCCGGTGACTTGGGGCACCGCACCCGGATATCCGGGTCCGCCGGGCATCACGTTGCGGTCCAGCGCGACGGTGAGCTCGTCCGCCGGGCCGCCGTCGAGCGGGACCCGCAGCAGACCCGTGTGCCCGATCCGGGTGTCCTTGCGGCCGACGACCAGGAGGGCACTCCCGTCGGCGGTCCAGGTGACGGTGTGCGCCGGCCCCTCGCCGCTGCCCACGAGACGCGGTGCGGCGCCCGGCTCCTCCGCATCCACCACGTACGCCGCGCTGAGCAGCGTCAGATCCGCGTCGTCGCCGTACGCCGAAGTGAAGGCGAGCGTGCGCGAGTCCGGCGACCAGGCGGGAGCGCGCACGTCCCAGTCGCCGCGGGTGAGCTGACGGACGGTGCGGGTGCCCAGGTCGAGGACGTGCAGCTGGTCGCGTACCGCCCCCAACAGGCCCCGGCCGTCCGCCTTGTAGCCGAGCCGGTCCGTGACGACGGGAGCCGCGCCGCACGGGGCCCCCACCGGAGCCGTGAACGCGAGCGCCCTCCCGTCCGGGCTCCACACCGGCGCCCCCGCGCCCAGCGGCAGCTCCGTCACCGGCTCGGGCTCCCCGCCGCCGGCCGGAAGCAGCCACACCTGCCCCGGCCCGTCCCCGCCCCGCAGGAACGCGAGCCACCGCCCGTCCGGGGACCAGGCGGGCGCGGTGTCCGCAGGACCGCGGGTCAGCCGCCGCGCCGGACCGGCGCCGCTCGGCACCGTCCACAACTCCCGGTGATCCCGGTCGTGTTCACGGTCCGCCGTGCGCAGGACGTACACCACGCGGGTGCCGTCCGGGGAGAGGGCGGGCTGCTCCGGCAGCGCGATGGCGTACAGGTCGTCGATGCCCAGGCGTCGTGTCATGAGGGGTTCTCCCCTGCCGGACCACGTGGTCATGCGGATCCCCACCTCCGAGGCTGCGAACCGTGCTGCCCGGAAGGTAAAGCAGGAGACCTGGCCGGATCTTCGTCGTCCGCACCAAGGAGAGGCGGCCCTTTTGGTCGCCTCGGACGAACGAGGGCGCGAGGCTTGTCCGACAGCCCCGCGCCCTCAAGTCCGCTGTCCACAGCGTGAGATGGCATTGCCGCGACGTGGGATACATGCCAGCATCCGCGCCATGCCGCGTCAGCTCATTATCAGCTGCAGCGTGCCGGCACCGAGGTGATCCGGGGGCGACCCCCTCCGATCGACCCGCCGCCGCACGCAGACCTCTCGCATCCCGCGAGGGGTCTTTTTGCTTTCCCAGCCGACCGGCTTCCCGGCCCGACTCGCTTTCCCAGCCACCCCGATACGAGGAAGCACCCGCCATGACGTCAGAGGAACTGTCACCGCAGGACCCGGCCTCGCGCCTCACCGTGACCCTCCGCCACACCCGCGAGGGTCTCGGCCGGGTCGTCGCGACCCTGCGCTCCGTACCGGTGAGCGAGCTGACCTACCGGGTGTCCGAGGACGCCCGCGCCACCGCCGAGATCGTGCTCGCACCGGCCGACGCGCCCCGGGCCCGCAAACGGCTCGACCGCATGGTGGACGTCCTTGCGGTCACGGAGTCGCCCACTATGGCGACCCCGTAACCGCGCAAGGGCTCAGCCCCTGCGCCGAGCCGCCTCGTACAGCACGACGCCCGCCGCCACACCGGCGTTCAGGGACTCCGCACCGCCGGGCATCGGGATGCGCACGAGGTAGTCGCAGGTCTCGCCGACCAGGCGGGACAGGCCCTTGCCCTCGCTGCCGACCACGATCACGACCGGGCCTTCAAGGGCCTCCAGGTCACCGACCTTGTGCTCACCGTCGGCCGCGAGACCCACGATCGTCAGGCCCGCCTTCTGGTACGCCTCGAGGGCGCGCGTCAGGTTCGAGGCACGGGCCACGGGCGTACGGGCCGCGGCACCGGCCGAGGTCTTCCACGCGCCGGCCGTCATACCGGCCGCACGGCGCTCGGGCACGACCACGCCGTGTCCGCCGAACGCGGCGACGGAACGGACGACAGCACCGAGGTTGCGCGGGTCGGTGATGCCGTCGAGCGCGACGATCAGCGGCTGCTCGCCCACGTCGAAGGCCGCGGCGGCCAGGTCCTCGGGGTGCGCGTACTCGTACGCCGGGACCTGGAGCACCATGCCCTGGTGGTTGAGCCCGTTCGTCATGCGGTCGAGCTCGGGCCGCGGCGCCTCCATGAGGTGGATGCCGCCGCGCTCCTGCGCGAGGCTCAGGGCGTCGCGTACGCGCTCGTCGTTGTCGATGAACTGCTGCACGTACAGCGTCGTCGCCGGTACGCCGTCACGCAGCGCCTCATACACGGAGTTGCGACCGACGACCAGCTCCGACTGCCCCTTGCCGCCGCGCCGGGCGACGGGCTTGCGGGCGGCCTGCTTGGCCTTGGCGTTGGCGATGCGGTTCTTCTTGTGCTTCTTGCGCATCTCGGCGGGCGGCGTCGGGCCCCGGCCCTCGAGACCGCGGCGCCGCTTGCCACCGCTGCCGACCGTCGCACCCTTCTTGTTACTGGTGCGACGGTTCCTGCGCTGGCTGTTCCCGGCCATGACCTACCTGTTTCTGCGTATCTGAAGCATGAAGTTCGTATATGAAGTGTGCCGCCCGGCGGACCGGGCGGCACATCTAGCGCTTGATCAGCGCGGACCGAGCGTCCAGCGCGGCCCGTCGGGACCGTCCTCGATCACGAGGCCCGACTGGTTGAGCTGATCGCGGATGGCGTCCGCCGCGGGCCAGTCCTTACGGGCCCGTGCCGACTCGCGCTGCTGGAGCACCAGGCGTACGAGGGTGTCGACGACGCCGTGGAGGTCCTCGCCGCGGTCCGACTCCCCCGCCCAGTGCGCGTCCAGCGGGTCGAGGCCGAGGACGCCGAGCATGGCCCGCACCTCGGCGAGGCGCGCGACGGCGGCTTCCTTGTCGTCGGCGGCAAGGGCGCTGTTGCCCTGGCGGACCGTGGTGTGCACGACGGCGAGCGCCTGCGGCACGCCCAGGTCGTCGTCCATGGCCTCGGCGAATGCGAGCGGCACCTCGGCCGCGGGCTCGACAGGGCCCCCGGCCTTCTCGACGACGCGCTGCACGAAGCCCTCGATCCGCGCGAACGCGGACTCGGCCTCGCGCAGGGCCTCCTCGCTGTACTCGATCATCGAGCGGTAGTGCGGGGTGCCCAGGTAGTAGCGCAGCACGATCGGCCGCCACGCCTTGACCATCTCGGACACGAGCACCGAGTTGCCCAGCGACTTCGACATCTTGTCGCCGGCCATGGTCACCCAGGCGTTGTGCAGCCAGAACTTGGCGAAGTCATCGCCGTACGCCTTGGCCTGGGCGATCTCGTTCTCGTGGTGCGGGAAGATCAGATCGAGCCCGCCGCCGTGGATGTCGAACGCGGAGCCCAGGTACTTGTGGGCCATCGCCGAGCACTCCAGGTGCCAGCCCGGACGGCCGCGGCCCCACGGGGACTCCCAGTCGGGCTCGCCCGGCTTGGTCGCCTTCCACATGGCGAAGTCACGCGGGTCGCGCTTGCCGGTGATGCCTTCCTCGGCCGGCTGCAGCAGATTGTCCAGCTCCTGGTTGGACAGCTCCAGGTAGCCGGGGAAGGACCGCACGTCGAAGTAGACGCTGCCGTCCGCCTCGTACGCGTGCCCGCGCTCGATCAGGCCGCGCATCATCTCGACCATCTCGGTGATGTGGCCCGTGGCCCGCGGTTCGTAGGTGGGCGGCAGGCAACCGAGCGCGGTGTAGCCGTCGTTGAACGCGCGCTCGTTCTCGTACCCGATCGACCACCACGGGCGGCCCTGCTCGGCGGCCTTCGCGATGATCTTGTCGTCGATGTCCGTGACATTGCGGATGAAGGTCACGTCATAGCCGCGGTACGTGAACCAGCGGCGCAGGATGTCGAAGTTGAGCCCCGACCTGATATGCCCGATGTGCGGGGCGGCCTGCACGGTCGCGCCACAGAGGTAGATCGAGACACAGCCCGGCGTGAGCGGGGTGAAGTCACGGATCTGCCGGGCGCTGGTGTCGTACAGGCGAATAGTCACGACATCAAGGGTAGTGGGCGCCGGGCAGTGCCCCGCGACCGTTACGGGGCCGCGGGACAACATTGTGATACGGAGCGGCTCAGATCCGGCCGACGACCTTGCGCGGAGTGACCCGGACGACCACGCGCGGGGCGTCCTGGGCCGAGGCCGGGTTGAACTCGGCGTACTTCTTGCCGACGTACTTCAGCGCCAGCTCGTCGATCAGCTCCTGACCGCCCTCTTGGGTCATCTCGGCGGTGCCGCGGATCTCGGCATAGCTGTACGGGGCGTCGAAGGGCTGCACGACGATGCTGAGCCGCGGGTCACGGCGCAGGTTCTTCTCCTTCTGCCGCCCGAGCGTCGTGGAGAAGAGGAGGTCGTCGCCGTCCCGCTTCACCCAGACCGGCGACACCTGAGGACTGCCGTCGGGCTGGATGGTGGCGACGGTGATGAAGACGGGGGTGTCGAGCAGTGCCTTGAGCTCGGCGGAGAGTTCGGCGGACATGGGGGCCTCCGGTGCGGTCGGGTACTCGTTGACTCCGCAACGACTACCCGAACCTGACGCCTGCATCCAGGTACCGCGCCGCTCCCAGCCCCTCAGACCCGGACCACAAGCGCCGTCGCGATCGCCGCCAGACCCTCGCCGCGCCCGGTGAAGCCGAGACCGTCCGACGTGGCGGCGGACAGCGACACCGGCGCACCCGCCGCGGCCGACAGCACCTTCTGGGACTCCTCCCGGCGCTTGCCGATCTTCGGGCGGAGGCCGACGACCTGCACGGCGACGTTCCCGATCTCGAAGCCCGCCGCGCGCACGATCCGCGCCGCCTCCGTCAGAAGCGTGACGCCCGAGGCGCCGGACCACTCGGGCCGCCCCGTGCCGAAGTGCTGACCGAGATCACCGAGCCCGGCCGCCGAGAACAGCGCGTTGCACGCCGCGTGCGCCACGACATCGGCGTCGGAGTGCCCCTCGAGCCCCGGCCCGGAGCCCTCCCACAGCAGCCCGCCGACCCACAGCTCACGGCCCTCTTCCGCCGAGAACGCGTGAATGTCCGTACCGATGCCGACCAGCGGCAGACCGGCGATACGGGGGGTCTCAGAAGCCATCGTTCTTCCTCCTGCGCGCGAGCACGGCCTCGGCAAGCACCAGATCCAGCGGACGCGTCACCTTGAACGCCTCCTCGTGCCCGGGCACCACGACGACCGGCAGTCCCAGCTGCTCGACCATGCTCGCGTCATCGGTCACGTTCTCCGTGACGGTCTCGTGCGCCCGTACGAGCGTGCCGCGGTCGAAGCCCTGCGGAGTCTGCACCGCGCGCAGCCGGGCGCGGGCCGGCGTGGACAGCACCGGCTCGGGACCGTCGGCGCGGGGCTCGACCTCCTTGACGGTGTCGGCGAGCGGCAGCGCGGGGACGACGGCGACCGCCCCGTCCCGTACCGCCTCGATCACCGCGTCGACCGTGTCGACCGGCACGAGCGGACGGGCGGCGTCGTGCACGAGCACCGTGTCGTAGCCGGGCGGCAGCGCGTCGATACCGGCCTTCACGGAGTCCTGGCGGTTCTCGCCGCCGGGCACGACAAGGAAGTCGGTGCGCTCGGGCAGTGTGTGCGCGTCGAGCAGCGTCTTGACCTCGGCGGCGCCGTCCGGCGGGGCGACCACGACGACCAGGGAGACGGCACGGGACGCGGCCATGGCGCGTACGGCGTGGATGAGCATCGGCGTACCGCCGAGTGTGCGCAGCGCCTTCGGGGCGCCGGGTCCCAGGCGCACTCCGCGGCCGGCAGCGGGGATGACCGCGGCGGTACGGGCGGCGCCGGGCGCACTCGGGGGAGCTTGAGTCGTTTCGTCTGACATCAGGTCCGCGTTCAGGTTTGTGTCCTCGGGGGACATGGGTATGGCCACACCGTGCCGGGCGCGACGCCTTGACCGCGACCCCTTCCGTGACACGCGGTCGAGCACCTGGGCGCCAGTGCCCGGGCCCGGCACACATCAACAGCGGGAGCATTGCGGCGGCGCCCGGTTGCGCACTGCGCAGTTCCGAAACGCCGACAAGCATGCCGCAGTGCCCGGCGGCACGGTCTGGGACCGGCCAGCGGGCACCGCGGCATCATTGTGCAGGTCGCAGCACGCCTACGACCTGTTGGGGCGATCAGTGATCCCCCCGACTCTTGGCGTCAGGACGCGAGGACCTCGTCGAGCAGGGCCTCGGCCTTGTCCTCATTGGTGTTCTCCGCGAGCGCGAGCTCGCTCACCAGGATCTGGCGCGCCTTCGCGAGCATGCGCTTCTCGCCGGCCGAGAGGCCACGCTCACGCTCACGCCGCCACAGGTCACGTACGACCTCGGCGACCTTGATGACATCACCCGAGGCAAGCTTCTCGAGATTCGCCTTGTAACGCCGGGACCAGTTGGTGGGCTCTTCGGCATACGGTGCGCGAAGCACCTCGAAGACCCGGTCGAGTCCGTCCTGACCGACAACGTCGCGCACGCCGACGAACTCCGCATTGTCCGCTGGCACACGAACAGTCAAGTCGCCCTGGGCGACCTTCAGCACCAAGTAGGTCTTGTCCACGCCTTTGATCTGGCGAGTTTCGATGGCCTCGATCAGCGCGGCCCCGTGATGGGGATAGACCACGGTGTCGCCAACCTTGAACGTCATGTGACAGGTACCCCTTCCGTGGCTATCCAGGGTAACACGGAAACGGCGGGTTCTGAATGGCGTTTTCGCAGGTCAGGGCATATCTCGGGGCTTGACAACAGCAACAGGAACGTGCTGCGGAGCCTTTGTGGAGGCAGGTATTCGCAGGTCGGAGCGGCTGTTCAGGGAAGCCGAAACGCGTACGTTACAGAGCCCCGGAGCGCCACCCAAGAGGTCGAACGTCCCGGTTTGCGCACGTCCGGACAGCCGGGTTCCGCTACTCCGTTCGGTGAGTCGAGAGACGTACGAGAGTGATGTGACGGGTGATGCGACGGCCGTTGTGACAGCCGATGTGACGGCAATCCGAATTGATCTTTACCGCTCTCGATACCGCCGCCGATCCGCCCTCGAAACCGCCCTCGATACTGCCGCGGTGATCAATTACCGGCGGTCTTCCAGGGGCTTCTCGCCGGTCCCCTATTCGTTACCGGAGAATTCACGGCGCCGCACGCGTGGGGAATATGTGAAATCCGGACCAAATCTCGTCGCCGAACTCCCGGGCACCCGGGCGCCGATGACCTGCACGGGCAAGGGGGCGGGTCGGGTGCGGCGGTCCGACAGCCGGTCGGTAACCTAAGCGCGCTGACAGACTTTTAGGACGGCTTTACGGCCGTCCGTACCGGCACCATCGTCCGTCCCGCCCCTCGCTACAAGGAGTTGCGCCCGCCGTGAGCCGCAGCCTTCGACGCGGCGCCATCGCCGCCACCGCCCTCGCGTTCTCGATCGCCACGCTGGCCGCGTGCGGTGCCGGCAACGACGCCCAGACCCTCGGCGTCCGCCCGGACAACGCCGCGACCTCCGTCGACGACGGCAAGGTCAAGATCCAGAACGCGGTGGTCATCACCCAGCCCGACCTGGAGTCGACCGGCCCCGCCGCGATCTCGGCGACGATCTTCAACAACGGCGCGACGGACCAGACCCTCGAGTCCATCAAGATCGACGGCACCGCCAAGGAGGCCGAGCTCAAGCCGGCCAAGGGCGGCTCGCTGACGGTCCCGGCCGGCGGCTCGCTGGTCATCGGTGGCAAGGACAACGCCACCGCGATGCTCCCCAGCAGCCGTGAGGCGGTGAAGGACGGCAACGCGCAGAAGGTGACCTTCACCCTGAGCGAGACCGGCGACATCACGATGAAGACCTTCGTCGTCCCGGCCACGAGCTACTTCAGCGAGTGGGGTCCGGAAGAGGTCCCCGAGGCCCCGGCGGGCGGCGGTGCCTCCGAGTCCGCCACTCCCACCGGCGGCGCGTCCGCGACCGAGGGCGCCACCGGCGAGCCCACCGACGGCGCGTCCGAGAGCGCGGGCGGCCACGGTGCCGAGGGCACGGGCACAGACGGCCACGGCACGACGGGTGAGCCGGCGGACGGTGCGTCCGAGAGCGCCACGACCCACTGACCGGCGTACAGCAGCGAAAGGGGGCGCCCGCCGACAAGGCGGGCGCCCCCTTTCACGTACGGATGCGGTCCACGGACCTAAGGCCGGGCTGCGCGCCTCTCCGTATCTGCGCCGGACTCCGTCCGCCGAGTCCGGCACCGGCTCACTCCAGCAACGAGCGAGGGGCAGCCTGAACTGCGGTTTACGGCTCGAACTTGTAGCCCAGGCCGCGCACCGTCACCAGATACCGGGGCGCACCCGGATCCGGCTCGATCTTGGCGCGCAGGCGCTTGACGTGGACGTCCAGCGGCCCCTCCTTCGATGCGCTCCTCGCACCGCTGCGCGGGCTTCGAAGCGCTGCGCCGGACTCCGTCCGCCGAGTCCGGCACCGGCTCACTCCAGCAACGGGCGAGGGGCAGCCTGAACTGCGGTTTACGGCTCGAACTTGTAGCCCAGGCCGCGCACCGTCACCAGATACCGGGGCGCACCCGGATCCGGCTCGATCTTGGCGCGCAAGCGCTTGACGTGGACGTCCAGCGTCTTGGTGTCGCCTACGTAGTCCGCGCCCCAGACCCGGTCGATGAGCTGCATCCGGGTCAGGACGCGGCCCGCGTTGCGCAGGAGCATCTCCAGGAGGTCGAACTCCTTGAGCGGCAGGTCGACCTTGTCGCCGGCGACGGTCACCACATGGCGGTCCACGTCCATGCGAACCGGACCCGCCTCCAGGGCGGCCGGGGTGACCTCCTCCGGCTCGCCGCGGCGGCGCAGGACGGCGCGGATGCGGGCGACCAGCTCCCGCGAGGAGAAGGGCTTGGTGACGTAGTCGTCGGCTCCTATTTCCAGACCGACGACCTTGTCGATCTCGCTGTCCTTGGCGGTCACCATGATCACGGGGACGTTGGAGCGGCCGCGCAGCTGGCGGCAGACCTCCGTGCCGGGCAGGCCGGGGAGCATCAGGTCGAGGAGGACGAGGTCGGCGCCGTTGCGCTCGAACTCGTCGAGCCCGTCGGGGCCCGTGGCCGCGATGGCGACCTCGAAGCCCTCCTTGCGGAGCATGTAGGACAGGGCGTCGCTGAAGGATTCCTCATCCTCGACGACGAGCACTCGGGTCACGGAAGGACCTCCGGGGCAGGCAGGGGCTCGCGGGTCGCGCGAGCGTCGGGGTGGTTCGCGGAGCGGTCGTGGTGCGTGGGGTGGTGCGGGGAGTCATGGTGCGCGGGGAGCTCGTGGGAGCCGGTGGACGCTTCGAGGCGGTCCAGATCGGCCGCGCCCGCGCGGTACGGCTTCCGTTCGCGGACGGAGCCCGCCTCGGGGAGCCGGAGCGTGAAGGTGGAGCCCTGCCCCTCGGAGCTCCATACGGTCACTTCCCCGCCGTGCGAGGCAGCAACGTGTTTGACGATGGCGAGGCCGAGGCCGGTGCCTCCGGTCGCCCGTGAGCGGGCCGGGTCGACGCGGTAGAAGCGCTCGAAGATGCGGTCCTTGTCCTTGTCGGAGATGCCGATGCCCTGGTCGGTGACCGCGACCTCGACGAGATCGCCGCCGGGAGCGTTCACCTTGCGGCCGGCTATCCCCACCCGCGTACGGGCGGGGCTGTAGTTGACGGCGTTCTCGACGAGGTTGCCGAGGGCGGCGGCCAGCTGGCCGCGGTTGCCCCAGACGTACAGGTCGGCGGTGCCGCCCGCGGCCATGGTGATCTGCTTGGTGCCCGCCTGGTGGCGGCAGCGGTCGATGGCCTCGGCGACCAGTTCGTCCACGCGTACGGGCTCGGCGTCCTCGAGCGGGTCGTCGTTCTGCACGCGGGAGAGGTCGATGAGCTCCTGGACCAGGTTGGTCAGGCGGGTCGCCTCTATCTGCATCCGGCCGGCGAAGCGCTCCACGGCCTCGGGGTCGTCGGAGGCGTCCATGACCGCTTCGGAGAGCAGGCTCAGGGCGCCGACCGGGGTCTTGAGTTCATGGCTCACATTGGCGACGAAGTCGCGCCGTACGGCTTCGATACGGCGGGCTTCGGTGAGGTCCTCGACGAGCAGCAGCACCAGGCGCGAGCCCAGTGGGGCGACACGGGCGGAGACCGCGAGGGCGTCGCCCCGGCCCGTGCCGCGGCGCGGCAGGTCCAGTTCGACCTGGCGTATCTCGCCGTCGCGCCGGGTGTCGCGGGCCATCTGGAGCATGGGTTCCACGGCCAGTTTCCCGCCGCGGACGAGCCCGAGCGCGTACGCTGCGGAGCTCGCCTTGACCACGGCGTCGCCCTCGTCGAGGACGACCGCCGAGGAGCGGAGCACGGAGAGCACCGTGTCCACGCCGGGCGGCAGTACCGGGTCGGTGTGCAGGGAGGTCCGGGTGGGGCGTTTCTGGTCGCGCTCGCTCCAGCGGAACGCCAGCATGGCGATGACACCGGTGCACACTCCGGCGATCGCAGCCGCTGCGGCGACCGCCGCGTTCACGTCCATGGCTCCAGGTTAGGCATGCCACAAGCCTCCTCCACAGCCGTCGGAGTGTCTGCTCGAACACTCGTCGCCGAGAGTTCACCGCAGGTAGGGCATTGGTTCATTTGGGTGGCCGAGCTGCGGTGATGCGTCCGGTACGAGGTGGTGTGCGGGGTGCGGACGGTGGTGGAGACGGCGCTCAGAGTTCACCTTGAGGACAGAGACGGTTCACACGGCATGCCGGTCCCGGTCGCGTTCGGCCGGGACCGTGGGAGCGTGGGGTCAGGAGCCTTGTCGGGTCCGGCCCCCGGACCGGGGTGAGAGCCCAGCCCCCGGCACGTATGCAGGTTTGTCAGAGAGGGACTGATCAATGCGGGACGCGTACCACGAGGAACTCGATTCGATCGGCGAAGGCCTCGTCGAAATGGCCCGGCTCGTCGGATCGGCGATCGGGCGCGCGACGACGGCCATGCTGGATGCCGATCTGAAGCTCGCCGAGAGCGTGATCGCCGCCGACCAGAAGGTCGACGATCTGCAGCACGAGCTGGAGGCGCGCGCGATAGCCCTGCTCGCCCGCCAGCAGCCGGTCGCGACGGATCTCCGTATCGTCGTCACCTCGCTGCGGATGAGCGCCGACCTGGAGCGCTCCGGCGACCTGGCCCAGCATGTGGCCAAGCTCGCCCGGCTGCGCTTCCCGGAGCGGGCCGTGCCGCACGACCTGCACGCCACGATCCTGGAGATGGGGCAGCTCGCGCAGCGCCTCATGGCGAAGTCGGCCGAGGTCATCATCACCAAGGACGTCGATCTGGCGCTGCAGCTGGAGCAGGACGACGACGAGATGGACCTGCTGCACCGCACGCTCTTCCAGCATCTGATCGACGAGCGCTGGAAGCACGGCATCGAGACGGCCGTCGACGTGACGCTGCTCGGCCGCTACTACGAGCGCTTCGCGGACCACGCGGTGTCGGTCGCCAAGCGTGTGGTGTACCTGGTGACGGGTGAGCACGCGGACGAGCTGCAGCAGAACGCGTCGGCGTCGGCGCAGACGGTCGAGGGGGCGTAAGTTTTTTGCACCTCCGTGCGCCGTTGATGCGCCGTGTCCGGTGGGCATCAACTGGGCGTAGGCAACCGTGCCTTGAGGAGGTTCGTATGGCCGAGTCCCCCACGCCAGAGACCCAACAGCCCGCCGATACGACGGAGTCGGTCGAAGTCGTCCGGCTGCCGCTCCTCGGCGCCTGCGGCTGCGGTTCGGGGTGCGGCTGCGGCTGCCAGCAGGGGGCGCCCTGCCAGTGCGGCGGCTGAGGCCGTTCTTGTACGACACGGAGGGTCCCGTTCCTCGCGGAACGGGACCCTCCGTGTGTCAGCCCACGGACTCCAGCTCGCTCCAGGCCCGTTCGCCCGCTGCCGCCGCCCACGCGTCGAGCAGCTCGCGGGCCTCGGGTTCGGGGGCGGCGAGCCAGACCTTCTGGGTGCCGCCGTGGGTGGATACGGCCTTGTCCGTGTAGTCGACGCTGCCTTCGCTGCAGCAGGCGCAGAGCATCTTCAGGCCGCTGGCCGGCTCGGCGCCGAAGTCCTGGTCGAAGAAGGACCGGACGAGGGCGTCCACGTCGTCCGCGGCCCGTGCGTGCACGGTGACGTGCAGAGTGGGCAGCTCGGAGGCCTCGAAGAGCAGCAGCTCGTCGAAGACGGCGACGGTGCCGCCGTCGTAGGTCCGCTCGCCGTTCGGCACCCCGTCGTGGACGACGATCTCGCCGAAGCGGCGCCCCTGCGTCACGGGCACGTTCATCACGCGTCCGCGGGTGGGGCACAGCCGCTGGATCCAGACGACCTCCTGCTCGCCGCCGGTGTCGAGCCGTACGCACGCCGGGCCGAGGCCGTGGTCGATCTGCCCTTCCCCGTCCGGCAGTTCGATCCCGAACCCCTGCCAGGCGTCGCGGGCGGTGGCCCAGTCGCGCTGGACGGTCGCGGCGATCCCGAGGTTCCAGTACGCGGGGTCGCCCGCGCCGCGCGGCGCTCGGGCCGCCGCCTCGCGGCCCAGTTCGTACGCCTTCGCCCAGTTCCGCAGGAACTTGTGCGCGAGCGCGGCGTCGTACCACCAGGCGGCGCTCGGCTCCTCGTCCGGGTAGTGCGCGAGCACCTGCTCGTACAACTCGGCCGCGCGCAGCCACTCCTCCCGGTCCCAGGCCTTCTGCGCCTCCTCGACCAGCGCCCCCGCCTCTGCCTGCTCCACGTGCTCTTCCCTCCCCTTGATCAGGGCAGGAGTGTCGCATGCGGCGTCCGGGGCCCCGGCGGGGACCTCGTCCAGGTCCTCACCGGAGACCTCGCGTACGCGCGTGCCTGCGGCCTCGTACAAAGCAGGCTCTCCGCGGGAAATGACGTAAGTCTTACGTCGCGGCCATACGGGCTGACATGCGCGCTTTCGGCGGGGTCCACTGCTCCACGGCACAATTGTCGATCTTGCTACGGAGTGTGCATGAACGGGATACGTTCCCTGGTCACCGCCGGTCTGACCGCCGCCCTGCTGAGCATCTCCACCGCGGCGTGGGCCGCCGCACCCGACGTCCCCGAGGCGCTGCGGATCTCCAACGGCCCGTATGCGGGCTTCCAGTTGTGCGGTGCTCAGAGCGCGCCGGCCTTCAGCACCACCAACACGTTCGCCCCGCTCTTCGCCGCCTCGGTGAAGGGCGTGGACCCTCAGCCCGACCTGGCCGGAAAGGTGGAGCTGGCGCGTCAAGGAGAGCTTCCCTTCCGTACGTACGAGGTGAACACCGGTCCGGTCGGGCACGGGTGGGACATCCAGATCCCGACCGGCACCTTCAGTCCGGGCGACTACCAGTGGCGGATCCGCGCCGAGGCGGCCGACGGCGCGTCCGCCTGGTCCGCCTGGTGCTCGTTCACGGTGACCGGTCCGGCGACCGTGCCCACCGAGTCCACCTACAGCCCCGACGGCGGCAAGCACTGCCTGGACGTGAGCGGCGCGGGCACGGCGGACGCCACGAGCATCCAACTGTGGGACTGCAACGGCTCGCTGGGCCAGACCTGGAAGGCCACGCCCGAGGGCACCCTGGTGAACCCGCACTCGGGCAAGTGCCTGGACGTGGCCGGCGCGGGCACGGCCAACGGCACCAAGGTGCAGCTCTACTCGTGCAACGGCACGGGTGCCCAGCAGTGGCGCCACGACCAGCCCACCCCTGCCGCCTTCACGAACCCCGCGTCCGGCAAGTGCCTGGACGTGCCGTACGGCGGCTTCGCCAACGGCACCCGGCTCCAGATCCACGACTGCAACGGCACGGCCGCCCAGGTCTGGAAGCAGCTCACCCCGGCGTGATCCGCCGCGTGACCATGGTGAGGGTCCGGTGCGCCGGGCCCTCACCCGCGGGCGGGCGGTGCCGCGGTTCGCGGGATATGCGGTTGCGCCCCGTGCCACCCGGGCGAAGGCTGAGGTCATGGGAGAGAGACGGCAGTTGCTGCGGCGGGCTGCGGAGGAGCGCTGGGTCGTACGGGTGGAGCGGGACGGCCTGGTGCCGGACGAGTCGTTGCAGGGCTTCGCCCTGGCCTCCGACCGGGACTGGACGCTGCTCCTGGTGCTCACCGACTCGATGGCCGACGGGTATGCGCTGGTCCGCACCCGGGACCTGACCGACGTCCGCACCCGCGGCAGGCGCGACGTGGACCGCCGCTGGGCGAAGCAGCACGGCACCTGGCCACCGCCACCGCCCGCCGACGGGTCCTTCGCCCTGGGCGGTACGCGGGAACTCGTGGCACAGATCGCGGCCGCACATACCCTGGTGACGGTGTTCCAGGAGGCGTTGGATCCGGACATCGCGCTCATCGGCAAGGTGGCCTCGCAGGGCAAGAGGTCCCTACGCCTCCAGGAGATCGACAGCACGGCCGAGTGGCGCCGCACAACGACGAAGCTCCGCCATGAGGACATCACCCGCATCGACTTCGCCGACCACTACGGCCGCGTCCTGACGGACCTCGGCGGCAAGGCTCCGCGCCTGGCGAAGAGCTGAAGTGAGCTGATTTCAGCCTCGGTTCACTACGTGGCGAGTTCCTTGCCCGCAGCTCCTGGCCGGGCGACACGGGCGAGGACGATGTCGCCGACCTCCGATTTCGACGGATCCACCGGGGCGACGACGACCTGCTGCCGGCTCCGTACCAGCGGAACCATCGCCCCCGACTCGGCCCCCGGAAACGGCCCGGAGAACGACTCAAGCCCTCTTGCCCGCGGAGGAACCGCGGGCAAGAGGGCTTGAGTGTGAGGCGTCAGCCCTGCTGACAGTCGGTGGGCCGCTCGCTCTGTACCGCGTCCAGCTTGTTCCGCCATTCCCAGTTGGTGCTCAGGTCGCCCGGCCAGATCGATTGGTAGTGGCACTCACTGGGACTGACCCAGTCGATGGCGTACACGGTGACGTCTGCGTCCGACTCGAAGGAGGCGGCATTGTTGTGCAGCGGCTCCGGTACGTCGGCATAGCCCCACGACGGCCGGTAGCACCAGCTCGCCCCGTCTCCGCCAGGTTCGGTGTGGAAGCAGACCGCTCCCGGGTCCACCCCGCGTTCCGCGGCGGTGAGGGAGCGGGCGCTCTCGGCGGATGCCGGTGCGGTCGGCAGGAAGGCTGCGGCAAGGAGGAGGGTGAGAGCAGCGGCTCGACGAGGCATGTCGGCGGATCCCCAGACGTGGTGGTGTCACCGGGTCTGCCCCCGAACTGCGTTGAACCACCACGGAGCCGACGGCAGGACCATCCGCGCCAAGGCCGACCGCTACGGCACCAGGCCACGAGAACGCCCCCGACCCGCGCCGAAAGCGCAGCTCGGGGGCGTGATCGCGAAAGCTACTTCTTCTTGCCCTGGTTCTTGACCGCCTCGATGGCAGCCGCCGCCGCATCCGGGTCCAGGTACGTGCCGCCCGGCTTCACCGGCTTGAACTCGGCGTCGAGTTCGTAGGAGAGCGGGATGCCCGTCGGGATGTTGAGGCCCGCGATGTCCTCGTCCGAGATGCCGTCCAGGTGCTTGACCAGGGCGCGCAGCGAGTTGCCGTGGGCCGCGACCAGGACCGTGCGGCCGGTCAGCAGGTCCGGGACGATGCCGTCGAACCAGTACGGGAGCATGCGGACGACGACGTCCTTGAGGCACTCCGTCTGCGGACGCAGCTCCGGCGGGAGCGTCGCGTAGCGCGGGTCCTCGAACTGGGAGTACTCGGCGTCGCGGTCGAGCGGCGGCGGCGGGGTGTCGTACGAGCGGCGCCACAGCATGAACTGCTCCTCGCCGAACTCGGCGAGCGTCTGGGCCTTGTCCTTGCCCTGGAGCGCACCGTAGTGACGCTCGTTCAGGCGCCAGGAGCGGTGGACCGGGATCCAGTGGCGGTCGGCGGACTCGAGCGCCAGCTGCGCGGTGCGGATCGCGCGCTTCTGGAGCGAGGTGTGCACGACATCGGGGAGCAGACCGGCGTCCTTGAGCAGCTCGCCGCCCCGGACCGCCTCCTTCTCGCCCTTCTCGTTCAGATTGACGTCCACCCAGCCGGTGAACAGGTTCTTGGCGTTCCACTCGCTCTCGCCGTGGCGGAGGAGGATCAGCTTGTACGGTGCGTCGGCCATGGCTCCGAGCCTAATCGAACCCACGGGCCCCCCGCGCGCGCAGCCCGGCCTGCGGACGATTGACGGTTCCTGTTAATCGAGTGGCCTCGCGGCACCCCCCGCTCGTAACGTGTGAGCACGCCAAGCGCCACTTACAGACACCACGCCACCAGCCTTTTCCGGGGGGATCAGCCATGTCGATCGCGAGCATCAAACGGGCCGCACGCGAAAGCGTCGCGGGCCTACCACGGGAGTTCTGGTGGCTCTGGACGAGCACCCTGATCAACCGGCTCGGGGCCTTCGTCGCCACATTCATGGCTTTGTACCTGACCCTCGACCGGGGCTATTCGGCCTCGTACGCGGGTCTTGTGGCCGCCCTGCACGGCCTCGGTGGCGTGCTCGGCACCCTGGGCGCCGGCGTCCTGACGGACCGGCTCGGGCGGCGTCCGACCATGTTCCTCGCGCAGGGCGCCACGGCCGTCAGCGTCGCGGTCCTCGGCTTCATGGAGCATCCGGTCGCCATCGCGGTCGTCGCCGGCCTGGTCGGTGTGGCCTCCAACGCCTCGCGGCCCGCCGTGCAGGCGATGATGGCCGACATCGTGCGCCCCGAGGACCGGGTGCGGGCCTTCGCGCTCAACTACTGGGCGATCAACCTCGGCTTCGCCTTCTCCTCCATGGCCGCGGGCATCGTCGCCCAGTACAGCTACCTCGCCGGATTCCTCGGCGAGGCGGTGCTGACCATGGCGTGTGCGGTCCTGGTCTTCCTGAAGCTGCCGGAGTCGCGTCCCGAGAAGACGGTCGTGGCCGGAAAGCCCGCGGACCCCGAGGTCTCCATGGGGACCGTCCTCAAGGACGGCCGCTTCATGGGTGTCGTCGGACTGTCCTTCCTCATCTCGCTTATTTTCACGCAGAGTTACGTGGGTCTGCCGGTCGCCATGGGCGCGGCCGACTTCACGCCCTCGGACTTCGGCATGGTGATCGCGGTCAACGGTGTGCTGATCGTGGCCCTGCAGATCCCGGTGACCCGGTTCATCGAGCACCGCGATCCGCAGAAGCTGCTCGTCGTCTCGGCCCTGCTCGCCGGATACGGCTTCGGCCTCACCGCCTTCGCCGGCTCGCTCGGTGCGTACGCCCTCACGGTCGTCGTCTGGACCCTGGCCGAGATCATCAACTCGCCCACCCAGATGAGCCTGGTCGTCCGCCTCTCGCCGGTGCACGCCCGAGGCCGCTACCAGGGCATGTACTCGATGTCCTGGTCGGTGGCGGCGCTCGCGGCCCCGCTGATGGCCGGCTTCGTGATCGACCACTACGGCGCCGACTGGCTGTGGGGCGCGACGGCGGTGCTCGGCACGGTGGCGGCGTTCGGCTACTGGATGCTGATGCGGAACCTGCCCCAGGAGGACCGGACTCCGGTGGCCACCGAGCCGGTCAAGTCGCCCCCGGTCACCGAGGTCGAGGCCACGGCCTGAGCGCGGCCTGGCCGACTGGGCGTCGGGCGGGCCCGACTGAGCACGGCGGACAGGTGCGGCCACCGAGGGGGGTGGCCGCCCCCGTCCGCCGCGCGCGCTCAGATCGCCCGCTGGGCCTCGTACAGATTCCGCGGCCACACCCCACCGGGTTTCCCGTACGCCTCACTGCGCGCATGCAGATCACCGGTGAAGTCCGGCTTGTCGATCTGGCCGAACTCGGTCACCTCGCTGATCGCCACGGTCGCGCTGTACGGGGCGATCTCGTCGATCCGTACGCAGCCGGCCCGGCCGTTGGTCACGGTGACGTTCCAGTGCGTGAAGCGCGCCCCGTACAGCGGGCCCGCGCTCGCGTCGCCCCCGTGGGTGCCGGTGTTGTCCACGGTCACGTCGGTGCGGACGTTGGCGAAGGGCATGCCGCGGTGGGTGTCGAAGGTGCCCATCCGCATGTCACCCCGCGACCAGACGTTGTAGCTGGACAGGCCCTCGACGTTGACGCCGTGCAGCTGGGTGCCGGCGGGCGCGGGGACGGTGCGCTGCTCGATGGTGAAGTCCTCGACGAGGTTGTCGTGCGAGCCCTCACGGCAGTAGTACGGGTGGTGCGAGCCCCGTCCCGCCACCCGTGTGCCCCGCAGCGTGCAGGCGGAGGCGGCGATGAACCCGAAGCCGTTGTCCACATGCCGTACGACCACGTCCTCGGCCCAGCAGTCGTACGCGCACTGGAACGCGAGCCCGTTGTAGCCGAGGTCGAGCAGGTGCTCGGACTGCGGGGTCTCGACGGCCTCCAGGGTCAGGCCCTCGACACCCGAGCCGGTGAGCGGTGCGGCCAGGGTGGTCAGGCGCGGATCCCACTCGGGCCGTATGTCCAGCGGGAGCGGGCGCTCGAAGGTGACCCTGCGGCCCTTGACCGAGGCGATACGGACCGGCCACTCATAGGGCACGTACGAGGTGAGCTTCGTCTTGTCGTCCCAGGTGTACGCCTCGGGTCCCGCGCCGCCGCCCGCCATGTGCTCCAGAAGCGTATGGTCCGCGTCGTCCGCGAGGCGCAGCAGGACCAGCCGGCCGCGGCGCAGCCGTGAGGTGTCGGCGACCGTGACCGACCAGTCGCCGCGCGCGGCGGGCTCGACGGTCGTCAGGGTCTGCCACTCGTCCCGCCTGTTGCCGGTCCAGCCCTCGAAGGGCCAGGCCTGGGCCTTGATCGCGGCGACCAGGGAGTCCCAACGCGCCTGAGGGGCAAGCCAGATGAGGCCGCCGGCCCAGGACCAGCCGGACTTCGTACCGCCGTACCGGCTGCCGTACTTGCCGATCAGCTCGGTCAGATGCTTGGTGGCGACGAGCTTCGTGCGGCCGCTGCCCGCGCCGCGCAGCACGACGCCGCTGTGGCCGATCCGGATGATGCCGTCGATGCGGTACGTGCCGGGCGGCACGATCACCGTACCGCCGCCGGCCTCTCCGGCGGCGGCGAGGGCACGGTTGATCGCGGGCGCGGCGTCCTCGGAGCCGTCGTTCTTCGCGCCGTACGCGAGGACGTCGGCGCGCACCCGCGGCCGTGGACGCGAGCGGCTGCCCCGCGCGTAGCCGGCGCGGCCGACGTAGGGGATCTGCGGGTGGTTGTAGGGATTGCGGGTGAACTCCCGCCACAGCTGGGCCGCTTCGGGACGGGGCGCGGCCGCGGCCTGCGTCCCGCCGACGATCACCGCTGCCGCCACGGCTGTCGCACCGCCGAGCAGTCCACGTCTGCTGAGTTGGTCCATGAGCACCGCCTCTTCACGTATGTGAACAGTATTCACGTCTGCGTCGGCGGTGAGCATGGCACGGTGCCGCATGGCGCGGAAGAGGTCGTGCAGCGGTGAATACGCCCTGCGAAGGCGTCAGTCGGAGCGCGGCTTGGTCAGATGTGTGAACGCGTCCAGGTTCCGCGTCGACTCCCCGCGCGAGACCCGCCACGCGTACTCCCGCCGGATCGCCGAGGCGAAGCCCAGCTCCAGGAGCGTGTTGAAGGACCCGTCGGCCTCTTCCAGGACGACGCCGAGCAGGCGGTCGAGCTCGTCCGGAGTGACGGCGGACAGCGGGAGCTTGCCCGCGAGGTAGACGTCGCCCAGCTTGTCGATCGCGTAACCCACCCCGTACAGACGGAGGTTGCGCTCGAGCAGCCAGCGGTGGACCCCGTCCGCGTTCTCGTCGGGGTGGCGGATCACGAAGGCGTTGAGCGAGAGCGCGTGCCGGCCCAGACGCAGCGAGAGCGTGGTCGACAGCTTGCGGGTGCCGGGCAGCTGCACGACATAGACCCCGGGCTCGGGGGATTCCCAGGCGAGCTCGGCGTCCTTGAGGGTCTGTTCGAGTACCTGACGCGGGTCAGCCATGGTGCGAGCGTACGCGACGGCGCTGCTCGAACAGGGCGGCGGTGTAGACGTCCGCGGTGGCCGAGGCGGCGGTGTCCCAGCCGAAGGAGCGGGCGTGCCGTGCGGCGGCCGCGCCCATCTTGTCGACCAGGTGCGGATCGTCGACGAAGTGCTCCAGCTTCAGCGCGTACGCGGCCGGATCGTGCCCCTCGACGAGGAAGCCGCTGACCCCGTCCCGCACCGCCACGGGGAGCCCGCCGACGGACGCCGCGATCACCGGGGTGCCGGCGGCCTCGGCCTCGATGGCGACGAGCCCGAAGGACTCGCTGTACGAGGGCATGACCAGGACGGACGCGGCCCGGAACCAGTCCGCGAGCTGTTCCTGGCCGACCGGCGGACGGAACCGTACGACATCGGCGATGCCCAGCTTGGCCGCCAGCTTCTGCAGGCCCTCGGGCTTGGCCAGACCGCTGCCCGAGGGACCGCCGACCACCGGCACGACCAGGCGGGAGCGCAGCTCGGGGCGGCGGTCGAGCAGGATGTGGACGGCGCGGAGCAGGACGTCGGGGGCCTTGAGGGGCTGGATGCGGCCGGCGAACAGCGGGACCAGGGCGTCCTGCGGCAGGCCCAGGCGCTGGCGTG
>NZ_JBEPEW010000084.1:0-36527 GCF_040300965.1 Streptomyces mesophilus | reverse complement strand
GGGCCGGCGGCCCGGTGCCGGCGCTGACGTACGAGAGTCTCGGCGACCTCAGCCCTCCATCAAGCGGCCTTCCCCCGGCCGCGATCTCACCCCGCCCGAGCGGCCGCTCCTCGCCGCCTCGGCCCGCCGCCGGGCAGGCCCCCTGGGAGGGGCGAGGGCGTCCAGGAGCGATGATCAGGTACGTGCTGATCGAGTCCCTGGCCGTGGCCGCCCTCGTCGTGGTCCTCGTCTGTGCCGTCGTACGGCCCTTCGGGCGGCCGGAGGCGGTGTTCGCCGTACCCGCGGCGGCCGTCGTGATCGTCTCCGGTGGGCTTCCGCTCGCGGAGGTGGAGGAGGAGGCCGCCCGGCTCGGGCCGGTCATCGGGTTCCTCGCCGCGGTGCTCGTCCTCGCGCAGCTCTGCGCCGACGAAGGGCTCTTCCACGCCTGCGGGACCTGGATGGCCCGCTGGGCCCGGCACCGTCCGCGCCGGCTGCTCGGCGCGGTGTTCACGCTGGCCTCACTGATCACCGCCGCGCTCAGCCTGGACGCCACCGTCGTCCTGCTGACCCCGGTGGTGTTCGCGACGGCGGCCAGGATGGGCGCCCGGCCCGCGCCCCATGTCTATGCGAGCGCCCACCTCTCCAACACCGCTTCGCTGCTGCTGCCCGTATCGAATCTGACGAACCTGCTCGCCTTCGCCGCCACCGGCCTGAGCTTCACGCGCTTCGCGCTCCTCATGCTGCTTCCGTGGCTGGTGGCCATCGCGATCGAGTACGCGGTGTTCCGCCGGTACTTCGCCGCCGACCTCGACGCACCCGCCGGGTCCGTGGCCGCCGACGAACCGCCCGAGCTGCCGCTGTTCGCCCTGATCACCGTGTGCGCGACGCTCGCCGGGTTCGCCGTCGCGTCCGCGCTCGGCATCGACCCGGCGTGGGCGGCCGCGGCGGGTGCGGCCGTGATGGGCGTCCGTGCCCTGAGCAGGCGGCTCACGACGCCGGCGGGGATCGTGCGCGCGACCCACTGGCCGTTCCTGCTCTTCGTCCTGTGCCTCGGCATCATCGTGCGGGCCGTCGTCGACAACGGTCTCGGTGACGCCCTCGCCCGCGTCCTGCCCGACGGCAGCTCGCTGCCCGCGCTGCTCGGCACGGCCGCGCTCGCCGCGCTCCTGGCCAACCTCATCAACAACCTGCCCGCGGTCCTCGCCCTGATCCCGCTCGCGGCGCCGTCCGGCCCGGGTGCGGTGCTCGCCGTCCTGCTCGGCGTGAACATCGGGCCCAACCTGACGTACACGGGCTCCCTGGCCACCCTGCTCTGGCGCCGCATCGCGCAGCAGCACGACCACGACGTACGGCTGCGGGAGTTCACCACGCTCGGACTGCTCACGACGCCGGTCGCGCTGGCGGGGGCGACGGTGGCGCTCTGGGTGGGATTGCGGGGATTGGGGGTCTGAGGTTCTGCGAGGCGCGTCCGGGGCACGTGTCCGGGATCACGCACGAGGGGCCAAGGGAGGCGGAATGCGGTGCGGGGTGCGCCAGTTGCACAGGACGCGACCGGTGCATACTCACCGGTCGGTATGCCGTACCCGCAACACCTGCCGTGCCCGCAACACCTGCCGTACCCGTCCATGTGCCCCCTCCCCAAGGAGCCCCCACGTGACCGTCGCCGACGCCACCGAGCCCACCGGCACCACGGGCCGCGCCGCCCAGGTCCTGTCCCGCCCGGTGCAGCTCAACGGCCTGACCGTCCCCAACAGGATCGTCATGGCGCCCATGACCCGGATGTTCTCGCCGGGCGGCATACCCACCGACGACGTGATCTCGTACTACGCGCGGCGCGCGGCCGCCGGCGTCGGCCTGATCATCACCGAGGGCACCTACGTCGGCCACGCGTCGGCCGGCCAGAGCGACAGCGTTCCGCGCTTCCACGGCGAGGAGCAGCTCGCGGGCTGGAAGAAGGTCGCGGACGCCGTGCACGCGGCGGGCGGCACGATCATGCCGCAGCTCTGGCACATCGGCATGGTCCGCAGGGCGGGCGAACCGCCGTTCACGGACGCCGAGCCCATGGGCCCGTCCGGCATCCACAAGCAGGGTGCCGAGCCCAAGGGCAAGGCCATGACCCAGCAGGACCTCGACGACGTCATCGCCGCCTTCGCGCAGGCCGCCGCCGACGCCGAACGCCTCGGCTTCGACGGGGTCGAACTGCACGGTGCGCACGGCTACTTGATCGACCAGTTCCTGTGGGAGGGCACCAACCGCCGCACCGACGCGTACGGCGGCTCCGCGGTGGCCCGTACGAAGTTCGCGGCCGAGATCGTCGCGGCGGTCCGCGCGGCCGTCTCCCCGGACTTCCCGGTCCTCTTCCGCTACTCGCAGTGGAAGCAGCAGGACTACACGGCCCGCCTCGCGGAGACCCCCGAGGAGCTCGAGGCGATCCTCGCCCCGCTGGCCGCGGCCGGCGTCGACGTCTTCCACGCCTCGACCCGCCGCTACTGGCTCCCCGAGTTCGAGGGCTCCGACCTGAACCTGGCGGGCTGGACGAAGAAGCTCACCGGCAAGCCCACCATCTCGGTGGGCTCGGTCGGCCTGGACGGCGAGTTCTTCGGTGCGTTCGCCGGCCAGGGCTCCGCGGCCCGCAGCATCGACGACCTCTTCGACCGCATGGAGGGCGACGAGTTCGACCTGATCGCGGTGGGTCGCGCACTGCTCCAGGACCCGGAGTGGGCGCGGAAGGTGCTCGACGGGCGGGTGGACGAGCTGGCGGCGTACGACGCGAAGGCGATCGCGTCGCTGAGCTGAGCTTCGTTGTGTACGAGGGGCGGCATCCCGTGTCGGTGGGGGTGCCGTCCTTCGTCGGGGACCTCTCGGTCCGCTTCAGCAGATGCTGCGGTATGGAACGTCGGGGACGTAGAGGCCCCATTCCTCTCGCGTGATGTCGCGGCCGGCTTTCTTGCAGATGGTCTGCGCAAGTTCGTCGGGATCGAGGTCCAGGGTGTGGACGCGGGTGCCGCTGAGGGTGAGGAGTTTGTTGTCGCGGAATCCGAGCGCGTCAATCGTGTTGCCGGTGGGGTCGATGGGCCTGCCCAGCGATGAGCGGGTGTCGAGATCCCAGAGCTGGACCGCGCCGCCGGTCTGACCTACGACGGCTGCGAGGAACCTCCCGTCCCGGGAGAAGGCCGGGCTGTGGATGTGCTGGCCGTAGTGGGTGCCGCCCTGCACGGTGCTGCCCGGCATGCGGGCGAGGCGCTCGCGGGCTGCGCGGTCCCAGAGCTCGAGCCAGCCTGACTCCTTGAGCACGGCGAGGGTTTCGCCGTCCGGTGAGAAGGCCAGGTAGCTGGTGGATTCCTGGGCGAAGGCGGGAACCTTGCGGATCTTCTTCGTCGCCAGGTCGAGAACCTCGCCACGGCCTGTGACGAGGGTGCGGCTGTCCGGGCCGAACAGCGCCGGTCCGGAGAACCGTGGGAAGCGGTGCACCTTCTTCCTCTCGCGGATGTCCCAGACGTCCAGGTCACCGCCGTCGGCCGAAGCGTCACCCGCCCACTCGTACAGGACGGACAGATAACTCCCGTCAGGGGACAAGCCGATGGAGACGAGGTCACGGTCCTTGGGGACAGGGGCGGCCCACTTCTTGCGCCCCTCCTCGGTGTCCCACACGGCCGCGAGCTGCTGCGTGCCGCCGCTGAAGTCCATGAATGCGGCGAAGCGCCCGTCCATGGAAAGGGATTGCGGACCGGAAGGTCTGGGGATCTGCGCCTCGGGGATGTGCTGAGGCATGGGCGCGCCCCGCATCTTGCCCGTCGTCAGGTCGATGAGCTGCTGGTACTCGGGCCAAGGGAAGCCGACAGTCAGCAGGCCGACCCTGCCGTCAGGGGAAACGGCGACGCCCCGGGTGCCCAGTTTCTGGGCCTCGCCCGAGAGAACCGCCGACACGTCGAGTCGGATCACCTCGTTCCCGTGTGAGGTCATGTACGCGACGGTCTTCGTACGGTCATCGAGGACCGCCCCCGTGATGAGCCAGCCATCACGGCCTTTCGCGGCGATACCGGGGATGTGCAGGACCGGGGTGTCGGAGGTGATGTCGACAATCTTGATGTCGCCGTCGGACGACCAGCCGAAGAGCTGGTCACCATTGCCGGTCAGCGCGACATTCCAGTCGGCGTTGTCATCGGAACTGCTCATCTCCGAGACCTCTTCGACGTGGGTGCCGCCCGCGGTGTCCCAGATTTCGTAGCTCCCACCGGAGCTGCCCATGGACATCCTGCTGCCGTCCGCGTCGAACGAGACAGCGCCGCCGCAGTCGTCCTGCCCGAGGGACTGGGGGTCGATCGCGTCGAAGGCGTGGCGGATGCCGGTCGACGTGATGGTCGAGACCTCCAGCGGGGAATCGCCGTCGAGATCGCAGTACGCGACGTGAGAGCCGTCGGGGGCCAGGGTCTGGCCGCCCATCGCTTCCCATTCGGCGAGTCGGCGGCCGTCGGGGCCCAGCAGAACACTGATCTTCTCGCCGACGTGTCTGCCGTCGTCGACGAACACCGCATGGCCCTTGTTGCTCAAGGCGTCGGGCTCGGTATTGGCCGGAGCTGTGTAGACGCCACCGGAGGGCTTGCCGTCGCGCGTGGAAACCAGCCGATACGTGTTCCCCTTCTCCCACGCCAGAAGGAGCCGGCCGTCGGGACTCACGGCCGGGGCTCGGTCGCTCATGGGGCCGGAGAGCCCTCGCGTGAACTTTGCTCGGGGCTCGCGCGCACCCGCCTTCCCCTTTGCCAGGTCCCAGATCTCCGCGGAGTACGGGCGGTACGACACCAGGGAGTCGGCGGTACCGAGCAGCACCGCGCCGGCTCCCGGGCCTTCGGTCACCCGCGGTAATGCCACCGTGTCGAGAGCCCGCTGCGTACCGCCCGCCGCCAACGCAGCCCGCGCCTCCGGCACTTCAGCGATCCGCCAAGACGCCAGGCTCAGCAACAACGCCGTATCCGGCTCCGTACTCCGCAGACTCTCCGCCGCCTGAGCCACCGACCGGGCCGTGGCTTGCGCGCGCCGCAGCTCCGCTGTCTCGCGCTGGCGCGCGGACTCCCGTGCCTGGAAGACGCCGAAGAGGCCGCCGAGCAGGGCGAGGACCGTCAACACGGCCAGGCCGGACAGGAGTTGGCGGCGGCGGCGGGCCGCACGGGCGGCCTCCTCGCGCGCCGCTTCCAGGAAGCGGACCTCCAGCGGGTTGGGGCGCAGCTGGAACGGGGCGGTCGGCAGCCAGGTCAGGCAGTCCTGGAGGGCCGAGCCGTGCAGCAGGTCGTCGGCCCGTTCGCCGCGCGCGGCCCAGGTGCGGGCTGCCCGGCCCAGTGAACGGTGCAGGGCAAGGCCCGCGCGGTCCGCAGCGACCCAGTCGTGCAGGCGGCGCCATGCGGGAAGGAGCGCCGCGCTCACCAGGCGTACGGAACCCTCGTCCGAACCCGTCACGACGCCCGCCTCCGCGAGCCGCTCCACCGCGAGCCGCAGCGGACGCTGCTCGCTCTCGGGTCGGCCCTCGTACAGCTCGGCCCGGTCCGCCGCCCGTACGGAATCCTGCGAGCCGTCCGAGGCCTCGCCCGGCACCACCAGGCGCAACAGGAGCTGCTGGGAGGCGAGTTGGGCGTCGGGCGGCAGTTCGGTGAACGCCGATTCCGCGCGCTCGCCGAGCGCGGGAGCTGCCGCGGTGTCATCGGCGGGAGCGGCCGCCCGTGCCGCACCCGCTTCAAGGAGCGCCTGGCGCGCCGCACCCGTATCCGACAGCGCCTGCCGCGGATCAGCGGCCTTCGGCAGGTCGCCGACCAGACCGAGCACCAACTCCGGTGCGCTGGGCCGCAGAGCGGGATCCTTCGCGAGAGCCGCGGCGATGAGAGGGCGGATGCGCGCGGGGATCGCGGAGAGATCCGGGTCCACGGACGCGGTGCGGTGGGCAACCTCGCCGATGTGCGCGCCGCGGAACGGCTCGTCGCCGCTTGCCGCGTAGAGCACCACCGCCCCCCAGGCGAAGATGTCCGACGCGGTCGTGGCGCGCTTGCCGGACAGGACCTCCGGGGCCATGTAGCCGAGCGTGCCGAGCAGGGCGCCCGTCGCCGTGAGGGACATGTCGGGGGCGCGGGCGATGCCGAAGTCGATGATGCGGGGGCCGTCGGGCCCGAGCAGGATGTTGCCCGGTTTCAGGTCGCGGTGGATGACGTCGGCGTGATGGATCGCGGCGAGCGCGGTCGCGGCGCCGGTGGCCAGGCGCAGCACGGCGTCGGGGGCCAACGGCCCGCGGCTGCGGACCTGTTCGGCGAGGGTGGGGCCGGGCACGTACTCGCTGACGATGTACGCGACGTCGTGCCCGCCGCCGTCCGGGCTCCCGCGGTCCGGGGTGCCATCGTCCGGGGTCCCGTCGTCGCCCGATGCGGTGCCCACGCCGTGGCCCGGCCCGGCGCCGTTCGTCGACACATCGAGTATGCGGGCCGTACAGAACGCCGCGACCTTGCGGGCTGCGGCGGCCTCCCGCCCGAACCGTTCCCGCACCCAGGCCTCGGAGCCGCGGTGCAGCGCTTTGAGGGCGACCCGTACCCCGTGGACGTCATACGCCTCGTACACGACGCCCTGCCCGCCGGCCCCGAGCCGTGCGGCCAGCCAGTAGTCCCCGATCCGCTCAGGATCTTCCGGCCCCAGTGGAGTGCCCAACTCCCCGCCCCCTTATGGCAGTTGGGCGCCAAGGATGGAGCCCGGGGGATCTTAACGGGGGTGGGGTGGGAGGGCCAGGGGGCGTGTGAGGCGGGGGCGGTGCTGTGCCGCGAAGCGAACCCGTCCTGCGCGGCGGCTGAGCGCCCGTCATCCGGCCCGCTCGCCCCGCACCTCGGCTGTCGCCCCGCACCTCGGCTGTCGCCGAGCGCTGCTGGCCGTTCGTACGGTGGAAGGCGGTGCTTCGGAACAGGGAAGTCTGCAGTACGGCGAGCAGCAGGCAGCCGAGGGACATCGTGGTCCAGAGTGCCGACGGCCCGGCGTACGCGATGAGTTGCGTGCCCGCCAAGGGGGCCGCGATTCCCGCGATGCCCCAGCTGGTGCCGTAGACGGCCAGGTAGCGTCCTGTGCCGCCGGGCGGGGCCAGGGCGGCGACGATCGCGTAGGCGCGGCCGACGAGGAGCAGGTCGCCCGCGCTCCAGACGACGGTTGCGGCGAGGTGGGCGGACAGGGTGGGGGCCACTGCGTATCCGCCCAGGCCCAGGGCCAGGAGCAGGTATCCGGTGGAGAAGGCCGCCGGTGCCGAGAGGGTGGAGAGCGGGCGTCGGCGCATGAGCGGCTGGCCCGCGGTGAGGGTGAGCGCGGACACGGTGAACAGGAGTCCCGCGTCTGCGGGGCGCAGCCCTTCATGGCTCAGGGCGAGCGGGAGCGTCGTCATGATCTGGAGGTAGACCACGGCGAACAACGTGCCGGTCGCGAGCATGAGCAGCAGGGCGCCATCGCGCCACGGCGCGATGGCGGCGGGCCTTTCGGATACGGCCGCTGCTGCGGATGGGCCCGCCCCTTCGGGTACGGGAACCCCCTTGGATGGGCCCGCCCCTTCGGCGGCGCCCGCCCCATCGGATACATCCCTCGCGGCCCCGCGATGGTCGGCCGGGAGCATCAAGTGCACGGTGAGCGCGCAGAGTGCGCACGTGAGGGCGTCGGCGACGAAGAGCCAGCGCAGATCCCAGCGTCCCAGGCCCGCCGCCATGAGTCCGGCGCCCATGCCCGCGAGGGCCAGTGCCGCGTTCAACAGGCCGTAGGCGCGGACGTGTTCACCCGGTGCCACCACGTCGGCGATCAGCGCCTGGCTCGGCGGCTCGTAGATCTCGAAGACCAGGCCGAGGAGAACGGCGCAGCAGACGGCCGCCGCCAGGGTGCCGGCCGCGGCGAGGCCCAGCTGGGCCACCGCGCACCCGGTCAGGCCCGCGACGATCGTGCGGCGCCGGCCGATCCGGTCGGCCAGGCGGCCGCCGATCAGACGTGAGGGGATCGTGGCGAGGCCGAAGGCGGCGCCGGCCCATCCGGCGACGGTGGCACCGGCACCGAATTCGGTCATGAAGAGCACGGTGAGGAACGACAGGGAGAACGCGCCGAGCCGGTTCACCGCCCGTGCCACGATCAGCAGGCGTACGGCTCGCGGCAACCGCCTCCTGTCCCGCACGGCCCCGCCCCCACCCTGTCCGTACCGTAACCGGCGTAATAGATATCGTTGGTGACGGATGGACCCTAGGACGCGAAGGAGTGACCAGTCAAGTGATGTTCGATGGTCACGTGAAGACGCTGCTCGACGCGGCCGTCTCACTGGTGAACACGCTGACCGACGGCTCCCGGCAAGGCCGCCCCTACACCGCCCCGAGCGGCGAGGACCTCGCCCGGGCCGTCCACGAAGCCCTTCCGCTCGCCTCCGCCCGCGCCACGGTCGAGCCGCGGCACGCCGTCTATCTCACCCGCTCCGCCAAGGAGATGAGAGCGGTGTTCGACGCGGTCGCCCGCGGACGTACCGACCAGGCCGCGGAGCTGGTGAACGCCCTGCTGCGCACCTCAGGCGCCCGCCCCCAGCTCGACCGCGTCGACGGCGAACCCTGGCAGGTCCACTTCCACGGCGCCGAGGACACCCTCGCCGTGGGCTGGACCGCCGGCTGCGCGACCGCCCTCGCGCTCGCCATCGGCAGCGACCTCGCCGGACGCCTCGGCGTCTGCACGGCCCCGCAGTGCGACCGCGTCTACATCGACAACTCCCGCAACGCCGTACGCCACTTCTGCTCCGACCCCTGCCGCAGCCGCGTCAAGGCGGCGGCCTTCCGGGCCCGCAAGGCGGCACGGGGCTGAGTCTGTGCGGTGCTCACACGATCGTGGGACGCTGAGGGAAGCGGCTGCGGGCCGCAGATGTGTCGATCTACGTTTGGCCTGCTCAGCCCATGGGAGAAGGGAATGGCGGTGACCGCCGAGATCTCGTCTCATGGCCGTCGGTGGGATCAACTGCTGCAGGCATGGCGCGGACTGGATGTGCCTGAGGGGTGGCGCGCCGAGATCGACGAAGGCCGGATCGTCCTGCTGCCTCCGCGGCCCCGGCATCACCACGGGATCGCTGCCGTCGTACAGCGCAGGCTGTATCAGAACCTGCCCTACGAGCTAGGTATCTTCCAGACCCTCGGTCTGAAGATCGCTCCCCTCGGCAAGCTCTGCCTCCCGGGCCTCGTCGTCATCCCGATGGCCGTCCTCGACGTTGCCTCGGACACCAACGACCCGGTCGACGCCGCCGAGGCCCTGCTCGTCGTCGAGATCACCTCGAAGGGCAACGCCAAGGACGACCGTACGAAGAAGCTCTGGGCGTATGCGCACGCGCCCGTTCCGGTGTACGTCCTGATCGACCGCTTCGATGAGCACGGGCCCACCACGACCGTGTTCACGGAACCGCTCAACGGCGCGTACAAGCACACGGAGCGGGTGCCGTTCGGTGAGCAGTTGTCGCTGCCGGCGCCGCTGGACACCACGGTGGACACGGGACTCTTCCCGCACTGAGCCCAAGCCCCGGCATACCGAAGGGCGGCACCCCCGGCTTCAGGGGATGCCGCCCTTCGGTATGTGTCACCAGCGCCAGGTCACAACCGCGCAGGCTCCGGAGCCGTGTCCGTGGCCGGGGTGGCCGGCGTCACGGATGCCGCGACCACCGACTCCTCCGGCGTGTTCAGCTCCACCAGCATCTGCTTCGAGAAGCCGAAGAAGTACGTGGCGAAGAAGCCGACCAGGTACCCGACCAGCAGACCGCCCGCGTAGATCGCGATCGTCAGACCGAGGCCCTTGTTGCCGTCGAGAAGCGGGAAGAGCGCCCAGCCCGACGGGCCGATCGCGGTCGAGCCGACCTTGTCGCCGAGCATCGAGAACGTGCCGACGAACGCGCCGCCCGCCGCGCCGCCGATGCAGGCGGTGATGAAGGGGCGGCCGAGCGGGAGCGAGACACCGTAGATGAGGGGCTCGCCGACGCCCAGGAAGCCCGCCGGCAGCGCCGACTTGATGGTGTTGCGGATCGAGGTGTTGTGCTTGAGGCGCTTGAACACCGCGATCGCGCAGCCGACCTGGCCCGCGCCCGCCATCGCCAGGATGGGCAGCAGGACGGTGAAGCCCTGCTGCTCGATGAGCGTGGTGTGGATCGGGATCAGGGCCTGGTGCAGGCCGAGCATGACCAGCGGCAGGAAGAGGCCGCCGAGGACCAGCCCCGCGAAGCCACCGGTGTTGTCGAGGAGCCAGTTGGCCGCCTCACCGATGCCGGTGGAGATCTCACCGGCGAGGAACATCAGGCCGAAGATCGTGACCAGGCCCGAGATGAGCACGGTGAGGGTCGGCGTGACCAGCACGTCCACCGCCTCCGGGACCCACTTGCGGCACCACTTCTCGACGTACGTGGCGAGCACCGCCGCACCGAGCGCGCCGAGCACACCGCCCTGGCCCGGGGAGAGCTTCTGGCCGAAGGCCTCGATGTTGGCGACGCCCGGGAAGACGATGATCGCCGCGACCGCACCGCCCAGGATCGGCGTACCGCCGAACTCCTTGGCCGTGTTGAAGCCCACGAAGACCGCGATCAGCGCCATGAAGCCGGAGGCCATGGCGGCGAGCGCCGGGGTCACCGACGGCAGCCAGCCGAGGTTGATCAGGAGGCCGTTGAGGCCGGCGATGATGCCGCAGCCGATCAGGGCCGGGATCAGCGGGACGAAGATGTTCGCGATCCGGCGCAGGAACAGCTTGAAGGGCGTCTGGTTCTTCGCCTTCTGGGCCGCCTTCATCTCGGCGCCCTGCGCGGCCAGTTCATCGGCGGTGACCGGGTGCGCCTCGCGCTCCTCGGCGACCAGCGCCTCGAACTCGGGCGTGACCCGGGCGACCGTGCCCGGGCCGAGCACGATCTGGTACGTGTCGTCCTCGACGACGCCCATGACGGCCGGCACGGCCTTCAGGGCCTCGTCCTGGACGAGCGAGCGGTCGCGCAGACCGAGCCTCAGGCGGGTCATGCAGTGCGCGATCGAGGTGATGTTGGCCGCGCCGCCGACGAGGGGCAGGATCGCGGCGGCAGTGGCGCGGTTCTTGTCTTCGGTGCTCATGTGCGGTGGTGCCTTGCTGTGAAGGAGTACGGGAGGTTCAGCCTGTGGAGGCCTGGAGCGCGGCACGCAGGTGTCCGTGCGAGCCGGTCAGGAGCCTGTTCGCGGTAGCGGCGTCGATATCCGCGAGGATCATGAGGATGGCGGTCTTCACCTCCCCGTCCGCTCCGGTGAGGGCCGCCTCGATGGCCTCGTCGGAGGCGTCGGTGGCGAGGGCGACGATGCGCCGGGAGCGGGCCCGCAGCTTCTCGTTGGAGGCGCGGACGTCCACCATCAGATTCCCGTACGTCTTGCCGAGCCGGATCATCGTGATGGTGGAGAGCATGTTGAGGACGAGCTTCTGGGCCGTCCCCGCCTTCAGGCGCGTGGAGCCGGTGAGGAGCTCGGGGCCGACCACGACCTCGATACCGTGCTCGGCCGCGGCGGCGAGCGCCGAATCCGCGTTGCAGGACAGACCGATGGTCAACGCGCCCAGCGCGCGGGCGTGTTCGACGGCGCCGATCGCGTAGGGCGTACGGCCGGAGGCGGAGATGCCGACCACGGTGTCGTCGGCGGTGAGCCGCAGTCCGTCCAGGTCCTCACGGGCGAGCTCCTTGGAGTCCTCCGCGCCTTCCACGGCGGTGACCATGGCGGAAGGACCGCCGGCGATCAGGCCGATGACCTCGGACGGGTCGGTGTTGAAGGTCGGGGGGCACTCGGAGGCGTCGAGCACACCGAGCCGGCCCGCGGTGCCCGCGCCCGCGTAGATCAGCCGTCCGCCGCGCGCCATCCGCTCGGCCGTGCCGTCGATCGCCGCCGCGATCTGCGGCAGCTGAGCGGCGACCGCGGCCGGTACGGAGGCGTCCTCGCCGTTCATCGTGGCCGCGATCTCCAGCGTGGAGAGCCGGTCGATCTCGGCGAGTTCGGGCCGGAACGCCTCGGTCGTCAGCGTCGCCAGCTGAGCGCGCAGCTCGCCGTACGTGCTGTCGGCACCGGCTTCGTCGGCGGTGGTTTCGGGCGTGGTGGAGGTCATGACGGAGTGCTCTTCCATGTGCGGGTGAAGGGGTGGCGGCAGGAATTGCGGGGTCCGGAGCGGGCTTACCGGGTGGTCCGTGGACTGTGCCGGTGGGCGAGCGCCTCGTAGGACGCGGCGAGTGCGGGCGCCGCGGTCTCGTACGTCCGCTGCGCGACGCCGACGAACAGGCAGTCCACGACGAGCAGTTGGGACGTACGCGAGGACATCGCGGCGGGTCGCAGCTCGCTCTCGCGCGCGGTCGAGGTGGTGAGTATGTGGTCCGCGTACTGCGTGACCGGGCTGTCCGGGCGGCCGGTGACCGCGATCGTCGTCGCACCGTGCTCGAAGGCGACGCGCAGCGGCTCGATGATGTCGCCGGTGGAGCCCGAGTGCGTGATCGCGATGGCCACGTCACCGGAGCGCAGGGTCACCGCGTTGGTGACGGCCAGGTGCGGGTCGGAGTGGGCGTGAGCGATGTGCCCGATACGCAGGAGCTTCTGCGCGAGGTCCTGCGCGACCAGACCGGACGCGGCCACACCGTAGATCTCCACGCGGCGGGCGGCCGCGAGAGCGGTGACGGCGGCGCCGAGCTGGGCCATGTCGAGACCGGCGGCGGTGTCGGCGAGGGTCTGCTGCTCGTCGTAGGCGAGCTTGGCGACCACGTCGGCCAGCGGATCGTCGACCGCTATGTCGGCGGTGACGGCCGGGGCGCGGCCCGACTGCTGCTGGGCGGCGAGGCCCGCGAGCGCCAGGCGCAGATCGCGGTAGCCCGGGTAGCCGAGCAGGCGGGCGGTGCGCACGACGGTCGCCTCGCTGGTGCCGGTGCGTTCGGCCAGGCCCGTCACGGTGAGGGCCGCGCAGCCGGCCGGGTCGCCGGCGACGGCCTCGGCGACGCGCTGCATCGAGCGCGTCATGGACGGGGCGAGCGTGCGCACCTTGGCCGCGAGGGCGGCGGGTGCGGGCGCCTGGCTTCCACCCATGAAACTTTCCTTCAGGTCAGTGCTCACATCTGAAAGATATTTTCGGCTTCTTATGTCGTCAAGAGGCCCTTGGTCCCGGCTTCATCACAGGACCTTTATGTGTGGCGGCCGTCACTTCGGACGCCCTCATCTCATTGCGTACGGAATGAAAGGTGCCTCCCTGGTGTTCGCACCTGACATGCCCGCACCCGCCACGCGCACCCGTATGCCCATAGCCGTCTATACCCTCGGGGTGGCCGTATTCGCCCTGGGAACAGCGGAGTTCATGCTCTCCGGGCTGCTTCCGGAGATCGCCCGGGACATGGACGTCACGATCCCGCAGGCCGGACTGCTGATTTCGGCGTTCGCGATCGGCATGGTGGTGGGCGCGCCGCTCCTTGCCGTGGCGACCCTGCGGCTGCCGCGCCGCACCACCCTCATCACCCTGATCTCCGTCTTCGGCCTCGGCCAGATCATGGGCGCCCTCGCTCCCTCGTACGAGATCCTCTTCGTCTCCCGCGTCATCGCCGCCCTCGCCTGTGCGGGCTTCTGGGCGGTGGGCGCGGCCGTCGCCATCGCGATGGTGGACCTCGGGCAGCGGGCCCGGGCGATGGCCGTGATGATCGGCGGGCTCTCGGTCGCGAACGTGCTGGGTGTGCCCGCGGGTGCCTTCCTCGGTGAGACGCTCGGCTGGCGCTCGGCGTTCTGGGCCGTGGCGGTCTCCTCGGCGATCGCGCTCGTCGGTGTCGTCATGCTGATCCCGCGGATCCCGCTGCCGGAGAAGAAGCCGGAGCTGAAGCGCGAGTTGGCGATCTACAAGGACCGTGCCGTCTGGCTGCAGATCGCTCTGATCGCGCTCGCGGCCGGCGGTGTCTTCTGCGCCTTCAGCTATCTCGCACCGCTGCTCACCGACGTGGCCGGGCTCGACTCGGGCTGGGTGCCGTGGGTGCTCGGGCTCTTCGGTGTGGGTGCGCTGATCGGTACGGCGGTCGGCGGGCGGATCGCGGACGCGCATCTGTTCGGCGTGATGTTCAGCGGGATCGCCGCGTCGACCGTCTTCCTCGGCGCCTTCGCGCTGTTCGCGGACAGTGCGGTGGCGGCGGTCGCGCTGTCGTTCCTGCTCGGCTTCTCGGCCTTCTACACGGCCCCGGCGCTCAACGCCCGGATGTTCAACGTCGCCGGGGCGGCGCCGACCCTCGCGGGCGCGACCACGACCGCGGCCTTCAACCTCGGCAACACCGGCGGCCCCTGGCTCGGCGGCTCGGTGATCGACGCGGGCCTCGGGTTCCGTTCGCCGGCCTGGGCCGGAGCGGCGATGACCGTGACCGCGCTGGTGACTGCGTACGCGGCGCTGCGGGTGCAGCGCAGCCGCGGCGGCGGTTCCGGGGCGTCCCGGAAGGTGGCCGGGAGCGTGCCGGCCGAGCGGGGCGTGAGCGAGGCGGCCGGGTCGGCCGGGCCGACCGTCGAGGCCCGCTCCTAGTGCGCGGGTCCGATGGCGGGCCGCACGGGCCCCTGGGCCGGGAGCACAATGGCGGTATGGACGACGCGGAACACAAACCCCGCCTGGAGCAGGCCCTCCACACGGCACGCGCCCTCGTGCTCGCCGATCTCATGGCCGGCGAGGTGGCCGAGGCCGATGTCGTCTCGCTGGTCGAGGACGCGGTCGTGCACCGGCGGTGGTGGGTGGAGCAGTGGCCGGACGGGGCGGAGTTCGTGGCGGGCCTGATAGCGCAGGACGTCCAGGACGCGCTGCTCGAACGGTACGGGCGGTGGCCACTGTGCCCCGTGTGCGGCTCGGGTGATCCGCATGCGCTCGAGGTGGAGCCGGAGCTGGGCGCGGATCCGCACTGGGTGTGCGCCAAGGCCGCGGTGATCGTGGCGCGGGTGGGGTCGCTCGGCGGGGTCCCGCGGTGACGGTCTATATCGATCCGCCCACCTGGCCCGGGCACGGGCGGCTGTGGTCCCACCTGGTGAGTGATTCCTCGTACGAGGAGCTGCACGCCTTCGCGGCCCGGATCGGGTGTCCCGCGCGGGCCTTCGAGCGCGATCACTATGACGTTCCGTCCGCGCACTATGCGGAGGCGGTGAGGGCGGGGGCGGTCGAGGTGTCCTCGCGCGAGGTGGTCCGGCTGCTGACCGAGTCCGGCCTGCGCCGGCCCAAGGGGCGGCCGGCTTAGGGCGGGGCGGGCTCAGGGGCCAGGCGGACTCGGAGGGGTCGGCTCAGGGCGAGGCGGGCTCAGGACGAGGCGGGCTCAGGACGAGGCCGGCCTCAGTTCGTACGTGGGCGACTCGGGCGCCGAAGGCACCCGCACGAACCCCGCCTTCACCAGCACCCGCTGGGACGCCTCGTTGCCCGGGTCCGTACGCGCGAACACCACCGGGACCGAGCCCAGGGCCCAGGCCGACAGGGCACGCAGGGCCTGGGTCGCGTAGCCGTTGCGGCGGGCCGCGGCGACCACGTCGTAGCCGACCTCGACGCGGCCCCCGACCGGGGCGCCGTGGAAGCCCATCGCGCCGACCGCGAGTCCGTCCGCCTCCCTGACCAGGACATACGTACCCCAGCCGGGGACATACGCGCCGTCCGCGGCCGCCTTCGCCATCAGACCCGCACCGATCCGCGTGCCCTGTTCGGGACCGCCTTCGATCCAGGTGAATCCGCCCGTGCCGCCCGAGGCCAGGTCGAGCGCGGCCGCCGGGGCGAGCGCGACCAGGGTCAGGTCGGGGGTCGGCAGGGCGAAGGGCGCGTCCTGGGACGGCTCGCCCACTGGTCCGGGTTGATCCATGGCATTGCTCACCGCGTGATTATGCGAGGCCGCCGGTGCGTTCCGCGAGTTCTTTCCCCAGGTTGGCGCGGGCCTTCGGCTCCCACTCGGCCGCGCCGTACGGCGTGTGGAACAGGCGGGGGAGTCCGAGGAGCTGCGCCAAGATCTGCGCCCGGCCCGTACGGAAGGCGTCGTCCGGAACGAAGGCGTACTCCTCGCGTACCGCTTTCGTATAGGCCGCGTACGCGTCGGGCCCTGACGCCAGGACCGCCAGATCCGCGTCGCACAGGACCTGCCCGTTGCGGTCGTCCGCCGCGGGCGCGTGCGTGACCGTCAGGCGGACCAGACGCGCGACCTCGGCCACGGCGGACGGCTCCAACCCGGCCTCGGCCAGGGCCCGTTCGGCCAGGCGCGCGGAACGCTCCTCGTTCTCCGAGCGGTCGGGCAGATAGACGGCGTCGTGGAACCACGCGGCCAGGCGCACGAGTTCGGGAGCGTCCGCGTGCTCCGCCAGCGCGTCGATGTGGTCAAGGACCGCGGTGAGGTGCGCGAGCGTGTGATAGCGGCGCTGGGGTTCGGCCCAGCGGGCCAGCAGATTCTCCGCATACGGACCCGGGTCGGGACCCTCCGCCGTGCCCCGGGCCTCGTGCAGCGCGTCCGACCAGCGGGTGCGCAGTTCGTCGTAGTCGGCCATGGACGCAGCCTAGGCCTTGGGCCAGGGGGTATGGGGTGCGCATCAGATCCGGTGGAGAGCGGACCGGGCCAGGGGGCGCCATGGAACGCAGGCCGTACGACGACGATCACCGTGACCACGACGGCCGGGGCGGCCGTGATCCCCGCGACCACGGGGATCACGGGGATCACGGGCACGATCACTGGGACGAAGAACACGAGCGCGTGCTGGCAGAGCTCGAGTCGGCGAGGTTCCTCGCCGCCCGGCGCAACGGGGCCTCGCACGCCGCCTTCGGGCTGGGCTGCGCCGCGGTGCTGCTTGCCGCTCAAGGCGTCCGGCTGCTCGGTTCGCCGGAGCTCGGGCGCGAAGGCGACCTCACCTCCGTGGGAGACCTCGCCTATTTCGCCCTCGTCACGCTGCTTCTCATCGGCCTCTCGCTGTACGCGACGCGGGTGGCCGTACGACGGGTGGGGACCGGCCGGACACCGCACAGGGAGTTCGCGCCGCCCGGCCGGACACCGCACGGGGAGTTCGCGCCGCCCGGCCGGACACCGCGCAGGGCGTACCCGCTGGCCGGTGGCTCGCTCGCCGTGCTGGCCCTGGTTCTGACGGCGGTGACCGGGCCGCTCCTGTACGGCGAACTGCGCGCCGCCCCGGGCGACTTCAGGCCCAGGACCGCCGCCACGGTGAAGGACCCGGCCGGTCCGGGCACACGGGTGCGGTACGGCAACGGACTCGAAGTGACCGTCCGTACCGCCGTGTCCGCGACGCCCGGCCGCTACAACGTCACGGCCACGATCCACAACACCTCCGCCCGCGACATCCCGGTCGACCAGCAGTGGGCCGTGGCGTACGGCCCGCAGGGGGCGCTCGACGAGACCGCGTACCCCAGCCGGGTGCTCTGCGGGGACAGCAGCATCGGCCCGGGGATGCGGCGTACCACGGTCTTCGGCTTCGTCGGCGAGCCCGAACAGCCGCCCGTCGCCATCGAGTTCGCCCCGGGCGGCGACTATGAGGCCGCCTACTGGGCGAGTGCCGCATGACTCGGGCGGCCGGTGAATCGACCCCCCTGTCTCTGGTGAACACGGGCCACGGCGCCTACTCTCCGGCCCATGACGGACACACATGACCCGGAGCTGCCCGGACGGCTGCTGCGGACCGAACGCGACGCCCTGATCCCGCTGTTGAGGTCCCTGCCGGACGCCGACTTCGCGCGGTACACCTGCTGCCCGGGCTGGACCGTGCGCCATGTGATCGCCCACTGCGGCTCGGCCCTGATGCGGGTGGTCGAGGGACGCTTCGAGCCGGATGTGTTCTCGCCCGCGTGCAACGACCGCGATATCGCCGAGCGCGCCGACTGGTCCCACACGGAGGTCGTCGACGAGCTGGAGCGCGCGATGACCGAGGCCGGTCCGGTGATCGCCAAGGCCGGCGGCCTCTTCGACGTGATCGGGCTCGGCGAGTGGCTGCACGCCGGTGACGTACGGGAGGCCGTGGGCGCCCCGGACGCGTATGCCGGCGCGGGGATCGAGGACGCGCTGGCCCTGACGCCGGCGGCGTTCGCGTACGCCAAGACGCAGGTCCCGGTCCACGCGGACCTGGACGGCCGCGACGAACCGCTGGTCCTCGGCTCCTCGGGCGAGCGGCCGCCGGCCCGGTTCATCGGGCCCGCGCCGGTGTTCCTGCGGCTGATCGCCGGGCGTCCGGTGATCGGCGCGCGCTATGAACTGGCGGGCGCGAAGGAAGCGGAGCTGAATCTGTTCGGCGGCTAGCTCGGTCGCTCGCGCACCGACGCAGGTCGGCTCGCGCACCGACGCAGCTCCGTCGCCCGCGTGTCAACGGCGCCGGAATCCCCAGGGATTCCGGCGCCGTTCGTCGTGCGCCCACTGTCACATCTTGTATACCCCCAGGGGGTGTGCTAGCTTCCCCTCTCGTCACTACTGGATACCCCCTAGGGGTATCAGGGAATCGTCGGAGGGGATGGTCATGCCAACCACAAATCCGCGCCGCTGGTGGGCACTTCTGGTGCTCGCCGCCGCGCAGTTCATGGTGATCATGGATACGAGCATCATCGGCGTCGCGCTGCCGAAGATGCAGGAGGACCTGGGCTTCTCGCAGGGCGATCTGCAGTGGGTGTTCAACGCGTACGTCATCGCCTTCGGCGGACTGCTGCTGCTCGGCGGCCGGCTCTCCGATCTGCTCGGCGCGAGACGGGTGTTCAGCGCCGGCTGGGTCGTCCTGATCGCGGGCTCCGTCGTCGCGGCCGCCGCGCAGAACGCGTGGGTCGAGGTCGTCGGGCGGGCCGTGCAGGGCGTGGGCGGTGCGCTGATCGCGCCCGCCGCGATGACCCTGCTGATGATGCTCTTCGCGCACGACCCCAAGGAGCTCGGCAAGGCGATGGCGCTGTACGGCGCCGCCGCACCGGCGGGCGGCACCGCGGGGGTCTTCCTCGGCGGTGTGTTCACCGAGTGGCTGAGCTGGCAGTGGATCTTCATCATCTACGTGCCGATCGGCCTCGCCACCCTCGCCGCCACCAAGCTGCTCCCCGAGGTCGGCCGCCGCCGCGGAGCCGTGGACGTACTCGGCGCCGCCGCCGTCACCGCTGGCCTCGCGCTCGCCGTGTTCGCGGTGGTCCGGGCGCCGGAGGCCGGCTGGGGCTCGACCGGAACGGTCCTGCAACTCGTGGGCGCGGGCGCACTGTTGCTGCTGTTCTTCGTCCTGCAGAAGAACGTGCGGGAGCCGCTGATGCCGCTCGGGATCTGGCGCGTGCCGCGCCTGGGCTCGTCGAACCTGGCGATGGCGCTGCTCGGCGCCGCGTGGATCCCCATGTGGTACTTCCTCAACCTCTACCTGCAGCAGGTGCTCGGCTACGGGGCCTTCGCGTCCGGTGCCGCGCTGCTGCCGATGACCGGGCTCCTGATGGTCTTCATGACCCTCATCACCGCGAAGCTGCTCGCCCGCTTCGGCGCGAAGCCGCTGATCGCCGGCGGACTGCTCGTCCTCGCTCTCGGACTGCTGTGGCTGTCGGCCGTCGAGCCCACCGGAACCTTCGTGGTGGACGTCCTGCCCGCCTCGCTGGTCGCCGCGCTCGGTATGTCCCTCGCCTACATCCCGGCGATGATGGCCGCCCTGTCCGGCGCTCCGCAGGAGCAGGCCGGTCTCGCCTCCGGCATCGTCAACACCACCTACCAGGTGGGCTCCGCCCTCGGCCTCGCCGCCCTCACCGCCCTGGCCACCTCGCAGGGTGCCGGGCAGCTGGGCGACCTGGACGCCCTGACCGACGGATTCCGGTCGGCCTTCCTCGGCGCGGCGGGGATCGCCGCGGTGGGCGGTCTGGTCACGCTGGGCGCGATGCGCGGGGAGCGCGGGCCGGTGTCCGACGGCAACTCCCCACAGGCTGTGGACACAAAGGTTGCCGCGTAGGGCGCGGCGGGCCGCACGAGGTGGCGTATCCACGCAATGGCGTGGACGCGCAGCCCAGGACCCGGCCACCGGACGATCCCGCGTGTCAGCCTGGACGCAGTGCGAAGCCACTCCGAAATCCCCCTGGAGACAAGGGGGTTCGGGGTGGCTTCGGTCTTGCCCGTGCGTCCTGCGAGGAGGTCCGCCCATGACCAAGCCCATCGACATCCCCGACGGCTCGGGGGCCTTGTGGATCACCACGACTCCGCTTGCCCCCGACGGTGAACTGCACATCGGCCGGCTCGCCGGTCCGTACGTCGCCGCCGATGTGCTTGCCCGCTTCCTGCGCGCCGACGGGCGGGCCGCGCTCCTCACCACGGGAACGGCCGACCATCGCAGCTCCGTCGCGGTGCGGGCGCGGCGCACGGGGCGGGACGCCGGGCAGGTCGCGGACGGGTTCCGGGCCGGGATCATGGCGGACTGGCGGCGGGCCGGAATCACCTTCGACCGGTTGGTGCGGCCGGGGCGGGACCGGAGCTACCAGGCCGCCCTGGCAAGGCTGTTCAGGCAGCTGTACGCGAGGGGAGCCCTGGTGCCGCGCACCCGGCCGGCACCGTACTGCGCGCCGTGTGACCAGGTTCTGCACGGTGCCCATGTGCGCGGCGGGTGCCCGCACTGCGGGGCTCTCTCGGGTGCGGGAGTGTGCCGTGCCTGTGCGCGGCCCAATGATGGCGCCGACCTGACGGATGCGGTGTGCGTACGGTGCGGTGCGGCCACCGTGCCGAAGGACCGGCGCGGCCTGTGGCTGCCCCTCGAACCCTTGCGGCACGAGCTCGTCGAGTACTGGGACACGGCCCAACTGCCCCCGCGTCTCGCCTCCTTCTGCGCGCGGCTCGCGGCCGACGGGCTGCCGGAGATCGCCGTCAGCAGCCCGGGCGGTCCCGGGGTGCCCGTGCCCGTCGAAGGCTTCAGCGGTCAGCGCATCGACGCGGGGTTCGAGGACGCCGTGATGCAGGTCGTCGCGCAGGGCGGGCTGGGGCCCGGCGGTCCCGCACTGCCCCAACAGGCCCTGCACTTCGGCGGGTTCGGGCACGCCATCGGGCCGGTGCTGCTGCTGCCCGCCGTACTGCTCGCGCTCGGTGTGAAGCCGGTCCAGCGGACCCTCGTCAACTGGACGTACCGCGTGGACGACGAGCCGGGGCGGCACGGAGCGTGGGCGCTCGACCTGCTCAACGAGTACGGGTCCGACACCGTGCGCCGCCATGTCGTCGAGACCTGGCCGCTCGGCCGCAGCACGGTCTTCCGCGAGGCGGGTCTGCACCGGACGCGGCAGGTGCTCGACCAGGAGTGGAACGGATGGCTGCGGGCGCTGTTCGCCGCGGTGGAGGAGGGCAGCGGCGGTCGGGTGCCCGAGGGGGCGGCGGGCGGCGCCGGATGGGAGGAGCTGCGGGCGCGACTGGTGGGCGCCGCAGGCGAGTTGAGGGCCGCGTACGAGACCGGGACGTTCGACCCGCGCGGCGCCGTGCCCGTACTCGACGCGGTGGTGCGGGGCGCGGCGGAGTTCGGCCGGACGCACCGCGATGCCGGGGGCGGGCCCGGACTCGAAGCGCTGGTCGGCCAGTTGGCCGTCGCCTCGGCGCTCGCCGCCTGGTCCTGGCCGCTCATGCCGGAGGGCGCGGAGCGGCTCGCGGCCGCACTGGGGATCCAGGCGGGCGGCCCGGTGACGGTCGCGGCGCTGGCCGCGCCGCCCGCAGGGACACGTGTCCTCGCGCCCGGGGCCCCGGTGTTCGCGTTCTGAGCTGTCAGTCGCTGAGCCAGCCCAGCCGCGAGGCCCGCACCCCCGCCTCGAACCGGCTGGCCGCGCCCAGCTCCTGAAGGAGTTCCGCGATGATCCGGCTGACCGTACGCAGCGAGACCCCGAGGTCGCGGGCGATCCGCTCGTCCTTCAGCCCTTCGGCGAGCAGCCGCAGGACGGCCGCCTGCTGTTCGGTGAGTGCCTGCTCCCCGGAGCCGGTCCCCTGCTGCCCGGGGTACGGGGCCGCCGTCTCCCAGATGTGCTCGTAGAACGCCAGATAGCCCCGTACGAGACCGCCGCCGCTGATCTGGACCGCACCCGCCTCGACATCGGCGGGGTCGAGGGGGACGAGGGCGATCTGCTCGTCGGCGATCACCAGATTCATCGGCGCGCTCGCGGCCAGGCGCACCTCGACGCCCGCCTCGGTCTTGCGCCGCAGGTATTCGGCGACCCCCGGGATGGAGGCGGCCCGCCGGCTGTACAGGGTGCGCACCCGGACGCCCTTGGCGATCTGGCTGATGTCGCGGGCGAGGGGGCGTGCGGGGATCTCCCGGGAGGCGAGCGTTCCCGGGGACATCGTGGCCATGGTGTGCTGGAGGGTGTCCGACATGTCCTCGAGCACCTGCTGGATGTGGCGGTAGTCGGTGATGATCCGGAAGGAGATCTCGGGGTCCGAGGCGCCGGCGCCCGAGCGCAGGAACCGGTCCGCCAGGGAGGCGAGGACGTCGTGGGTGCGGTTGGCCTGGGTGAGCTGTGCCCTGAGCCGTTCCTGTTCGTGCCGGAGCAGCCGCAGCAGGGCCGTCTCGGGTTCCACCACCGCGATGTTGTCCGACGTGGCTTCGGAGGTCCGGCCGCTCAGCAGGGCGAGCCGGTTGTCGTGCCGTTCACCCGTGGGGACGATCAGGCCCAACTCGAGGAGTTCCGCCCGGTGTTCGGACCGCTCGGCGGAGGTCAGGCCGAGGTCCTTGCCGACCTCGTCGAGGTTGGTGACGCCCCGGGCTCTGAGCTCCTGGTAGAGGGCGAGTGTGATGTCCGTGGTGCTCATTTCTCCCCGCCCCTGAAACCCCGTGGTCCTCGAACTCCCCCCGGGTATACCGGGAGGAGTCCGAGGACATCAGTGACCGTCCTGGAAATCAAGCGGCTTTGAACCCCCGAAGCCGCAGCGAGTTCCCCACCACGAACACCGACGAGAACGCCATCGCCGCTCCCGCGATCATCGGGTTGAGCAGGCCCGCGGCCGCCAGCGGCAGCGCGCCCACGTTGTAGGCGAAGGCCCAGAACAGGTTCGTACGGATCGTGCCGAGCGTGCGGCGCGCCAGACGGATGGCGTCCGCCGCCGCGCGCAGGTCGCCCCGTACGAGCGTGAGGTCGCCGGCCTCGATGGCCGCGTCCGTGCCCGTGCCCATCGCGAGGCCGAGGTCGGCCTGGGCGAGCGCGGCCGCGTCGTTGACGCCGTCGCCGACCATCGCGACCGAACGGCCCTCGGCCTGCAGCTTCTTGACCACGTCCACCTTGTCCTGCGGCAGGACCTCGGCGATCACGTCCTCGGGCGCGATCCCCACCTCGGCGGCGACGGCGGCCGCGACCGCCTTGTTGTCCCCGGTCAGCAGGACCGGCGTCAGACCCAGGCCCCGCAGCCGCCGGATCGCCTCCGCGCTGGTGTCCTTGACCGCGTCCGCGACCTCCAGGACACCGCGCGCCTCGCCGTCCCAGGCCACCGCGATCGCCGTACGGCCCGCGGCCTCGGCGGCCGCGAGGGCCCGCTCGAGCTCCACCGGCAGGTGGATCTCCCATTCGGCGAGCAGCTGGGTGCGGCCGACCAGGACCGCGTGACCCTCGACGATGCCCTGCACGCCGAGCCCGGGCACGTTCGCGAAGTCCTCCGGTACGGGAAGCGGGCCGGTGTCCTTGGCGGCTCCCGCCGCGACGGCCTGCGCGATGGGGTGCTCGGACGCGTTCTCCAACGCGCCCGCCAGTCGCAGCAGTTCGGCCTCCGGGACACCTTCTGCGGTGTGCGTGGCGAGCAGCGTCATACGGCCTGTCGTCACCGTCCCCGTCTTGTCCAGGACGATCGTGTCCACGCGACGGGTGGACTCCAGGACCTCGGGGCCCTTGATGAGGATGCCGAGCTGGGCGCCGCGACCCGTACCGACCATCAGCGCGGTCGGCGTCGCGAGCCCCAGGGCGCACGGGCAGGCGATGATCAGGACCGCTACCGCGGCGGTGAAGGCGGCGGACCAGCCGGCACCGTTGCCCAGCCAGAAGGCCAGGGTCGCGAGCGCGAGACCGATCACGACCGGCACGAACACCGCGGAGATACGGTCGGCCAGGCGCTGCGCCGCGGCCTTGCCGTTCTGTGCGTCCTCCACCAGGCGTGCCATCCGGGCGAGTTGGGTGTCCGAGCCGACCCGGGTGGCCTCGACGACAAGGCGGCCGCCAGCGTTGAGGGTCGCGCCGGTCACGGCGTCACCGACGCCCACCTCCACCGGCACCGACTCGCCGGTCAGCATGGACGCGTCCACGGCGGACGAGCCCTCGACCACGGTGCCGTCCGTGGCGATCTTCTCGCCGGGCCGCACCAGGAAGCGGTCCCCGGTCTTCAACTCCGCGATGGGGACCCGGACTTCCTCGCCCCCGTCCCGCAGCACCGTGACGTCCTTGGCCCCGAGCTCGAGCAGCGCCTTCAGGGCGGCGCCCGCCTTGCGCTTGGAACGCGCCTCGAAGTAGCGGCCGGCCAGGATGAACGCGGTGACGCCAGCGGCCGCCTCCAGATAGATGTTCCCCGCGCCGTCGCTGCGCGCGATGGTCAGCTCGAAGGGGTGGGTCATGCCCGGTACCCCGGCCGTCCCGAAGAACAGGGCCCACAGCGACCACGCGAACGCCGCCGACGTACCGACCGAGATCAGCGTGTCCATCGTCGCCGCGCCATGCCGGGCGTTGGTCCACGCCGCCTTGTGGAAGGGCCAGGCGGCGTACGTGACCACGGGGGCGGCGAGCGTCAGGGACAGCCACTGCCAGTACTCGAACTGCAGGGCCGGGATCATCGCCATCGCGATCACCGGTACGGAGAGCAGCACGGCGGTCGTGAGCCGCTGCCGCAGCGGCCGGAGCTCATCGGCCTCGGGTGCCGCCTGTGCCGGGGTGTCGCGCGGCGGCTCGGGCTCCTGGGCGGTGTAGCCGGTGGCCTCGACGGTGGCGATCAGATCCTCGACGGACACGTCCTCGCGGAAGCTGACCTTGGCCTTCTCGGTCGCGTAGTTGACCGTGGCCTCGACGCCGTCCATGCGGTTGAGCTTCTTCTCGATACGCGCGGCGCAGGAGGCGCAGGTCATTCCGCCGATGGCCAGCTCGACCTGTGCGGGGCGGAGGTCCGTCCCGGTCCCGGTATCGATTTCGGTGGTCATGGCTGCGATCTCCTCGCCTCGTCGTCAAGCATCCGCATCAAGTACCCCAGGGGGGTATCTTGGCCTGCGCCCTCAGGTATACCCCCCACCCCTATTCGACGCAAGCTCTCCTCCCGCTTGACTTTATACCCAGGGGGGGTATGTATTGGAGTCATCGAGCCCGGACGGGCCTGGCCTCCAGAAGCCCCAAGAAGGAGCACGCCATGAACACAGCACTCCGGATCACCGCCTTCGCCACGGCGCTCGCCGCGACCTTCGGTACCGCGTACGCGGTGGGGAACGGGATCGACCCGGTGATCGACAAGAAGGACAGCGGGGCGTCGGCGCATGCGAAGGAGGGTGCGGGTCACGGAGAGGAGAGCGGGGGGCACGCCGGTGACAAGGACGCTCCGGCCGCCGAAGCCTCGTACCGCATCGGCCTCGAGACCCCGCGGCTCACCGCCGACCGGAGGGGTGAGCTGCGGTTCGCCGTCGAGGACGAGAAGGGGCGCCCGCTCACCTCGTACGTACGCGAGCACGGCAAGGAGCTGCACCTGATCGTCGCCTCGCGCGACCTCACGGTCTACCGCCATCTGCACCCGACACGGGACGCGACCGGTACCTGGTCCACGCCCGTGGAGCTGCCGGAGGCCGGCAGCTACCGGATCTTCGCGGACTTCAAGGCGAAGGGTGCCGCCGAGGGGAGTGTGCAGTCGGCCGAGGTCGCGGTGGCCGGACCGTACAAGCCGAAGGAGCTGCCCAAGCCGAGCGCGGTCGCGAAGGTCGACGGCTACGAGGTGGAGCTCAGCGGGAAGCTCACGCCGAACAAGGCGAGCGACCTGGTCCTCAGTGTGAGCAAGGGCGGCCGCCCGGTGAAGAACCTCCAGCCCTACCTCGGCTCGTACGGCCACCTGGTCGCGCTGCGCGCCGACGACCTCGAGTACCTGCACGTCCACCCGAACAAGGGCAAGCCGGGACCGGACATCTCCTTCACCGCGGAGACCACCGGCAAGGGCGCCTACCGGCTCTTCCTCGACTTCCAGCACGAGGGCAAGGTGCGTACGGCGGCCTTCACGGTGTACACGGACGGGCAGGGCGGGGCGCACGTCGAGGGTGAAGGTGACGGGCACGGGCACTGATCGACTCCCCAGCGCGCCGATCACCGCGTACTCTGAGATTGGACTAGACCAGAGAAGTCTCAGTGAAGTCGCGATCGACGGTGATCCGTGAGGAGTGGGCCCATGACGAACCGTGCAGTCCTTGAGGTGATCGCCCTCGGGCCCGAGGACGCGGTCGCCGCACAGGAAGGCGGCGCGGACCGGCTCGAAATGGTCACCGACATGGCGGCCGACGGGCTCACTCCGAGCGTGTCCACCTTTCTGGAGATCCGCTCGTCCGTGGACATCGCGCTGCGCGTGATGCTGCGGGCGAGCGACGGCTTCGCGGCCGGTGACGTGGACGCGTTGGTCCGCTCGGCGACCGAGCTGCGCGAGGCGGGCGCCACCGAGTTCGTGCTCGGCTTCCTGGACGAGACCGGTGGGCCGGACATGGCCGCGGTCGAGGCGCTCGTCGCCGCCCTGGACGGGGCCCGGTGGACCTTCCACCGGGCGATCGACCGCGCGGCCGACCGTGACGCCCTGCGCAAGCAGCTCGCGGACCTGCCCGGCCTGGACACCTACCTCACGGCGGGCTCGGCGGCCGGGGTCGACGACGGTCTGACGACGCTGGTGACGGAGGCCTCGCGCTCGGGAGAGCCCGGCTACGAGCCGCGGATCCTGGTCGGCGGCGGGCTCGCGCTGCACCACCTGCCGCGTCTGAAGGCGGCGGGCATCGACGCGTTCCACATCGGGTCTGCCTCCCGCCCGCGCGGGTGGGACGCGCCGGTCTCGGCGGCCGCGGTCGCCGAGTGGCGGGCCGCGGTCGACGCCTAGGCACCAGGGGGCGTCGAGAGGCGCCCCCGTATGCCCTGGCCATGCGGCACACTGGACGTTTGGCCTCAGGGAAAGGGCGCTTACGTGAACTCAGGGCCGCTCATCGTGCAGAGCGACAAGACGCTGCTCCTCGAGGTCGACCACGAGCAGGCCGACGCCTGCCGTCGGGTCATCGCTCCGTTCGCCGAGCTCGAGCGGGCGCCCGAGCACATCCACACGTACCGCGTGACGCCGCTCGGGCTGTGGAACGCGCGCGCCGCAGGGCACGACGCCGAGCAGGTCGTGGACGCGCTCGTGCAGTACAGCCGCTACCCCGTGCCGCACGCCCTGCTCGTCGACATCGCCGAGACCATGGACCGCTACGGCCGGCTCACGCTCTCCAAGCACCCCACGCACGGCCTGGTCCTGACGACCACCGACCGGCCGGTGCTCGAGGAGATCCTGCGCTCCAAGCGGATCGCCCCGCTCGTCGGCGCCCGGATCGACCCGGACACCGTGGCCGTGCACCCCTCCGAGCGCGGCCAGATCAAGCAGACGCTGCTCAAGCTGGGCTGGCCAGCCGAGGACCTCGCCGGGTACGTGGACGGCGAGGCGCACGCCATCGATCTCGACGAGAGCGGCTGGGCCCTGCGCCCGTACCAGAAGCAGGCCGTCGAGAACTTCTGGCACGGCGGCAGCGGTGTCGTCGTGCTTCCCTGCGGCGCGGGCAAGACGCTGGTCGGCGCGGGCGCGATGGCGCAGGCCAAGGCCACCACGCTGATCCTCGTCACGAACACCGTCTCCGCCCGCCAGTGGAAGTCCGAGCTGATCAAGCGGACCTCGCTGACCGAGGAGGAGATCGGCGAGTACAGCGGGACCAAGAAGGAGATCCGCCCCGTCACGATCGCCACGTACCAGGTGCTCACGACGAAGCGGAAGGGCATCTACCCGCACCTTGAGCTCTTCGACTCCCGCGACTGGGGCCTGATCCTCTACGACGAGGTGCACCTGCTGCCCGCGCCCGTCTTCAAGTTCACCGCCGACCTCCAGGCGCGCCGCCGTCTCGGCCTCACGGCCACGCTCGTACGCGAGGACGGCCGCGAGTCCGACGTGTTCAGCCTCATCGGGCCCAAGCGCTTCGACGCCCCGTGGAAGGAGATCGAGGCGCAGGGCTACATCGCGCCCGCCGACTGCGTGGAGGTACGGGTCAATCTCACCGACTCCGAGCGGCTCGCGTACGCGACCGCCGAGACGGAGGAGAAGTACCGCTTCTGCGCCACCACCGCCACGAAGCGGAAGGTGACGGAGGCGATCGTCAAGAAGTTCGAGGGTCAGCAGATCCTCGTCATCGGCCAGTACATCGACCAACTCGACGAGCTGGGCGAGCACTTGGACGCGCCCGTCATCAAGGGCGAGACCTCCAACGCGCAGCGCGAGAAGCTCTTCGGCGCCTTCCGCGAGGGCGAGATCAGCGTCCTGGTCGTCTCCAAGGTCGCGAACTTCTCGATCGACCTGCCCGAGGCGACCGTCGCGATCCAGGTGTCCGGCACCTTCGGCTCCCGCCAGGAGGAGGCCCAGCGGCTCGGCCGGGTCCTTCGCCCCAAGTCGGACGGCCACCAGGCGCACTTCTACTCGGTCGTCGCCCGCGACACCATCGACCAGGACTTCGCGGCCCACCGCCAGCGGTTCCTGGCCGAGCAGGGGTACGCGTACCGGATCGTGGACGCGGACGATCTGCTGAAGGACGCCTGAGTCCCTCCAGTACGTCCGACTGCCAGGCGGCTGCCCGCAGTTCTCGCTGTCCGGCGGCCGCCCCGCAGTCCGCACTGTCAGGCGGCCGCCCGCAGTTCACGCCGGTAGCCGCCCGGCGCCTTTCCGTACTCGCGCTTGAAGGCCTTGGCGAACGCGTACTCCGAGCCGTACCCGGTGCGCGCCGCCACTGCCGCGAGCGGCGCCTCGGACTCCCGCAGGAGCCGGGCCGCCGTGGTCATCCGCCAGCGGGTCAGATACGCCATCGGCGGCTCGCCCACAAGGTCCGTGAAGCGTTTGGCGAAGGCCGCCCGGGACAGGCCCGCCCGCGCGGCCAGCTCCTGCACGGTCCACGAGCGGGCCGGATCGCCGTGCAGCGCGGTCAGCGCCGGTGCCACGGCCTGGTCCGCGAGGGCGGCCGCCCAGCCCCGGGCGCTGTGGACGGGCTGCTGCTCGTGCCAGGCGCGCAGGATGTACAGGAGCAGCGAGTCGATCAGCGCCGGTACGATCCCGGCCGACCCCATCCGCGGCCGGTCCAGCTCGGAGCGCAACAGGCCGATCGCGGCGGTCAGTTCGGGGCAGTGGGCGCCGGACGCCGGCAGGTGGACGATGCGCGGGAGCCGGCTCACCAGCGGATGGGGGCGGGCCTGGTCGAGGTGGTAGTAGCCGCAGAGCAGATCCGCGCGCTCGCCCCCTTCCTCGCCGACCCGCACTGTCCCGAGCGGCGCCCCCGGGGCGAACTCCGCGTCGTGCGGCACCTGGAGCGGTGTGTCCGGGTGATCGCCGAGGATGGCTCCGCAGCCGTCCCGCAGGAACACCACGTCGCCTTCCCGCAGATGCACGGGCTGTCCCTCGTACCCCTGGAGGGGAGTCAGCCAGCATGCCCCCGAGAGCACCACATGGAAACCGGAGCCGGAGACGGGCGGCAGGCTCATGGCCCACGGGGCGCTGCCGCTGGTGCGGACGGACACCGGCTGGCCGGTGCGCATGGAGGCCAGGGCCTCGCTGAGGATGTCCACGTGTCCGTCCCTTCCGGTTCCCTCGCACCCTATGCGGCCACCTCGAGGACCACCTTGCCGCGGGTGTGCCCCGACCCGACCAGCTCATGGGCCTTCGCGGCCTCCTCGAGCGGCAGCGTCTGCGAGACGTGCGGGCGGATCCGCCCCTCGTCGATCAGCGCGGCGATCGCTTCGAGCGAGGCGTAGTCGGGCTCGACGGAGACCCCGGCGAACTGCCGCCCTGCGGCCTGGACGCGTGCGGCGAGGTCCTTGTTCCAGTGCTCCATGATGCTGACGAGGGTGCCGCCGGGCCTGAGGACCTTCAGGGCGTTCACGCCCTCGGAGCTGGAGTCGAAGACGACGTCGAGGTCGCCCGCGGCCTCGGTGTAGTCGGTGGTGCGGTGGTCGATGACCTCGTCGGCGCCCAACTCCCGTACGAAGGCATGGTTCGCGGCGCCGGCAAGGGCCGTCACATGGGCGCCGCGGGCCTTGGCGATCTGCACCGCGAAGTGACCGACACCGCCCGCCGCGCGATGGATCAGGACCCGCTGCCCCTCGCGGAGCGCGGCCGCGTCGACCAGACCGTGCCAGGCGGTGAGGGCGGCCAGCGGGACGGCGGCGGCCTCGATATGGGTCAAGGCGGCGGGCTTGCGGGCGACTTGGCGGGACGGCATGGCGACGTACTCGGCGTACGCGGTGGCGGCCCGCGGGAAGAACGGCATCCCGAACACCTCGTCCCCCGGCTTGAACCGGGCCCCGGGGCCCGCCTCCTCGACCACACCCGAGATGTCCCAGCCGACGCCGAACGGCGGCTCGCCGAGCAGGGGCAGGGGCAGGGCGCCGGCCCGGACGGCCACGTCGACCGGGTTCACCCCGGCGGCGTGCACCCGCACGAGCACCTCGCCGCCGAGCGGGGCCGGCTTGTCCGTCTCGGTCACCTGGAGGACCTCGGGGCCGCCGAAGGACTGCTGCAGGACTGCGCGCATGGGGGAACTCCCTTGAATCAGCTACGGATCGGCGTTCTCCGCGAGTGCGGTGCGCCTTCGATGTCCGTAACTCTAGGAAGATCCAACGAGCGCTTGAATATCCTCAAGGCTCGGAAAGATGTCCCAGCGTCCAGGGCTTGGGTCCTGTGGTGCTTGGGTGGCTCGTTCAGCCCCTCCGGCGCCCGAGGGGATCGGGCGGGCTACGCGTCGCCGTCGAGCAGGATCAGCAGCGGAGCGAGCAGCAGCAGGGCGTACTGCGCGATCACGAACAGAGCGCGGGTCCTGGGCAGTACGGACCGGTTGGGCAGGAGCAGGGCGAAGGCGCCGATGAACACGGCGGGCCACAGGAGCGCGAACCCCGCGTCGATCAGTGGCCCGCCGGAGCCCTTGCCCTGGTGTGCGTCGACCAGGGTGAGCATCAGGCATACGAACCAGACGGGGAGGGTCAACGGAATGCCGATGCCCGCCATGACCCGCAGGGACTTGGGGTTGGCGGAGGAGGTCGCGGTGGCCGTGCCGCCCGTGGTGGCCTCGCCGGCCGTCGTGGTCGCTCCGTTGCTCGTCATGGCTCTATCCAAGCGGGACGGAGGCCTTCGGGGATCCGGTGCGCTGCTCAATGAGCGGTGAGTACGGGTACTCAGGGCGGCGCAGGCGCAGGGCCGTCCACGTCAGCAGTGAGAGGGCGAGCAGGGCGTACGGGGAGGCCGGCGGCTGCTGCCACCAGGGGAGTTGAAGGTCGAGGTCGCCCTGGTGGGGCAGCAGCCAGAAGCTGCGGGCCGTGAAGACGGCGGCCACGGCCAGGGCGATCCGCGGGCGCCCCTCGGCGAGCAGCAGCGCGAGCAGCGGGACGCACCACACCCAGTGGTGGGACCAGCTGATGGGGGAGACGAGCAGTGCGGTGTACGCGGTGATCAGCAGGGCCCAGGCGGGACTCCGGGGATGGACCCGGGTGGCAAGCCACAGGCCGCAGCCCGCGGTGAGCGCCGCGGGCACCAGCCACAGGAGCCCTGGTGCGGGGTCGCCGAGTGCGCGGGCGATCAGGCCCTGGAGCGACTGGTTGTCGACGATCCAGGCCTTGCCGACGCGGTCGGTCTCGAAGAGGCGGCGGGTCCAGAAGTCGATGCTCGCGGAGGGCAGGACCAGCGCGCCGAGCAGCACCGTACCCGTGAAGGACGCCAAGGCCGTGCCGGCGGCGCGCAGTTGGCGGGTGAGCAGGAGATGGACGATGAAGACGGCCGGGGTGATCTTCACGCCGGCCGCGACACCGAGCGCGAAACCCTTGCCGAGCGCGGTCGCCGGGCGGTTCAGATCCCACAGGATCAGGCAGATCAGGGCCAGGTTGATCTGGCCGAACAGCAGGGTCTGGAAGACCGGTTCGAGCCAGAGCCCCACCGCCACGGCCACGTACAGGAGCGGGCGGGTCAGGGGGAGCCGGGCGAAGCGCGCCGAGAGGTGGATCAGCAGGGCCAGAAGCAGGGCGTTGCCGGCCACGAAGGCGAACTTGAGGGCCGGCAGCGGCAGCCAGGTCGTCGGGACGAAGAGGATCGCGGCGAACGGCGGATACGTCGCGGGCAGGGCCCATTCGGTGACGGTGAAGCCGTAGAGATCGGTGCCGTGCATCACGGCGGCGCCTTCGGCGCGGTACACGAGCGTGTCGGCCATCGGGATGCGCCGGGCCACGCAGAGTGCGGCAAGCGCCAGTACGGAGACCGAGAGCAGAAGGCCCGAGCTGGTCACGGTCGGCGAGCGGAAGGTCACAGTCCGGCGGATCACGCGCGTGACCCTAGCGCAGAGTCACCCTCCGTACGGATGTGACTACTTGCTGTGTGAAGGGATTGCCTACGGCGGCGTACAGGTCGGTCACCTGCGGTGGCGGACGACGCCCGTGTCCTCCGCGTACTCGCCGAGGATCGCCACGTCTATCGCCGCGCGGGTGAAGACCTTGACGGCCCGCAGGGCGTTGCCGAGGTGGTGGGTGTGCCGGACGCCGGTCGCGGTGGCTCCGCTCGGCGTTCCGGTGCGGACGGGGGCTGGGTGGAAGGTTGCGCTGCTCATGTACTCAAGGATGGACGAGGACCCTTATATCGGACATCGACCTGGGGGCTGAACCCGACCCTCATCCCCATAGGGGACGGTCTCCGCCTTTGGGTAGAGACGGGGGCCCGGAGGGCCGGGGCATGGGCGGCGTGGAGGGGGCCGGGGGCTCGGGGAATGGGCGGCGTGGAGGGGTCCAGAAAATGAGTTGGCTCCGCCCCGGCCCCGTGATCTAAGCTTCTCCGTCTGCCAGGACCCCGCCCAGCGCACCACCGTGGGTCCCGCTTCCCGCCTCCGTAGCACCAGCGGAGTGCCGCCTCCCGGCCGGAAACCGGGGGGCCGCCCTGTGACGTACGCCCTGGTTGGAGGCCCTGCTGTGCCCGTGCACGACGATCCCTTGGCCCGTGAACGCGCCCATCTCACCGCATCCCGCGCCGCCCTGCGCGCGATGCGCGAGGACGCCGAGGGACTGGACATCCGCGATGTCACCGCGAACTGGGTCAACGCGGCCGTCCTCCAGCACCAGATCGACGAGCGCATCAAGGCGCTCGCGGATCTCGCGCACACCCCGCTGTTCTTCGGCCGGCTCACCTATCTGCACACCGTGGGGGCGGAGGAGGCGGAAGGCGCGAGGGGCGACCAGTTCTACATCGGGCGCCGGCATGTGCACGACGCCGACGGCGACCCGATGGTGATCGACTGGCGCGCGCCCGTCTCGCAGCCCTTCTACCAGGCCTCCAAGCAGAAGCCGATGGATGTCGCGCTGCGCCGCCGGTTCGGTTACACGGGCGGCGAGATCACCGCGTACGAGGACGAGCACCTCTCCGATCCGTCCGAGGCGGAGCGGACGAGCAAACTGCTGCAGCAGGAGATCGAGCGTCCGCGCGTCGGCCCGATGCGCGACATCGTGGCGACGATCCAGCCCGAGCAGGACGAGATCGTACGAAGCGGCCTCGGCGGGACGGTCTGCGTCCAGGGAGGACCGGGCACCGGGAAGACGGCCGTCGGTCTGCACCGTGTCGCGTATCTGCTCTACGCGCACCGCGAGCGGCTCGCCCGCACCGGCACCCTCGTCATCGGGCCGAACAAGTCCTTCCTGCACTACATCGAGCAAGTCCTGCCCGCACTGGGCGAGTTGGAGGTGCAGCAGGCGACCGTGGACGATCTGGTCGCGCATGTCGAGGTGCGGGGCGCCGATGCCGCGGAAACCGCTCTGGTGAAGGGCGACGCGCGGATGGCCGAGGTGCTGCGCCGCGCGGTCCGCTCGCATGTCACCCTGCCGACCGAGGCGCTGATGGTGGTGCGCGGCTCGCGGCGCTGGCGCGTCCCGGCGTACGAACTCGAGGAGATCGTCCAGGAGTTGCTGGACCGCGACATCCGCTACGGCGCCGCACGCGAGGCGCTTCCGCAGCGGATCGCGCACGCCGTGCTCGTACGGATGGAGCAGGCCGGCGAGGCGCCGGACGACCGGGTGCAGGACGCGGTCGCGCGCAATGCGGCCGTGAAGGCCGCCGTGAAGCAGATCTGGCCTCCCGTCGACCCCGCGAAGCTGGTGCTCCGGCTGCTCTCCGACGCGGACTTCCTCGCCACGCACGCCGAGGGTGTGCTCGGCGACGAGGAGCAGAAGGCGATTCTGTGGGCGAAGCCCGCGCGCTCGGCGAAGAGCGCCAAGTGGTCGGCCGCGGACGCGGTGTTGATCGACGAGGCGGCGGACCTGGTCATGCGCACGCACTCGCTCGGCCATGTCGTCCTCGACGAGGCGCAGGACCTGTCGCCCATGCAGTACAGGGCGGTGGGCCGGCGCTGCACCACGGGTTCGGCGACCGTGCTCGGTGACCTGGCGCAGGGTACGACGCCCTGGGCGACGCGGAGTTGGGACGAGGCGCTCATGCACCTCGGCAAGCGGGAGGCTGTGGTCGAGGAGCTCACGGCCGGCTTCCGTGTGCCGCGCGAGGTGATCGCGTACGCCTCGCGTCTGCTGCCGTCGATCGCGCCCGGTCTTGCGGAGGTCTCGTCGGTACGTGAGTCTCCCGGCTCCCTGTCCGTACGTCCCGTCCGTGAAGCGTCCTCGTCCGAAGCCGATGTGGTGGCCGCGTGCGTGGAGTCCCTCGAGCACGAGGGCTCGACCGGTCTGATCGCGGCGGATGCGCGGATTCCCGCCCTGGCGGCGGCACTTGAGGAGGCGGGCCTCGGCTACCTGGGCCCCGGTGAGGAGACCACCCCGGACACCCGCCTGACCCTGGTCCCCGCCTCGCTGGCCAAGGGTCTGGAGTACGACTACGTGGTCCTCGACGAACCGTCGGCCGTGGTCGACGGCGAACCGGACGAACGCACCGGCCTGCGCCGCCTGTACGTGGCGCTGACGCGTGCGGTGTCGGGGCTGATCGTGGTGCACGGGGCGGCTCTGCCTGAGCAACTCGGACCCGCGGCCCGCTGAGGCGCCCTTTGCCGCCGGCGGCGAATGGTCCCGCCTCTCCGGCGCACCCAGCCTTTGCGGCACCGCCATCCTTTGCGGTACCCCCATCCTTTGCGGCACCCCCAGCTGCTCCGGCACACCCAGCCCCTGCGGCGTTTGAGCAGATCCGAACGAAGTTCGGATGCGGGGTCCGGGGCGGAGCCCCGGTTTCGGGAAGGGGCGGGGTGGGGGAGAAAGCCCGCCGCAGGCGCAACGGCCCCGCACCGGACAGCGAACCGGACCCCGCCGCGTCGGCGCCCGCGCGTGCGGTGTCGTCGTGGGTCGGTGCCGGTCCGGGGTACCAGTTACACGGGCAATGGCACCGTTCCCGCGAAGGGTTGCCGCCGACGTCGGGGGCGCCCGTGTAACTGGCACCCCTCCCCGTCCCCTTCCGCCGGTTCCGCGGCTGCGGGCCGGTGGGGCTTCCGCCCAGACGTCGCGCGGCTGTGGGTGGGTGGGGGTTCCGCCCAGACGTCGCGCGGCTGCGGGTGGGTGGGGGTTCCGCTCAGACGTCGCGCGGCTGCGGGCCGGTGGGGCTTCCGCCCAGACGTCGCGCGGCTGACGGCCGGTGGGGGTGCGCGTCACATCCGCACCGCCGGGCCCCCGTCCGAGCCCCTACTCTCCCCGGGCGCGCCGCTGTGACCGCCACACCAGGAACAGGGCCGAGGCGACCGCCGCGCCCCGTACCACCCACGGCCACGTCTCCGAGACCGCCTGGCCCATCGCCTCGTCCGCGACCGGCTCGCCCCAGCGGCCCTCGACGCGGCCCCACAGCCACACCATTCCGGACGCGAGGGCGAGCCCCGGCACCCAAAGGACCGCGAGCTTCGCCTCGTTCGGGGTGAGCCGGCGGGAGGCGTATGCGATGCCCCATCCCGCCACCAGCGGAATGATGCTGCCCATCACCGCACCCACCACGAGCAGTATGGCGGCGATCAGGAGCAGTGGATTGCTGAAGCTCAGCGACCGTTCGGCCGGCGCACGCCGCAGCCGCGGGAGGCGGCGCCGGACGGGCTCCTCGACGATGTCGTCGGCCTCGTCGTCCTCCTCGTCCTCCACCGGGACGGGAGCCTTCTTCAGCCGCTCCTCCTCCTTCGGGGGCGGCTTCAGTATTTCCGGGATCTCGATCCCGCCCGTGAAGCCGGGCACGCTGTCCGACGGTCCGAACGGGGTCGTGTCCACCCGCCACCAGTCCGGCTCCGAGCCGCTCGGCCCCAGCTCGTCCTCGCCCGCGAGATGCGGCGGCGAGGCGACGGGCCGCTGGGGTGCGTCGGCCTCCTCGGGCTTACGGGGGCGGGGGAGCGTCTTGCGCAGGCCGGGCCGACGCCCCGTACCGGACTCGTCGGGCGCCGGGG
>NZ_JBEPEW010000083.1:0-37112 GCF_040300965.1 Streptomyces mesophilus | reverse complement strand
CCCTCGCGCGCCGCAACGCCCACCGCGCGGCCCGCGCGGAATCCGCGGCGCCGCCGATGCCCGGCGTACGGGCGTCTCACGCCCTGGAGCCTCGCCGACTGCCTGCCCCGCCGCCACCCCTGCCGAGGCCAGCGCAGCCGGGCCCGCCGCCCGCGTACCCGGCCGCTCCCGGCGGGCCGGACCCGCTGGCCCTGGACCAGTTGGCGACCGACGCCGCCGCCCGGGCCCATGCGCTTCTGGGCACCGGTGAAGACCCCCTCGCCGAACTGACGCTCTGGCAGGACGCGGTACGCATCGCCGCCTCCCAGCCCGGCTCCGGACTCACCGGTGCGACCCGGGCGCTCTATGCCCAACTGGCCGCGGCGGCGGACCGTTCGACCACGGACTTGGCGCGTGCGGCCGCCGCCTGGCGCCAAGGCGGCGCGGAGGGCCTGGCCGTCCTGGAGGAGTCCTGGAACCCGCCGGCCGGACCCTTCGACCAGGCGCGCCCGGCGCTGCTCGCAGCGGAACACCCGCCGTTCCGCCCCTGGCGCAACCACCTCACGCACCCGGACGGCCACCTCCAACTCCGCTACGGACGCGACGGTTACTGGTACCCGTACGAATCCGAACCCGGCCGCGAGGACTGGTGGCCCCGGGGCACAAGAGACCTGGACCCGGTGGGCGCGCTGAGCGGGTAGAGGCGCGTTGTTGCTCCGGTTCGGCCGCGTGCTTGGGGTGTTGGGCTGTGCGGGTCCTGGGGTTGGGCCGCGCGGGTACCGCGGTTGGGTTGCGTGCATCTGGGGTTCGGGCGCGGATCTGGGGGTCGTGTTGCGCGCGTCTGGGGTTCGGTTACGCGCGCCTGCGGTTGGGTTGCGCGTTTAGGGTTCGGTCACACGCCTGTGGTCGGGTTGCGCGCGTCTGAGTCACCGCCACCGCGTTCTTCCTCTGGTACGACGCGCTGCGCCGGCTCGGCGCCGGCCGCGCCGGGCTCTTCGCGGGACTCGTCCCGGTGGGCGCCCTGCTCACCACCGGCGCACTCGGCCTCGGCGCCGTGGGCCACGCGGACCTCGCCGGCGCCTGCTCGTCGCGGCAGGCGTCGCCCTCGGCCTGCGGGGCCCGGCGTCACCACCCTCGGCGTCACCGCTCCCCGCGCCCCGGTCCTCGGTGTCACCGCTCCCTGCGCCTCCGTCCTCGGTGTCGCCGCTCCCTGCGCCCCGGTCCTCGGTGTCGCCGCTCCCTGCGCCCCGGTCCTCGGTGTCGCCGCTCCCTGCGCCCCGGTCCTCGGTGTCACCGCTCCCCGCGCCTCCGCCCTCGGCATCGCCACTCCCAGCGCCATCGGCCCCCGCCCGTAAGCCACTTCCTGCCGCTGCCGCCCCTACCGAAGCCGCGTGACCACCAGCAGGTACTCCTTGCGGTTCAGGGGGTTGTGATCGGTCCGTGCCCGGGCGGGTGCCTCACCGCTCACCGGCCGGTACCCGGCGAACGCGGACTCCACGACGCCCTCGCCCCGCGTCAGCCCCGGCAGCAGCTGGCCCAGCCGGTGCAGCGAGGCCGCCGGGATCTCGCCTTCGAGCGAGCACGACGTGCCCCGGATGTCAGGCGTCCCGGGTACGGCCCGCAAGCGCCCGAGCAGCGGCAGCACGGGACCAAGAGTGTCGGCGGGCAGTTCGAGCCGGAAGTGGTGCACCGGCTCCTCGACCCCGGTGCCGGCCTCCCGCAGCGCATCCATCAGCACCAGTGGCGTGACCTGCCGGAAATCACGTGCCGTGCTCGACATGCTCTTGTCGAACGTGGCGTGCGAGTGGCTCTGCCGCGGCCAGTAACCGGAGTGGGTCATCGTCACCTTGCAGTCGACGACCCGCCAGCCCAGCAGGCCCTGGTCCAACGTCTCGTGCACCGTCTCCTCGACGGCCTTGAAGAACGCGTAAGGCATCGAGCCGAGTTCGACCTCGAGACCGAACGACACCCCGCTGCCCGGCGGCGCCGGCTCCACCCGCAGCCCGACCGTGCCGAGGAAGGGCAGCAGGTCCTTCTCGTACCCGTGCCCGACGCCGGCCGGCCGCTCGACGCAGATCGTCGTCGTCTCGTGGAAGCCCACGTCGAGGCCGAACTCCTCGGCGAGCGTGGTCTGGATGACCTCCTTCTGCACCTCGCCGTACAGGGAGAGATGAACCTCGTCGCGTACGTCGTCCTGGCGGAGGCCGATCAGCGGGTCCTGCTCGGCGAGTTGGGCAAGGGCCAGATGCAGCGCACCGCGGTCCGTGCCCGCACCGGGGACGACCAAGGTCTCCAGCGTGGGCGGGGCGAAGTGGGCGTCCGCGGATTCCTTGCGGGCCGCGCCCACCCAGTCCCCGATGCGGACCTCGCCGAGCCCCCACACCTTCGCGATCTCGCCGGCCCGCGCCACGGGCCGCCGTTGACCGGCACCCTCGTGGAAGACCTCGACCGCCGTGACCTTGCCTTCGTGCACCGAGCCGCCGAGGGCCGAACCTTCACGGGCCGAGCCGCCGCGGGCCGAACCCCCATGCGCCGAGCCGACACGGGCCGAACCTTCGTAGCCCGAGCCGCCGCGGGCCGAACCCCCATGCGCCGAGCCGACGCGCCCCAACGGCACCCGGTCGCGCAGCCGCAGCTCGCCCGAGAACATCCGTACGTACGCGATCTTCTCGCCGGCGGGGCCGCGCTCCACTTTGAAGACCGTTCCCGAGAGCCGCCCGTCGCCCTCGTCCGCGTACGGCAGCAACGTGCGGATGCCGTCCATGAGGTGGGGCAGGCCGGCGCCGGTCACCGCCGAGCCGAAGAACACCGGGTGCACCAGGCACGCCCGGGTCTGGGCCGCCAGCGCGGAGAGCAGAGTCCCCTGCGGGACGGCCGCGCCTTCCACGTACGCGGAGAGCAGTTCGTCGTCCTGCTCGGCGAGCACTTCGGTCAACGCCTCGCGGAATACGGCGTCTTCGGAGCCGTACGGCCGCGCCTGCGCCCTCCGTGTCCCGATGCCGTGCACCGGGCCCATGGCGGGTGCCGCCGGAGTGAGGCGCCGGGTGATCCGGCGCAGCGTGCGCTCGTACTGGGCGCCGCCGCGGTCGATCTTGTTGACGAAGATCAGCGTGGGGATGCCCAGCCGGCGCAGCGTGCGCAGCAGGATCCGCGTCTGCGCCTGGACGCCCTCGACGGCCGAGACCACGAGCACGGCGCCGTCGAGCACGCTGAGCACCCGTTCCACCTCGGCGATGAAGTCCGGGTGGCCGGGGGTGTCGATGAGATTGACGGTCACCCGGTCCTCGGGCGGCCCGAGCGGGAACGAGGCGACCGCGGACTTGATGGTGATACCGCGGCGCCGCTCCAGGGCGAGCGAATCCGTCCGCGTATTTCCTTCGTCGACGCTGCCGGGAGCGTCGATCACACCGGCGGCGTGCAGCAGCCGCTCGGTCAGACTGGTCTTACCTGCGTCGACATGGGCCAGAATGCCCAGATTCAGCGACGGAGTTGGCGATGCCGATGACACGTAGCGTCATGTCCTTCGAAGAGGGGGTCGGGGTCAGCGAGCGGGACATGGATGTCTGGCGCATTGCCGTTACCTCCTCCTGGGCCGCTTCGTCGCGGCGGACGTCTGCGAGTAGAGCAGGGCGTACGCGAGCCGGGCAAGCGATTAAACGGGTGCGAAGGTTCCGCGGGCCGGGGGCGGGGAGCGGCGCCGCACACCCGTACGCGATCCTGCTGCGGGTGACCGAGCACCACTCGTACGAGGAAACGGACGACGACGGTGGACGCAGCGGTGGGCGACGGCGCGGATGAAGGCGCGGGCGAAAGCGTGATCGAAGGTGCTGGCGAGGGCGTGAGCGAAGGCGTGATCAAAGGTGCGTGCGTGAGCGAAGGCGTGATCAAAGGTGCGGCCGTGAGCGAAGGCGCGGACGAAGCGGCGCAGGTCGGGGCCTTCTGGCGCGGGCTCGGACTGCCCGGGCTGATCGACGTGCACACGCACTTCATGCCCGAGCGGGTGATGGACAAGGTGTGGGCGTACTTCGACGCCGTCGGCCCGATGACCGGCGTGGACTGGCCGATCACCTACCGCGACGCGGAGGACGAACGGGTGCGGCGGCTACGGGACTTCGGTGTACGCGCCTTCACCGCCATGGTCTACCCGCACAAGCCCGGCATGGCTGCTTGGCTCAACTCCTGGGCCGGGGAGTTCGCCGCCCGCACCCCCGACTGCCTGCACACGGGCACCTTCTATCCCGAACCCGGCGCAGCCGCCGAGGTCCGCCGGACGATCGAGGCGGGGGCGCAGGTCTTCAAGGCGCACCTCCAGGTCGGCGGGTACGACCCGACGGATCCCCTGCTCGACGACGTGTGGGGCGCGCTGGCGGAATCCGGCACGCCCGTCGTGACGCACTGCGGCTCCGGGCCCGTACCGGGCAAGCACACCGGGCCCGAACCCATCGGCGCGGTCCTGTCCCGCCATCCACAACTGCGCCTGATCGTCGCCCACTTGGGTACGCCCGAGTACGCCGAGTTCCTGGATCTCGCGGACCGGTTCGCGCACGTCCACCTCGACACCACGATGGTGTTCACCGAGTTCACCGAGCGACTGGCACCCTTCCCGCCGGCCCTGCTGCCGCGCCTGCAAGACCACCAGGACCGCATTCTGCTCGGCACCGACTTCCCGAACATCCCCTACCCGTACGCCCACGCCCTGGACTCCCTGGTGCGTCTCGGCCTCGGCGACTCCTGGCTGCGTGCGGTCTGTTACGAGAACTCCGCGCGGCTCTTCGCCGGCTCACCGGCCGTGCGGCTCCTCGGCCGGAACTCGGCCTGAACACCGTTCTCGCCCGGGCCCTCAAGTCGCCTGCCTGCCATGACGGTTGATCGTCCCGTCATGGCCGAAAAACCTCGCTGCAACTCTCTTGACGCACCGCCGTAACGACCTTACGTTCCTTGGTCATACGTAGAAGCAGCCGCCCAAGCGACTTCCGCATCAGCGCTCATACGTATGAGCACCTCCTTCAGCGCCCCGCACAGCGATCACGAAGAGCAGGAGTCAGCCATGCCCACGAGACGAGACTTCCTAGTGCGCGCCGCCGCGGCGGCCGTCGCCGTTCCGCTCGGCGCGAGCGCCTGTACGGCGGGGACCGGCGCGGGCTCCGCCGGTGGCGGCAAGGGGGTGGACACACTCGTGTTCGGCAAGACGGACGCGGGGACGACCTTCGTCCGCAACTACAACATGTTCAGCCCCGCCACCCAGAAGACCCCGCACGGCGAGCTGATCCACGAGTCGCTGCTGCGCGTGGACTACAGCGACGGCGCGAAGGTCAAGCCCTGGCTGGCCGAGAGTATGGAGTTCGACGAGGCCGGCACCACGCTGACCCTGAAGCTGCGCGAGGACGTGAAGTTCTCGGACGGCAAGCCCCTGACCGCCGACGACGTGGTCTTCTCGCTCGGGATCCCGCTGAAGGACCCCGCGTTCAACACCGGCGGCACCACGTACGAGAAGGTCGAGAAGAAGGACGCCGCCACCGTCACCGTGCACTGGCCGCGCGCCGCCTTCAGCGAGGTCAGCCAGCTCGCCTCCATCGCGGTCCCGATCGTGCCCAAGCACCTCTGGGACGGCAAGGACCTCAACAGCTGGACCAACCCCGACCCCATAGGCACCGGCCCGTTCACCCTCCAGCGGTTCGCACCGCAGCAGCTCACGCTCGCCGCGCGGACGGACTACTGGGGCGGCGGGTTCGAGATCAAGCAGCTGAAGATCATTCCGACGAGCCCGGACACCGTGAAGGCGCAGCTGCTGCGCGGCGAGGTGGACTGGACGCTCCAGGCCTGGAACGGGGCCGAGAAGGAGTATGTCGCCAAGGACCCGAAGCACCATCTGTACGAGAAGTACGCGACGGGCGGCGCCTATTCGCTCTTCTTCAACACCGAACGCGCGCCGTTCGACGACGTGCATGTGCGCCGCGCCCTCGCACTGACGATTCCGCGCAAGGACATCGTCACCACGCTGCAGCGCCCCGGTACGGAGGCGGGTCCGACGGGCCTCGTCGACGAGATCTACGCGGACACCATCCTGCCCGAGTACCGCGGGAAGGTGCAGCAGGTCGACGCCGCGGAGGCGCAGAAGGAGCTGGAGCTCAGCGGCTTCGAGGTCAAGGGCGGCAAGCTCGTCAAGGACGGCAAGTCGTATACGCCGAAGATCTCGTTCAACCAGGACTTCGGCTGGGACGCGTATGCCAACATCATGATCCGCAGCTGGCAGAAGCATCTCGGACTCGAGGTGAAGTCGGCGGGCGCCCCGGGCGCCAACCTCTTCGAGCAGCAGCAGACGGGCGAGTTCGACCTCACCATCTCCACCACGGGCGGCGCCGGGGTCGCCGGCCTGTACAGCGCGCTGAGCAGCCGCGCCCATCGGCCCCTCGGCGAGAAGACCGCCACCAACTTCGGCCGGTGGAAGGACGACGCCACCGACGCCGCGCTCGAGGAGCTCCAGGGTTCCAACGACCCCGGCACGACGAAGAGCGCGGCGCAGAAGCTGCAGAAGATCGTCGCCGAGCAGGTGCCGTACAGCCCGGTCTACGACAGCTTCTGGTTCGTCGCCGTCAACGCCAAGCGGTGGACCGGCTGGCCCACGCCCGAGAACTTCTCCGCCGTGCCGATGCTCGGCCTCGGCCCCGACGCCACCCTCACGCTGCAGAAGCTGAAGGCCGCCAAGTGACAGCGGTGACCGCCGAGAAGCCCGTCGCCGTCCGGGCGGCGCGGGCCCGGGCCCCGCGCCGCTGGGGGTTCCTGGGCCGGCGCCTCGGCTTCTATCTCGCCGCCGCGTGGTCGGCGATCACGTTGAACTTCTTCCTGCCCCGGCTGATGCCCGGCGACCCGTCGGCCGCCATCGTCGAGAAGCTGCAGCGCGTCAGTGGACAGCAGCTCGCGCCGAGCGCCCTGGAGTCGATCCAGAAGGTCTTCGGCAACGCGGACGCCAACCTCGGCCGCCAATACCTCGACTATCTGGGCCAGTTGGCGCGCTTCGACCTCGGCATCTCGGTCAGCAACTACCCCGTGCCCGTGAGCGACCTCCTGTGGCAGGGCGTGCCCTGGACGCTGCTGCTCGTCGGCACGACCACCGTGATCGCCTTCGTGCTCGGCACCGGCATCGGCGCGATGGCCGGCTGGAAGGCGGGCGGCCGTTTCGACAGCGTCCTGAGCCCGCTGACCACGTTCGTCTCGGCCATCCCGTACTTCTGGATGGCGCTGCTCGGACTGTGGCTCTTCGCCTTCGTCCTGGGCTGGTTCCCGCTGTCCGGGGGATACGACGCGGACCTGCCGATCGGCTTCTCGCCCTCGTTCCTCCTGAGCGTGCTGCACTACGGTGCGCTGCCCGCCGCCACCATCGTGTTCTCGGCCTTCGGCGGCTGGCTGCTCGGCATGCGCAACATGACGGTCACCACGGTCCGCGAGGACTACGTCCTGCTCGCCCAGGCCAAGGGCCTGTCCAACCGACGCGTACTGCTGCGGTACGCGGCCCGCAACGCCGTGCTGCCCAACTTCACCGGCTTCGCCCTCGCCCTCGGCCATGTGGTCGGCGGCGCCCTGCTCACCGAGGTGGTCTTCAACTACCCGGGCATCGGCTATCTCCTCTACACCTCGCTCCAGCAGCGCGACTACCCGGTGATGCAAGGGGTCTTCTTCCTCATCATGCTGACCGTCCTGCTCGCCAACCTGCTGGCCGACTCGGTGTACGCCCTGCTCGACCCGCGTATCAGAGAAGGAGGGTGACGGGCCGTGAGCACCGGATTCCTCAGCAGCTGGAAGGTCCGCATCGGCCTCGGCATCCTGGCCTTCTTCTGTCTGCTCGCCCTTCTCGGCCCCTGGCTGGCGGAGAGTCTGCTCGGACTCGACCCGCGCGCCAACGACACCGGCGCCATCGCGCTGCCGCCCGGCGGTGAACACCTCCTGGGCACCAACCAGTTCGGGCAGGACGTCCTCGCCCAGGTCGTCGCCGGCGCCCGCGGCTCGATGTACGTGGGCCTGATCGGCGCCGTGGTCGGTACGGCCATGGCGATCCTGGTCGGCGTACCGGCCGGGTACTACGGCGGCCGGGTGGACGCCGCCCTGAACTTCCTGACGAACCTGTTCCTCGTCCTGCCGGTGCTTCCGCTCATCCTGATCGTGGCCGGCTATCTGCAGGGCACCGGACTCACCACCATCGCCCTGATCATCGGGTTCTTCGGCTGGTCCGGCGGGGCGCGCACCCTGCGCGCCCAGGCGATGAGCATCGCCAACCGCGATTTCGTACGGGCGATGCGCATGCTCGGCGAGAAGGGGCACCGCCTCGTCTTCGCCGAAGTGCTGCCGCACCTCACCGGCCTCATCGCCTCGATGTTCCTGCACGCGATGATCGGCGCGGTGATGGCCGAGGCAGGACTCGCGTTCCTGGGGATCTCCGACTCCTCGGCGATCAGCTGGGGGACCATGATCCAGTCGGCGCAGCAGCAGAGCGCCGTCCTGCGCGGCCTGTGGTGGTGGTTCGTACCGCCCGGCCTGTGCATCGCCCTGATCGGCACGGCGGCGGCCCTGGTCAACTTCGGCGTCGACGAGTTCGCCAACCCCAAGCTGCGAGTGGCCCGCCCGGTCTCGGTGCGCCGCGCGAAGCGGCTCGCACGGGCCGCCGCCACGACCGGAGGTGACTCCCGATGACCGTACAAACCGAGCCGCACACGTCCCCTGTGACCGCAACCGCCGTTCTCGAAGTCCGCGGTCTGACCGTCGAATACGCCACCGGAAGCACCCCCGTACGCGCCTGCTCAGATGTCTCCTTCACGCTGCGCCGGGGCGAAATCCTGGGCGTCGCGGGGGAGTCGGGCTCCGGGAAGTCCACTCTGATCACCGCGCTCACCCGGCTCCAGCGGCCGCCCGCCGTCACCACCGCGGGGCAGATCCTCTTCCACGGAAGGGACGGCGCACCGCCCGTCGACCTGGCCGCGCTCGACGGCAGACAGCTGCGCCGCTACCGGTGGACGGCCCTGTCGATCGTGCTGCAGTCCGCGATGGACGCGCTCAACCCGGTGATGCGGATCGGCGCCCAGTTCGCCGACGTACTGCGGGCCCGGGAACGCGGGCTGAGCAAGAAGGACGCGTGGGCGCGGGCTGAGGACCTGCTAGCCCTCGTCGGCATCTCCGCCGACCGGGTCCGCGACTATCCGCACCAGCTCTCCGGCGGGATGCGCCAGCGCGCCGCCATCGCCCTGGCGCTCGCCTGCGGGCCCGAGCTGGTGGTGATGGACGAGCCGACGACGGCCGTGGACGTGGTGATGCAGCGGCAGATCCTCGCCCAAGTGCTGCGACTGCGGAAGGAGTTGGGCTTCGCGGTCGTGTTCGTCACGCACGATCTGTCGCTGCTGCTGGAACTCGCGGACCGTATCGCCATCATGTACGCCGGCCGGATCGTCGAGGTGGGCGAGGCGGCCGACCTCTACCGCAGCCCCCGGCATCCGTACACCCAGGGCCTGCGCGACTCCTTCCCGCCGCTGCACGCGCCGCTGCGCACCCTGCGCGGCATCCCCGGAACACCGCCCGATCTGCGGCGCCCGCCCGCGGGCTGCCCGTTCCATCCCCGGTGCGCGCAGCGGATCGAGGGCTGTGACGAGCGGCTTCCCGCGCTGCTGCCGGTGAGTTCGGAAGGCGGACACGAGGCCGCGTGCCTCCTCGACGAGAGCCACCACGAGCAGCAGAAGGGAGGGAACCGATGAGCAATGTCCTGCGCAAGGAGGCAGCCGTGCAGACGATCCGGAACCCCGACAAGGCGGATGCCGCCGACGCGCCACAGGATTCGCAGTACGTCCTCGAAGCGCGCGAGGTCACCAAGCACTTCACCGTCCGAGGCTCGCTCGGCAGGACCTCCGTGGTCCGCGCCGTGGAGCAGGCGACCGTACGCCTCGAGCCCGGGCAGATCCTGGCCCTGGTGGGGGAGAGCGGCAGCGGCAAGACCACCCTCGCCCGGATGCTGGCCCGTTTCCACGAGCCGACCGAGGGCGAGATCGTCCTGCGCGGAGAGCCCGTGAGCGGCAGCCGGCGGGCCCGGCGCGCCTACCACTCCGAGGTGCAGCTGATCTTCCAGGACCCCTTCGGTTCGCTGAACCCGCTGCACCGCGTCCGCTACAACCTCGAACGCGCACTGCGGCTGCACCAGCCGCAGTTGGACCGCGCCGGACGCGAACGCCGCATCACCGAACTCCTGGAGCGGGTGAGCCTCACGCCGACCGACGAGTTCGCGGCGAAGTTCCCGCATGAACTCTCCGGTGGACAGCGGCAGCGCGTGGTGATCGCCCGCGCCCTCGCCGTGGAGCCGAAGGTCCTGCTCGGGGACGAGCCGATCTCCATGCTCGATGTGTCCATCCGCCTGGAGATGCTCAATCTGCTGCAGCGGCTGCGCACCGAGGACGGCCTCGCGCTCCTCTACATCACGCACGACATCGCCAGCGCCCGCTATCTGTGCGACGAGATCGCCGTGATGTACGCGGGACAGATGGTGGAATCCGGCCCCAAGGAGGAGGTGATCGCGGCGCCGCAGCACCCGTACACCAAACTGCTCATAGAGTCGTCTCCGGACCCCGAGCGCGGAGTGGACGACCGCGAGGCGCTCTTCGCGGGCGCCGACGAACTCGGTGAACCGCCCAGCCTGATCGACCCGCCCACGGGCTGCCGGTTCCACCCGCGCTGCCCGTTCGCGATGCCCGAGTGCCGTGAACAGGCGCCGCCCCGCACGGAGTTGGGGAACGGCCACTGGGTGATGTGCTGGCTGCACACCAAGGGCCGGGCCGGGGAACTGGCCGGCACGACCCATGCCGAGGCGACGGCCGCCCGGCGCAGGACGCTCGAGGGGGCATCGTGACAGCACGACGGCGTGGCAAGGCGCCAAGCCAGGCGGACGTGGCGCGGCTCGCCGGCGTCTCCCAGTCGGCGGTGTCCCGGGTGATCAGCGGCAACGCGGCGACGGCGCGGATCCCCGAGGAGACCCGGCAGCGTGTCTTCGAGGCGGTACGCGAACTGGGCTATGTCGCCAACCCGGCGGCCCGTGCCATGCGCAAGCAGCGCAACAACCTCCTCGGTGTGCACACCTTCGAGCGGGTGTTCCCGCACGCCCACGAGGACTTCTACTTCGCGTTCCTGCTCGGTATCGAGGAGCGGGCCGAGGAGACGGGCTTCGACCTGGTGCTCTTCACCTCGACCGGCTCCGGCGGCAGCGCCGGACAAGGCGGCACCCGGGGTGAGCGCAAGATCTACAAGGACGGCACCAACCGGCTCAACCTCGCCGACGGCAGCATCCTGCTCGGCGTCTCCACCGACCGCGGCGAACTGGCCCGGCTCTGGTACGAGGGCTATCCGTTCGTGCACATTGGCCGCCGTGAGGTGCCCGGTGCGGAGATCCCGCAGATCATCCCGGACTACCGCACCGCGAGCGCACGCATCGTGGAACGGCTCTCGGAACTGGGCCACCGACGGCTCGGATACGTCCGCGAATGGATGGAGATGGAGCCGTACGAGGACCGCCGTACGGGATACGCCGAAGCGGTCGGCAGGCTCGGCCTGACCGACACCTCGCCGGGTTTCCACGGCACCCACGGCATCGAGAGCGCCTGGCTCGACGAGGTGGCGCGCGGCGCGGTGACCGCGGTCGTGGTGGAGAGCGTGCGGCTCGCGGAGTCCCTGCGCGAGCAACTGGCCGCCCGGGGAAGGAAGATCCCCGACGACGTGTCCGTCGCCGTGCTCGAAGCGGCGCCCGCGGACCTGTCCGGGCAGTGGGATTCGCTGGTGATCCCCCGGACCGAGATCGGCCGGATCGCCGTGGACCGGCTTCAGACCATGCTCGACGACCCCGACCAGCGCACCGGAAGCCTCTTCGTGCCCTGTCCGCTGATCCCCGGCACCACGGTGACGGAGGTGCGCGAATAGGGCCCGCGCCCTCGGCCCAGGACGCGCCGGACCACGCAGGGCGCCGTCCGCCGCTCCCGGCTGCCCAAGAGCGGCGCACGGGCGGTTCGTCCTGTCCAGCGCCGCCCTGGCGAGACCCACAGCCCCGTATGACGCCCCGACTCGACCATTCCGCACGGCAGTCCGGCCTCACCGGCAGAAGGAACCAAGCCACATGACAGAAATGCGAACCGAGATCCTCGTCGTCGGCGGCGGGCTCGGCGGTGTGGCCGCGGCGCTCACCGCGGCCCGGCTCGGCCGGAGCGTGGTGCTCACCGAGGCCACCGCATGGCTCGGCGGTCAGCTCACCGCCCAGGCCGTGCCGCCCGACGAGCATCCCTGGATCGAGGGTCCGGCCGCCCCGCCGGGCTATGCGGAACTGCGCCGCCGCGTACGCGACTACTACCGCCGCAACTACCCCCTCGCGCCCGGCGCCGCTCAGGATCCGCTGTTCGACCCGGGACTCGGCATCGTCAGCCGGATGTGCCACGAACCGCGGGTGGCCGTGGCCGTCCTCGAGGAGATGCTCGCGCCGTGGCGGGCGTCCGGCGCGATCACCGTCCTCACCGGGTACGAGCCGGTCGCCGCGCACACCGACGGCGACCGTATCGAGGCGGTCACGCTGGCCGGCCGGCACGACGGCCGGGAACTCACCGTCCATGCCTCCTACGTCGCCGACGCCACCGAACTCGGCGAGTTGCTCGAACTCGCCGGTGTGGAACACGTCTTCGGCGCGGAGGGCCAGGACGAGACCGGGGAGCCGCACGCGCCGGCGACCGCCGATCCGCTCGACCAGCAGGCCGTGTCCTGGTGTTTCGCCCTGGAGCACCGGCCCGGCGAGGACCATGTGATCGACCGCCCCGCCGCCTACGGCCACTGGCGCACCGAAGCCGCGCCGTTCTGGCCCGGACCCCAGCTCTCGTTCACCGACGTCGTGCCGATCACGCTCGAAGAGCGCACCTGGGCGCTGATGGGCGCCGACCGTGCGGCAGGGGAGCACTTCGATCTGTGGCAGTTCCGCCGGGTGCTCGCCCGGGAGCAGTTCGCCGCCGGGGCGTTGGCCTCCGACGTCACCGTCGTCAACTGGCCGCAGATCGACTACTGGGAGGCGCCGCTGCTCGGCGTCGGACCCGAGCAGCGGGCCGCGGCGCTGGAGGCCGCGCGCGGGCTTTCGCTGTCGTTCCTGCACTGGTTGCAGACCGAGGCGCCGCGGCCCGACGGCGGGACCGGCTGGCCGGGGCTGCGGCTGCGGCCGGACGTCACCGGCACCGCGGACGGTCTGGCCATGGCGCCGTACATCCGTGAATCGCGCCGGATCAAGGCCGAGTTCACGGTGCTCGAACAGCATGTGGGCGTCCAGGCGCGCCCGCCGGGCGCCGGAGGCGAGGTGTTCCACGACAGTGTCGGCCTGGGCAGCTACCGGATCGATCTGCATCCAAGTACCGCGGGACGCAGTTACATCGACATCGAGTCGTACCCGTTCCAGATCCCGCTGGGGGCCCTGATTCCCGTACGTGTGGACAATCTGCTGCCCGCCAACAAGAACATCGGCACCACGCACATCACCAACGGCTGCTACCGCCTGCACCCCGTGGAGTGGGCCATCGGCGAGGCCGTCGGCGCGCTCGCGGGCTTCTGCCTCGACCGGGCGCTTCCGCCCCGCAAGGTCCGCTCGGACCAGACCCAACTGGCGGACTACCAGCGCCTGTTGAGTCACACCCTAGGCGTCCAGCTGGCGTGGCCCGAGGAGATACGCAGCCGGCCGCACCACTACTGAGCCACCACCCCCGCCCCGACCGCCCCACCCCGCACTCCCGCGCCCCCGGCACCTGACCCCCGGGGGCGCGGGCCCCCACCCCGCACACGAGAGGACCCGCCATGAGCGGCCACGACCACGAGCCCCGTATCGCGGAACTCCTGGGACGGATGACCGTCGACGAGAAGCTCGGCCAGCTCCAGCAGCTCGCCTGGGCCTGGGACACAGGACCGGGCGGCGGCGACACCGCGGCGGCCGAGGCCGCGGCCCGCAAGGGCCTGCTCGGCTCGGTGCTCAACGTCGTCGGAGCCGAGGCGAGCAACGCCTTGCAGCGCATCGCCGTGGAGGAGTCGCGCCTCGGCATCCCGCTGGTCTTCGGCCTCGACGTGATCCACGGCTACCACACCACGTTCCCCATCCCGCTCGCCCAGGCCGCGGCCTTCGACCCGGCCGTCACGGCGGTGGACGCCGAGGTCTCCGCGCGCGAGGCGCGGTCCAACGGCATCCACTGGACGTTCTCGCCGATGATGGACGTCACCCACGAGCCGCGCTGGGGCCGGATCGCGGAGAGCACCGGCGAGGACCCGTATCTCACCTCCGCATACGCGGCGGCCAAGGTGCGCGGCTACCAGGGCGAGGACCTGACGGCACCGGACCGTATCGCCGCCTGCGCCAAGCACTTCGCGGCGTACGGGGGCGCGGAGGGCGGCCGCGACTACAACACCGTCGACGTGTCCGAGCAGCGGCTGCGCAATCTGTATCTGCCGCCGTTCAAGGCGGCCGTCGAGGCGGGCGCCGCCACCGTCATGGCCGCGTTCAACACCGTCAGCGGCGTGCCCGCGCACGCCAACTCCCATACGCTCACCGGCATTCTGAAGCGGGAGTGGGGCTTCGACGGTGTCGTGGTGAGCGACTGGACCGGTGTCCTGGAGCTGATCGCACACGGTGTCGCGGCGGACGAGGCCGAAGCGGCGAGGCGTTCACTGACCGCCGGCGTGGACATGGAGATGGTGTCCACCACCTTCGTCGACCACGGCCGCGACCTGCTCGCCTCCGGGGCGCTGACCGAGGCGCGGCTCGACGACGCGGTGGCCCGCGTCCTGCGTCTGAAGCTGCGCCTCGGGCTGTTCGAGCGCCCGTACGTGGAGGAGTCCGCGGCTCTCACCGCACCGAGCGCCGAGGCGCGGGCGGCGGCGCGCGAGGCGGCCGGGCGCTGCATGGTGCTCCTGAAGAACGACGGCGGCACCCTGCCCCTCGACGCGACAGCGCTCCGCTCGCTCGCCGTGATCGGGCCGTTCGCCGACTCCGGTGATCTGCTGGGCACTTGGACCCTGCCGGGCGCACCCGAGGCGGTCCCCGTCCTGGCCGGTCTGCGCGCAGCGCTGCCGGACACGGTGATCAGCCACGTCGAGGGCGCGTCAGCGGAGGGCGCCGACACCTCCGGCTTCGCGGCGGCCGTGGCCGCGGCCGATGCCGCCGACGCGGTGGTCCTCGTGGTGGGCGAGCCGCCCGCGCTCAGCGGAGAAGCGGCCGTACGGGGCGAGCTCGGACTGCCCGGAGTCCAGGAGCAGTTGGCCGAGGCGGTCGCCGCGACCGGCACGCCGTGCGTGGCGGTCCTCGTCGGCGGGCGGCCGCTGACCATCGGCGGCTGGGCCCAGCGGGTGCCCGCGGTCGTGATGGCCTGGCACCCCGGCATCGAGGCGGGTCCCGCCGTCGCGGACGTCCTGACCGGAGCCGTCGTGCCCGGCGGCAAACTGCCCGTGACCTTCCCCCGCTCGGTGGGCCAGATCCCGCTCTACTACAACCACGAGCGCACCGGCCGCCCCTACGATCCGGCCGCGCCCGAAGTGAAGTACGTGTCGCGCTACCTGGACATCGCCGAAGGCCCCGAGTTCCCCTTCGGTCACGGACTGAGCTACACCACCTTCGAGCTCGGCGAGCCACGACTCGGCCGGGAGCAGCTCGCGGCGGGCGACCTGGAGGCGGGCGCGACGGTCGAGGTGACCGTCCCCGTGCGCAACACCGGCGACCGTACGGCCGACGAAGTGGTCCAGCTCTACGTCCAGGACCCCGCCGCGAGCATCGCCCAACCGGTGCGCCGGCTGCGGGGGTTCACGCGGGTCCGGCTCGCCGCGGGCGAGGAACGGGAGGTCCGCTTCACGCTCGGTGCCGAGGACCTGGGGTTCTGGACCGGCGACACCGCGGGCACCTTCGTCGTCGAACCCGGCGAGATCCACCTGCACACCGGGACCAGCTCCCGTACCCGGTACCGGTGCACCCTCCTGATCACCTGACTGCCCGGACCGACGAAGGCACAGCGCACACCAGGACCCGACCCACCCAGAGGAGCAGCATGAGAGCAAAGCTATGCGCCGCCGTTGCCATCCCCTCCCTGCTTGGTCTGATGCTCACAGGAGCCGCCACCGGCACCGCGCACGCCGCCGCCACCACGTACTACGTGTCGCCCTACGGCAGCGACAGCAACAGCGGAACCTCGCCCGACCAGGCGTGGAAGTCGGCCGCGAAGGTGAACGCCTCCACGTTCCCGCAGGGCAGCACCGTCGCCTTCCAGGGCGGCGAGTGGTTCTCCGGCTGCCTGGTCTTCAACTCCGCCAATGTGCCGGCGTCTTCGGCCACCACCCCCTTCAAGGTCACGTCGTACGGCACCGGAAAGGCGACGCTCAGGTCCACCTGCACGGGCGAGTACTCGGCGGCCGTCACGGCGGACCACGTCAGCGGCTTCCAGCTGACGGGTCTCAAACTCGTCAACGGCGGGACCACCGCGGCCGGGGTGCTGCTGCAGAACCAGAGCTCCGCCACGGCCACGAAGTCCCTGCTGGTGTCCGACTCGGACATCTCCGGGTTCGCCACCCCCAGCGGCAGCACCAGCACCTTCGGCGGGCAGATCATGGTGCTCGGCTACGCGGTCAACGGGAACACCGGGCCGCTGGACGATGTGCAGATACGCAACAACGTCCTGCACGGCTCCAGCGCGACCTCGACGGCCGGACCCGGTGTCTACGGCTGGGGCGGCGGCGTGAACATCACCAACGTCCGCGTCGAGGGCAACACCGTGTACAACCTGGGCATGGCCCCGCAGACCACCGGCGCGGCCATCACCGCGAACGGCTGGAACGGCGCGGTGATCCAGCGCAACGTGGTCCACGACATCGGCGCCAACGTCACTTCCTGCGGCGGCACCAGCGGGATCATGACGTACACCTCGAACAACGTGGCCGTACGGCACAACGAGGTGTACAACGTGCGGCCGCTGCCGAGTCTGACCGCCGGCTGCGACTGGGACGGCATCGACCTCGACGGCGGCACCACCAACTCGGTCGTCGAGTACAACTACACGCACGACAACGCGGGCAGCGGCTACCTCGCGTACACCTCGACCGCGGCCGGCCGGGTCTGGGGACCCAACACCTTCCGCTACAACATCTCCGAGGACGACGACGCCGCCAAGGCGCAGGGCGGGCTCTTCGACGTCGTGCCCGTCGCACCGAAGAACGCCCTGTCCATCTACGGCAACACCCTCTACACCGGCAACGCGCAGACGACGAAGGACACGTCCAGCGCGTGCTTCCACTTCGGGTACGCCGCGGGCACCTGGGGCGCCGGTTCGCAGATCAAGAACAACGTCTGCCATATGGCCAACAAGGACAAGTACGGCCGCACCGGCCAGCTCTACTACAACCCCAACGGGCATACGGGGATGACGCTGGCGAACAATCTGTACTACGGCGCCGGCACCGCCGGGTTCCGCTGGGGCGGCACGACTTATGCCGACTTCGCGGCCTGGAAGGCGGCGGGGCACGCGTCGGGCGAGGTGTGGGGCGACCCGCTGTTCACCGCGCCCGGCGGCGGAGGCACCTGCACCTGGTCACCGGTCACCGGTACGGGACCGCAGCCGTGCCCGTCGGCGTACACCCTGAAGGCGGGTTCGCCGGCGATCGGAGCGGGAGCCGCCGTGACCGGCAACGGCGGTCGCGACTACTACGGGACGGCCATCCCGGGCAGCCCGAACATCGGGGCCGACGCGGGATAGCCGGAGCCGGCGACGGACAGCCCCGGTCCGGTCCGCTCCCCGCCGCGTAATGCCCCGTCCGACGGGCACCCGGCGGGGGCGGGCCCGGCCGGCGGGACCGTGCCGGCCCGGTGGTGGGCCGGCTTCCGTGCCGCCTCCGGAAGGGGATCCGAACCATGCGCGCACTGACCTGGCACGGCAAGCGGGACGTCCGGGTGGAGACCGTTCCCGACCCACGGATCGAGGATCCGACGGACATCGTCGTCCGGATCACCTCCACCGGCATCTGCGGTTCGGACCTGCACCTGTACGAGGTGCTCGGCCCCTATCTGGACCCGGGCGACATCCTCGGCCACGAACCCATGGGCGTCGTCGAGGAGGTCGGTCCGGAGGTGACCTCGCTCGCGCCCGGCGACCGGGTGGTCATCCCCTTCAACGTCTCGTGCGGGGACTGCTTCATGTGCGGCCAGGGGCTGCAGTCCCAGTGCGAGACCACCCAGGTCCGCGAACGCGGCACGGGCGCCTCACTGTTCGGCTATACGAAGCTGTACGGCCAAGTGCCCGGCGGTCAGGCGGAGTTGATGCGCGTGCCGTTCGGGGACCGGCTGCCGATCAAAGTGCCGCACGGTCCCGCGGACGACCGGTTCGTCTACCTCTCCGACGTCCTGCCGACCGCGTGGCAGGCCGTGGAGTACGCGGCGATCCCGCCCGGCGGCACGGTGACCGTCCTGGGACTCGGACCGATCGGTGCGATGGCGGCGCGGATCGCCCGGCACCGGGGCGCGGGTCTTGTGGTGGGCGTCGACCTCGTGAACGAACGCCTCACGCGCGCGGCCGCGCACGGAGCGAAATGCCTCGACCTGCGCCGGCACGGAAAGGACCTCGGGGACGCGATCCGCGACCTCACCGACGGGCGCGGCACGGACGCGGTGATCGACGCGGTGGGCATGGAGGCGCACGGCGCCCCGGTGGCGAAGACCGCACAGCGCGCCGTGGGACTGCTGCCCGACGCGCTCGCGGAACGCCTCATGGAGACCGCCGGCATGGACCGTCTCGCCGCCCTCAGGACGGCGATCGACGTGGTGCGCAGGGGCGGCACGATCTCGGTGTCCGGTGTGTACGGCGGCGCGGCCGACCCGCTGCCGCTCCTCACCCTGTTCGACAAGCAGATCCAGCTCAGGATGGGACAGGCCAACGTCAGGCGCTGGTCCGGCGACATCCTCCCGCTGCTCACCGACGAGGACCCACTGGGCGTCGACGCGTTCGCCACGCACCGGCTGCCGCTCGAGGAGGGACCGCAGGCGTACAAGACCTTCCAGGAGAAGCAGGACGGCATGATCAAGACGCTGCTGACTCCTTGAGCGTCTGTTCTCGGGCGTCTGTTGGCGAGTTTCGGGGCAGCCGGTGCCCGGCACGGCCCGGAACACGATCTGCTGGTGCAGCGCGGCTGTGCCCCCGCACCGTCCGCGTCCGCCCACGCCCGTACGTCACGCCAAGCGCTGTGTGCCCTGGAACCGATCGGGTACCCGGCGGGCGCCTGACTCCCGTACGGGCGTGGGCCGCCGTACCCCCCACAGCGATCCAGGAGCACTGCGTCTGCCATGCCCATCACCATCGAGGGTCCCGCGCTGCCCCAGCCGCGCGGCGTCCTGTCCGCCAGCGTCATCGACACCCTCCGCGGCCCCGGCTCCCGCTGCGCCGCCGAGCTCGTGCGCCGTGCCGAGCCCTACGGAGACGACCTCCAACTCGCCCTCTACCTCTGCTACGAACTCCACTACCGGGGATTCGCCGGCGTCGACGAGGCCTACGAGTGGGATCCGCACCTGCTCGGCTTCCGCCGCGCCCTGGAGCACCGCTTCCTCACCGCCCTGCGCAAGGACGCGACCCGCAACCGGAGCGTGGACGAGGCGCTCGACGCGCTCCTCGTCGAACCCGCCGAAGGGACGGGAGTCTCCCATCGGCTGTGCGACGAGGGCGAGTTGTGGCAGCTGCGCGAGTACGCCGCGCACCGTTCGCTCTACCACCTCAAGGAGGCCGATCCGCATGCCTGGGTGCTGCCCCGGCTGCGGGGGCGGGCCAAGGCGGGCATGGCGGCGGTGGAGTTCGACGAGTACGGCGGCGGACGGCCCGAGCGCGTGCACGCCGAACTCTTCGCCGGCCTGATGAGCGACCTCGGCCTCGACACCACCTATGGCCACTACCTGGACGCCGCCTGCGCACAGGCCCTCGCCACCGTGAACGTCATGTCGCTGTTCGGTCTGCACCGCCGGCTGCGCGGCGCCCTGGCCGGGCACTTCGCCGCCGTCGAGATCACGTCTTCGCCGGGCTCGCGCCGCCTCGCCCGTGCCATGTCCCGTACCGGGGCGGGGCCCAGGGCCGAGCACTTCTACGCCGAGCACGTCGAGGCGGATGCCGTGCACGAACAAGTGGTGCGCCAGGAGGTGATCGGCGGACTCCTGGAGACGGAACCGCAGCTCGCATCCGACATCGTCCTCGGCATCGACGCGACCGGCTTCCTGGAGGACCGCTTCGGCGCGTATCTGCTGGCCCGATGGGACGCGGGTTCGACCTCGCTGCGTGAGCCGTATGTGCGGAGCGGCAACGGATCCGCCAAGTGAGGGAGCAGCCGCACGGATCGGACGAGCGGCCCGCTCAGGCGGGGCGCCCGGATGAACGACCCGCCCCGCCGGCACGCGGAGACGAACGGCCGACCCCGCCAGGACGCATGGACGAACCCTGCCGCATCGCCGTCCGGCGCGAAGGCCCCTTCCTGGTCGACGGCCCGGTGGAGATCACCCTGGAGGACGGCACCACCGTCCGCTCCGACCGCTTCCGGGTCGCTCTGTGCACCTGCCGCCGCAGCCGCCGCTTTCCGTGGTGCGATGCCAGCCACCGGCGGCGGGTACGCGAGTGAAGGGGCTGACATGCCGGAGCCGCCCCTCCCGTAGAGGCTCGGGTGTGCCCTACTCCTTCGGCACGTCCCGAGGCGCGAGCGGTCGGGTGGCCGGCCCCTGGAGCACCGAGCCGTCCGGGGCGAAACGCGAGCCGTGGCACGGGCACTCCCACGCCGTCTCGGCCTGGTTGAAGGCGACCAGGCAGCCGAGGTGGGTGCAGCGCGCCGAAACGGCGTGCGCGCTGCCCGCCGCGTCGCGGTAGACGGCGCAGCGGCTGCCGTCGAGCCGCACCACCGCGCCCGTGCCCGGTGCGATCTCGGCGACCGAGTCGACATGCGCGGTGCCGATGCGGTCACCCACGAAGTGCCGTGCCACATCGGCCTGTTGCTTGAGGAGCGCAGGCGCCTCCCGTACGGCGCTCCACAGCCTGCGCGGGTCGTACAGCGCCGTCCACGGCGGCTCCTCGCCGTGCAGCAGCCGGGCCAGGAGCTGTCCGGCGAGTACGCCGCCGCTCATGCCCCAGCCACCGAAACCGGTGGCGACATAGGTGTGGCGGGCGCCCGGGTGGTAGCGGCCGATCATCGGGACGGTGTCGCTGACGTCGTTGTCCTGCGCCGCCCAGCGGTAGGCGGTCGCCCCGACGGAGAAGTGCGCGCCCATCCATGCGTCGAGCCGCGCGAACCCGGCGGCCGGATCGCCCTCACCCGGCGTGAAGCTCTCGCCCGTCACGATGAGGAGCCGTCCACCGTCGCCGTACGGGGCGGTCCGCACGGACCGCTTGCCGTAGTCCTCGGTGAGATACATGCCGGCCGGGTCCTGGCCGGCCGGCAGGGGCGCGGCGACGACGAGCTCACGGCGGGGCGAGAGCCGCGCGAACAGCAGCGCACGGTCGAAGACCGGATAGTGCGTGGCCACGACCACGTCCCGGGCGGACACGGTGTGCCCTGACTCGGTGCTCACCCGGCACGGGGAGCCTTCGTGCAGTCCGGTGGCCCGGGTCCGTTCGTGGATCAGGCCGCCGCGCGCCCGTATGTCCTCGGCCAGGGCGAGGAGATAGGCGCGGGGATGGAACTGCGCCTGCCCCTCCGCGCGCACCGCCGCCGCCACCTCGAAGGGGAGCCCGGTCTCCTCGACGTAATGGGCGTCGAGCCCTGCAGCCCTGGCGGCATCCGCCTCCGCCCGCAGCACGGAACGGTTCTCAGGGCGCGTGGTGTACGTGTAGGCCGGGCGCCTCTCCCACGCGCAGTCCACCTTCAACTCGGCGCTGACGGTGGCGATGCGCTCGACGGCGCCCACCTGGGAGCGGGCGTACAGACGCGCCGCCTGCTCGCCGCGCGTGCTCAGGAGCCGGTCGTAGACAAGACCGTGCAGGGCGGACACCTTGGCGGTGGTGTGGCCGGTGACCCCGGCGGCGATGCGGTCGGCCTCGAGGACGACGACGTGCAGTCCGGCGCGGGTCAGCTCCCAGGCGGTGCTGAGCCCCGCGATGCCGGCGCCGATGACCACGACGTCCGTCTCGGTGTCGGCGGCCAGCGGCGGCAGGTCCGTCGTCGGGCTCGTCGCCATCCAGTACGACTCGTCGCGGCCGGGCAGCGGATCGGTGTCGAGGGTGCGTTGTGCGCTCATCCGGACTGAGTGCCTCGAATGCCGCAGAAGATGCCCGTATCGGGGGCGGAGGCGTCCCTGCGGACGAGGGCGCTGCGTCCGTACATACGTCGCGGGCGCTGGGGTACCCCGTCTCCGTTGATGACCAAGATCTTCAGGGAACGTCTGAACGGCGCCGCGCACTGGTGGCGCCGCGCGGTGACCTGGTCGGGTCACGAGCGGCACACCGCGCTCCTGATCGGCAAGAGCGCGCTCGCCGCGACGCTGGCGTGGATCGTCGCCCACCACCTGATGCAGGCGCAGTCGCCGGCGTTCGCCCCGTTCTCGGCCGTCCTGGTGATGCAGACGACGGTCTACCAGTCGGTACTGCATTCGCTCCGCTACACGGGTGCGGTGGTGGTGGGCGTCGCCGTGCAGACGGCACTCGCGCTGGCGCTCGGGCCCGGCTGGCCGGCGTTCGCGCTGGTCGCGCTCGTGACACTCGGGATCGGCCGGTGGGCGAAGCTGGGTTCGCAGGGCGCGCAGGTGCCGACGGCCGCCTTCTTCGCCTTCGCCACCTTCGTCACCGCCGGGCCCGGTGACCGCCTCGCAGACCTCGGCCAGATCGTGCTCCTCGTCCTGATCGGATGCGCCACGGCCACGGTGGTCCACCTCGCGCTCGTACCGCCGATGCGCCACCGCAGCGCCGAGTTCGGGATCGGCATCCTCGCCCGGGCCTTCGCCGGACTGCTCGCGGATGCCGTCTCGATCCTGCGCGAAGAGCAACGGGGCGAGGAGCGCACGCGCCTCGACCACACCGACGTCCTGATCGCGCAGGCGAGGGCGGATCTGCGCACGGCGCAGGACAGCGTCTCCTTCAACCCCCGCCGGTATCTGCGCGGACACCGCGGCCACACCAGCTTCGACGGGTACGCGACCGTCCTGGAGGCGCTGGTGCGCACGCTCTACCAGATGGCCTCGCTGCACCGCAGCCTCGACCAGTGGCACGAGGAGCGCGAGCGGCACGGGGACGGGGCCTTCCTGCGGAACTACGCGCGGTTCCTGGACGCCCTGCGGGAGTTCGCGCAGGTCCTCGGCGACCTCGACGAGGACCGGCTGCCGGGCCAGGCGCGCCGGTTGGGCCGGCTGGCCGAGGAGGCCGGGGCGCTGCGCCACGAGCTGGCCGAGGAAGCCGTACGGCAGGGCCTGCCGCTGGCCGATCCGTCGCGCCCGTACGGCGTGCTCGTCGTGGAGGCCACCCGCCTGTGGGAGGAGTGCCGCCGCGCCTCGGACGCCTTGCGGCAGTGGGTGGAGAGCTGACCCGGTGCCCTGCCCCTATCCCCGGCACGCCCCGAAGTCGACATCGTCCGCGGCGACCACCTTGGCGCCCATGTTGCGCTCCATCATGCGCAGGGCCGCATCCGCCAGGTCCCGGTGGATATGGGCGACGGCGTCGTAGGGCACGGTGACCCGCAGATGGCGGATGTGCGCGTCCAGGGCGGAGTACAGGACGCACTGCTCGGTGACCTGACCGCACAGGACCACATGATCGATGTCCTGCTGGGCCAGGAGGTAGCTGAGCGGGGTCTCGTAGAAGATCGAATGCCGGGCCTTGACCACGAAGAGGGACTTCTCGTCCGGCGCGAGCGGGCGCACGAGATCGGCGTGCGGACCCTCGAGCGCCGTCTGCAGGATCTCCCCGTGGTGGGAGCGCCATTCGCCGAAGTTGTCGTTGGCGTAGATGACCGGGACCCCGTGCTCGCGCGCGCCTTCGATCAGCTGGAGCAGCGCCGGGAGAGCCGCCTCGGCGGAGGGCAGGAGGAGCTGGGCATCGTCGTGCTCATAGGTGTTGATCATGTCGATGACGATGAGTGCGGCAGCTGTCATACGGGATCACCTCGCCCGGGACGCCAATGTGCGGCCGCGCGTGAGCAGCGCGCCCAGCGCGATCATGCCAAGACCGAGTCCGGCGTGCAGCCGGGCGTCCGCCGGGTTTGCCCGGGACGCTCCGGGGAACGCCCGAGCCCCGCGAGTACCCCGGTGCGGCCGTGGCATGGGCCTCCGGCCGTCGGGTACCCGGCGCTCCCCGTCGCCCCGTCGCCCCGTCGCCCCGTCGCCCGAGGAGGTCCGCATGCCGTTCAACCCCTTGGAGCAGCGGGGCATCCCGCTGGACCGCCGGTCACGGAACCGGCGCGACCTGGATGGCGAGGCGGTCGTGCACCGCACGCGCGACGTGGTGCGGAAGGTCGTGGGACGTTGACGGGGCACGGGAGGTCCCTGCTCGGCGGGACCCTGGCCGGGGTCGGTCTCGCGGCCTTCGTCGACGAGGTGGTGTTCCATCAACTGCTGCACTGGCACCACTTCTACGACAAGGCCTCCAGCGAGGCCGGCCTCGTCTCCGACGGGATCTTCCATGCCTTCGGCTGGCTGGCGATGGTGGCCGGGGTGTTCCTGTTCGCCGACCTCAGGCGCCGGGGCACGCTGGCGAGGACCGCCTGGTGGTCGGGGTTCTGTCTCGGCCTCGGCGGGTTCCAGCTGTACGACGGCACCTTCCAGCACAAGGCTCTGGAACTCCATCAGATCCGCTACGACGTGGAACTGGCTCCGTACGACTGGACCTGGAACATCATCGCCGTACTGTTCCTGATCGCCGGGTCGGTGCTCCTGGTCCGGGCACGTGGCCGGCGCCGATGACGGCGGCCCTCGGGCTGATGGTGGTCGTGTGCTGCCTGGCGTACGCGAGGGCGGCGGCCCGGCTGCGAGCACGTGGGGACGAGTGGTCCCCGGTGCGGACCGCGTCGTTCTGCGCGGGCGGCGCGGTGATCGTGGCCGCGCTCGCCGCTCCCTGGCATGAAGGGCCGCCGTTCACCGGCCACATGGCCGCGCATCTGGCCCTCGGGATGATCGCTCCGGTGCTGCTCGCGCCGGGCCGGCCGGTCACCCTGGCGCTGCGTGCGCTGCCCGTCGGAGCGCGCCGCGGGCTGCTCGTCTGCGTCCGTTCGCGGGCCGCGGCCCTGCTGATGTGGCCGCCCTTCGCCGCGCTCGTCCACACCGCGAGCCTGTGGGCGCTGTACCGGACGCCCGTCCTCGCGGCCGTGCACCACCGGCCGTGGGCGCACCTGCTCGTCTCCGTCCATCTGCTGCTGTCCGGCCTCCTGTTCACGTTCGCCGTGCTGGCCTTCGAACCCGTACGGCACCGCACCGGGCACGTCCTGCGCGCCGGTGTGCTGCTCGCCGCCTCGGCCGCGCACGGCGTCCTGGCCAAGTCCCTGTACGCCACGGGCCCGCCCGGCACGGCCTACCGCCCGGAGGACCTGCAGGCCGGGTCGCACCTCATGTACTACGGCGGGGACCTCACCGGCATCGCCCTCGCGTTGCTGCTCGCCCACCAGTGGTACGCGTCCGGCGGCCGTGCGCTGAACCGGGAACGCCGGCACGGGCCCGACGGTGTGCGGCCCGCGGTCGGAGCCCGGCAGGAATGACTGCCTGCCCACCGGGGTACGCGGCACACTCCCATCCCGCGGGTACGAAAGAGGCTGCGCAGACATGAGCATGATCGAGGGCTCGGTCGATGTCGACGTGCCGGTCAGGACGGCGTACAACCAGTGGACCCAGTTCGAGAGCTTCCCCCGGTTCATGGACGGCGTGGAGCGGGTCGACAAGCCGCAGGCGACCTTGTCGCACTGGGTGACCCGGATCGCCGGTGTGACCCGCGAGTTCGACGCGAAGGTGGTCGAGCAGCGCCCCGACGAACTGGTGGCCTGGTGCAGCCTGGACGAGCCGCACCATGCGGGGACGGTGCGCTTCGAGCCCATCGGCGACGGCCGCTGCCGGGTGACGTACCGCCTCGAGTTCGCCCCGCAGGGTCTCCTTGAGCGGACCGGGGACACGCTCGGTCTGGTCCGCAGGCAGGTCCAGGGCAGCCTGCGGGGCTTCAAGGAGTACATCGAGGGCCAGGGCCGCGAGACCGGCGAGTGGCGCGGCACCATCAGCGGCGGCCAGGTGAAACCGCACGCCGAGCACACGCCCCGGCCGGTCCCGCACTGGCCGACGGGCTGACCGTGCCGGGCCCTTCGGGCGAACCGGCGACCAGGAGGACCGGCGACCAGGAGGACCGGCGATCAGGAGAGCCGGCGGCCACGAGGACCGGCGGCCACGAAAACCGGCGGCCAGGAGAGCCGGCGACCACGAGGACCGGCGGCCACGAGAGCCGGCAAGAGCGAACGAAAGGCTGACGCGGTGCGAGAGTCGTCGACAGCAGACCCTGGTGGCGAGCACGCGAGGGTCACGCCGCCGAAGACATGGGCGGCAGGTGTCCCGGCGGTCGCCGAGGCGGTCCGCTACTCCCTGGCCGAGACGTCCCCACGGCGTGCGGGCCGCACTCTGCTCGACCTGAACCAGACCAAGGGCTTCGACTGCCCGGGCTGCGCCTGGCCCGACCCGGAGCCGGGCGAGCGGCACATCAACGAGTACTGCGAGAACGGCGCGAAGCACACCAACGACGAGGCCGCATCCCGCCGTATCACCCCCGAGTTCTTCGCGCGCCATTCCGTCTCCGAGCTCGCGCGCGCCTCCGACCGCTGGCTGAACCAGCAGGGGCGGCTGACCCACCCCATGGTCAAGCGGCCCGGCTCCGACCACTACGAGCCCATCAACTGGCATGACGCGCTGGGCCTGTTGGCCGAGGAGCTGCGGGCCCTCGACACCCCCGACGAGGCGGTCTTCTACACCTCGGGCCGGGCCGGCAACGAGCCCGCGTTCGTCCTGCAGCTCTTCGCCCGCGCGCTCGGCACCAACAACCTGCCGGACTGCTCCAACCTGTGCCACGAGTCCAGCGGCACCGCGCTCCACCAGACGCTGGGCATCGGCAAGGGCGATGTGAGCCTGCCGGACCTCCACCACGCCGACCTCGTCCTCACCTTGGGCCAGAACCCGGGCAGCAACCACCCGCGGATGCTGTCCGCGCTCGAGGTGACCAAGCGCAGGGGCGGGAAGATCGTCGCTGTGAACCCGCTGCCGGAAGCGGGTCTGATGCGCTTCAAGAACCCGCAGAAGCCGAGCGGGGTCGTCGGCCGCGGCACCAACATCGCCGACCAGTTCCTCCAGATCCGCCTGGGCGGCGACCTCGCCCTGTTCCAGGCACTGAACCTGCTGCTGCTCGAAGCCGAGGAGGCGGCGCCGGGCACGGCCTTGGACCGCGCCTTCATCGAGGAACACACCGACGGTTTCGAGAAGTTCGCCGACCACCTGCGCCGCACCGTCTCCTGGCCGGAGGTCCTCGCCGCGACGGGCCTTGACCGCGCCCGGATCGAGGAGCTGCGGGACCGGGTCCTCACCAGTGAACGGATCATCGTCTGCTGGGCGATGGGCCTCACCCAGCAGAAGCACGCGGTGCCCACCATCCGCGAAGTGGTCAACTTCCTTCTTCTACGCGGCAGCATCGGCAAACCCGGCACGGGCGTGTGCCCGGTCCGCGGCCACAGCAACGTCCAGGGCGACCGGACCATGGGCATCTGGGAGCAGATGCCGCAGGACTTCCTCGACGCCCTGGAGCGGGAGTTCGCGTTCAAGCCGCCCACCGAGCACGGCCTGGACACGGTGAACGCGATCCGCGCCATGGCCCAGGGCAGGGTCAAGGTCTTCCTGGGGCTCGCGGGCAACTTCGTACGCGCCACACCCGACAGCGAGTTCACCGCCGACGCCATGCGCCGCTGCCGGCTCACCGCGCATATCTCCACGAAGCTCAACCGCTCCCACACGGTGTGCGGCGACACCGCGCTGATCCTGCCGACGCTCGGCCGCACCGAGCGGGACTGCCAGAGCGGCGGCGAGCAGTTCCTCACCGTCGAGGACTCCATGAGCCAGGTGCACGCCTCCGCAGGCCACTTGGAGCCGGCGTCGAAGCACCTGCTCAGCGAGGTCGCGATCCTCAGCAGGCTCGCCCGGCGCACCCTGGGCGATCAAGTGGCAGTCCCCTGGGAGGAGTTCGAGGCGGACTACGGTCATATCCGGGAGCGGATCGCCCGCGTCGTACCGGGCTTCCACAACTTCAACTCGCGGGTGACCAAGCCCGGCGGCTTCGGCCTGCCGAACCCGGTCAACGACGGCGTCTTCCCCACGCCCAGCGGCAAGGCGCAGTTCACCTGCAACGACTTCGAGGGGCTCACAGCACCCGAAGGTCATCTGCTGCTGCAGACCCTGCGCTCGCACGACCAGTGGAACACCGTCCCGTACACCATGAACGACCGCTACCGGGGCATCCACGGCTCGCGCCGCGTCCTCCTGGTCAACCCGGCCGACCTGCGCACCCTGGGCTTCGACGACGGCGACCGGGTCGACGTGATCAGCGTCTGGCGCGACGGCACCGAGCGCCGGGCGGAGGACTTCCGGCTCGTCCCGTACTCCACTCCGGTCGGCTGCGCCGCCGCGTACTACCCGGAGACCAACGTCCTCGTCCCGCTGGACAGCGTGGCCGACCAGAGCAACACCCCGACGTCCAAAGGCATCGTGATCCGCCTCGAGCCGCGCGCCGAGGCACCGTGAGCGGCCTCGGAGAGCCCGCGGTGCGGGTGGGGACCTGCTCCTGGACCGACCCGGCACTCGTGTCCTCGGGCTGGTACCCGACCGGCAGCCGGGACGCCGAAGGGCGGCTGCGGTTCTACGCGACACGGTTCACGGTCGTCGAGAGCGACTCGACGTACTACGCGCTGCCGAGCGCACGGAACTCCCGCCTGTGGGTGGAGCGCACACCCCCCGGATTCACCTTCGACATCAAGGCGTTCGCCCCCTTCACCGGCCACTCCGTCCCCGTCCGCGCGCTGCCCGCCGACCTGCGTCCCACGGGCCCGCCCGGACGCAGACTGCGGGCAGGTGACCTGCCCGCCGACACCACGGCCGAACTGTGGCGCCGCTTCCACGCGGGCATCGAGCCGCTGCGCGCAGCGGGCCGGCTCGGCTGTGTGCTGTTCCAGTTCCCGCCCTGGTTCGCGCCGGGCGCCGACGCCGTCGAACCCTGCGCTGCGCCGAGTTGTGCCGGGTGCCGATCGCCGTGGAGCTGCGGCATCCGGGCTGGTACGAGCCCGAGCCGTACGCCCTGGTGGCCGACGTCCTCGCGCGCCACCGGATCACCTTCGCCGGCGTCGACGCCCCCGGCCTCCTGCCGGAGGTCCGCGCCACCTCACCGGACCTCTCGGTCGTCCGGTTCCACGGCCGCAGCGCGCACTGGGGCCGCGGCTCCAAGGAGGACCGCTACCGGCATACGTACGAGCGCGACGAACTGGAGGAGTGGGTGCCGCGCATCCACATCCTCGTCAAGGAGAGCGCCGCCGTGCACGTCCTGTTCAACAACTGCTGTGCCGATGCGTCCGTGAGGGCTGCCGAGACCATGAGGGAGCTCGTGCACTCCTGAACGCCGAGGTACGGCAGGGACCCCCGCCAGTCCTCTCGTTTCCGCCTTGCTCGGCAGGGCACCCGGTCGATCGCAGACAAGCGACGAAGCGTGGAGTGAACGAGAAAGGCCGAGGAGAGACCCATGAAGGCTGTCGTATGGCACGGGGTCGGTGACATCCGCCTCGACGAGGTGCCGGAACCCAAGATCCAGGATCCGCACGACGCGATCGTCAGGATCACCACGTCGGCGATCTGCGGCACCGATCTGCACTTCGTCCGCGGGACCATGCCCGGACTCGCCCAGGGGCGGGTGCTCGGACACGAGGCGGTGGGAGTCGTCGAGGAGACCGGTCCAGGGGTACGCAACTTCCGTCCTGGCGACCGGGTGGTGGTGCCGTCCACGGTCGCCTGCGGTGTGTGCAGTTACTGCCGGGCGGGCTACTTCGCGCAGTGCGACCACGCCAACCCGGCGGGCAGGCGCGGCGGTACGACCTTCTTCGGCGGACCCGAGGCCGCGGGCGGTCTGGACGGGCTGCAGGCCGAGTACGCCCGTGTGCCGTTCGCCCATGTCGGACTCGTACCGCTGCCCGAGTCGGTGGACGACGCTCAGGCGATCCTGCTGTCCGACATCATGCCCACCGCATGGTTCGGTGCGAAGCTCGCCCAGGTCGGCAGCGGTGACACCGTGGCCGTCCTCGGCGCAGGGCCCGTCGGGCAGTGCGCCGCGCTCGCGGCCCGGCTGCAGGGCGCCGGGCGGGTCATCGTCGTCGACGGTGTCGAGGACCGGCTGGCCCTGGCCCGCCGGCAGCACGCCGAGACGGTGGACTTCAACGCCGAGGACCCGGTGGAGGCCGTCCTGGAGATGACCGGCGGGATCGGCGTCGACCGCGTCATCGAGGCCGTCGGCATCGATGCCGAACGACCCGTGAGCGGCCCGGCCGCGGACGCTTTGGCCGATGCCCAGGAGGAGTTCGACGAGGAGCGCGGCCAGACGGCCCGCGTGCAGCACCCCGGCCCGCACGGCACCTGGCTGCCGGGCGACGCACCGAGCCTCGCCGCCCGCTGGGCCGTCGATCTCGCGGCCAAGGCCGGCACCATCGGCATGATCGGTGTCTATCCGCCCCATGCCGACCGCTTCCCCATCGGGCAGGCCATGCAGAAGAACCTCACGCTCCAAGGAGGCAACTGCAACCACCGCCGCTACATCCCGCACCTCGTCGACATGGTGCGGACCGGGGCGCTCGACCTCACACCGTTCGTCACTCAGTGGGCCGGCACACAGGATGCGATCGAGGCCTACGAGGACTTCGACCGCCGCGAGCACGGCTGGACCAAGGTCGCGCTCGACATGACGGATACGGCGGCCGAGGAAGAGGCGGGAGGACGGGCGCCCGGGCCGGCACTTCGGGAGCGTCCGACGGACGCCGGGCGCGGTGGACAGGACGCGCTGCCGCTGCCTGACTACGACGAACTGCCGCTCGGCGCACTCCAGCACCGCATCCGCGCCCTCGACGCCGACGCGCTGGCCGGGCTGCTCGCGTACGAACGCGGCCACGCCCAGCGGACCGGAGTGCTCGAACTGCTCACCGAGCGGCTCCGGCAGGTCGAGCACGGCAGCGGGCCCTCGGGCGGCAATCCGGCCGCCCCGCACCCGGAGCACTCGCGCAGCCGGAAGGGCTCGACCGTCACGCCGGCCACGTCGCCGGAGCCCATGAGCCCGCCGCCGCACGGCACACCGGACCAGTCGGGGAAGCCGAAGGGCGACCGTACCTAGCCTGCTCGGAAGCCGGCCTCACTCGGCGGCCAGCAGCGCCTGCGGCGCCGCCTCCTTCAGGCGGGTCCTGACCCACTTCACCTCCGTGACCACTTCACGCCCCGACGCGTCGGCCTCGTCGAGCAGTCGGCGGTCGCGCAGGGCCTGAGCGATCTGCTGGAGCAGGACCCAGTTCACCTGGACCTGCGAGGCGCTCGCGTACAACCGCCGCAGATCGTGCAGCAGATGCAGTCCCGCGGGCGCGTGCAGCCCCAGGGTCGCGGACGCCTTGTCCCGCATGGACTCCCAGGCCGCGGCGGTCCGTTCGCCCACCTCCGAGCGCGAAAGGTCCGCGGCGAAGGGTTCGGCGAGCTCCGCCAGGCGCTCGGCACGCGCCTGCGCCCGGCGGGCGAGCGTCCCGCACATGTAGTGGGTGCCCGGATCCGCCACCTGCCGCTCGGCCACCGACCGGTAGTCGCGGGCGAGTTCGACCTCGGCCCGGTACAGATCCTCGAACAGCGTCCCGACCCTGCTCATGGCGCCTCCTCGCCGGGCGCCACGGCCGAGGCGGGCCCGATGCGCTCCACCCGTACCGCGGTCGCCTTGAACACGGGCTGCTTGGAGACCGGATCCCATTCGGTACGGGTGAGTTCGTTGGCGGCCCGGGTGTGCCGGTGGCGGTCGGTCCGGTCGAAGTATCCGAAGTGGAAGGGCGCGAAGACGACGCCGGGGCGGCCGGAGCGCAGCACCGCGGCGGCCTCGATCTCGCCGTGGCGCGAGCGCACCCGGATCAGATCGCCGTCCTCGACACCGAGCCGGGCCGCGTCGTCTCGGCACAGCTCGACCCACATCTCCGGTGCCGCACCCTGCAGTCGAGCGGCCCGGGCGGTCTTGGTGCGGGTGTGGAAGTGGTGCACGGCGCGTCCGGTGGTGAGTTCGTACGGGAAGTCCCCGTCCGCCGGTTCATGCGGCGGCAGATACGGGGCGGCCTTGATCACGGCACGTCCGGCGGGGTCGTTCGCGCGGTACTCGTCCCCGTCGTTCTGTGCGCCGGTCACCAGGTCGTGGCCGTAGTCCTCGCACACGGCGGCGGATGTGGGGAAGACCTGGTCGGCGTAGAGGCGCTCGGTGCCCTCGGGGGAATCCTGGGTGCACGGCCACTGGACGCCCCCGGCGCCGCGCAGCCTCTCGTACGTCAATCCGCTCTGGTCGCAGGGCTGTTGACGCGACAGTGCCGTGAAAGCGTTCCAGGCCTGTTCGGGACGTTCCCACTTCACCAGGGGCGCCCCGTCCTTGTCCCGCAAGTCCAGACGCCGGGCGTAGTCCAGCAGGATGTCGAAGTCGCTGCGGGCGAGCCCGGGTGGCTCGACGGCCTTCTCGGACAGATGCACCGTGCGGTCGGCGTTCGTGTAGCAGCCGGTCTTCTCCGCCCACATGGCGGTGGGCAGGACGACATCGGCGAGCTGCGCGGTCTCGGTGAGGAATGCGTCGGACACCACGAGGAACAGCCCCTCGCGGTCGCAGACCGCGCGGATGCGGTGCAGTCGGGGCAGCGAGACGGCGGGGTTGGTACCGCTCACCCACAGGAACTTGACCGTTCCCGTCTCGCACTGACGGAAGATCTCCATCGCATGGGTGGGCGGCGCCCAGTGCGGCAGCCGCAGTTCGTCGATGTTCCAGGCGAGGGCGAGCTCGCGGACATGGGCGGGGTTCTGCCAGTTGCGGAAGGCCGGCAGGGTGCCGTTCGCGCCGGTCTCACGCGTGTTCTGGGTGGTGGGCTGGCCGTTCATCTGGAACACCGTGCAGCCGGGCCGTCCGATCATGCCGCGCAGCAGATGGACGTTGTTGACCTGCACGGCCGCGGCCGTCGCCTGATGGGCCTGGTAGACGCCCTGCAGCACGGTCGACACCAGACGTTCGCCGGTGCCGATGATCCGGGCGGCGGAGCGGATGTCCTCGGCTGGGACACCGCAGATCCCGGCCGCCCGCTCGGCGCTCCAGTCTCCGACCATGCGCTGGAGTTCCTCGTACCCGACGGTGTGCCGCTGCACCCACTGCTCGTCCACCCACTTGTTGGCGATCAGTTCGCCGAGCAGGGCGTTGAGCAGGGCCACGTTCGTGCCGGGCCGGATCGGCAGATGGACGTCCGCCTTCCGGGCGGTGGGGGTGGTGCGCGGGTCGACGACCACGAGGCGCGGGCGGCCGGGCCCGTGCAGCCGGTCGAGGACGCGTGACCACAGGACGGTCTGTGTCTCGGCCATGTTGTGCCCGACCACGAAGAGGGTGTCGCACAGATCCAAGTCCCGGTACGAGCCGGGGTTCCCGTCACTGCCGAAGCTCTCGATCAGCGCCCACTCGGCTGTCGCGGTGCACAGCCGCGTATTGCCGTCGAGATGGGGGGTGCCGATGCCGCCCCGTGCGATCAGCGTCTGCAGGCAGTACTCCTCGGCGAACAACTGCCCGCTCGTGTAGAACGCCATCGCCAACGGGCCGTGCCGGTCGAGCACTTCGCGCGAACGGCCCGCCACCGCGCCCATCGCGGACTCCCAGTCCGTGGGCCGCAGCCGGCCGTCGACCCTGACCAGCGGTTCGGTCAGCCGGTCGGGGGAGTGGTTGGCCTGCCAGCCGTAGAGGCCCTTCGGGCCGAGCCGCCCGTGGTTGACGCGGTCCTCGGCGCGGCCTCGCACCCCTACGATGCGTCCGTCGGCGACGGCGATGTCCATGCCGCAGCCGTTGGAGCACAGCACGCAGGCGGACGGCACCCAGCGCTCCACCTCGGACCGCGGCACGATCAGGTGCTCGTCCACGCGCTGGGGCCAGATCTCCCCGGGCGCGAAGGGAGCCCGCTCACCCCAGACGTCCACCACCCGGTCGGCCATGGTCCCTCCTGCGGACGCGATCCGGTACGTACCGACGAGGCGCCGAGTACCCGGCCGGGCTCCCCTCACCCGCGCCCGGTACGGCACCGCTCCGTGCGGGATGCGCGCGGCACGCATCGACTCGTGTGGGACGCGCCCGGTACGGCACCGGCCCGTGTGGGACGCACGAGGAGTGGTACCCGTCCGGCCATGAACGCAGCGACCAGCGTGCGGCATTGGTTCGACCGGATCCGTCAGGGATGGGGCTCGGGCGCCCGGCCCGCGGGCACACCCCGCGAGAGCGACGTCGCCCAGGACGCGGCGGTGGCGGGCTCCCGCCCGGCAGGCGGTGAGCCGACGCAGAGCGCGGACGGCGGGGCGTCGACCACCGGAACAGGACCCAGCGGCCGCCATGTCGGCCGCATCGCCGGCGAGGACGCCGCGGACTCGGGGGAAACCGGTGCCGAGGCGCGGCCGGAGCGCTGAGCCGGGCGGGATCTGAGATGTCGGCCGGGGCGCTGAGCCGGGCGGGATCTGAGATGTCGACCGGGGCGCTGAGCCGGGCGGGACCTATTCCGGCTGGACGTCCTCGCCGCCGTCGTCCTGTTCCGCAGGGCCCGGCCGCCGCCGCAGCGTCGGCAGGACCGGCAGGATCGCCGCCGCCTGGGACGGCGAGGGCGCGATCCCGCGCCGGCAGACGAGGGCGTCGGGATCCGTGGCCGGTACCTGGAGGCTGTAGCCGTCCGGGCAGGACGGACCCGCCTCACCGCGCGGACCCTGCGCACCCTCGGGGCCCGCGGGTCCCGCGGGCCCCGCCTCACCCCGCTCACCCTTCGTACCGCCGTCGCCGGGCGGCCCCGCAGGACCGGCCGGACCCATGGCGCCGTCCGCGCCCGCAGGACCAGGGGCGCCACTGGCTCCCGGCTCACCCGACGGGCCGGGCCCACCGTCCGCGCCGGGGGGACCGGAAGTGCCGGCGGGGCCGCGCTCGCCGCGGGCCCCGCTCTGACCGGCCTTGCCGGGCGCACCCGGAGTTCCGGCCGGTACCCGGACCCTGGCCAGCAGATCGTCCACCGCCTCGGACGGGTCGGGCACGGCCGGGGTCTCACCCGCCGCCGAGACCTGCCGGCGCAGCGTGCGGACATCCTCGGCGAGTGTCGACAGGGCCTCGCCCCTGCGCGTCGCCTCCTGGGCCAGCCGGTCGGCCCGGCGCTCGCCCTCGTCGATGCGCGCCCACAGGATCACGGCGATTCCGCACAGCGCGATCAGCACACAGACGAGAAAGACCTTGCGCCAGCGCAGCGCGAGCAGCCGCTCGATGCGGTTGGTCACGGGTGCCTCCGGGGGCGGGCGAGGGCCGAAGCGGGGGTGACGCACCTCGCGCCCCCCGGCAACGGGGCACGGCGTCGTACGGTGTGGATCACTGCGGGCCTCCGAGGCGGTGCACATCGAGGCGCAGCCGGGCGATCTCCGACTGGTCGGCCGCGTGCAGGGTGGCCAGTTCGGCGATGCGCGAGTCGCGCTCCGCCACCTGGCGCTCAAGGCGGTCGCGTTCGCTCTGTAACCGCTCCGTCAGACTCGAGTACCCGGTCAGCGCGTTCTCGCCGCGTTTGCCGAGGTACGCCACCAAGGCGGCGCCCAGGACCCCCACGCAGGCCAGCGTCGAGCCGAGCAGGGTGGTGCCGGCATCCAAGGAGTGCCTCCTACTTGGCCACCGGATTGTGCCGGTGTGAACTCTCGGCGGAACAACGAGCGTTGGTTCAGGTCGTATGCCGTACTGCGCCCGATACATCCGGAAGTGTGCTGACGACGCGTCACTTCCGGTGCGCCCGGGAGCGTGAGCGGTAGGTCCGGGAGCCTGAGCGGTACCCCGGCGCCGCCTCGTACGGCCGCGCCCAGCGCGACGGCCGGCCTTGCGTCGGATGGAGTGATTCCTGCACCCACAGGGGGGTCACACCGAGGGAGCCCTCCGTGCGTTGCACCAAGTCGACCGTGGCGCTGACCGCCGCGGCCCTGCTGTCCCTGACCGCATCGGCCGCCCAGGCCGCGGGACCGGATCCCGAGTACCCGAAGGGCAATCCGCCTGCCACCAACTGCGGGCCGTCCTTCTACAACCCGCCGACCGGGCAGAACGACAAACCCGAGGGGCACTACTACGACGAGATCCCCAGCACGGGGCTCGCCTGGTGGTTCTTCGCGCAGTCGGGCACCGGGACGCTGCCCATGGGCGAGGAACTCCTCGCCGAGATGAAGCGTGCCGGGATCAGGATCGAGGCGATCTGCCCGGTGGGCGCCCTGAAGGGCGCCAAGGGCGTCTGGACCCCGGTCGGATCCGACGGCTACAGCGGCATCAACGTCTTCAACGGCCGGATCTGGTACCCGGGCGGCTGGAAGTTCACCAACCCGAGGACGGGCCGCTCGCACCGGATCGACGGCTTCTGGCTGCACGACTTCCCGTTCATCAACAAGGCCAGCGGCAACGCGTACATCGACGAGAAGCGCGTCCCGCACCAACTGCACCTCTCCAGCTACGACACCGTCGACTTCCTCACCCACCTCCTCGAGCCGCGGATCAACCAGGGGAAGGTCAGCCTCGGGCCCGACAACTGGCGGTTCAACCTGACCGGGGCGTACGTCAAGGAGCTCAACGACGTACTCGGCACCAAGCTCAAGCCGGGCGTCCACTTCGCCACGCTTGAGATCAACGCGAGCGTGCTGCCGGGCCAGAACATGCCGCTCAAGCCGGGATACGCGAAGGACGAACCCGCCGCGCGCTAGGGAAGCGGCCCGCCCGGGCGTGCCCACCCGCACGTAGCCACCCGGGCGTGCCCACCCGCAGTACCCACCCGGGCGTGCCCACCCGCAGTACCCACCCGGGCGTGCCCACCCGCAGTAACCCCCCCGGCGTGCC
>NZ_JBEPEW010000082.1:0-37591 GCF_040300965.1 Streptomyces mesophilus | reverse complement strand
CGCGGGCTTGCTGACCGGCGAGGACCCGGCGGCGGTGGCGCGGCGCTGGGGCACGGCCGAAGGGCCCGTCCTGGAGCCGACGGCCAGGGACGACGCAAGCCTTGCCCGGATCGCCGCAGTGCTCGGCGACGCAACACCGCTCCTGGCGGCCGACCGTACCTCCACCCTCTGAGGAGCCCCCTCATGACCACTGAGCTCCCCGGCAACGGCGGCTTCGGCGACCCGGCGTTCCTGCCCAACACCCAGCAGGGCATCCGCCGCCGCAATCTCTCCCTGGTCCTCCAGGCCATCACCGCCCACGGCCCGCTCTCGCGCGCCGCCGTCGCCACCCGTATCGGACTGACCCGCGCGGCCGTCTCGACCCTCGTCGACGAACTGATCCGCGCGGACCTGCTCGTCGAACTCGGTCCCGAACGCCCCGGCACCGTGGGCCGCCCCGGCAGCGCCCTGACCGTGGGAGAGCGCGGGCCCGTCGGCATCGGCGCGGAGATCGGCGTCGACCATCTCGCCGTGTGCGCGGTCGATCTGCACGGCAAGGTGCGGGCCCGCGCCTCCCTGGAGAGCGACAACCGGGGCCGCCCGCCGGAGCCCGTCCTCAAGGAACTCGCGCGTCTCGTACGGGAGGTGACCACCGCTAGCCGCAGCGCGGGCCTGCGCCCCGCAGGGCTCGCGGTCGCGGTCCCCGGCCTGGTCGCCCGCGACTCGCACACGGTGGTGCGCGCCCCCAACCTCGGCTGGAGCGAACTCGACCTCGGCCCGTATCTGCTCGACGGGCTGCCCCTGAGCGTGGACAACGAGGCCAATCTCGGTGCGCTCGCCGAGCTGTGGATCGGCGGCGATCCCGCGCCGCAGGACTTCGTCCATGTCTCGGCGGAGATCGGTATCGGCGCGGCCGTGGTCGTGGGCGGCCGGCTGCTGCGCGGCACGCACGGGTTCGCGGGCGAGCTGGGACATGTGCCGGTACGGCCCGAGGGCCCCGCCTGCCCGTGCGGCGGGCGTGGCTGTCTCGAGCAGTACGCCGGCGAGGAGGCGGTGCTGCGCGCCGCCGGGCTCCCGTACGGCGAAGGGGGCATCGGCCTGCTCGCCACCCGCGCCGAGAACGGGGACGCGCAGGTACGCCGGGCGCTGCGCGCGGCCGGGTCGGCGCTCGGGATCGCGCTGTCCGGTGCGGTCAACCTGCTCGACCCGCAGACAGTGGTACTGGGCGGCGCCCTGTCGCGCCTGGCCCCCTGGCTGCTGCCCTCACTGGAGCGCGAACTGGCCCGCCGTACAGCGGACCCCGCCCGCCCCAAGGGCGGCACCGTCACGGTCTCGCAGCTCGGCTCGGAAGGCCCGCTGCTGGGTGCGGCCCATTCGGTGGTACGGGCGGTCCTGGACGATCCGGCTTCGGTGGCGGGAGCACAGCGCTGAAGGCCCGCTGCCGCCGGCTCCTCCGGGGGCCGGCCACGGCGTCCGCCTAGAAGGCGAGGCCCAGGCGTTCGACGAGCGGGAACGTACTGTCGAAGTCCACGTCGACGTGGACCTTGCCGGCCATCTCCTTGAGCGCCTCCGGGGTCGGCATACCGGTCAATTGCTCGAAGGACTTGAACATGTCCTCCAGACCGGCCTGGGAAATGATCTCCAGAACGCTCGCGGGTTCATCGGTGGCGTTCCAGAACGTGTGCCACTGTCCGCGCGGTTTGAAGATCAGGTCGCCCGGGCCGGCGTACACCTCGGTGCCGCCGAGGACCGCGCCGATGGTGCCGGTGAGGACGAAGGTGTACTCGTCCTCGTCGTGATGCCGGTGCATCGGGGCGGCCAGCGCCCTGGGTTCGAAGAGATGCTGGACCAGTGCGAACCGTCCACCGGTCTCCGCTCCGTCGATCATGAACCGGTTGGCCACGTGGCCGATGCCGGGAATGATCCTGCCCTCGTCCGCGCCCAGAACGCGCACCTGCGACTTCTCGCTCATGGCTCCCCCTTGGTGAGGTGTCGCCGATGACGCTAACTACGCGCCGGCCGGCGGGACATACCTCACTTGGGGTATCCGCACAGGCCCCGATCGGTCCTACAGTCGGCGGTGTGAGGGAGCGGGCGCTGGAGAAGATCGCGCGGATGTCCCGGCAGCCGGGCGACCTCGTGACGTTCTGGCAGGAGGCGACCGAGGTGATCACCGCTACGGTGCCGTTCTACTCGGTGCCCTGCTGGTACACCCTCGATCCGGCGTCCTTGCTCATCACCAGCCATTACCACCCCGGCATGACCGCCTTCCCTGCCGACTGGCTCGCCCAGGAGTACTACGGCGACGACGTCAACCAGCTTGCGGACGTGGTGCTTTCGGACTCGGGCATCAGCACGCTGCACGAGGCCACGGACGGCGATCCCTCTCACAGCCCACGCTGGCAGCGCAACATCGCCCTCGGCGGTGACCAGGAGCTGATCGCCGGGCTGCGCTCGAAGGCCGGGGACGTCTGGGGAGCGCTCGGTCTCTACCGTGAGCCCGGACAGCCGATGTTCGACGAGAGGGACAAGAGCTTCCTCCGGGCGCTGGCCCCGCACCTGGCGGAAGGCGCACGCCGCGCGCTGCTGGTGGGAGAGGCCGCGGACCCGGACGGACCGGACGCACCGGGCCTGTTGATCCTCACCGCCGACTGGGACATCGAATCCGCCACTCCCGGGGTCGAGCGCTGGCTGCGGGACCTCCCGGACGGGGACTTCGACGCGGGGCGTCTGCCGTCGGTGGTGCCGGCCCTGGCGGGCCGGGCGATGCGCACCGGCGCGCAACCGGGGCGGCCGGGCGAGGTGGCGGTCGCGCGCGTCCTGTCCAACTCCGGGACCTGGCTGGTGCTGCACGGGACGAGCTTGGTGTCGGCCGGTCCGCCGCGGGTCGCGATCATCATCGAGCCGGGCCGTCCGGCCCGTATCCACTCGCTGCTGATGTCGGCGTACAACCTCACCGCACGCGAGCGGGAGGTGACCCGGCACGTCCTGCAGGGCAGTTCCACCACGCAGATCGCCGAGGACCTGGTGATCTCCGTGCACACCGTGCGGCAGCACCTCAAGAGCATCTTCGGCAAGGCGGACGTACGCAGCCGCCGCGACCTCGTCGCCAAGGTCTTCTACGGCCACTACGAACCCCGTCTGCGGGACAACGAGCGGCGCACCGTCGACGGCAAACCGGTCCGTGGCGGACCCAAGGCCTGATCACGCGAGGTCATTCGGGCACAGGGCCCTCAGGGCTACTTCGGGATCGTGCCGGGTGGGACGGGACTGACCGGGGAGTTGCCGCCGATCGTGGTCTTCAGGCCGATCGTGAAGATGGTGTACGTGATCCGGGTCGAGGTCGTCGTGGTCCTGAAGGGGGCCTTCTTCTCGAACTTCTCGTGCGCGCAGCCGCGGTTGAAGCCGCGCGCCGAGCCGTTCCAGTCCTCGCCGGAGGTGAAGTAGATCGTGTATGTGCCGTCGGAGATGCGCTTCACCTGGGCCTTGGCGTTCTTGCGCACATAGACGGAGAACGCCGCCTTGCCGCCGCGCGCGAAGGTCACCACGGCGTCCTGGCTGCCGCCGTCGATCTTCAGCACGCCCCGGCCGGCCCGTGAACCGTCCTTGACCATCCGGCCGTTGGGGAGCCGCTTGCTGGTCTCCTCGGGAAGTTTCGGGGCGGCGATGTCGAGGGTGTAACCGAGGGCGCTGAGTGCCTCCGCCGCGTCGTCGAGCGTACCCAGGGCCTTGTCCGAGCCGAAGCGCGCGACCGCCGCCCTGCCGGTGCACAACGTGCCGTCGGTTCGGCCCTGTTGGGCGCTCTCCAGCTGTCCGGAGAGACCGGCGAGCGCGGTGAGCAGATCCTGGTGCGCCAGATCGGCCCGGTCCGGGGTGTCGACCTCACGCAGCAGCGTGTCCGCTTCGCCCGCCGCCGTGACGGCCGCGGTGAACGCCTCGTCGGCCGCCTTGTCGGACTTCGCCTTCCCGATGCCGGCCAGCGCCGTGTTGAGCGGATCGGTCGCCTCGGCGAGCAGTGCGTCGTACGCGGTGTCGCTCATCGGCGGTGTGGTGCTCGGTGACGGTGGCGGCTGCTGCTCGTCCGCCGCTCCTGAGGACTGCAGATCGCGCAGCCAGTCCCCGTCTCCGTCCCCGCCGCCGGAACCGCAGCCGGCCGCGAGCAGCACGCCCGCCAGCACCACAGCCCCCGTATGCACAGCAGTACGCATGTGTCGCACGATGATCCCCCGATCCCCCTACGTGCACGTATCCCCTGATGAGAGTCCGGTACGGCCCGCGTCCCGTCAACGGCGCGGCCCGCCCCCTTCCAGCCCAACTGCCCCTGCCCGTAACGTCGTCACCACGCGTGGGCCGACGTACCGCCCGCGGCCGTACCGATCGCATCGACCGCATCGACCGTGGAAGGAGCACCATGGACCCGGCCCGCGCTCTGCCCAGCAGACGGCGCCTGCTTCAGGGCGCCGCACTCGCCGTCCCCACCGCGCTGCTCGCCGGCGGCACCACCGCAGCGCGACCGACCGCCGTCGCCGACTACCCCGACGCGGACTGGGTGCCCGCGAGCAGCTCCAACCAGACCGCTTCGAACCGGCCGACCACGTATCCGCTGACGCACATCGTCATCCACGTCACCCAGGAGACGTACGCCGATACGCTCGGGATCTTCCAGAACCCGGCCAAGCAGGTCTCCGCGCACTACGTGGTGCGCTCGGCGGACGGCAATGTCGCGCAGTGCGTACGCGACCGGAACATCGCCTGGCACGCGGGCAACTGGACGTACAACACGCAGAGCATCGGCATCGAGCACGAGGGCTGGGTGGACCAGCCGAAGTGGTTCACACACGCGATGTACGAGTCCTCGGCGGCCCTGACCGCGCATCTGTGCGCGACGTACGACATCCCGCGCGACCGCGAGCACATCATCGGCCACAACGAGGTCCCCGGCGCCACCCACACCGACCCGGGTCCGCTGTGGGACTGGACGCGCTACATACGGATGGTCAACTTCTACTAGCCCAGGCCCTGTTGCCGGCAGGCCCGGCGATCCGTTGCGGGTTCACCCGGTGTGACCTGTTGCCCGTTGCCGTGCCCGGGGTGACGATGGCCGCAAGCGCACCGGTAGCCGCGGAGGCCGAGTTGAGCGATTCCTGGGTGGCCCTCGAGCCGGGCACCGATCCGGCCGAGCGGACGCGTGCACTGCGGCATGCTCACGCCGTGTTCACCACGGCGGGCACGGTGGAGCGCCCGGTGCGGCCGGAGGTCGCCGCCTCATGGCGCCGGTCGGCGCGGGCCCGGGTCAGCCCGGACGGCACGGCTCAAGTGGAGCTCGTGGACGGCGACTTGGGCGCCTATCGCGAGGACCATCCGCTGGCGCGCGTGATGCCGCTGGTGCGGGAGCTGGTGTCCACGTACGCGAAGGACGGCGAGCACCTCCTCGCGGTGTGCGACGCGCAGGGGCGGCTGCTGTGGGTCGAGGGGCACACGGTGACGCGGCGGCGCGCCGGGCGGATGAACTTCGTACCGGGCGCCCGCTGGGCCGAATCCGCCATGGGCACCAATGCGCCGGGGACGGCGGTCGCGGTGGACCGCCCGGTGCAGGTGTTCGCCGCCGAGCACTTCAGCCGGCCCGTGCAGCCCTGGACCTGCGCGGCCGCCCCGATCCACAATCCGCACACCGGACGGCTGCTCGGCGCCGTCGACATCACCGGCGGCAACGGGCTCGCCCATCCGCACAGCCTCGCCTTCGTCCAGGCCGTGGCCCGCGCCGCCGAGGCCCAACTGGCCCTGGAACGGCCACCGCAGCGCACCGAGACCCTCGCGCTGCACGCGCTCGGCCGGGACGAGGCGCTGCTCGTGGCCCAGGGCCGCAAGCTGCGCCTGAGCCGCCGGCACAGCGAACTGCTCGCGCTGCTCGCCCGCCATCCCGAGGGCCTCACCGGGGACCAGTTGCTCGTCGCACTGTACGAGGACGAGTCCATGTCACCCGTCACGCTGCGCGCCGAACTCTCGCGGCTGCGCGGCCTCCTGGGACCCGAGCTGCTCGCGTCGCGGCCCTACCGACTGACCACCCCGGTCGAGGCGGACTTCCTCCTGGTGGAGCGGCGGCTCGGCGCCGGCGCGGTGTCCGGTGCGATGGGCGCGTACGACGGTCCGCTGCTGCCGTCCTCCTGTGCTCCGGAGATCGTGCGGCTGCGCGACCGGTTGGACATGGGGCTGCGGGCCGCGCTGGTGGACCGGGCCGACCCGCAGCTGCTCACGGACTGGGTGCGCAGCCCCTGGGGCGGCGACGACCTGGACATCTGGCAGGCGCTTGCGGGGGCCTCGCCGCGCGGGGCGCGGGCCCACGTACAGGCGGAAGTGCGGGCCCTCGACCGGGAACAGTCGGCCGCAACGTGGTTGCAACCTCCCCGTCCCTAGCGTTCCCGGCAGTGCTGCCCAACGGCGGGCGGCAGGAACCGGGAGGCCACCGAGATGACCCGTTACGCCGCACCCGGCAGCGACGGTGCGATCGTCGACTACCAGTCTCGCTATGAGCACTTCATCGGCGGGGAGTATGTGAAGCCCGCCCGCGGCCAGTACTTCGAGAACCCCAGCCCGGTCAACGGACAGCCCTTCACGGAGATCGCGCGGGGCACCGCCGAGGACGTCGAGCGTGCCCTCGACGCCGCACACGCCGCCGCGCCCGCGTGGGGACGCACCTCCCCCACCGAACGCGCCAACATCCTCAACAAGATCGCCGACCGTACGGAGCAGAACCTCGAGAAGCTCGCCGTCGCCGAGTCCTGGGAGAACGGCAAGGCGGTACGGGAGACGCTCGCCGCCGACATCCCGCTCGCCGTCGACCATCTGCGCTACTTCGCCGGGGCGATCCGTGCGCAGGAGGGATCGCTCAGCGAGATCGACGGCGACACCGTCGCGTACCACTTCCAGGAGCCGCTCGGTGTGGTCGCGCAGATCATCCCGTGGAACTTCCCGATCCTGATGGCCGTCTGGAAGCTCGCGCCCGCGCTCGCGGCGGGCAACGCGGTCGTGCTCAAGCCGGCCGAGCAGACCCCGGCGTCCGTGCACTACTGGCTCTCGCTGATCTCGGACCTGCTGCCGCCGGGCGTGGTCAACATCGTCAACGGCTTCGGCGCCGAGGCCGGAAAGCCCCTCGCGTCCAGCGCGCGCGTCGCCAAGGTCGCCTTCACCGGTGAGACGACCACGGGGCGGCTGATCATGCAGTACGCCTCCGAGAACATCAAACCCGTGACGCTGGAGCTCGGCGGCAAGTCGCCCAACATCTTCTTCGACGACGTCTGGTCGCAGGACGACGCCTTCCGCGACAAGGCGCTCGAGGGCTTCACCATGTTCGCGCTCAACCAGGGCGAGGTCTGCACCTGCCCCTCGCGTGCCCTCATACAGCGCGGCCACTACAGCGAGTTCCTGGAAGCGGCCGTCGCCCGCACCGAACGGATCAAGACGGGGCACCCGCTCGACACGGACACGATGATCGGCGCTCAGGCCTCCAACGACCAGCTGGAGAAGATCCTCTCCTACCTCGACATTGGCCAGCGCGAGGGCGCGAAGGTGCTCAGCGGCGGTCAGCGCATCGAGTACGACGGCGACATGGCCGGCGGCTACTACGTCCAGCCCACGATCTTCGAGGGCGACAACCGGATGCGGATCTTCCAGGAGGAGATCTTCGGCCCGGTCGTCTCGGTCACGTCGTTCAACGACTACGACGACGCCATCAAGATCGCCAACGACACCCTGTACGGCCTGGGCGCCGGCGTGTGGACCCGCGACATCAACACCGCCTACAGGGCGGGCCGTTCGATCCAGGCCGGCCGCGTATGGGTGAACAACTTCCACGCGTACCCGGCGCACGCGGCCTTCGGCGGCTACAAGCAGTCGGGGATCGGGCGGGAGAACCACAAGATGATGCTGGACCACTACCAGCAGACGAAGAACCTCTTGGTTTCGTACAGTCCGGAGAAGCTTGGGTTCTTCTAGAGCCTCACGTCCGGTGCCCGGGTCAGGAGGGGCCGACGGTCAACCAATGGCCGACTGCACGAGCGCCTCGGCTGGATGGTCGGCCGGCGGTTCGGGGTGTAGGACCAGGGGCGGAGCTGTTCCAGGGTCTTGCCGACGCGGAAGACGGTCGGGTCGTCGAAGGTGTGGCCGACGATCTGGACGCCTGTCGGCAGGCCCCAACTGGAGTGTCCGCTGGGCACGTTGAGGACGGGGCAGCGGTTGCTGATGTTGAAGGGCAAGGTCATGGCCGCCCACAGCGGCTCGCCGTGGTCCTCACCGTTCACCACCAGACGGCCCAGGAGGTCGTCCCCGGCGGGCAGCCCGGGGACGGCCGTGGTCGGGCAGATCAGGGCGTCGAAGGGGGCCATCGCCTCGGCAAGGTCGCGCTGCAGCCGGGTCTCGACGCGCAGGCCGTCGAGGTAGGTGACCTGCTCCCGGGCGATGGCCATGGTGTCGGCGAAGGCTGCGGCGTACGGCGACATCCGGTCGCGGTGCTCGGCTTCGATCTCGCGGACGAGGGCGCCGAAGATGGTGGAGAAGTGTGCGGCGGCACTGATGAGGAGGTCGTCCTTGGTCCACGGGAGTTCGATCTCCTCGACGATCGCTCCCACGTCGGTGAGGGCGCGGGCGACGGCGCGGGTGTTGGCCTCGATCTCCGGGTGCACGTCGTAAGCGCCCAGGCGCAGGCACAGGGCGATGCGCATCCCGGCGACCGCGTCGTACTCGGCCGGCAGCACGAGTTTCGGACGCAGCGACACATGGTCGCGCGGGTCGGGTCCGGCCAGGACGTTGGCGAAGGTGATGCAGTCGTCGACGGTGCGCGCCATGGGGCCGTCGCCGCGGTAGTGGTCGGCAGACAGCGGTGCCACGCCGGGGATCCGGCCGTACGGCGCCTTGTAGCCGACGGTGCCGGTGAAGGCGGCGGGGATACGGGTCGAGCCGCCGATGTCGGACGCGGAGGCGAGCAGCGCGGTACCGGCGGCGAGGGAGGCGCCGGCGCCGCCGGACGAGCCGCCGGGGGTGAAGTCGGGGTTCCACGGATTGCGGGTGACGCCCCACAGGCGGCTGTGGGTGAAGGAGGCGATGGAGAACTCGGGGGTGGCTGTACGGGCGTGGATGATGCCGCCCGCGTCCAGGATCCGGTCGATGACCGGGGCGTTCTCGGTCGCTGTGTTGCCGACATTGACGAGGGAGCCCTCGGTGAGGGAGCGCCCGGCGATGGCGTGCTTCTCCTTGGTGGCGACCGGGATGCCTTCGAGCGGGCGCGGCGTCAGGCCGCCCTTGCCGAGGAAGCGGTCCTCGGCGTGCCGGGCCTGTTGGAGTGCCTCGTCGTAGAGCTGTTCGGTGAAGGCGTTGACGACCGGTTCGGTCTGTTCCGCGCGGTCGATGACGACGCGCATCAGCTCCACCGGGGAGAGTTCGCGGGCGTCGAAGAGCCGTCGCGCCTCGGTGGCGCTGAGGTAGGCGAGATCGGCGCCGTCGTCGTTCGGGTACATGCGGACTTCCTTACGGACAAAGGGATTTCACGGACAAGGGTGGGCGGGGGTTGTCAGCCGAGCAGTCGTTTCAGCGCGGTGTTGATCCAGGCCGTCGCCTCCCCTGCGGCAGGGCTGATGTGGTCCATGCCGTAGAAGCCGTGGACGAGGCCGTCGAACCGTCGGTGCTCGACGCGTACGCCGACGTCCCGCAGCGCTTCGGCGTAGGCGTCTCCCTCGTCACGCAGCGGGTCGTATTCCGCGGTGGCCACGACGGCCGGAGCGAGCCCGGACATGTCCTTCGCCCGCAGCGGTGCGACCCGCGGGTCGGCGCCGTACGCAGCGGAGGCGGGATCGGCGGGGCTGACGCCGAGGTACTGCTCGAAGAACCAGTGCAGTTCTGTGGTCGTGAGGAAGTAGCCTTCGCCGTTCTCGGTACGCGACGGGTACGCGCCGGCCATGTCCGTGCTGGGGTAGACCAGCAGCTGGGCAGCCAGGGACAGTCCGTCGGCGTGGGCCTGCTGTGCGCACACAGCGGACAGCGTCGCCCCCGCGCTGTCGCCGCCGACGGCCAGCCGCGCCGGGTCGCCGCCGAACGCCTCCACGTGCCGCGCGACCCAGGTGAGGGCGGCGTACGCATCGTCGACCGCGGCGGGGAAGGGATGCTCGGGCGCGAGCGGGTAGTCGACGCTCACCACGACGGCGTCGAGGTCGCGGCACAGCGTCCGGGCGTGCACGTCGTGCGTGTCGAGGTCGCCGGCCACCCAGCCGCCGCCGTGCAGATACACCACCGTCGGCGCGGGCGTCACGTCATGGGGCCGGTAGACGCGGGCCGGGACGGAATCCGCCAGCACCGCCGAGGTCACCGTCGCGACCTCCGGCTGCGTCGTCGGAACCCGGGAGTCGACGGTCAGCGCACGCAGCCGCGCTCTGGCTTGTGCCGCAGCGTTCCCTCCCGGTTCAGGGGCGTCGAGTTGCCGGAGGCTGCGCAGGAAGTCCGCGATGTCCGGATCCAGGGGCACGTCACTTCTCCCGTCGGTCGCCGGCACACAACCAGTGCGCGGCTGCCGCGAGCAGCGCCGTCACACCGGTGTAAATCGTGGGTTCGGGTAGGGGGGCGAAGTGCGGGGAGTGGTTGGCCGGGACCGTGTCCGGCAGCCCGTCCGTCAGCAAGGTGTCAGGGTCGATGCCCTCGAAGAGGGCCGGGTCGCCGCCCCCGAAGTGCCAGAAGACCGAGGGCACACCGAGCGCCGTGCCGAAGGTGCCGAAGTCCTCGCTGCCGGTGAGGGGTTCAGGCAGGGTGAACACCCGCTCCCCGCCGAGGACTTCGGCGATCGCGGTCAGTACGGTGCCGGTGGCCGCGGTGTCGTTGACCGTGACGGGGAAGGCGTTGAGCCCGGTGATCTCGGGCTCCTTGGGCGCGCCGGACGCGGCCGCCTCGGCACGGACGATCCGTTCGACGGCCGCCAGGACCCGCTCCCGTACGGCGGGCGTCGTGGAGCGGATGTTGATCCGCAGGTCCGCCGTGTCGGGAATGATGTTCTCCTTGGTGCCCGCGTGCAGCGAACCTACGGTCACCACGGCGGTCTGCGCCGCCCCCACCTCCCGGGAGACGACCGTCTGCAGCCGCATGACGACCGCAGCGGCCATGACGATCGGATCGACGGTCGTCTCCGGCGTGGAGCCGTGTCCGCCGCGGCCGTGAAGGCGGACCCGCAGGCTGTCGGAGGCGGCCATCACCGTGCCCGGGCGGGTGCCGACGAGACCGACGGGGGCCGGGGACACATGCTGGCCGAGGCAGACATCGGCGCGCGGAAAGCGCTCCAGGAAACCGTCCTCGATCATGGCCGGTGCCCCGCCGACCTCCTCCGCCGGCTGGAACACGGCGACGACCGTGCCGTGCCATTCCCCACGGACTGCGGCGAGTTGGGCGGTCACGCCGAGCAGACAGGTGACGTGCATGTCGTGGCCGCAGGCATGCATGACGGGGACCTTGTTGCCCTCGCCGTCGACGGCCGTCTCCTGGGAGGCGTACGGGAGTTGCGTCCGCTCCTCGACCGGAAGCCCGTCCATGTCGGCACGGAGCAGGACCACCGGGCCCTCGCCGTTGGCCAGGACCCCGACGACGCCGGTGCCGCCGACGCCCTCGGTGACCTCCCAGCCCTGCTCGCGCAGCAGTTCGGCGACGACTCCCGCCGTACGGAACTCCTGGAAGGACAGCTCGGGATGGGCGTGCAGGTCCTCGTAGAGGGCGAGCAGGCCGGGCAGCCGGTCCGGGAAGCCGGACAGCAGGCGCGCGGCCAAGGCGGCGGTCATGAGTGCTCCTTTGCGGGCGTGGGCAGTTCGGGCGCGCCGGTGGCGGCCCGGAAGGAGGCGGCGTCCTGCGGGGTGAGCAGCGCCATCACAAGGGCGATGGCCGCGCCGAGCACGAGGGAAGCGAAGGCCACCTTGAACGAGAAGGCGTCGGCGAGCGCGCCGATGACGGGCGGGGCGACCATGCCGGCCACTTGGCCGCCGAAGACGATCGCTCCGCTGCCCACGCCGACGTCATCGGCCGCGAGGCCGCTCAGCGGCACGGCGAGGATCGGCATGTAGCAGAGGGAGACGGCAGTCGTGGCGAGCGTGCCGAAGACGATGAAACCGATCAGCGACGGCGAGAAGACCATGAACAACAACGTGATGGCGGCCACCGTCATACTGGGCACGATCACCCTGCGGTGGTGGCCGCCGAGGCGGTCCGCGAGCCGCCCGCCGACGACGATCGCGCCGGTCGCGGCAAGGCCGGGAATCGCCACGAGAGCCCCGGTCGAGGCGAGCGAGACGCCGTACTCCTCGCTCACATAGGACGGGATCCACGTGCTGAGACCCCACACGATCAGGCTGTAGCCGAACATCATGGTGCTGAAGCGCCAGATCACACCCTTGCGCAGGACGCCCCCGGCGCGCCGCCGGTCGACGCGGGGCTCCGGCTCGAGCACCGGCAGCGGTGCGGGGAGCCACACCCGTATCGCCACCACGACGAAGATGCCGAGCGCCGCCGTCGAGAAGAACGCCGAACGCCAGCCGAAAGCGGCGATCAGCGGCGCGACGAGGAGCGGGGTGAGGACCCCGGCGAGGGCGTTCGAGCTCATGATCACGCCATTGGCGCCCATCCGCTCGGCCGGTGTCGTCCGCTCCACGAGGACCTTCATCGAGGCGGGCGGGAAGATGCCTTCGGCGGCGCCGAACGCGAACCGCATGAGCAGCAGGACAACGAACGACCAGGCGAAGCCGGTCAGCGCGGTGAACACGGACCAGGACAGCAGGGCCCAGAGCATGATCCGCTGGGCGCCGTACCGGTCGGCGAGCAGGCCGCCGGGGATCTGGCACAGGGCGTAGGCGAGGAAGAACGCCGAGACGACCAAGCCCTGTTCCCCGCGGCCCACGTCGAACTCGTCGCCGATGGAGGGCAGGGCGAGGTTGATGACGAGGCGGTCGGCGTAGTCGACCAGCCAGGCGGTGAACAGCAGCACGATCGTGATCCGGACAGTTCTCCGGGTGGACGGCGGGGGCGGAGCAGACACGCGGCACTCCTTCGACTCCGGGCGGCCGAAGCCGGGGCTGGGAATCGGCCGGAAGTGCCCCTACGATCTGGTCCGTGACAGGAATACCTGGAAAATTGCAGGAAAACATCTCGGGACGGGCACCGCTCCCCGATTCCCGCACCGCGGACGCGAGTTCCCCCTTCTCCGAGTTGGACCTGGCCCTCGTCGACGCTCTCCAGGCCGCTCCCCGGGCACCCTGGTCCCGGATCGGCAGGGCCCTCGGCGTGGACGCGACCACGGCGGCCCGCCACTGGGAGCGGATGCGCACGGGCGGACTGGCCTGGGTCAGCGCGTACGACTCCGCGAAGGCGGCGACCGTCGCCTACGTCGAGGTGAGGTGCCGGCCCCGGGCCGTGGAATCCGCCGGCGCCGCCCTGGCCGACATGCCCTGGGTCTTCAGCGTCGACGAGACGGCCGGCGACTTCGATCTCCTGGCGTCGGTCGTCGCGGCCGACCTGCCCGCCCTCGGCCGCTCGGTACACGGTCTGATCGGCGGCCTGAAAGGCGTACGGTCCACCCGCACGCGCCTCGGCATCACGCAGTACAGCGGAGGCGGCGACTGGCGCATGCGGGCCATGGAACGGTCCGGCGACGCGGAACTTTCCGCCCCGCGCACCTCACACCCGGTCACGTACAGCGCCCATATGCACCATCGACCGCCGCCCGAGGACCAGGCCCTCCTGGAAGCCCTCGGCCGCGACGGACGCCTCGGCTACACCGACCTGGGCGCCGCAACCGGCATGAGCGAACACACCGCCCGGCGCCGGCTCCAGCGGATGATCCGAAACGGGGACATCACCTTCCGCTGCGATCTGGCCCATCCCCTCGCCGGGATCTCGACGGTCGTGCTCTACCGCACCGCGGTCCCGCACACCCACCTCGAAGCCACGGGCAACGCGCTGGCCCGACGGGAAGAGGTCCGCCTGGCCGTGTCCGTCAGCGGCTCCGACAACCTCCTCGTCATGGTCTGGCTGCGCGGCCTGCACGCCATCGACCCCTTCGAAGCCCATCTCGCGGAACGCTTCCCGCACCTGAAGGTCAGCGACCGCACCGTCTTCCTCCATACACGCAAACGTATGGGCCGACTCCTCGACACGACCGGCCGCGCCATCGGGCACGTCCCCTTCTCCCTGCCGCAGGTGTGACCCCGGCACCTGTCACGCCTCGCGCTCTCGCCGGCCTGCCTGGCGAGAGCCGTTCGCGTCCCGTGCGCGCCGTACGGCGGCAGGAAGCACCGGTTGAGCGTGGGTCTCCACCAGCCAGCGCAGCACGGCGTCGTGCAGGCGCCGTTCCACGCCGGTGCCCGCCCCGGCCGCCCGCCCAGTCCTGAACGAGACCCGCACCCACAGGATGGAGAAGCCCTCGGATGCCAGTGGCTGATCCCCATGGCAACCAGCGGCTGTGCCCAGGCGGCGTCCACGCCCAAGGCCTGTTGCCGGCGGATTCGGCACTCTCCGTAGCGTGTCCGTCTGCCGCATGGGGTGTCATGTGTCCGGACGGCCCGTGCGGAGGGCATTCGGCGGAGAGCGATGAGGGTGCAATGAGTGAACTGACGAAGCCCGAGGTCGATGTTCCGGAGGGCGACGCTCCCACCGAGCTGACCATCCGGGACCTGGTCGTCGGGGACGGGGCCGAGGTCAAGCCGGGCATGGTGGTCAGAGTCCACTATGTCGGGGTGACCTTCGCGTCCGGGAAGGAGTTCGACGCCTCCTGGGACCGGGGACAGCCGTACAAGTTCGCCCTGGGCAGTGGCAAGGTCATCAAGGGCTGGGACCGGGGGGTGAGGGGGATGAAGGTCGGCGGCCGCCGCGAGATCATCGTTCCCCCGCGTCTCGGCTACGGCAATCAGTCGCCCTCGCCCTTGATCCCGGCGGGCTCGACCCTGGTCTTCGTGGTGGACCTGCTGGACTCGTTTTCCGGCACGGCCGGGTGGAGCAACGCCAAGTGACTCTGGCCGCCCCTCCCTAGCGAGGTGCTGCGTCGTCTCCCGCTCCTCGCTGCCGCCCCTGCTGTCCGCTTCCGCAGCGTCCGAACAGTTCCGCTGCAACTCGTTGACCCCCGAAGGGTACGAGGCGACCGCATTCCTCCTCCCGACGTCCGGGCTTCCGCGTCCGTACTCACCTTTTGCTCTTCTTCAGGCCCGTGTCCGTGCCGGGTGGAGCGGACGGGTTCATCAGCCTGCCAGGCGTCCACCAGCAAGAAGGCGCCGATGGCGAGGTGGACGACGCACGCGGTCAGGTGCACCATGAGCCCGGCTCTCGGGGCGCGAAATCCGGACCATTCACGGACCGGCCAACGGCCGACCGCCTCACGAATTGCCATCTCCACGGGTCAGCGGCAGAGAGTCCGCTGTACCACCAGAGGACGAAGAACCTCCTGGTTTCGTACAGCCCGGACAAGCTCGGGTTCTTCTAGAGCCTCACGTGCGGTGCTTGGAGGGGGCGTCACTCTTCCAGGCACCGCAGGGTGCCGGTCGGTCCCCGCGGGCGCATGGGGTAAGAAGACATCCGTGACCGAGCCGCCCCAGACCGCCACCCAGTACGCGTTCATCGCCCTCGCGCCGCCCGACGACGCGAAGAAGGAGCTTGCGCACGCGCTGGACCCGGCCTACGCCGCCCATCCCGATCTGCGCTGGAACCGCATCGAGGACTGGCACATCACCCTGGCCCTCCTGGGCGAGCTGCCCGTGCGGACCGTCCAAGGCCTTCGTTCGCCCCTCGCCGAACTGGCGGCTGCCCGCCCCACAGTCGAACTCGCGCTGATGGGTGGCGGACACTTCGACGAGCGGGTGCTGTGGAGCGGGGTCAGCGGGGATCTCGACGGACTGCACGAGTTGGCCGAGGCGGTACGGGCGCGGGTCAGGGACTGCGGCATCACCTTCGTCGCACGTCCGCTGCATCCCCACCTCACGCTGGCCCGCGCTCGGCGCTACGACAGTGCGTCCGTTCCGGCGGCGGCCGCGTGTCTCGACGGCTTCGCGGGGCGCCCCTGGCAGGCCGAACGCCTGCACCTGGTCGGCAGCACGGTAAGGGGCCACTCAGGCCCGCGGCGCTATCGGGACATCGGCGCGTGGCCCCTGGTCACCGACAGTAATGAGGTGCGATGAGTGAACTGACGAAGCCCACGGTCGAAGTTCCGGAGGGTGACGCTCCCACCGAGCTGACCATCCGGGACCTGGTCGTCGGGGACGGGGCCGAGGTCAAGCCGGGCATGGTGGTCAAGGTCCACTACGTCGGGGTGACCTTCGCGTCCGGGAAGGAGTTCGACGCCTCCTGGGACCGGGGACAGCCGTACAAGTTCGCCCTGGGCGGCGGCAGGGTCATCAAGGGCTGGGACCGGGGGGTGAAGGGGATGAGGGTCGGCGGCCGCCGCGAGATCATCGTTCCCCCGCGTCTCGGCTACGGCAATCAGTCGCCCTCACCGTTGATCCCGGCGGGCTCGACGCTCGTCTTCGTGGTGGACCTGCTCGACTCGTTCTCCAACAGGTCCGGGTGGAGCAACGCCTAGCGCCCCTGGGCACGAGGAGCGCGCGAAGGGCGCCTTGCGGACATCGGTCCGCAAGGCGCCCTTCGCGGTGCTACCAGCCGAACTTCCGGTTCACCTCGTCGGCGAACTCCTCGAAGGACAGCACGGCGTCACCGTTCTTGTCCGCGGCGTCGAAGAGCGCCGAAGAGGCCTCCGCGTCCTGGACTCCCCAGAACGGCAGGTCCCCGCGGGCGGCGAGTGTGGGTCCCTTGTCCCGGAGCGCGGTGATCACCTCGTGCCGGGTCAGCTGCCCGTCACCGTTGAGGTCGAGTGCGTCAAAGAGTTTGCGAGCCTTCTCGCTCATCACACAGTCCCCGTTACGTCGTGACACCTTCGGCCTCGCATCCTATGTGCGGCCCTGTGGGGCGGCCGTAAGGAGTCAGGGCTTCATCTCGTAGGTGCCCGAGAGCGCCTCGACGCGCTGCCAGACGCGCTCCGCACGCGCCCCGTCGACGACCGGACGGCGGACCGCGCCGAGTGCCCAGCGCTGCTGCTGCTCGGTGGCGGAGTCCTTGCCGTGCAGTTCGACGGCGTGCGCGGAGAAGTCGCGGACGAGGACGGCGAACAGCTCGTCGAGCACATCCTCGTCGAGACCGGTGAGGGCGGCCTGCTCGAGGACCAGCTGTCCGTGCACGACGAGTGCGAAGAGCTGGCCGACGGCGAGCAGCAGGTCGAGGTCGCGGCTCTGCTTCTCGTCGGGGGCGGCGGTGCGCACGAACTCGCAGAGGGCGTCGGCCTGTTCGCGGAAGCGGGCGACGTTGGGCAGGTGGGTGTACGTGTCGTAGGCGGGCCGCCAGTCGTGGAAGCGCACCGCGCCGAGGCCGCGGGCGGGTCCCTGGGCGAAGAGGAAGGTGTCGTCGGCCGCGTCGAGGCGGGTCGGGACGGGCTCGTACGCGACCGGGTCGAGGAGGTGGTTGCGCATGAACTTGAGGATCAGGGCCAGGTTGACGTGGACCGTGCCCTCCAGCTTGGGCAGTCCGCGGATCTCCACGGCGGCCTGGGCGAAGTAGTTGTCCTTCTCGAAGCCCTTGGCGGCGATGACATCCCACATGAGGTCGATGACCTTCTCGCCCTCCGTGGTCACCTTCATCTTCGTCATCGGGTTGAAGAGCAGGTAGCGGCGGTCGTCGGGGCCCGCGGTGCGGAAGTAGTCGACGGCGCGGTCGCTGAAGAGCTTCATGCCCACGAGACGTACGTACGCGTCGGCCAACTCGCGCCGCACATGCGGGAAGGCGGTGACAGGACGGCCGTACAGGATGCGGTTCTGCGCGTGGGTGACGGCCTCGTACATCGCGTGCTCGCAGATGCCGATGGAGGCGGTGCACAGGTTGAACTTGCCGACGTTGACGGTGTTCAGGGCGGCGTCGAAGGCGGCGCGGCCGGTGTGCAGCACGTCCTTCGCGGCCACCGGGTAGTCCTCGAGCCGGAACTCGCTGACGTACTTGGACGAGTCGACGACGTTCTTGACCAGGTGGTAGTTCGCGTGGCGGCTGTCGGCGGCGAAGAAGACGTAGGCGTCGGGGCCTTCCATGTCGGTGCGGCGGCCGAAGACGGAGACGAGTCCGGCGGCGTTGCCGTTGCCGATGTAGTACTTGGAGCCGGTGGCACGGAAGCCGCCCTGGCCGTCCGGCTCCAGGAGCATGTCGGTGGAGTAGATATCGGCGCCATGCGCCTTCTCGGAGAGGCCGAAGGCGAACACCTCGCCCTGGGCGAGGAGTTCGGCGGCGCGGGCGCGGGCTTCGGGGTTCTCGCTCTGCCAGACCGGGCCGAGGCCCAGGATGGTGACCTGCCAGGCGTACCAGTAGTCGAGGCCGTAGAAGCCGAGGATCTCGTTGAGGGCGGCGATGCGGGCGGTGTCCCAGCGCTTGTCGCCCACCGCCTCGCCGGCGGCCGAGGACGGCGTGAGGAAGGTGGCGAAGAGCCCCTCCTCAGCGGCGAAGGCGAGGAAGTCACCGAGCCAGGCACGGCTGCGGTAGTCCTCGATGAGCCTGCGCTTGCCGCGTGCCTCGAACCAGTCGACGGTGGCGCGCAGCAGCCGGCGCGTCTCCGGGTCGAAGTGCGCGGGGTCGTACGTGTGCGGGTTGAACAGCAGCGCGTCGGCCATGACGTCCGCCTTTCCGGATCGGATGAGGGTGGTGTGGCAGGAGGAAGTGGTCGGTGGCGAGGCCGAGTTCAGCGCCCGGTCTCGAACCGGGCGAGCGTGGCGAGGACGTCGTCGAGCCAGACGATCATCATCCGCTCGTACGCGATGCCGCCGCGCAGCACCACGTGCTGGAGCTCCCGTTCGGCATCGAGCGGCCAGCCCCCGGCCGAGGGCCCGTCCTCGGCCGGCGGGCCGTCCTCGGTCGGCGGCTCGCCGAAATCGCGGGCCTCGCCGGCGAGATAGTGGGCCAGACGGTCCTCGTGCACCTGCCGGTGCCGCTCGACCTCGCCGACCAGGGCCGCGGGATCGTCGAACGCGGCGCCCCGGATCTTCACGGCGAGATCGTGCCGTACGCTCTCGGGCTCGATCGGCGCGGACAGCCACGCGGAGAGCGCGGCACGCCCCGCGTCGGCCACGGAGTACTCCTTCTTGTCCGGGCGCCCGTGCTGCGGCACGTCGCGGACATCGACCCAGCCTTCGCCCTCCATGCGCTTGAGCACGCGGTAGATCTGCTGGTGGGTGGCGGTCCAGAAGTATCCGATGGACCGCTCGAAGCGCCGGGCCAGTTCATATCCGGACCCGGGCTTCTCGAGCAGGGACACGAGGATCGCGTGGTCGAGCGCCATGCCCTCGATCCTGCTATGCACCTCGTTGCATAGCAACCCCGGTCCGCCCCGGTGAGACACGGCTCACCCCGCGGGATCCGGTAGGTGCCCCGTGCCGGTCGGCACCGTCCACTCGACGCTTTGCCGGAACGGCAACAAGCCGCGCCCTCCACGGTGACCGGGGGTGACACTCGGACGCAGACCCGGCAGAAGGAGCCCCTCATGAGCAGCGCGGACGCGGTGGAACGGGACCAGGCGGGAACGGGGCGGAAGTCAACGGCATCCCCAGCACGACGTCGGCGTCGGCGTGACGCCCCGCCGCCCCGGACCGGGAACAGCGAGAGCGAGGTGCTGCGCGGCTTCCTCGACTATCTGCGCCACTCCGTCGCCGCGAAGGTGGAGGGCGCCCCCGAACCGGAGGCACGCACCGCCGCCGTGCCCTCGGGGACGAACCTGCTCGGCCTGCTCCACCACCTCACGTATGTCGAGCGGGCGACGTTCCTCGGCGAGAAGGTCGCCGACTGGCCGGGAACATTCCACGCGCCCTCGGCGGACGGCGTCGCCGAGGTGGTGGCGCGCTACCGGACCACGGTCGCGGAGGCGAACGCGGTACTGGACGAGTGCACCGACCTCGCCGCGCCGGTGACGCGTCCCACGCCGAACAAGTCCGCTCCCAGCGCGCGTTGGGCCCTGGCCCACATGATCGAGGAGACCGGCCGCCATGCCGGGCACGCGGACATCATCCGCGAACTGATCGACGGCGCGACGGGCCGCTGACGCGCGCCTCCCGCAGGGGCGAGCTCGACGAGACGTTACCGAAGCCGCAGCCGCAACCGAACCAGCGGTCAGCCGAGCTGGCGCGCCACCGTGAGCAGGACGACCGAGTCCTCCAGGGCTTCCAGGCCGTGCACCGCGTCCGGCACGGGCAGCAGGTCGTACGGGCTGCCCTCCCACGAGCGGTCCCCCGCCGTCAGGCGGATCCGGCCACGGACGACGAGGACCGTCGCGTCGCCGGGGTTCTGGTGCTCGGCGAGGGCCGACCCCGCACGGAGCGCGATCAGGGTCTGGCCCAGCGCGCGTCCGTGGCCTCCGTAGACGGTTCTGGCGCTGCGGTCGCCCGTTGCCTCGGGCGCTGCGGCCAGGAGTTGGTCGGCGAGTGGGCCCAGGGAGACGATGTCCATGCCTTTCACCGTAGGTCTACGGGGCGGCGGTTGCACGTGCGGCCCAGGACATCGCTCCCGCCTCCCCCGTCCAGGGACCGGTGGCGGCACCCGCCGATCCGTGCGTTCCTTGATCGGAAACGGGAGGTCGGCGGGAAGGTCGCCTGTGCGCGTGCTGAGCGGGGTCGCAGGGTCCGTCGTGGTGCTCCCCACCTCCGTGCCGGACATCCGGACCCTGGTCACCCCGCGGCCGGTGCGCACCCAACTGCCCCGCGCGGTACGGCGACCGGTGCGCACCCAACTGCCCCGCGCGGTACGGCGGCCGGTGCGCGCCCCGTACCCGACCGGCATCGTGACCCCGCCCGGCCGCACGCCCCAAGGGCCAGGGGGTGGCCCCCGTTGATCGACGCACATGCGCTGCTCGCCACGTTCGGCACGCTCGGCGTGTTCGTCGTGCTCTTCCTCGAGTCGGGCACGCTCCTCGGGGTGGTGCTGCCGGGAGGCGGGGTGCTGTTCACGGCGGGGGTCCTCTGCGCGGCCGGCGAACACGGTCTCCATCCCGTGTGGGTGCTCCTGTCCGGTGCGGGCGGCACCGTCCTGGGCATGGAGACGAGCTACTGGATCGGGCGGCGCACCGGGCCCGCGCTGATCGCCCGGCTGAAGGGGCAGCGTGTCGTTTCCGCGGTGGCCGCCGCCCGTGAGCTCCTCGACCGGCACGGACCGGTGGTGGCGGTGGTCGCGGCACGCTTCGTGCCGGTGGTGCGGACGCTGTCCGGTCGGGTCGCCGGGGCGCTCGGGGTTCCGGCGGCGGTCTTCACCGTGGCGCAGTCGGCCGCCGGGCTCGTCTGGGCCGCCACGCTGACGCTGAGCGGGTACTTCCTCGGCGGGGTCCTGCCCGGCGGCGAAGCACTTCTCGTGGCGCTGGGCGCGCTGCTCGCCCTGACAGCCGGTGTCTCGGCGTACCGGCGGAGAAAGGCCGCCCGGGGCTGACCAGGCACACCGGGAGGCTCCTGCGTAGATTTACGCGAAAGCACTGCCCGTCGCTCCGCAGCCGCCGGCCCCCGGACGACGAGCGCCCCTCGAGAGGCACCCGGCACAGGTGGATGACGTGGTCGATCTGAACGCATACAGCCAGCCCATCGGCGAGCCGCTGCCCGGCTGGACTCCCCGTCCCGCGCCCGCGAAGCTCACTCTGGACGGCCTGTACTGCCGCCTCGAACCGCTCGACCCCGAACGTCACGCGGACGAGCTCTACGCCGCGTACGCGAGCGCGCCCGACGGCCGGAACTGGACCTATCTGCCCGACGAGCCCTTCGAGAGCGCCGACGCCTACCGCCGCTGGGCCACGGCCGCCGCCCGCAGCGACGATCCGCTGCACTACACGGTGATCGACCGTGCGACGAGCAGGGCGGTCGGCACCCTGTCGCTGATGCGGCACGACCCGGAGAACGGTGTCGTCGAGGTGGGCTATGTGGTGTTCTCCCCGCTGCTGCAGCGCACCCCGATCTCGACGGAGGCGCAGTACCTGCTCATGGCGTACGCCTTCGACCGGCTCGGCTACCGGCGCTACGAGTGGAAGTGCGACGCCCTCAACGCACCGTCGCGCAAGGCGGCCGAGCGACTCGGGTTCACCTTCGAGGGCGTGTTCCGCCAGGCCCTCGTCTACAAGGGCCGCAACCGCGACACCGCCTGGTACTCGATCGTCGATGGTGAATGGCCCCTGGTCCAGGAGGCGTTCCGCGCCTGGCTCGCGCCGGAGAACTTCCACGAGGACGGCAGCCAGAAGCGTTCCCTGCACGAGCTGCGCGAGTCCCCGCACCAGTCCCTGCGCGACACCGGGTCGGAGCCTCTCGCCGGCTGACGCGGCCGCATGGGGTGGCTGCTTCGGGTGGCCGGCTGTTTCGGGTGGGGCCGGCTGTTTCGGGGGTGCCGGCGCCGGGCACCCGGGCCGGACCCGAAGGCCGGGCAGGCGGAGCGGACGTGCCGTACGTCCTCAAAGCACTGCCGGGTACGTCGGGTGCACGGGTACGGAACGCACGCAGGAGAGACCCCATGCAACACGACGCATTCATCGGACAGGTCCAGGCACGCGCACGGCTCGACAGTCGCGGCGCCGCCGAACGCGCCACACGGGCCACGCTGGAGACCCTCGCCGAGCGCGTGCCCGCCACGGTCGCGGAGAAGACGGCGGCCCAACTGCCGCAGGAGATCGGCGAACACCTGCGCCGGGTCGTCTATTCGCCGGCCGAGCCGCTCACCGGGGTCCGTATGGGGCAGGAGGAGTTCTTCGCCCTGGTCGCCCAGCGCGCAGGCACCACCTACCCCAAGGCCATGCACATGGCCCGGTGCGTGGTCGAGGTCGCCACCGAGGCGACCGACGGGATGCTGGCCGCACAGGTGCGGCACACGGTCGACGACGAGCTCGCCGGCGCCCTCTTCGCGGGCAGCACCGACTAGCCAGCGCTCAGGACAGGCCCCCGAACGACTCCCCACTCCCGAGGTGGACCATGACCCAGCACGGACGTGACAAGACAGGACCGCTGCGCGACGACGAGATCAAGAAGCGGATGCAGGGTGAGCTGAAGGGAGGCCACTCCACGCGGGCGCAGGAGGACTTCGACCTGCAGCCCTCCGGCGAGGACCAGCCCCGCGCGGACCGCACACCCAGTACGGACACCAGGGGTTCCACCCCGCCGGGCATGACGCCCGCGGATGTGGAGCTGCGCACCGAACTCGCCCAGCACCTGGGACGCAGCCTCTTTCCCGCGGACCGCGGGAGGGTCCTCGACGTACTGCGTGAGACACATGCGCCGGACCGGCTCATCGACCTGACCGCGGAGCTGCCCGCCGGGCGGGAGTTCGGCAATGTGCGCGACATCCTCCAGGCCCTCGGGCGCGGAGGGGATCAGACCTGACCGGCGGCGTACGGCTGCACTCGGACCCGACGAACGGCCGGCCGCCCCGAGGGGGACGGAACGCCCCTCGAGCCGCGCGGGATTGGTTAAGGTGACAAGTCGGGAACCGACCCGTCGCCTCAGGCCAACCCGCCCCGGCCGCAGGCACGTTCGGGGCTCGTTGTTCCGGGGCGACGGGGGGCTCGTGTTGGACACCGCAGGTCGACCCTGCACGGAAGGCGGGCGCCGATCGGCGCCCGTTCTGCTGCCTCCACCGCTGCGCCCGGCACTCGGGCTCTTGGCGCTCCTCGCCGCGCTGACGGTGGTCACCGTCGGGATCATGTACGCGGATCACAGTGAACCCGGCCGGGTGGACCGGTGGTTCGTCGACCCGACGGACGACAGCGTCCGGGCACCCTGGCGCGGGCTCGCGCTGATCATCGACTTCTGGGGCGAGCCCGCCGGAGCGGCGCTCCTGGGAGTGGCCGCCGTCGCGGGCTGTCTGCTGCTGCGGCGCCCTCGCGCCGCGGTGCTCGTGGTGGCCGGAGCCGCCCTCGCGGTCGGGACGACCACGGTGCTCAAGTCCGTGGTGGGGCGCACCATTCACGGCGAGTTCCTGTCCTACCCGAGTGGGCACACCGCCTACGTGACGGCGGTCGCGCTCGTCATGGCGCTGGTCGCGGCCGAGCGGACCGGACTCGGCAGGGCGGCCGGCACCGCGCTCGTCCTGACCACCGCGCTGGTGGTCGGGTCCGCCATGGGCTGGGCTCAGGTGGGCCTGGGGGCGCACTATCCGACCGATGTACTCGGCGGCTGGTGCACCGCTCTTGCCGTGGTCGTCGCGACCGCGTGGCTGATCGACCGTGTGGCGCAGCGGCGGGCCGGCGGCGACCGCCAGGACCGCCGCTGACCCGCGCAACGGCGCACCGGCTCACGCCGGAACCTCACCTCACAACGGCACCACACCCCAAGCCGATACCTCACCTCACGCCCCCCAGGCTCACACCGGACGACCTAAGGCGGGTTTCACACCAGGCGGCGGAAGACGGGCTTCACCGCCCGGCCGCCCATCCAGGGCGTGGGGTCGGCGGCGTCAAGTGCCTTGCGGTATACGGCACATGCCTGGGCGACCACGTCCACCGTGCGGTCGATGTCGGCCTCGTCGAGCGCGCTGCTGACCACGAACGACGGGGCCAGCACCCCGCCCGCGAGCAGTCGGCGCAGGAACAGGGTGCGGTACTCCTGTGACGGCCGCCCGTTCTCGTCGAGGGTGGCGAAGACGAGGTTGCTCGCCCGGCCCCGGACGACCACGTGTTCGCCCACCCCCATACCGTCCGCGGCCGCGCGCACCCCGGCGGCCAACCTCTCCCCCAGGGAGTGCAGTTGCGCGGTGATGCCCTCCTCGACGTACGTGGTCTGGACGGCCATCGCGGCGGCCAAGGAGTGCGTCTCCGCACCGTGCGTGGTGGACAGCAGGAACACCCGGTCACCAAAGTGCCGCAGTCCGCCCCACTCCATCAGCTCACGGCGCCCGGCGAGCGCGGACACCGCGAATCCGTTGCCCAGCGCTTTGCCGAACGTGGACAGATCGGGCACGACGCCGTACAGGCCCTGCGCGCCCGCCTCGGACCAGCGGAAGCCGGTGATCATCTCGTCGAAGACCAGTACGCAGCCGTGCCGGTCGGCCAGTTCACGCAGGGCTTCGAGGTAGCCGGGCGGGGGCTCCTGGTGCCCGGCGGGTTCGAGGATCAGGCAGGCGATCTCGCCCTCGTACCGCAGCAGCAGTTCCTCCGTGGCCGCCAGATCGCCGTATGGGAAGGACACGGTCAGCTCGGTGATCGCCGCCGGGATGCCGGCCGACATCGGTGTGGTGCCGATGAACCAGTCATCCACGGAGAAGAAGGGATGGTCCCCGCACAAGGCCACCCGCGGGCGTCCGGTGACGGCACGGGCGAGACGTACGGCGGCGGTGGTGACATCGGAGCCGTTCTTCGCGAACTTCACCATCTCCGCGCTCGGCACGGTGGCCAGGAAGCGCTCCGCGGCCTCGGCTTCCAGGAGCGACGGCCGCACGAAGTTGCTGCCGCGGTCCAGTTCCCTCCGCGCCGCCTCGGTCACACGCGGGTGGGCGTGACCGAGGCTGACCGAGCGCAGACCGGAGCCGTACTCGATGTACCGGTTGCCGTCGACGTCCCACACATGAGCGCCGCGGCCGTGGCTGATGACGGGGGCCAGGTCCTCGGGGTACTGGTCCTCGCCCTTGGCATAGGTGTGGGCGCCGCCGGGGATCAGGGCGTGCAGCCGCTCGTTGGCCTGCCGCGATCGGGGCAGCCGGATCTCTTCGTCCGAGTGGTCCACGGCGGCCTCAACTCTCCTTGTGCTTCAGGACTTCGGCCAGGCTCGGCGCCTGCCGGTCCCGTGCGGACATCGATGTGACCGGCAGCGGCCAGGGGATGGCGAGCTCCGGGTCGTCGAAGGCGATCGTCACGTCCTCGGCCGGATCGTGCGCACGGTCGATCCGGTACGAGACGTCGGCGATCCCGGTCAGCGCCTGGAAGCCGTGCGCGCACCCCGCCGGGACGTACAGCGTCGTCTGCGCGTCGTCGGACAGCTCGAAGAACCCCTGGCCCAGATACGTGGGCGAGTCCGGCCGCAGGTCCACGACGACGTCGAAGATCCTGCCGTACGAGCAGCGCACGAGCTTGGACTCACCGGCGCCGGAGCGCAGATGCAGACCGCGCAGCACGCCCCGTAGCGAGCGGGACAGGCTGTCCTGGACGAACGCGTGCGGGTCGAGGCCCGCCGAGCGGACCGCGTCGGCGTCGAACGTACGGCTGAAGAAGCCGCGCTCGTCGGCGTGCGGCGTGGGCTCGAAGAGGAACGCGCCCGCGATCGCCGGTACTTCGGTCACCTTCATCGGGTCTCCTGGTGGGCGCGGCCGGCTGACGGGAACAGGGCAATGGTCAACTCGCGGAACTGGTCGTCGAGTTGCCCGGTCAGGACCAGGTTCTGCTCGGCCAAGGTCCGGCGCAGTTCCCCCGCCCGCTTCTCCAGCTCCCGGAACTGTTCGAGCAGCCGGTCCGCGTCGACCTCACGGGCGGGGTGGCAGTACCCGCCCAGGCCCATCCGCTCCATGAGCGCGTCGCTCTTGGCCGCATAGCTGAGGGCGAGGGTCGGTGTGCCGGCCTTCAGGGCGCAGACGAGGTTGTGATAGCGGGTCGCCACCACGGCGTCGGCGCCCGTCATCTCCTCCATCAGCTCGGTGAGGGAGGTCGCTTCGGCGGCGGTGACCAGCGGTGAGTCCACCGCGTCGAGGATCGCGGCCACGACCGGCGAGTCGCAGGAGTCGCCGGTGAGCAGCCGGACCGGGCGGCCGTCCGCCACGAGCGCGCGGACGAAGCGGATCGCGCCGTCGAGATAGCGCCGGTGGATCTCCTCGGCCCGGGCCCGGTCGTCGTTGCCGCCGTGGAAGTCCATGACACCTACGCAGACCAGGCCTGTCGAGACCGGCCGCTCGCTCTCCGCGGGCGTCGGCAGGGCGAACGCGAGGTCCGGGCAGACCCGGTCGTGCCCGGTGTCCACACCCATCGCGCGCATGGCGTCGCGGGAGAGCGTGTCGCGGTACGAGCGGTAGGAGGCGAGCCGCGCCGACCAGCGCACCAGGGCGCGGGTGGGACGCTCCCGGATGGTGTCCGCGCCGACGCCGACCAGCGCGACCCGGGTGCGCAAGAGCCGGCCGGTCGCGCAGAGCAGGAACAGTGCGTACGGGAAACCCCAGGGCCGCAGCGGCAGCGTGGCCTCGAGGACCCCCATGCCGGGCACGATCACCACGTCGTGGCGGCGCACCCAGGCGGCGGTGCGCACGATGTCGACGAGCTTGCCCAGGCCCTTCGCCGCGATCGCGCCCGCACGGGACGCGGTCCGGTATTCGCCCCCGTACCAGTGCAGTCGCGTCGCCTCGATCCCGTAGCGGGCCTTGACCACCTCGGGCCCGCCGCACAGTGCGTCCACGACGGCGTCCGGATGCTCGGTGCACACATAGCCGAGCACGGCCTCCAGGGATCCGTCGTTGCCGAGGTTCCCCGAGCCGAGCAGCCCGAACACCCCGACGCGGACGGCACTCACGCCTGCCTCCCCTCACGGCCGGCGACCAGGTCGTCGACGGAGACCGTGAGCAGCGCCGGGTCCACGGGGGTACGGTCCTCGACCCGCTCACCGGCACCCGGCCTGGCCCTGCTGGCCAGCCAGGTCGCCAAGTGCCGGTAGCACGCGCGCCGTTCGGACGGCGACAGCGGGGCCCGCCTGATCGCCGAGGCGAAGCCCCACACGTACTCGGCGAGCAGCCGGGGCGTCGGGTGCAGCGGTCCGGCCCGGCGCGGGTCGAGGTTGACGCAGCGGGAGCGCTTGGAGGGGTTGGCGCGTTCGGCGCGGGCGGGGTGGTCGCGGCGGAAGTAGAGCAGCTCCGGCACCTGGTGGAAGGCCCCGTGCAGGGTGATCTCGGCGACGAAGGTGCGGTCCGCGTGGTGGTAGCTGTCGTGCGGCTTCACCCGGCGCAGCACATCGGCCCGTATCACCCCGTAGAAGTCGTCGCCGCCCGCCTCGAACAGCATGCTGCGGAAGCGCTCGGGCGCGTGCGGCGAGTCGGTGGCGAGCGTGTACTCGTACGGGACCGTCACCTTGCCGTCACCGTCGATGACCGCCTGCCCGGAGTGGGCGAGGACCACGTCGGGCCGCTCGTCGAGGGCCTCCACACAGCGCTGCAGCAGGTCCCGGGCGTAAAGGTCGTCGTGCGAGGCCCACTTGAACAGCTCGCCGCGGCACTCGGTGAACACATAGTTGTGGTTCGGCGCCGCCCCTATGTTCCGGGGCAGCCGGATGTAGCGGATACGGGAGTCGCGCACGGCGTACTTGTGGCAGATCTCCTGGGTCCGGTCGCTCGAGGCGTTGTCGGAGATGACGAGCTCGAAGTCCTCGTAGGTCTGGCCGAGAAGGGCGTCGAGCGCCTCGGGAAGATACTCCTCACCGTTGTACACGGGCAGCCCGATGCTGAGCCGGGGGTGGTCGTTCATGGTGTCCTCGCTTCATTGGGGGGTTGTGAACTGCTGTGAGTGGGCGGACACAGGTGTGTACTAGTGCGGGTGTGCGAGGGTTCGCACCTGGATTGCTCCGTCGCAACGTCGGTGCACGGACGTTCAGTTGCCGAACGGGTGACCTGTCCGGCAGATGGTCGTTGTTCCCGGTGACGGACATCTCGGGGGGCATGGTGAGGGTGGTGCGGAAGGTGGCGACGCCGTTCGTCGTGCCCGGGCCTTCGGGAGTCGCACTCCGTGACCGGCTGAAGGGCCTCACACCCGGAGATGAACAGGTTCTGCAGGAGGTGGGTGCGCACCTCGGCTCGCTCGCCTCGAAGGACCTGAAGAAGCGTTGCCATGAAGCGTTGGAACACACGGCAGATAGCTGGGCGCGCCGCAAGCGGGGCCTGACAGCCGTGTCGACGTCCCGGTGGGCGGGCTCGAACACCAAGGCCACCCACGATCAGTGGGCGCTCGCCCGTCGCGGTCAAGCAGCGCACGTGGCATCCCTTGAGGCCGGGATCCGGATGATTCGATACCGGCTGTCGCTCCCTCTTGCGGAGAACGGCACTAAGAGAACACTGGGTGGCTACCGTTCCGAGCGCGAGTGGTTTCAGAAGGCGCGCAGAGTGCACGTGCTGGAGAACCGGCTCGACCGGAACAGGGCCGACCAGCAAGCGGGCCGAGTGCAAGTTGTGCGAGGTGGTAAGCATCTGCTTCGCATGCGTCACCACCTCGGTGAGGTCGACCTCACTGAAGCCGTGTGGCGACAGCAGTGGGAAGCAGAGCGCTGGTTTCTGCAGGCCGATGGCGAGTCGGGCAAGTTGTTCGGCAACGAGACGATCCGCGTTACGCCCGATGGTGAGGTTTCGCTCAAGCTGCCGATTCCGCTTACCGAGTTGGCGAACGCCCCGCACGGACGGTACGTCCTCGCCTCGAAGGTGAAGTTCGCACATCGGGGGCAGCAGTGGGCTGACCGCGTGGCGGCAAACCGGGCGGTCGCTTACCGCATCCACTTGGATGTCGAGCGCGGACGCTGGTACCTGACCGCGTCCTGGCAGATCCCGGCCACCCCGAACATCCCTCTTGAGGCCGCCCTCGCGCACGGTGTGATCGGTGTGGACACCAATGCCGACCACCTGGCCGCCTGGCGCCTCGATGAACATGGCAATCCGATCGGCGGGCCCCGCCGCTTCTCCTACGACCTCAGCGGGTCGTCCGATCACCGCGACGCTCAGGTACGGCATGCCCTGACCCGGCTGCTGAACTGGGCAAAGACCTGCGGCGTCAAGGCCATCGCGATCGAAGACCTCGACTTCGCCGCCGAGAAGACCCGCGAGAAGCACGGACGAAAACGCCGTTTCCGGCAGCTGATCTCCGGCATGCCGACCGCCAAGTTGCGTGCCCGACTGACCTCCATGGCCGACGTCACCGGGATCACGATCATCGCCGTGGACCCGGCGTACACCAGCAAATGGGGTGGCCAGTACTGGCAAGAGCCCACCACCAGCAACACCCGCAAGACCACCCGGCACGATGCGGCGAGCATCGCAATCGGGCGACGCGCTCAAGGGCACCCGATCCGACGACGGACGGCACCGCCCCGTGCATACCGGAGTGATACGCACGGGCATCGGACCGTCCAGGCGAGATCGGAGGCTCTTGGGCGTGAGGGACCCCGCCCCCACGTTCCCGGACCGCGGACACGATCCGTGCTGCCGGACGCGGCGAGCACGCGGGCGACCAGGACATCCAGAACCGTTCGGGATGTCCGCAGTGAGCAGGAATCGGGCCAAGACTCACTCCTGTCCACTGGCTAGGGACGGTTGGTGGTACTCGTGCAGAGCGGAACGCAGTTGGAGCCACCACACGGCCGAGCTGCCGACGGTCGCGGCGGCGACGCCCCAGGCCGAGCCGGCCGTGCCGCCGACCGCCGCTCCGCCGAGGCCGGCGCCGATGTAGCAGGCGGAGGCGAACAGTTGGCAGCGCAGGCTGCGCCGGGCCGCGCCGAGCGCGCGCAGACCGGCCGCCGCTCCGGTGCCGAGGCCGGAGCCCACGACGCCGAGCGTGACCGGCACGATGAGCTGCGAGGCGGCGCCCCAGACAGCACCGAGCACGAGCTCACCGAGCCGGTCGGGCACCAGCAGGAGCGCCCCGCCCCAGAGCAGTGCGGCGGCGGCCTGTCCGACGCTGAGCAGCAGACAGAACTTGGCGAGGCGGTGCGAGGCCTCCCGCAGTACCCGGGCCGCTTCCGCCACGGTGACCAGGGACAGCCCCATCAGCAGGGCCAGGAAGGGGCCGAGGAGCAGCTCCGCGCCCCGGATCACGCCCACCGCACCGACGCCGACGATCACGCCGAGCCCGTACGCCCGCAGCTGGACGGCGCCGCTGAGGCTGACGTTCTCGACCAGGTACCGGTAGCCCAGGTCGCGCTGTTCGCGCAGCCAGCCGCGTGCTCCGGTCAGCCGGGGCAGGATGCCGGACTGGAAGCAGCCGTAGACCGCGGCGACCGCGGCGGACGCGCCCCAGGCCAGCACGAACGCGGCCACGCTGCCGACGCGGGCGGCCACCACCATGGCCGGGATGAGGGCGATGCCCCAGACGAGGTCGTTGACAAACGCCTTGCGTCCCTTGCCCGCGGCGAAGAACGAGTAGCGCCAGGCGTCCTGGAGGAGCAGCGCCGGCAGCATGACGCCGAGGCAGACGAACGGGGGTCCCACCCGGCCGCCGACGCACAGCCCGACGGCCAGACACAGCGCGCCGATCGCACCGCCGACGCAGACAGCCGTACCCGAGGACCGGGCGACGGCGCCGCGCCAGGACGCGTCCGTGACGCCGCTGAAGCGGACCACGAGCGGGTCGGTGGCCAGTCCGCGGGAGACGTTGAGCACGACGCCGTACGTCACCCAGGCCAGGCCGAACACGCCGAAGGCGACGAGTCCGAGCGAACGGGCCACGTAGATGCCCACCGCGAAGTTGGTAAGGCTGGAGGCCGCCTGGTCGGCCAGGCCCCACGACAGCCTGCCGACGACGGCCCGCATGGCGGTGGGCCGGGCGTGCCGGGCCCGGACCACCGAGGTCGTCGTCTTCTCCCCCTCGGTGGTCATCGGCGTCATGCCTTGATCAGTCCGGCGACGCGCAGGGCGTCGGCCGCGGCGGCGACGGTGTCGAAGGGCAGCCCTGCCCGTTCGGCCACGTCGAGGAGGCTGTGGTCGCCATCGGAGAGGCTGAGCACCCAGAGCATGGCCATCTGGGCCTGTTTGGTGTCGCTGCGGCCGCCGAGCGCGTCGTACAGACCGCGCCGGCCCAACTGCGGTTCTCCGTAAGGGCTGAGGTTGAGGTATCTCCGGTTGCGGTCGAGCAGGGCGAAGGCTTCGCGGCAGACGGCGAGGGTGTCCGCCATGGCCTCGGGCGAGACGAAGTCCGGGTTGTCGGCCGAGGTGTGGTACTCGGGGTATCCGGCGTACGGGGTCCTGCTGAGCGATCCCACGCCGAGGTTGAATCCGGGTGAGCAGTACTGGCGCTCGTCGTACCCGTAGGGGGTGAACTCGGTGATCTCATGCGGGCGTTCGGATGCGGCGAGGACGTGCCGCATCACCCGGTCGATCTCCGCGTCGCCGCGCCGGCTCTGCTTGTACGTGAGCCGGCCTGTGTCGCCTGCGCAGGCAAGGACGAGTCCGTGCTCGACTCGGTCGATGCGTTCGGCGTTGCGGGCCAGCCAGGTGATCGCGCCGATGGTGCCGGGTGCGTAGATGAACCGGTAGGTGAAGTAGGGCGTCCGCTCGGCGAGGGCCCGCGCGAGGTAGGTCGCCACGGCGATGCCGGCCAGGTTGTCGTTGGCAAGGGACGGGTGGCAGACGTGGCAGGAGACGATGACTTCTTCGGGGACCTGGCCGGGGATCACGTGCTCGGCGTAGGTGAGGTGGCCGTCGGCGAGGGTGGAGTCGATGCGTACCTCGTAGTCGCCGTCCGGCAGGGCGTCGAGGGTGTTCTGGGACAGGCAGAATCCCCAGTCCGGCTTGTAGTAACTGGTGCGGTACGGAACCAAGTCGGGCTGGTCGGGCAGTGTGTGCAGATGAGCGCGGAGTTCGGCCAGGGGCATGGTGGCCGAGACGGGCACGCTGTAGCCGAGCACATGCAGGCTGGACGCGGCGAAGTCGACGACCCGGCGGCCTGTGCCGTCGGCGATGTACGCGTCGCGGATGTTCCACTCCTGCGGCACCGTCCAGTCGAGGACCTGCGTCCCGGTCGGCACTTCGTGGATCTGGAGCGGGAGGTACTCGCCGACGATCTCCAGGGTGGCCCGCACGCCGTCCCCGGTGATGCTCCGGCAGAGCGGGTACAGCCGCTCCACCAGGGCGTGCATCTGCCGGCCGAGGCCGGCCCCGGTCGTGGATGCGTCGGCCGCGGTCGTCATGGACGGTGGGTCGGCCGCGGTCATCGACGGTGCGCCGGCTTCGGTCATCGGCGCCACCGCAGGGTGTCGTCGACGGTGCCGGCCTCGGAGGCCGCGCTCAGTACGGCCAGGCGGGTGAAGCGGCGGTCGAACTCCTCGCGGGTCAGGCCGAACTGCCGGTAGGCGTCGGCCAGTTCGAGTGCGCCCTGCTTGACGGTCCACTCGCAGTCGAAGCCGGGGATCGCGGTGCGGAAGCGGGAGAAGTCCACGCGGTAGGAGCGCGGATCGGCGCCGTTCTCGCCCGTGATCACCACCTTCGAGCCGGCCACCGCGGCGGCCACCTGCTCGGCGATCTCGGCGACCGTGACGTTGTTGATCTCGCTGCCGATGTTGAACGCCCGGTCGTGCACGGCCTTGCGTGGTGCGCTCAGCGCGGCGGTGAAGGCGCGCGCGATGTCGGCGGCGTGCACCAGCGGTCGCCAGGGGGTGCCGTCGGAGAGCACAAGGACCTCACCGGAGAGGAAGGCGTGGCCCACCAGGTTGTTGAGCACGATGTCCGCGCGCAGCCGCGGTGAGTAGCCGAAGGCGGTGGCGTTGCGCAGGCAGACGGGGCTGAAGTCGTCGTCGGCCAGGGCGTGCAGGTCGTCCTCGACGCGCACCTTCGACTCCGCGTACGGGGTCACCGGGCGCAGCGGGGCGTCCTCGCCCACCAGGTCCTCGCCGCCGGCGGCGCCGTAGACGGAGCAGGTCGACGCGTACAGGAAGCGCCGCACTCCGGCGTCGCGCGCGAGTCGGGCCAGGCGTACGGACGCGTGGTGGTTGATGTCGTAGGTGAGTTCGGGCGCGAGGGATCCCAGGGGGTCGTTGGAGAGCGCGGCCAGGTGGATCACGGCATCGACCCCGGCCAGGTGCTCGGCCGTGACGTCGCGCAGGTCCACCCGGTGCCCCTGCGGGTCGGCGGGCGGCGGGCCGAGGACGCAGTCGGCGAACAGCCCGGCGTCGAGGCCGGTGACCTGGTGTCCGGCGGCGGTGAGCACCGGGGCCATCACGGTGCCCAGGTAGCCCTGGTGTCCGGTCAGGAGTACGCGCAAGGTTCAGTCCCCCAGGGTGAGAGCGCTCGGAGTGGGAACGCTCGGTGCGGAAACTTCAGGCGCCGAAGCGCTCGTTACGGAAGCGCTAGATATGGAAGCGCTCGGCGTGAAGGCGCCCAGGTCGAGCGTGAGTTTGGTGGCGGCGTACGCCTCGGCGTAGCGCGTATGGCATTCGATGCCGCGGATGCGGGCGAGCCCGAGGAACGCCTCGCGGTCGAACCAGGACCGGTGCCGCTGCGAGGGGTAGTGCTCGTACAGGAGCCGCACCTTCTCCTCCGCGAGCTCCGGCGCGAGCGGCTGGTACGCCACGGGCCGGCCGAGGTCGCCGTCCCATTTGACGATCTCGTAGCCGAGGACGAGGTGGTCGCGGAATGCGGTGGTGACCAGCTGCGCCAGGCCGCGGTGGTCCTGGTGCGCGTCATCGGTGCGCGGGGCGAGGACCACATCCGGCTCGGTCTGCTCGCGCAGCTCCTCGACCGCGGCCTTGGCCTCCTCCCAGTGCGCGGGCACCCGGCCGTCCGGCAACTTGAGCACGGTCAGGCGCAGTTCGGCGCCCGGGCAGAACGCGGCGAGGGCGGCCCGCTCCTCCTGTTCGCGGTCGCTGCCACCACCGCAGAGCACCAGCGCGTCGACGCGCAGGCCCGGCCGCGCGCTGCACAGCGTCAGGAGCGTGCCGCCGGCTCCGATGGCGATGTCGTCGCAGTGCGCGCCCACGGCGACGATGCGGTCGAGGCGTCGCCCCACGCCGAGCCGGATCACGCGCTCACCCCGGCGTCTTCCCGTTCCCACAGCGCCCACGGCCGCTCGCCGCGCGCGTAGGCGGCGTCGAGTGCGGCGCGTTCCTTCACCGTGTCGGTCGGCTTCCAGAAGCCGCGGTGCTGGTGCGCCACGAGGCGTCCGCGCTTGGCGAGTTGGGCGCAGCCGTCGGCGACGAGGTCGCCGCCTTCGGGTATGTGGTCGAAGACCTCCTGGCGGAGCACGAAGTAGCCGCCGTTCTCCCACAGCGGCAGTTCGCTGACCGCGGTGATGCCGCCCACCAGACCGTCCTCGCCCAGGTCGACGCAGTGGAAGGAGGACTGCGGCGGCACGACCATCATGGAGGCGCCGGCGTCGCGCCGGGTGAAGGAGTCGATCATCTGCGGCAGCGGGGCGTCGGTGAGGACGTCGGCGTAGTTGGCGAGGAACATATCGTCGCCGTCGAGGTGGTGGCGCACCCGGCGCAGCCGCTCCCCGATCGGCGACTCCACGCCGGTCTGCGCGAACGTGATGGTCCAGTCGGCGATGTCGGTGGACAGGAGCTCGGTCCGCCCGCCGCGCAGCACGAAGTCGTTGGACGTCGTCTCCTCGTAGTGCAGGAAGAAGTCCTTGATGTGGTGCGCCCCGTAGCCGAGGCAGAGAATGAACTCCGTGTGGCCGAAGTGCGCGTAGTAGCGCATGACGTGCCAGATCAGCGGCCTGGGGCCGACCATCGCCATGGGCTTGGGGATGTCGTCGGCGGATCCGCTGCGCATCCGCATCCCGTAACCGCCGCAGAACAGGACGACCTTCATGGCGTGACCTCGACAATGCTCAGTTCCGGGATGGGGAAGACAAGGCGGCCGCCCCATGCGTGCACGAAGGACAGCTGCTCGACGAGTTCGGCCCGCAGGTTCCACGGCAGGACGAGGACGTAGTCCGGCCGGTCGGCGGCGATCTGCTCGGGCGGCAGGATCGGGATACGCGTGCCGGGTGTGAACCTGCCGTGTTTGTACGGGTTGCGGTCGACCGTGTACGCGAGCAGGTCGGGCCGGATGCCGCAGTGGTTGAGCAGGGTGTTGCCCTTGCCCGGGGCGCCGTAGCCGACGACGGTCTCACCGCGTTCGGCCGCCTCGATGAGGAACTTGAGGAGGTCCCTGCGGACCTTCGCGACCCGGGCGGAGAACTCGGTGTAGCCCGACAACTCCTGGAGGCCTGCGGCCTTTTCGCGGGCCAGTACGTCGGCCACGCGCGTGCTCGGTTCACCGGCCGCCCCGGCCGGCCTGGCCCACAGCCGGATGGAGCCGCCGTGCGTGGGCAGCAGCTCGACGTCCACGAGGGCGAGTCCGCCGCTCGCGAGGGCACGGATCGCGGAGGCGACCGTGTAGTACTGGAAGTGCTCGTGGTAGATCGTGTCGTACTGGTTCTCCTCGATCAGGGTCAGCAGATGCTGCACCTCGATGGAGACCCAGCCGTCGTCCGCGACCAGGGCGCGCAGCCCTTCGGTGAACCCGACGACGTCCGGGATGTGTGCGTACACGTTGTTCGCCACGACGAGGTCGGCCGGTCCGTGCTCGGCACGGACGGCGGACCCCACGGCCGGGCTCAGGAATTCCGTGAGCGTGGGCACCCCCGCCTCGCGTGCCGCTGCGCCGACGTTCACCGAGGGTTCGATGCCGAGGCAGCGGATCCCCCGGTCCACCACATGACGGAGCAAGTACCCGTCGTTGCTGGCGACTTCGACGACGAACGCGTCCTGCCCGAGCCCCACCCGCCCGGCGGCGTCGGCGACGAAGGTGCGCGCGTGCTCCACCCAGGAGGTCGAGTACGAGGAGAAGTACGCGTACTCCTTGAACGTCTCCTCGGGTGTGATCAGCGGCGGGATCTGCGCCAGCCAGCAGTCCGTGCAGACCCGCAGATGCAGCGGGAACGCGGGCTCCGGCAGGTCGAGTCGGTCCGCTGCGAGAAAGCTCTCGCACGGCGGCGTCGCCCCCAGATCGACGACGCTCGCCAGCGCCGTCGAGCCGCAGAGTCGGCATCGTGTCATCTACTGCCCCCCATTTATGACAGTGCGGTACTTGTGCAGTTGCCGCCCCGGTCCAGTGCGGTCCTTATGCGGTTGTCGCCTGTGCAGTTGTCGCCGTGCGGTACGCGTCCACCAGGCGTTCGAGCCCGACGGCCGGGCTGAAGTCCTTCTCGTAACGGTGCCGGGCCGCCTGCCCCATCTCCCCGTTCCGCGCCGGGTCGGCCGTGATCCGGCGCAGGCACGAGGCGAGCGAGGCGGGATCGCCCGGCCGGTGCAGCAGCCCGGTCGTTCCGTCCTCGACGAGTTCGGCGAACGCGCCGTGTCCGGCGGCCACGGCCGGCACCCCCGCCGCCATCGCCTCCACCACCACCAGGCCGAACGCCTCGAGCCAGGTCGAAGGCGCGACCACGGCGACCGCCCTGGCGAGGGCCTGGCGGCACTGGTCCGTGTCGTAGAGGCCGACGTAGCGCACGTCGTCCCGGCCGGCCGCCCATGCGGTCACCTCGCGCTCCAGCGGTCCCGTGCCCGCGATCACCAGCGGCACCCCCACCCCGCCGACCTCCGCGATCTCGTCCCAGGCGGCCATGAGCAGCCGTACGCCCTTGGCCTCGGCGAGCCGCCCGAGATAGAGCAGATGCTCGCCGTCGCCGGTGCGGACGACCCCGGGGTCGGGCACGAAGTTGTGCTTCACCGAAGCGAGTTCGGGCGGCAGACCGGCCCGTACAAGAACGTCGCGCTGCGCCTCGGAGATGCACAGGAACCGCGCCGCACCGGACCACCATCTGCGCCGGTTGACCGCCATGCTCACCGCGAGCGGCACCGTCGCGAGGCGCGAGCCGCGGTAGCAGCCGTGCCGGACGGCGGGCAGCGGCGAGGAGCCGACGCACTCGGTG
>NZ_JBEPEW010000081.1:0-37701 GCF_040300965.1 Streptomyces mesophilus | reverse complement strand
CCGCCAAGGGCGGCCCGATCGCGGGTATCGGCGTGGCCGGCGCCCCGTCCGGCGACATCGACGAGAAGATCGCCCAGGCCGGCGTCGCCGCGCTCGCCGGCTGACCCACCCCGCTTCCGGCGCGCCCCATCGCCGCACCACCCGGTCCGTCCACCGGGGCGGCAGAGACGGGGCGCGCCGGACCGGACACCGACGGCGTGCGTCAGTTCCCCCGCTGACGTACGCCGTCGGTCCCCTTTACCTCCCGTCCGAGGATCCCGTCCGAGGAGCACCACCATGTCCCCTGCCGATCAGGCCCTCCTGGCCGCCGTCCTCGCGGACGACCCCGCCGCCGTGCGCGCGGCCCTCGCCGACGGGGCCGATATCGAGCGCCGCGACGAGCAGCGTCGTACGCCGCTCCTGATCGCCGCGGCGGACGACTGTGTGGCGGCGGCCGAGGCGCTGGTCGCCGCCGGCGCCGACCCGAACGCGCAGGACGACCGGTCGGACAGCCCCTGGCTGGTCACCGGCGTCACCGGCAGTGTCCGCATGATGCGTGCGCTGCTGCCCGGCGGCCCCGATCTGAAGCTGGTGAACCGCTTCGGCGGTATCTCCTTGATCCCGGCGTCCGAGCGCGGCCATGTCGACTACGTGCGCGCCGTCCTGCGCGAGACCGAGATCGACGTCGACCATGTCAATCGGCTGGGCTGGACGGCCCTGTTGGAAGCGGTCATCCTCGGCGACGGTGGCCGCGCACACCAGGAGATCGTGGAACTCCTCATCACGGCGGGCGCCTCGCCCGGACTCGCGGACGGCGACGGCATCACCGCGCTCCAGCACGCCGAGCGGCGCGGGTTCGACGAGATCGCCGGTCTGCTGAGGGCCGTACGGTGACCCGCCGCAGCGCACGGGGCCGCACCCCGCGCACCCTGTCCGCGGCGGCCGTCACACTGACCGTCGCCGCCCTGCTCGCGAGCTGCTCCCAGGGCGAGTCCGAGGCCGATACGCCGGCCGCCGGCACTCCTTCGTCGGCACCGAGCGCCACGGCCGAGCAAAACCCCGGCGGGGCCCGGGCGAAGACGCCCGAAGGCACCCTCCTCGTGGCGGACTTCGGCGCCGACACCGTCACCTTCGTCGACCCAGGCAAGGGCGCCATCGACTCCGTGCGGGTCGGTACGGCCCCGTACGGACTGGTCGTCGGCGAGGACGGCCGGGCCTGGGTGGCCACGGCCGAGGGCGTCGCGGTCGTCGACACCGAGCAGCGCGAGCGCCTCGCGGTCATCCCGTACGAGACGGGGAACCTCGGCCCGGCGACCGGCGGCGAGTACCGCGGCGGCGGCATGGGTATCGCGCTCGCCCCGGACGGCCGGCAGGTGTACGTGGGCGTCAACGTGCCCGGCGGCAACGGCACGTTGGAGGCCGTCGACACCCGCACCCTGAAGGTGACCGACACCGCGGACGTCGGGCGGCGGCCCTTCGACGTGGATGTGTCGCGTGACGGCTCGCAGGTGTACGCGACCGATCACGACTCCTTCGACGTCACGGTCGTCGACCCGGAGTCGATGGACACCCGTCGCATCGAGGTGGCCCCCTACGGCACCGAGGGCGGACTGGGGTCCTGGCTCAAGCCGCACTACGCGGCGGTACGGCCGTCGGACGGGAAGCTCCTGTTCCCGTTCGAGGGCGAGCGCCTCGTCGTCGTCGATCCCGACACCGGCAGGTCGACCGTGGAGCGGATGACCGCGAACACCCATCAGCACGGCGCGCAGATCACCGCGGACGGCACCCTCCTCGCCGTCGGCACCGGCCCGATCGACCCGAGCAGCGACGAGGGCCCGTCCCTCACCGTCCGCTCCCCGGACGGCAAGGAGAAGGTGATCCCGCTGGAGGGACCGCACGAGGACGTCGCGGTCTCGGCGGACGGCGGGACCGCGTACGTCACCGGCGGCTTCACGCGCGACGGCTACTGGAACGGCATCACGGTCGTCGACCTCGACAGCGGCGACACCCGCCGACTGCCCGCCGGGGAACGGCCGTTGGGGATCGCGGTTCTCTGAGGCGGTACCGATCCAGGCGGCACCCGACCCCCTTTCGGCGTCGGTGCCGGGCTCTAGGACGGGGGTGATGTGTGCTCGACGATGACGAGGGTGCCTCGGCTGCCCGAGTTCACGGCATGCACCACCCCCGCTTCCACGAGGTACACCTCCCCTGCGCGTACTCGGACCTCGACGTCGTCGACCACCAGGTGCAGTTCCCCCTCCACCACCAGCAGCGCTTCCGCCACGTCATGGGACTCCGGCGGCAGGGGACGGCCGTCCATCCGCAGCACCTTCACTTCCGCACTGCCGACCCGCCCGAGCAGCAACGAGCCCCAGGCGCTCGGCAGTCGGGCGGCGGTTCCGCGCAGGTCGATGACGTTCATGGCATGCCTCCTGGGCGGGACGCCGCACCGGATGAACGGATGAACCGTCGGCGACGCCCGCGATCGTGATCAAGGGATGCGGTGACGTTACGACACGGCTGAGCGCTGCTGGTCGACCGTTCGGTAAAACCTCCCTGCCCGTACTCCTAGTCCTCGAGGAGCGGCCCGAACGTCTCCGCCGCGACGCGCTCGGCGTGGCCGCGGTCGATGACCTCCCCGGGCACATGCGGGTGTGCGTCGCTCCAAGTCCGCGCCGTCCCCGGCCCGGTGAAGAAGGACACGGTCCGGCAGCAGACGTCGGCGGCGGGCCCTTCGCCGGGCTGCATCCCGGCGAAGACGACCGCGCCCGGCGGCTCCCACGTCAGGATCCCGGACCGCGAACTCACGGTGACGGGCTCGCCGTTGACCGGATCGGTCGAGCTGATCGTCACGTCCCGACCGAGCATCGACGGGATGCCCAGCGCGTCGATCGCGCACATCGACCACGCCTCCACACCGTCGATCCGCACCCGGTGCGGCGTCGGAACGGCCGAGAAGGGGTACGCGGCGCGGATGGCGCCCGTGTCGTCCAGGGTGAGGAAATCCTCGCGGGCCAGTTCGGCGAGTACGTCATGAGCGGTGCGGCCGTGAGCGGCGGCGGGCTCTTCGAGCGCGGCGGCACCGGGCGCCCGGCCGGTCGCGGCGAAGTGCCGGAGCACCGCCCGGTGTACGGCGCGCAGTCCGCGCTCCGCCGGCGGCCGACGCCCCTGCCCGCCCCTGCCGACAAGGGCCGACAGACCGACCGACGGCCCGGCCGGCACACCGGTCGACAGCCCCGTCGGCAGACCGCTGTCGCAGCAGTCGCAGCCACCGGTGAGCACGGCCCGCAGGTCCTCCACCGTGGGTGCCCACTCGGCCGTGCCGTCCGCCCCTCGGTAGAGACGGCAGGACAGGCTCGGCTCCGCGCCGGCCACGGCGAAGGGATCGACTCCGTCGACGAGGATCGTGGGCGAGCCCGTCATGCCCAGCGCCCTGGCCTGCTCCTCGTCCCGCACCTCGACCGTCTCCACCTCGACCGTCTCCGGCTTGCCCGTCTCCACCTGGCCCGTCTCCACCTGGCCCGCTTCCACCTGGCCCGCTTCCGCCTGGCCCGTCTCCCCCTTGCCCGTATCCCCCTCGCCCCTCCGTCCGGCCAGCGCGGCGGCGATCCGTGCGCGCGCCGGTCGCTCGCCGGGACATCCGGGAACCGTGAGCAGCGTGATCCTCATCTCCGCGTCCCTTCCCTCGACTTCCGCTCTGCCAGGGACGCTAGACCTTCCAGTGCGCTGGAAGGTCAAGGGCGTAGCCTGGACGCATGCGTATCGGCGATCTCGCGGCCCGCAGCGGACTGACCACCAAGACGATCCGCTTCTACGAGCAGGCCGGACTGCTGCCCGAGCCTCCGCGCACCTCCGGCGGCTACCGGGACTACTCGGACGAGGCCGCGGCGCGCCTCGCGTTCGTACGGGAGGCGCAGAGCGCCGGGCTCACCCTCGCCGAGATCCGCTCCCTCCTCACGCTGCGCGACAGCGGGCAGGTGCCGTGCGCCCAGGTCACGCGGCTGATCGACGAACATCTCGCCGAGATCGAGGAGCGGCTGCGCGAACTGCGCCGGACCCGCCGCACCTTGCGCACCCTCGCGACCCGCGCCGCCGAGACCGACCCGGCCGAGTGCGCCGAGGCGGGCGTCTGCACGATCCTCGGGCCCATACCGTGACGGCCGTCCGACCGAGCCCCTGAGCCCTGCCCTCGCCGTGGAGCTCCTCGGCCTCCTCGAGCTCCGCGACCTCAGCACGATGGGCGCCGACAGCAACGCTCGCGCGGCGTCCGACGAGGCACACAGGATCCGGGGTCGCAGAGGTACCGGCCAGCGCCCAGCGGCTTGTAGCCGCCCACACCGTGGGGCAGTTGACCGGATTCGCAGGACACGGCAGCACCCCGAAGCCGACGCGGGACCACCGCACCGACGGGACGAAGGTCCCGCCGTCCCCAGGACGTCCGACAGGGACGTCCCTCCTGACCCGCGCCACTTGTACGAACCTTGACCAAATTCAGCAAAGCGGAAGAAAGGGTCAATTTAGGCTTACCTCAGAAACGTCTTCAGGAAGGCCGACCAGTGACCCTTCGCGGCTGCGCGCCCGGCACCCACGCCCGGATCCGGCGGATCACCACCGACGCACAGGACCGGCTGCGCCTCGCCGAACTCGGCTTCGTGCGGGGCGCGGAGGTCCGGGTGGTCGGGCGTGGCGCGACGGGCGGACTGCTGCTCGCCCTGGGTGACGCGCGCGTCGCGGTCGACGACGCCACGGCGCACGCCGTGGACATAGAGCCGGCACCGGCGGCCCCCCGTGCCTGACCCACGCACCCCGGTCCTGACACCGCCCTGCTGCCCCGCCCCGGAGCACACCCGTACCGCGGGCGCCCCGGTCGTCGCCCTGGTGGGCAACCCGAATGTCGGCAAGTCGACCCTGTTCAACGCACTCACCGGCGCCCGCCAGCACGTGGGCAACTGGCCCGGTAAGACCGTCCAGGTCGCCCGTGGCACCTGGCGCCCGGCGAGCGGCACGCCGGTCGATCTGGTCGACCTCCCGGGCACGTACAGCCTCGTCCCGCGCTCCCCGGACGAGGAGCTCACCCGTGACCTCCTCGTCGCCCCGGGAGCCGAGGGCCGTCCGGACCTGGTGGTGGTCACCGCCGACGCGGCCAACCTCGCGCGGAATCTGTATCTGCTCGCCGAGATCCTGGAGACCGGCGCGCGCTGTGTGGTCGCCCTGACCATGACCGATGTGGCGAGGGCCCGCGGGATCGCGGTCGACGGGACGGCTCTGGCACGGGAGTTGGGCGTTCCGGTGATCCCCGTGGTGCCGCGCAGGCGCCAGGGTCTCGACGCGCTCGCTCAAGCCGTACGGAAGGAACTCACTCACGCCGTACGGGAGGAACCCGCCCACGCCGTACGGGAGGAAGGGAACGCCCGCCGCCCCGCGCGACCCTTCCACCTGGCCGTTCCACAGGGCGACGATCCCGAACTGGCCGCCGCCGAGGCCCGGTACGCCTGGGTGCACGAGGTCCTCTCCGTGGTGCGCACGCAGCGGGCCGGCGCGGGACTCACGCTGTCCGACCGGGTGGACCGGGTGCTGACCTCGCGCTGGTTCGGCGTCCCGGCCTTCCTCGCCGCGATGTGGGGCGTGTTCACCGCCACGACCACTCTGGCGAAGCCGCTGCAGGACGGGCTCGGCGCCTTCGTCGACGGCCCGGTAACCGATACCGCGGCAAGCGCCCTGTCCGGCGCTCCGGGCTGGCTGCGCGGACTGCTCGTGGACGGACTGATCGGCGGCGTCGGTCAGTTGCTGACCTTCGTCCCGCTGATGGTCATCATGTTCGTGCTGCTCGCCCTGCTCGAGGACTCCGGCTACATGGCACGCGCGGCCTTCGTCGTGGACCGCCTGATGCGCCGGCTCGGACTGCCCGGCCGGGCGTTCCTGCCGATCATCGTCGGCTTCGGCTGCAACGTTCCCGCGCTCGCGGGGCTGCGCATCCTCGGAAACCGGCGTCAGCGGCTCCTCGTCGGCATGATCATCCCGTATGTCTCGTGCAGTGCGCGCCTGACGGTGTACGTGCTGTTCGCGGCCGTCTTCTTCGGCAGCACCGCGGGCACGGTGGTCTTCGCGATGTATCTGCTCTCGGTGCTGCTCGTCGTCGGGATCGGCATGCTGCTGCGCAAGACGCTCTTCCGTGAACTGCGGGGCGAGGCACTGGTGTTGGAGCTGCCGCCGTACCGTCTTCCCACCCTGCGCGTGGTCGGCACGCAGACCTGGCAGAAGCTCGCCGGGTTCCTGAGGACCGCGGCCGGCGTCATCGTCGCCACGGTCACCGCGGTGTGGCTGCTCTCGGCGATCCCGCTGGGTGCCGCTTCCGGTACGTCCTTCGGTGAGGCGCCGATCGAGCACAGCGTGTTCGGCGCGATGTCACGGGCCGCGGCACCGGCCTTCGCACCGGCCGGTTTCGACGACTGGCACGCGGCCGCCGCGCTCGGCACCGGTTTCGTAGCGAAGGAGGCGGTGGTCGCCACCGTCGCCCAGACCTACAGCGCCGACGAGCCCGACAACCCGGACCATGCGGGAGAGTTGGGCACCCGTCTGCACGAGACCTTCGAGCAGAGCTCCGGCGGACATCCGCTGCCCGCGGTCCTCGCCTTCCTGGTGTTCCTGCTCGCCTACACCCCCTGCATGGCCACGATCGCCACGCAGTGGCAGGAGATGGGCGGCAGGATGACGCTGCTCTCGACGGGCATCCAACTGGCCGTCGCCTGGCTGCTCGCGGTCGCCGTGTTCCAGATCGGGAGCCTGTGGTGGTGACGACCCGCGTCAGCCCCCTGCGCCGGATCCTCGTCGAGATCCACCGCGGCGGATCCCTTGACGACGTCGCGGCCCGGATCGGTGTGGCCCCGGACGAGGCCGCCGCGATGGTCGACTACTGGGTCGGCCGCGGGGTGCTCACCCGCGAGGCCGTCTCCGGCGGCTGCCCGCCGGCCGGCTGCGGCGGCTGCGCGCTGCGCTCCTCGTGTGCGGCACCCGGGCTCACGGGTACGTCACCAGGGCTTACGGGCCGTCCGCTGCTGCACACGATCAGGCCGGCGGACCCGCCCCGGGACTGAGCGTCGGCTCCCCACCCCGAGCCGACCCTGACTTTCCCTCATTCTTCCCTGACAACTGTCAGAAATCTTTGACGCGTTCACCGCTCGGCTGCACGGTGGAATGGATCGGGCCGTCGAGCGCCAACTCGACGGCCCGTGCACGACATGAGCAGTCCGCGCGGGCGATGCGACTCGATGCGCGCGGACGTCCCCAGCGTATGGAGAGCAGGTTTCACCATGCCCAGTCCTGCACTGTCCACTGTAACCGTCGAATCGACCGACTCCCTCGCCTACGCAGCGACGATCGCGGACACCCCCGAACAGGTGCGCGCCGCACAGCGCTTGCGCCACGAGGTGTTCGGGCGCGAGCTCGGCGCACGGCTGCACTCGCCCGAACCAGGTCTGGACATCGACGAGTTCGACGCGATCGCCGACCACCTGCTCGTCACCGAGACCGGCAGCGGCGAGGTCGTCGGCACGTACCGGCTCATCCCGCCGGGCCGCGGCCGACAGCTCTACGCGGAGAGCGAGTTCGATCTCTCGGCCCTCGCCCCGATCCGGTCCCAGCTCGTCGAGGCGGGCCGCTCCTGCGTCCACCCCGACCACCGCACCGGCGCCGTCATCAATCTGCTGTGGTCGGCACTGGCCCGCTATGTACTGCTCTCCGGTCACGAGTACCTGGCGGGTTGCGCGTCCGTACCGCTGGACGACGGCGGCCACGCCGCGACCAGCGCCTGGCTGCTCGGCACCGCCAAGCACGCCTCGCCCGCCGACCTGCGCGTCCACCCGCACCGGCCCTGGCAGCCGGCGGGCCCGCTGCCGGGCACACCGTCCTACGCGGATCTGCCGCCCCTGCTGCGCGGATATCTGCGGCTCGGCGCCTGGATGTGCGGAGCCCCGGCGCACGACCCGGAGTTCGGGGTCGCCGACTTCTACGTCCTGCTGCCGATGGCCAACGTGAGCGACCGCTACCGGCGCTATTTCCTCGGCGAGGAACGATGAACTCGTGGGCGGTGCAGTCACCCTGCACCACCGGCTGCGTCGGGCACCGCGTGCCCCCCGTGTCCGCACGCACGGCACTGCGCCGCTACACGGACTTCACCACGATCGTCGCCGGCACCGCGGCACACCGGCACGCGCTCACCGACCCGGGCGCGCTGCGTCTGCGGGCCCGGCGTCTCCTGGACGCGCTGGGCGTTCGACGGGAGGGCGGCGAGGGCCGGTTGAGCGTGCCCGGCCGCACCGGCACGCTGATCGTCGCCAACCACATCTCCTGGCTGGACGTGATCGCCCTGCTCGCCCGCGAACCGGCCACCCTGATCGCCAAACGCGAGGTCGGCGGCTGGCCCGTGGTGGGCACGCTGGCCCGCCGCGCCGGCACCTGCTTCATCGACCGCGACTCCTTCCGGCGCCTTCCGCAGCAGGTGGCCCTGATCCGCGAGACGCTCCTGTCCGGCCGCTCGGTGGCCGTCTTCCCGCAGGCCACGACGTGGTGCTCCACGTCCGGCGGCACGTTCCGCCGGGCCATGTTCCAGGCCGCCCTGGACGCCGGGGCACCGGTACGTCCCGTCGGCATCGGCTATCGGCAGCACGGGATGCCGTCCACGGTCGCCGCCTTCGTCGGCGACGACGGGTTCCTGCCGTCGCTGCACCGGGTCGCGCGAGCGGACGGGCTCACCGTGCGGATCGACGCCCACGACACCCTCCACCCCGGCCCGGGCGGAGACCGGCGGACGCTCGCGCTGGCCGCACAGGAGGCGGTGCTCGGTCGCGTACCCGCGTCGGCACGCTCCGTCCCGCCCCTCTCCCCCGCCGTCCATGCTTGACCGCTACGTCCAGACCCTGCAGCACCTGCTCGACTCCCCCTGGATCTGGCTCGCCATCTTCCTGACCGCTTCCCTCGACGCCCTGCTCCCCTTCATGCCGAGCGAGACGACGGTGGTCACCGCCGCCGTCCTCATCGGACCCGACCCGGGCCGGCTCACCCTGCTCACCGTGCTCGCCGCCACCGGCGCCCTCGCGGGCGACGTCGGCGGTCACGTCCTGGGCCGCCGCGCGGGCCCCCGCCTCATCCCCCGGCTGCTGCGCGGTGAGCGAGGACGCAGACGGTACGCATGGGCCCGCTCGGCCGTCGGACGCCACGGCCCGCTCCTGATCGTGGCCGGCCGCTACCTGCCCGGCGGCCGGGTCGCCGTCGGCCTGACCACCGGGGCCCTGCGCTATCCCCTGCGCCGCTTCGTCGCCTACGACGCCCTGGGCGCCGCGCTGTGGGCGGTGTTCGCCGTCTGCATGGGCGCGCTCGGCGGCGCGGCCTTCGCGGACCGTCCGCTGCACGGGCTCATGCTCTCCTTCGGCCTCGTCACGGCGGTGACCGTCGCCCTGGAGTGCGTACGCCGGATTCGCTCACGCAAGAGCGCGCGGGACAGCGGCGGTCCAGCCCTCCCCGTACAGCCGGCCCGCCCCGCGCCGCCGCCTCTCCCCGTACAGCCGAATGGAGCAGGCCCGAAAGCGCCCGAGCCGTGTCACGGCACGGATTCCCCTGCGCCCGGTTCGCCCGGAATGTCGACGCACGTGAGGATGTGAGCACGACTGGCCTCGCTTCTCGTGAGCAGGGAGAACGCATTGACCGGCACCGAGGTGGAGCCCCCCACCGGCACAGCCGACGGGCCCTCGCGCGGCCGCCTGCGCGGCTGGCTCCTCGAAGGCCTCACCGCCGAGACCGCCCAGCACGCGGGACCGCACGGCACACCGCCGTCCGAGCACCGCGGGCACAAGTGGTGGCGGGTCATGTGCCTCACCGGCGTGGACTACTTCTCCACGCTCGGCTACCAACCGGGCATCGCGGCCCTGGCCGCGGGACTGCTCTCGCCGCTCGCGACCGTCGTCCTGATCGGGCTCACGCTGCTCGGCGCGCTGCCGGTGTACCGCCGGGTCGCCAAGGAGTCGCCGCACGGCGAGGGTTCGATCCGGATGCTGGAGCGGCTGCTCTCCTGGTGGTCCGGGAAGATCTTCGTCCTGATCCTGCTCGGCTTCGCGGCCACCGACTTCATCATCACCATCACTCTGTCGGCCGCCGACGCCGCGGCCCATGTGGAGGAGAACCCCTTCGCCCCGCAGTGGCTGGACGGGGAGCACACCTGGATCACGCTGTTCCTGATCGCGCTGCTCGGCGCCGTGTTCCTCAAGGGGTTCCGGGAGGCGATCGGGGTCGCCGTGATCCTCGTCGGGATCTATCTGGCCCTCAACGTGGTGGTCCTGGCAACCGCGGCCGTGAAGGTGGTCACCGAGCCCGTACAGATCGACAACTGGTGGGACGCCGCCACCGCCGAGCACTCCTCGCCCTGGGTGATGATCGGCGTCGCGCTGCTCGTGTTCCCGAAGCTGGCCCTCGGCATGTCCGGTTTCGAGACCGGTGTCGCGGTGATGCCGCAGGTCAAGGGTGACGCCAAGGACACCGAGCAGAATCCCGTGGGCCGTATCCGCGGCACCCGCAAACTGCTGACCACCGCGGCCGTCATCATGAGCTGCTTCCTGCTGCTGTCCAGTCTCGCGACCACGATCCTGATCCCGCAGGACCAGTTCAAGAGCGGTGGCGAGGCCAACGGAAGGGCGCTCGCCTATCTCGCCCACGAGCATCTGGGCGAGGTCTTCGGCACGGTCTACGACGTCTCGACGATCGCCATCCTGTGGTTCGCGGGCGCCTCCGCGCTGGCCGGTCTGCTCAACCTGGTGCCGCGCTATCTGCCGCGCTACGGCATGGCCCCGCAGTGGACGCTCGCCGTGCGGCCGCTGGTCCTGATCTTCATGGCGATCGCGGTGTTCATCACGCTGTGGTTCAACGCCGACGTCGACGCCCAGAGCGGCGCGTACGCGACCGGTGTCCTCGTCCTGATGCTCTCGGCGGCCTTCGCCTGTACGGCGGCGGCCCGCAAGGCCGGGGAACGCAAGGGGATGATCGGCTTCGGCGTGATCACCGCGGTGCTCGCGTACACCTTGGTCGACAACGTCGTGGAGCGTCCCGACGGCATCCGTATCGCGGCGCTGTTCATCCTCGCGATCCTGATCAGCTCGCTGGCCTCCCGTATCCACCGCGCCTTCGAACTGCGCGCGGCGCAGGTGACGTTCGACGAGAAGGCTCAGCAGCTCATCGACGAGGCGGCCGCGATGGGCGGCCCGTTGCGGATCATCGCCAACGAGCCGCAGGAGCACAGCACGGTCGAGTACCGCGAGAAGGAGTACACGCAGCGCGAGGCCACGTTCATCCCGGGTGGCCGGCCGGTGCTGTTCCTGGAGGTGTTCGTGCGGGACTCCTCGGAGTTCACCGCCGATCTCGACGTGCAAGGCGACGAGAAGCACGGCGCGCGCCGGCTGCGCGTGGAGTCGTCCGTCGTCCCCAACGCGATCGCGGCGGTGCTGCTCGCACTGCGCGACCGCACGGGCGAGGTGCCGCACGCCTACTTCAACTGGACCGAGGGGCACCCGGTCAGCCATCTCCTGCGGTTCCTGGTCTTCGGCGACGGCGAGGTCGCCCCGGTCACCCGCGAGGTGCTGCGCCGGGCGGAGCCGAACCGCGAGCGGCGGCCGCGCGTGCACGTCGGCTGAGTGCCGCGCATGCACGTCGGCTGAGCGCGGCCGCGCGACGCCACGGCGGCTACGGCACCCACCCGGCGGTCCCGCGCACGATCCGCGCCGCGGCCCGTGACAGCGGCAACAGCCCCTCCGCGTCGACCTTGTCGAGCGTGTCGGAGGAGTCGACCAGGTACATGGGCGCGCTCAGGAAATGCACGAGCCGTACGCCTTCGGGATGGAAGAACGCCCCGTCCGTGGGCGGCATCGGCGAGAACACATCGGGCCTGAGGACATGCGAACGGCGCAGCCCCTCGGCGGCGATGCTCTGGTGCACCAGCTGCTCCAGAGGCGGCTCCTGGGTGGTGAACCACCAGCGCACCTCGGGATCGTCCGTCGGCTCGAGACCGCCGTCCCGCGGTACGCAGCGCAGGGCCGCGTGGTCCCGATGCATCTGGAGCACGACGTCCGGCAGCAGGTCCCGGTGGCGGTCGATGAACGCCCGGGTGCCGGCGGCGTGCACCATGTGTCCGGCGGTGAGCAGGAACAGCAGGTTGTGCGGCCGCTGTTCACGCGGAACGCCCGCCCAGTGGCGCGCGGCGGCGAGCACCAGCGCGATGCCGGTGCCGTCCTCGACGGCGGAGGCCCAGGGGGCATCGTGGTGCGAGGCGATGATCACCCAGTGGTCGGACGCACCCGGCAAGGTGGCCACGACATTGTGGCTCAGCGCGTCCGTGAGCCGGGAACTGCTGGTGAGCGTCCCGGTGCAGGGACCCTTGTCCATGAGGTCGAGCACCCGGCGGGTGTCCGATGGCCGCAGCCACAGACCGGGGATGGGCCGCTCGACGGCGTCGTACGGGACGTAGTAGTCGCGTGTCTCCCAGGGGAAGTCCAACGCCCCTACATATCCAGCGGACTTGGCGGCCAGCGCCGGCTCCACCACCTGGTTCAGACGGGGCCCGAACGGCAGCGTCTGCACCAGGGTGTCGAAGACGCCTTCCGGGTCGTACGAGGAGGTCGCGAGCGAGCGGACGTACGCCTGGGGCAGCTCGGTGAGCCGCAGCTCGTCGACCGCGAGGGCGCCGGGATGAGCGGGGGCGTCGGCGAGGCGGACCAGGGGCGCGGTGGTGCCGCGGCTGGGTGCGGTGAACGGCAGCGGGAACCCCTCGACCCTCAACTCACCGCGTCCCGAGGCCTCCTGGCCGTCGCGGCGGACGGTGAGCTCGGCCGAGCGCGGCACCCAGCGGGGCACACGCACCGGTTCGAGCTCGACATCGAGGCCGTACGCGCGCAGTTTGCGCGCCGCCCACTGCTCGGTCCAGGCGTCCGCCGGATATCCGGGGCGCCGGATGCCGCGCGCCACGATCGTACGGATCCACTCCAGCATCTCGTCGGTGCGCGGCCACTGGCTCATGACGGCTGTTCGACCCCCAGGCCGTCCACGACGACCGCGCCGGGCAGCTCGGCGAAGGCCTTGCCGGGCACGATCAGCTTGCCGCGCCGCCGCCCGCTGCCGATCAGTACGTACGGGGTGTCGACGACGGCGGCGTCGACCAACAGCGGCCAGTCGGCCGGGAGTCCGATCGGGGTGATCCCGCCGTACTCCATCCCGGTCTGACCGGTCGCGAGGCCCATCGGCGCGAACGAGGCCTTGCGGGCCCCGAGTTGACGCCGCACGACACCGTTGACGTCGACCCGTGTCCGCGAGAGCACTACGCACGCGGCCAGCGAGCTCTCGCCGCCGCGCTTGCTCGCGACCACCACGCAGTTCGCGGACCGGTCGAGCAGGCTCGCCCCGTAGTGCTCCACGAACACGGCGGTGTCGGCGATCGCCGGATCGGTGTCCACGTACAGGAACTGCTCGGCGGGCACGGTGCCGCGCCAGTGCCGTACGGCGTCGGCGACCGGGGCGGTCAGCTCGTCGAGGCAGTCGGGGGCGGGACGGGCGTTGTCGAAGTTGCCGATCGGTGCACGCATGACGGCAAGTTAACAGCCGTCCGCGGACAAGGTCAGTTGGCCGCCGGGATCTGGACTGCCATGGTCATCTCCACCGGTACGTCCCCCGCGTTGCGGTACGCGTGCGACACATTGGCCTCGAAGGAGGCGGAGGATCCGGCCGGAACGGCGTGCGGGGCGCCGTCGACGACGAGGGTGAGCTCACCGGCGGTGACATGGATGAGTTCGACGGTGCCGGACGGATGCGGGTCCGACGAGCTCTCGTCGCCGGGCATGAGCAGCCAGTCCCACAGTTCGAACGGGCCGCGCACCTCCGTGCCGACGAGGAGCTTGGTGTGACTGCCCGCGTCCGTCGACCACATCCGTACGACCTGGTCCTCGGACACGACCCGCACCTGCGGGCCCTGCTCATAGTCGAGCAGCGTGGTGATGGAGACGCCGAGCGCGTCGGCCAGCTTGACCGTGGTGCCGACGCTCGGGTTCGTACGGGCCTGCTCGATCTGGATGATCATGCCGCGGCTGACGCCCGCGCGGGCGGCGAGCGCGTCGAGCGTGTAACCCCGCTCGCCGCGCCAGCGCTTGAGATTGCGCGCGAGCGACTGGGTGAGCTGATCGAGATCCGACATTCCCGTCCCTAATCCGCGGTCGCGGCCACCACCCTGCACCCGGAGTCCAATATTTTAGATGACAGGGTCCAGTCCATTGAACTACGGTGTGGTGCACCAAATCGTTCAACACACTGTACTGCGAGGTTCCGTCATGACAGCACTGTTCGCTCTGGCCACCAGCTTGCTCTGGGGTCTCGCCGACTTCGGCGGCGGACTGCTGACCCGACGTATCCCCGCGCTGACGGTGGTGGTCGCCTCGCAGGCGATCGCGGTCATAGTGCTCGGCGCGGTCGTGATCGCGACCGGCGGCTGGACCGAGTGGGGGCCGCAGCTGTGGTTCGCGGTCGGGGCCGGACTCGTCGGCCCGGTGGCGATGCTCTCCTTCTACAAGGCCCTCGCCCTCGGCCCGATGGGTGTGGTCTCGCCGCTGGGTTCGGTGGGAGTAGCGGTGCCGGTCGGCGTCGGGCTCGTGCTCGGCGAACGGCCCGGACTGCTCCAGTACGGAGGGATCGCGGTGGCCGTCGTCGGGATCGTGCTCGCGGGCGGACCGCAGTTCCGTGGCGCACCCGTGCAGCGGCAGGCCCTGTTCCTGACCCTGCTCGCCGCGTTCGGATTCGGTGCGGTGATGGCTCTGATCGCCGAGGCCTCCACGACGCTGACCGGCCTGTTCCTCGCCCTGTTCATCCAGCGGGTGTCCAACGTCCTGGCCGGAGGCACCGCGCTGTACATCGCACACCGGCGGGGCATGGAAGTCCTGCCGCGCGGCGAAGGCATGCGGATGCTGTGGTCCGCGTTCCCGGCGCTTGCCTTCGTGGGCCTCGCCGATGTGGCCGCCAACGGTACGTACTCGATCGCCGCACAGAACGGTCCGGTGACCGTCGCGGCCGTGCTCGCCTCGCTCTACCCGGTGATCACGGCGCTCGCCGCGCGGGGTGTGCTCAAGGAGCGGCTGCGTGCGGTGCAGGCCGCGGGTGCGGGGCTCGCGCTGGTCGGCACGGTGATGCTGGCGAGCGGCTGATCACCGGGTCCGGTCAGGCACCCTGCGCGGGCTTCTCGTCCACCCACTCCGCAAGCGCAAGCAGCTCCTCGGAGGTCATCCCCGCCGGGATCGGCACCGGCGGGGGCGTCCGCAGCGGCGGCTGCCAGCCGGTGGCGGCCTCCCAGCGCCGTACGACACGGGCCGGCGCACCGGCCACCACCGAGTGGTCCGGTACGTCTCCGCGTACGACCGCACCCGCCGCCACGACGACATTGCGGCCGAGCCGGGCGCCCGGCAGGATCACCGCGCCCGTGCCGATCCAGCAGCCGGGGCCGATCTCGACGGGCTCCATCCGCGGCCACTGCTTGCCGACGGGCTCCAGCGGATCGTCGTAACTGTGGTTCGTGGACGTGACGTAGACATACGGGCCGAAGTAGCAGTCCGCGCCGATCGTCACCGTCGTATCGGCGATGACATGACTGCCGCGGCCGAGCACGACACCGTCGCCGATACGCAGGATCGGGTCGGGGCCGAGGTCGAGCTCGGGCATCAGTCCGGCGGTCAGGGTGACCTGCTCACCGACGATGCAGTGGTTGCCGAGTTCGATCCAGGGCTCGCCGAACACGGTGCCCTGCGGGAAGGCCAGCTTCGTCCCGGTCCCGATGCGGCGGAACTTCAGCTTGCCCGGCCGTTCGGCCGTGACGGCTCCCGACCGCTGCACCCAGCGCCAGCCGGCGTGCACGGTACGCGTGACCAGGCGGCGCCGGGCCGCGGCCAGCGATGAGAACGTGTTCCTGTTCGGCACCCGCACACCGTACTCATGCGCGCCCGCGGGCATGAGGGGCACGACCTGTGATCTTCACCGCTCCTCACGCCCTCGTGCACTCGGTGGGGCCTGGGCGGTCCGATTCCCGTGACGATCGCTCAGGTCGTGGGCAACCTCGCAGCGGCCGACCTCGCCCAGATCACCCGAGCTGTGAAGCGCCGGCTCAAGCAGATCCAGTACCGACCGGACATAGTCGACGGCTGCCTCGCTGGCACTGGCCTTGCCATCCAAGACTGACGAACCCAGGGAACGGCCGGCCTGATATATGGCCCTAAGATCACGGCGCCCTGCCGAACGCCTGTGCCCGACGAATTGAGTCAGCCCGTGAGCGACGACGTCCTGTCGATCATTCCAACCGATCCCCAGTGGCAGCCCGACCGGGTGGCGGCCGAGCGGACTGCCGCGCTCGCCGCGGACCTGGCTCCCAGCCTGCCCGATGGCGTGGAGGTCGAGATCGACGTCACCTGGCACGACACCCTCACCCCCGTCGACTGCGGCGGCAACCTGGAACGGATCGGCTGTCCGCACTGCGGCGCCTCGATCGACACCGAGTGGTACGCCGACCTGCTGGAAAGCGTCTGTGAGGACGGCTTCGCCACCCTGGCCGTGGAAGTGCCCTGCTGCGGCACCGACACGTCGCTGGATGTGCTGGATTACGACTGGCCGTGCGGCTTCGCCCGCTTCGAGATCGCAATCTGGAACCCCGAACGTGACTGGTTCGGCGACGAGGACCTGGTCGCTATCGGCGACACACTCGGGCACCCGGTGAAGCAGATCAGAGCCCACATCTAACTCAGGTCTCAGCCGGAACCAAGGCCAGCCGTCCAGCCCGACATCGCTCCTTCAAGTTCGGTAGCCAGCGGCTGCCCCCACCCTCAAGCGCGCACACAGCTGTCCCTTACCGTTCCCCTGGGCGCATCACGACTTGAGCAACAAGGAGCACGGCATGGCAGAGCGCGCGTTGATCGCAGGGGTCGGCGGCAGGAACCCCGAGGTGGACCCGGAGGCCTTCGCCGCCCCGACGTCCGTCGCCATGGGAGAGGTGACGATGAAGGCGGGCTCCAGCATCTGGTACCACGCGGTGCTCCGCGCGGACTGCGGCCCGATCGTGCTCGGCACGGACAGCAACATCCAGGACAACTGCACGGTCCATGTCGACCCCGGCTTCCCCGTCACCATCGGCGACCGGGTCTCGGTGGGCCACAACGCCACGGTGCACGGCTGCACGGTCGAGGACGACTGCCTCATCGGCATGGGCGCGACGGTGCTCAACGGCGCGGTGATCGGCGCCGGTTCCCTGGTCGCGGCCCAGGCCCTCGTGCCGCAGGGCATGCAGGTGCCGCCGGGCTCACTGGTCGCGGGCGTACCGGCGAAGGTGCGCCGGCCGCTGACCGAGGAGGAGCGCGAGGGCATCAAGCTCAACGCGGCGATGTACACGGAGCTGGCGAAGGCGCACCGCGCGGCGCACGAGGAGTCCGGCGCGTAGCGCACGGTCTCAACGGGCCGGCTGGTCCGCCGGACAGACGGCACCGTCGTCGGGCAGGGCCCCCTCGGTGTAGAAGGCGTCGATCTTCGCCTTGACGCAAGGAGATCCGTTGGCGCCGTGGCCCACCCCTTCGTAGGTCAACAGCACCGCGTCCAGCTTCTCGGCGGTCTCCTCGGCCCATACGTAGGGAGTGGCCGGGTCGACCTTTGAGCCGATCGCCAGGACCTTCGGCGCTCCGGGGCGGTCGATCTCGCGGAGGAAGCCGCTGCCTGCCGGCCAACCGGCACAGCTCGCCGCCTGCCCGTACAGGATGGGGCCGAAGTACGGCGCTTCCTTCGCCAACCGCCGTTGTGCCGCGGCGTCTTCGCGTGCCGGGTCGGCCGGACGGTCGGGGTCGTCCATGCAGTTGACGGCCAGCAGGGCTTCCCTGCCTCCGCCGCCGACGAGGTCGTCCATGGCCTGGTTGAACCCCGCGAGCGGCCCGGGGTCGCCGGACCGGGCCAGGGCCGCCAAGCCCTGCTCCAGGTCGGGCCAGGAGCCCTGGCCCAGAAGCGCGACCCAGATGGCGTTGCGCAGGTCGAGGTCGGTGAACTCCTTGCCCGCCGCCGTCCTCGGCGGATCCGCGGCGAGCCGTGTCGTCTGCTCGTCGACGAGCGCGCGGATCTGCCGCGGGGTGCGGCCGAGCGGGCAGTCCTCGCGTGCGGCACACGCGTCGATGAATGCGTCCAGTGCCTGCTGCGATGCCTTGGCCACGGCCAGTCCGTCGCGTTCCGCGGGGAGATCGAGCGTGTCCACGGCGTCCAGCACCATCCGCCCGGTCCGCCGCGGGAACAGCCCCGCGTAGACGGCGCCGAGCCTGGTTCCGTACGACAGGCCGAAGTAGTTGAGCTTCTTCTCGTCGAGCGCCTGGCGCAGCACGTCCAGGTCCCTGGCCGTCTCCAGGGTCCCGACATGGTCGAGCAGCGGCCCGGTCTCCTTGCGGCAGACGGCGCCGTACTCCTTCGCCCGGGCCACATCCCGGGCGAAGTCCTCCGGGCGCCCGCTGTCCTCCGCCAGTGCGCGCTCCAGGTCCTCCGCCGCGTCCGGTTCGCCGCAGCGCACCGGCGAACTGCGGCCGACGCCCCGGGGATCGAAGCTCACCAGGTCGTAGCGCGCCGCGATGCCGCCGGCGTTCTCGCGAAAGCCCGGCAGGCTGTCGACACCCGAGACACCCGGGCCGCCGAAGTTGAAGACCACCGCTCCCTTTCTCTGGCGCCCTTGTGCCTCGGTCCTGAAACGCACCAAGGCGAGCGTGAGCGTCGCGCCATCAGGGCGGGCGTAGTCGACGGGTACGGTCAGCCGTCCGCACTCCCTTCCGGCTGCGGTGGCGCCCTCGGCACTCTTCGGACCGTCCCCGCCCGCGCACGCATGCCAGGCGATGCGCTGGTGGTAGAAGCGCCCCAGGTCGGGCAGCGCGGGAGCGCAGCCCCCGACGGCCAGCGGACCGAGCAGCGTGAGCACGGCGCCGGCTCCCGCCGCACGCACGCGCCCGACCTGCATGAGCCGCCTTCCGGTAGTCGCCTGCGGCCAGGCTAAGCGGGGTCTTCGCCGGTCGCATTCAGGCCAGCCGGCCAGGGCTCCCGATCCCGCTCGGCCGCGCCCGTCACTCTCAGACCACGGCGCCGAAGGACCGGCGATACGAGCGCGGCGGCACTCCACGCCGCCGGACGAACTGTTCGCGCAGGACCGCCGCGCTCGAATAGCCCACCTGGTGGGCGATCTCCTCGACGGGAAGGTCCGTCGACTCCAGGAGCTCCTCCGCGCGCCCGAGCCGCAGGTCGCGCAGCCAGGCGTGCGGCGTGCTGCCGGTCGCGGCGGTGAAACGGCGGGCGAAGGTGCGGCGGCTCATCACGGCGCGCCGCGCCAACTCGGCCACGGGGAGCGGCCGGTGAAGATGCGCCCGGGCCCAGCCGAGCACTTCGGCGAGCCGCTCGTCCGCACCATCCTCGGGAACGGGAGCGGCCAGGTACTGGGCCTGTCCCCCGTCCCGGTGCGAGGGCAGCACCATGTCCCGGGCGACCGCGTTGGCCAGCGTCGCGCCGAACTCCCGCCGCAGCAGATGCAGACACAGGTCGAACCCGGCGGCGGCTCCCGCGCCGGTGATGATCCGTCCTTCGTCGACGTACAGCGCCCCGGCGTCGACGTCGATCTCCGGATGGCGCTCGGTGAGCAGTCCGGCGAACCGCCAATGCGTGGTCGCCCGAAGGCCGTTGAGCAACCCGGCCGCGGCCAGCGTGAACGTGCCGACGCAGTGCGCCGCCACCACGGCCCCGCGTCCGTACGCGGCGCGCAAGGCCTCCCGTACGGCGGGGCCGGGGGGTGTACGGAACTCGGCGCCGGGCAGGGCTAGCACCAGGTCGGCGGCGGCCAGCCGCTCGAGACCGTGCTCGACCGCGATCGGTACGCCCACGTCGGTACGGACCTGACCCGGCCGGTCCGCACACAGGGTGAACTCGAAGCCCGGCAACTCCGGGCCGTGCGGGCCGAAGACCTCACCGACGATGCCGACGGCGAGCAGGCCCGCGCCGGGCGGCACGTAGGCGGCGATGGTCCGGAAGGCAGGCATGCCGCAGTGTGGCACGATTCCTGCGATCGCTGGCATTGATGCCACTCGTGCACTGCCTCCCGGCCCGGCAGAGTTGGGGCCATGACAGACGCACCGCGCGGCCGCAGCGCCTCGTACACGATCCTGACCACCGGCTATGTGGGCTCCACCGGCCCCGGAGTCGCCGCGACCGTCTCCTACGTGACCGACGGGGACCGGCATGTGATCTTCGACCCCGGCATGGTCGCGGACCGCAACGACATCCTCGGTCCGCTCGCCGAACTGGGCCTTGGCCCCGAGGACATCACCGATGTGGTCCTCAGCCACCACCACCCGGACAACACCATGAACGTAGGCCTGTTCGGCCGGGCCCTCGTGCACGACCACAAGGTGGAGTACGGCGGCGACCAGTGGCGCAACCGCGACGCGGAAGGCCATGAACTCACCGCGTCACTACGGCTGATCCGCACCCCCGGGCACAGCCCCGAGGACATCACGCTCCTCGCGGGCACCGACACGGGTGTGGTCGCCTTCGCCGGCGACCTGTGGTGGCACGCCGACGGCCCTGCGGACGACCCGGTGGCCCCGGACCGCGAGCTCCTGCGCGCCTCCCGTGAGCGCGTACTGGCGGCGGCCGATGTGATCGTGCCGGGGCATGGCGGGGCGTTCAAGTCGCTGGAGAGCGTGGTGCGTTAGTCGGCAGCGGACTGCGGCCGTCAGCAGGTGGGGGGCGGCGTCAGTCGGCAGCAGACCGCGGTGCGTCAGCAGGTGGGGGCGGCGTCAGTCGGCCGAGGCCGCGTCCGGCGCCGGAGGGCGTCGTCTTCTGCGGACGGCCCACACCGCGCAGCAGGCGAGCAGCGCTCCGAGGGCGAGGCCCGCCAGTGAGAAGCGCGTGAGCCAGCTGCCGGCGGCCAGGCCCAGGTGGTAGACCACCCCGGTCGTCACGCCAGCCCAGAGCACCGCGCCGCACGCGTTCGCCGGGGCGAACTGCCAGTACGGCATGTGCAGGACACCCGCCACCGGTCCGGTGAAGATCCGCAGCACCGCGACGAAGCGCCCGAACAGGACGGCCCACACGCCCCATGTACGGAACGACCGCTCGGCGGCGGCGACTTGGGACGGTCCGAAGCGGCGGGGAAAACGGCGGCCGAGCCGCTCCAGGAGCGGACGCCCGCCGCGCCGCCCGAGCGCGAATCCGCAGAACGCGCCCGACGCCGCGCCCACGGCCGCCCCGGCGGCGAGCAGCCAAGGGTCGATCTCGCCGTACTGCGAAGCGAGCAGTGCGGCGGTGACGAGGATGACTCCGCCGGGCAGCGGGATGCCGATGCTCTCCACCAGCAGAATCGTCCCGACCAGGAGGTAGACGGCGATCGCGGGGACGGACGCGAGCCACTCCTGCAATGCCCGTTCCCTCCGGTCCACCTGCATCTGCCCGGCGGCACACTCCCCCTCGGTCCGTTCGGTACCGGACCCGGATATGCCGCCGGGCAGCCTACTGGATCACGCGGTGGCGGCCGCGTCCCAGAGGTCACACAGGTGGTCCTCGTCGACCGTCGTGCTCACCGCGAGCCCGCCGGCCGAGGCGGTGCGCAGGCTCAGGACCCGCCCCTCGGTGTGCGGCATGACCGGCCCGCCCTGGGCACGCGGCGGGGATCCATGGATGAAGGAGCCCCAGTACTGCACCATCTGCCGCGCCAGAACCTGCTGTTGAGCGTCCAGCGGAGTGGTCAGCCCGAAGTGCTTGAACAGGTACTGCACTTCGTTGACGTGGGTCGCCCCGAAGGGGAAGTCCGTCCCCAGCTTGCGCAGGGAGGCGAACGGCGGCGAGGTGCGGTCCGCGAACTCGTACGCGTAGACCTTGCCCCGCCCGGCGAGCGTCCGGTCGAGCCGCAGCGCCGTACAGGCCATCAGCTGGTCACCAAGCGCGGTGCCGTACGCGATCGTCGGCGAGGGGAAATCGCCGAGCGGATACCGGCGTTCGACCTCGGGGGCGAGCTCCGGGCCGAAGAGCTGCTCAAGCGCCTCGGGGTAGCGGTCGGCGGTCAGCGGGTTGCCGGTGACGTCGTACTGGGCGAAGGCGAACATCCGGCCCTCGTCCTGATTGGCGCCGTTCATCACCGGGATCCCGGCCGCCGCACCCGAGGCGAAGGCCTGGGTGGGCTGCTGCGGCAGGAAGTTCCCGCCGACGACGGCGGCCCAGCCGAAGCCGGCCTGCGCGGTGAGGATCTCCTGCGCCGACTTCCCCCGCAGACAGGCGAGTGCGGTCGCCGGGTCCGGGCAGCCCGCCTTCTTGGCGAAGGCCGCGCCTTCCGCCACGGCCTTGTCCCGCGTACGGGCCGCGCAGTCGTTGTACGCGCCGCTCTGGATGATGGCCGCCCGGTAGAGCCCCTTGGCGGTGGGCGAGGCGAGCTGGTTGCACACCGAACCGCCGCCGGCGGACTCACCCGCGATGGTCACCCGGCCCGGATCGCCGCCGAAGCGGCCGATGTTGGACTGCACCCAGCGCAGGGCCAGCTGCTGGTCCTGCATCCCGAAGTTGCCGGACACCCCGTCGCCCGCCTCGCCGTCGAGCCCTTCGGTGGCGAGGAAACCCAGCGCTCCGAGGCGGTAGTTGACCGTGACGACGACCGTGCCGGTCCGCTCGGCGAACTCGTCGGGCACGATGTCCGCCCCGGCGCCCGCCGTGAGCCCGCCGCCGTGCAGCCACACCATCACGGGCAGCGGGCGCTCGGACTCGGGCGCCTTGGGCGCCTTGGGCGCCTCGGGGACGTACACATTGACGTCGAGACAGTTCTCGGTGAGGCTCGGCCGCTCGTAGCCAGGGTCCCAACTCGCGCCCTGTACACAGCGGTTGCCGAACGAGGTCGCGTCGCGGACGCCGAGCCACGGCCGCACCGGCTGCGGTTCCTTCCACCGCAGCCGGCCGACGGGCGGCTCGGCGTAGGTGATGCCGAGGAACTGCCGTCCCGCGTCGGTGCGTTCACCGCGGACCAGGCCGCCGGTGGTGTGCACCACCGTGTCGTGGTCCGCTCGGGCCTGGGCGGGCCCGGCGGCGAGCACCGGGGTGCCCGCCGCGAGCACCGCCGCGACGAAGAGGCCGACTCGCCTGCGTATCGCGGAAATCCCCATGGTCACCGCCCCACCTTCGCCACGGTCCGCAGCCGCAGATCGCCGGCCGAGGCGCCGACCTGCACCGCGCGCCGCCCGGTACCGAGCACCCAGTCGTGCCGCTTGCCGTCCCACGAGGACAGCGACCGCCGCGCCACCTTGACCGTGACCCGGCGCCGCTCCCCGGCCCGCAGCGTGAGCCTGCGGTAGCCGGCGAGCGCCAACTCGGCCTGTTCGACGGAGAGTTCGGGCGAGGGGCCGACATACACCTGGGCTACGTCGACTCCGCTGCGCCGCCCCGTGTTGCGCACCGTGAAGCTCACCTCGAGCCCGCCGTCACCCTCGCGCACCTCGAGATCGCCGTACTGGAACGACGTGTACGAGAGTCCGTGCCCGAAGGGGAACAGGGACCGCTTCCCCTCGGCCGCGTACCACCGGTATCCGATGTGCACGCCCTCGGTGTACTCCTGGCGCCCGTTCACGCCCGGGTAGCGCACCGGGTCGCCGGCCGTCGGGTGGGTGGCGTCGTCGAGCGGGAAGGTCTGGGTGAGCCGGCCGCCCGGGTCGCAGTCGCCGAAGAGGACCGCGGTGGTGGCGGCGGCGCCCTCCTGGCCCGGGTAGTACATCTGCAGCACCGCGCCGGTCCGCGCGAGCCATGGCATCGAGGTGGCCGACGACGTGTTGAGGACGACCGTCGTACGCGGATTGACGGCCGTGACCGCCTTGATCAGCGCTTCCTGGTGCCCGGGCAGCGCGATGGTGGTGCGGTCCATGCCCTCGGTGGCGTCCTCGTACGCGAAGAGCACCACACTGTGCGCCCGCCGCGCGGCCCGTACCGCCTCGGCGACGTCCTGCGCGCGGGTCCGGGCGGTCACTCTGCGGATACGGAAGATCTGGCCCTTGTCTCCGCCCTTGGCGGTGATCGTCAGTCGGCGTCCGCCCTCGGCGACGTCCAGGGTCTTGCGGCGCACGGAGAGCCCGTCGGGCGCGGCGTTGATCAGTCCGCCGGAGAAGAACTCCCCGACCCCCGGAGCGAGCGGGAACAGCTCCTCGCCGTCCAGGTGCACCTTGGGCCGCTCGGCGCCGGAGTAGTGGATCACGAAGGTCCACTCCCCGGCCTCGTCGACGTCGAGTGTCCCGTCGTACGTCCAGGTCGCACCGGCCGCGACCCCCTGGCCCTCGGAGTCGAGCCCCGGGCTGAGCGAGCCCTTGGGGAGCGCCTTGCCGTACAGGTCCTCGCCCAAGGCGTACGAGACCTGCGCGCCGCGTCCGGCCCGTGCGCGGATCGCGTCGAGCGGGGTGTCGGCGTGGTCGGGGATGACGTGGGCGCTGCCGCCGCCGCTGACGAAGGGCTGCTTGCCGGTCGGGCCGATGACGGCGATGCTGCGGGCCGCGTGGCCCGCCAGCGGGAGGGTGCCGCGGCGGTTGTGCAGCAGGGTGGCTCCGGCCTTGGCGATCTCCAGGGCGGTACGGGCGCCTGCTGCTGCGTCACGGGCGGGACGCGCCCCGATGGAGCCGTCGAGGAGCCCGAAGCGGTCCATCACGGAGAGCAACCGGCGTACGGAGCGGTCGACGGCCGACTCGGGCACGCTGCCGCCCTGGACGGCCTTCTTCAGGGCGTCACCGAAGTAGATTCCGCCGGGCATCTCCATGTCGAGACCGGCGGTGATCGACTCGACGGTGCTGTGCGCGGCGAACCAGTCGGTCATCACCCAGCCGTCGAAGCCCCAGCGCTCGCGCAGGATGTCGGTGAGCAGTTCCTTGCTCTCGCACGCGAAGGTGCCGTTGACCTTGTTGTACGCGCCCATGACGGAGCCCGCCCCGGCGGCGATGGCGGCCTCGAAGGCACGCAGCTCGGTCTCGTGCATCGTCTGTTCGTCCGCGTACACGTCGATCGTGTTGCGGTCCTTCTCCTGATTGTTCATCGCGAAGTGCTTCACCGTCGCGACGAGACCCTCGTCCTGGATGCCCCTGATCTCCTCGGAGACCATGTCCGCACTGAGCAGCGGGTCCTCGCCGAAGGTCTCGAAATTCCGGCCCGCGTACGGGGTGCGGATCAGGTTGCACATCGGCGAGAGCAGCACATCCTGGCCGAGAGCGCGGCCCTCGTGGCCGATGACCTTGCCGTAGGCGCGGGCGAGGGAGGGGTCGAAGGTGGAGGCGAGCAGGACCGGGGCGGGCAGCGCGGTGGCCGGTTCCTTGACGCGGACGCCGGCGGGACCGTCGGCCAGGCGCAGCTCGGGGATCCCGAGGCGGGGCACTCCTGGGATGTAGCCGGCCTGGCCGAGGGCTCTGGGGTCGTCGGCGCCGTGCAGCAGCGAGATCTTCTCGTCGAGGGTCAGCCGGCCGATCAGCGCCTCCACCCGCGGGCCCGCGGTGCGGCCGGGGCCGCGGGTGGCGCCCGCCGCGTGCGCGGGCACCGCGACACCGGCGGTGGCGGCGGTGGCCACGGCGACCGCGGTACCGAACAGGCGCAGGGCGGAGCGGCGCGAGACGGGCGGGCGGGCAGGGCCTTCGGTCAGGGCGGCGTCCGTCGGTCCACCGGCGGTCGAGGCACTTGCGGGCATGAGCCGTCACTCCTTCTGTACGCGAAAAGGCGGTGCATGTACACGTGCCAACGGGCGGTCAGCGTTCGCTCTTTGAACGCAATAGACGCACTATGCGACAAGGGAGAGTTGACGAGCCGTCAGACACCACGGGTTACGCCGGGAAACGTATGACCGTCACTGACTCGTGTCAATAAGGTGAACGGAAAACTAAAAACGCGCCCGCTGCGGGGTGGAATGCAGCGGGCGCGTCGGCGCGGAGAGGCCCTCGGGAGAGGGCCTGCGTTCAGGTGTTGAAGAGCTTCAGCCGCTTCAGCTGTTGGGGCGCAGGGTCCAGACGACGGTCATCTCGCCCGTGACGGCGCCGTCTTCGCGCTGGATCTCGATCGCGACGGGGAACTCGGGGCGCTTGCCCTCGTCGAGCTCGGCGACGACCTCCGCCACCGGGCGGCCCAGCGTCGCGGTGGCCGTGACCGGCCCCATCGCGAGCTTCTTGTACGCGATGTCGGCCCGCACCGCGAGCGGCACCGCGCGCGAGAGCTGGTCACCGAAGGCGGCGAGCACGATCGCCCCGCTCGCGGACTCCCCCAGCGTGAACATCGCGCCGGCGTGCGGACCGCCGACGTGATTGTGGAAGTCGCCCTGGTCCGGCAGCGAGACCACGGCCCGCTCGGGGCTGGTCTCGCCGAACTGGAGGTTCAGGGTGCGTGCCATCGGGACGGTCGCGGCGAGCATCTCGCCGATCGACATCTGCTCTGTGCTCATGAACCGGATGTTACCGACCGGTAAGCGTGCTTGACCATACCCTTCTTCCGCACAGTCGGGCGTAACGGTGTGCTGTGTGCCGAGCTCGTCACAATCGGGGGCGGCCGTGGCCACCCCTGGGCCACCCCTCTATCGTTAGGCGCCATGTGGCCAGGACAGCAGCCGCCCGGGGGCGAGCAGAACCCGCAGGACGCCAACCAGAATCCGTACCAGCAGCCGGGGTACCAGCAGCCGAATCCCTATCAGCAGCCGGGATTCCAGCAGCCGAACCCTTATCAGCCGCCGGGCTATCCGCAGACCGGTGAGCAGCAGGGCTACCAGCAGCCGGGGCCGGAGGCGTGGAACGCCCCGAGCCTGGCCGGCGGCCCGCAGCCGCCGCAGGGCGGTGGCAGCGGTGGCGGTGACCGCACCAAGCTCGTCGCGATCATTGCCGCGACGGCCGTGGTGGTCGCGGCAGGCGTCACCGGCTACCTCGTGCTCGGCAAGGACGACGACAAGAAGTCGGACACCGCCAAGGGCGGGGACAAGACCTCCTCCGCGCCCAAGAGCCCGTCCCCCTCGGCTTCCGAGGAGGACAACCCGCGCGGTACCGGCTCCACCGTCGACCCGGTGATCCCCGGCTGGAAGGTCGTCGTCAACCCCAAGCGGGGTACGGCCTTCGACGTGCCCGCGGACTGGGAGGTCGACTCGCCCTCGATGATGGTGGGCTTCGAGGACGTGAAGAAGCCCGACGAGATCGCGCCGCTGATCATCATGTCCGCACCCGCGTACTTCAAGAAGACCTGGTGCGAGTCGGACGACGACAAGGACGGCAAGAAGGACTCCACGCCGCTTGCCACGGCCGGCACCAAGGGCTCCAACGGCGCCAAGAACTTCGACGACATCATCCTCAGCGACGCACCCCGGTGGGTCTACGGCGGCTACACGCAGCCGGACAAGAAGAGCATGACGTGGGACAAGAAGGGCACGCCCTTCACCACCACGTCCGGTGTCAAGGGCGCCTACGGCTGGGCCCGTTCGAAGAACACGCCCGACAAGGGCAAGTGCGCATCGGATGGCAAGGCGATCACGTTCGGGTTCAAGAACTCCGCGGATGACTTCGTCTCCTGGAGCCTGCACGCGCCCACGGGCGTGGAGGGCGAACTGACCGACGAGACGATCATGAAGATCCTGGGCACGGTCCGCCTGGCGGGCGACCCCACCGAGACCGACTGATCACGCCACCGCGCCTCCGCATGCCCCTCGCCCCGGCGTGCGGAAATGCATTTGGCCACCGAGCGGGCGGACAGGGATAGTTCCGGAGTGAATCAAACCCCGGCCCCGTCCGCCCGCTTCTCTCTGCCTTCCTGGGCCGGGCGCAACTACTCACTGCTGACCGCGGCCGCGGTCGTCACCAATCTGGGCAGCCACGGCGCGCTGATCGCGGCGGCGTTCGCCGTGCTCGACAACGGGGGCGACGGCGGTGACGTCGGGCTCGTCGCCATGGCGCGCACCCTGCCGCTCGTGCTGTTCCTGCTGATAGGCGGCGCGGTCGCGGACCGACTGCCGCGGCACCGGGTGATGGTCGCGGCCAACGCGCTCAACTGCCTCTCGCAGGCCGCCTTCGCGGCCCTCGTGCTCGCGGGCGAACCACAGCTGTGGCAGATGATGCTGCTCACCGCGCTCGGCGGCACAGGACAGGCCTTCTTCAACCCGGCCGCCGAGGGCATGCTCCTGTCCAGCGTCAAGGGCGAACAGGCCAGCCGGGCCTTCGCGATGTTCCGGATGGCGATGCACGGCGCCGCGATCGGCGGTGCGGCGCTCGGGGGCGCGATGATCGCCGCCATGGGTCCCGGCTGGGTGCTCGCGGTGGACGCGGCGGCCTTCGCGGTGGCCGGTGCGCTGCGGGCGTTCCTCGACGTCGGCAAGGTCACGGACCGCGGCAAGGGCGGCGGCATGCTGGCCGATCTGCGGGAGGGCTGGCAGGAGTTCATCGGGCGGACCTGGCTGTGGACGATCGTCGCGCAGTTCTCCGTGGTGGTCGCGGTGGTCGGCGCCGCGGAGGCGGTGTACGGGCCGCTGGTAGCCCGCGACGAGCTGGGCGGTCCCGGCCCCTGGGGTCTTGCGCTTGCGGCGTTCGGCGCGGGCACCGTGGGCGGTGCGGTGCTGATGATGCGCTGGAAACCGCGGCGGCTGCTCTTCGCCGGATCGCTCTGTGTCTTCCCGCTCGCGCTGCCCTCGGCGGCGCTCGCCGTGCCGCTGCCGGTGGCGGGGCTCGCGGCCGTGATGTTCGTGAGCGGGGTCGCGATCGAGGTGTTCGGCGTCTCGTGGATGACGGCTCTGCACCAGGAGATTCCCGAGGAGAAGTTCTCGCGGGTGGCCGCCTACGACTGGTTCGGTTCGATCTCGATGGTGCCGCTGGCCACCGCCCTGGCGGGTCCCGCGGAATCGGCCTTCGGGCGGACTCCCGCGCTGTGGGGGTGCGCGGTGCTGGTCGTGGTGGTGACGGCGGCGGTGCTCTTCGTCCCCGACGTACGGAATCTGACGCGGCGCACGGGGACGGTCGTCGCACAGGGGTCCGCGCCCGTGGTCCCGCAGTCGGCCGATGCCCAGGGGTCCGGACCGGCGGTCCCGGCGCCGGCCGGGGCCGAGGGGCTCGGACCGGCGGACCTGGAGTCGGCCGATGCCGCGGGACCCGCGCCGGCGGTCCCGGAGTCAGCCGATGCTGAACGTCCCGCCGGGCGGCTCGGGTGATGCCACCGCGTCGGCCTCCTCGACCGGCTTCGCGCCGTCGATGAAGCGGACCAGCGCCTGGCCCTGCACCACGCGCGCGGGGAAGGCGTCGGCGGCGGTGCGGCGGGCCAGCTCAGCGGTGTCCAGTTCGTGGTGGGCGGCGACGAGGACCGCGTTGCCGAAGCGGCGGCCGCGCAGGACGCCGGGCTCGGCGATCAGCGCCAGGTGTCCGAACACCGCCTGGAACGTGGCCAGTTGGGACCGCAGGAACGTGAAGGGCGCACCGTCCGCGAGGTTCGCGAGGTAGACGCCGCCGGGGCGCAGCACACGCTCGGCCTCGCGGGCATAGCCGATGGTCGTCAGATGCGCGGGCACCCGGGAGCCGCCGAACACATCGGCCACGAGCAGATCCGCGCAGGTGTCCGCCGCGGATTCCAGCCAGCCGCGGGCATCGGCGCCGTACATCCGTATCCCCGCGTCCTCGGCCACCGGCAGCTGCTCGGCGATCAGCGCGAGCAGCCCCTGGTCGGCCTCGACGACATGCTGGCGCGAGCCGGGGCGCGTCGCCGCGAGATAGCGGGGCAGCGTCAGCGCACCGCCGCCGAGGTGGACGGCGTCCACCGGTCCGCCGTCGAGGGAGTCGATGGCGTGGGCGAGCCGGCGCGCGTACTCGAACTCCAGATGCGTCGGATCATCGAGATCGACATACGACTGGGGCGCGCCGTCGACGGTCAGGAGCCAGGCCCGTGGCCGGTCCACATCGGGCATCAGCTTGGCGACACCATGGTCCACGGTGCGCATCACGGGTATCGGCTCGTCCACCGCTCCATTGTGCCGGTCGGGGACCTTCGCCGGGCCTCGGCGACGGGGTCCGCACACCGTTCGGGGTGCGGCTCCGGCTCTCAGTCCTGCCAGAGACTCCTGACCTCGGCCACGTGTGCCGCCGCCTGGGCCAGTCCCGAGCGGGCGGCGGGTGCGCGGCGGGCCGGGTCGAGCACGTTGCGGCCGAAGGTGCGGCGGGCCTCGCGGGTCGGGGTGATCAGCACGACCTTCGAGCCGGCGGCGGCGAGCTTCGCCGCCTGGGCCCGGGGCGTGGGCAGCGGCCCGCCGCCCATCGCGATGGGCGCGACGATCAGGACCTTGGCGTAGCCGGCGGCCAGCGCGGCGTTGGCGGAGGAGTGCACACCGCCGTCGATGTAGCGGCGTCCGTCGATGGTGATGGGCGGCCACACCCCGGGCACGGCACAGCTCGCGGACACCGCGTCGACCAGGCCGACTCCGCTGTCGCGGTCGAAGGGCGCGAGCTCACCGGTCGTGGCGTCCACCGCGGTGACCACGAGACGGCGGTCGGCGGGCCAGTCGTGCGAGAGCAGCCGCTGGGCGATCACCTCGCGCCGGTCCTCCGCGGGCGCCGTGCTGAGGGCCGAGGCCATCTTGCCCATCCGGATTCCGTACGCCTTGGCGTCACGGGAGCGCACGACTCCCCAGGCGTACCGGGCGATCATCGCGGGGCCCATGGTGGCCGGGATCTCGCCCTTGGGGTCGACGAGTTGGCGCTCGTACAGCTCGTCGAGCGACAGCACTCCGGACGTCAGCTGAGCTCCGACGACGGAGCCCGCCGACGTCCCCACGACGAGGTCGGCTCCGGTCGGGTCGACGCCGGCGCGGGCGAGTCCGTGCAGGATGCCGATCTCCCAGCCGATGCCGGTGAGCCCGCCGCCGCCCAGTACGAGTGCCGTGTCGCCCATGGATGCCCCATCTCCGTATCGCCGACTGTGCTTCCCGTTCTGCCTACCGAGGAGTATGCAGAGCGGGCGCCGAAATGTGCACCAGGGTCTGTCGCCTGCCTCAGGCGGGAAGCAGCCGTCCCCAGCCGCGCTCGACCGAGCGGCGGCAGCGGGCGGGCTCGTCTCCCGCGCTGGTGAACAGTGCGGTCAGCAGGGGCACTCCATGCGTGAGCGCCTGGTGCGGCAGGGGGCCCGTGGCGACGAGTGAGGCGAGTCCATGGCCGATCGTCCAGCTCTGTGTGGCCAGTTCCAGGGGTTCGACCCCGTCGCGGAAGCGACCGTCCGTCTTGGCCCGGTCGACGGCGCGGACCAGGCGGTCAAGGGTTGCGTCGGCGGCGCCGGCGTCCTCGAGGTCGAAGCCCGCGTCGAACATGACGCGGTAGAGATCGGGGTTCTCCAGGGCGTTGGCCAGGTAGGCGGCGCCCAGCGCGGCGAGATCGCGCACCGGGTCCGCCGACGTCTTCACGGTGGCGAGCCGGGCGGCCAGGCGCGTGAAGCCTTCTTGCCGCAAGGCCTGCCACAGGCCGTCCATACCGCCGAAGTACGTGTAGACCGCCATGGTCGACACCCCGGTCCCGGCGACGAGGGTGCGGAGGGTGACCGGCTCCCTGGCGCTCAGCATGTGTGCGGCCCGGTCGAGCAGCAGGGAGCGGACCGCCGGATCCTTCGTCCTCGCCATGACTCCACATTACATAGCGTCGCTATGTTTTGATGGATACCGACCCTAGGTCGGCAGCGCCGAGCCGGCGCCGACAGGAAGAGGCCGTTCATGTCCGTGACGCTGATCAACCCCGAAGGACTGCCGAAGCCCGAGGTCTACCGGCAGTTGTCGGTCGCCACCGGATCGAGGCTGGTGTTCCTGGCCGGGCAGGTCGCCCGTGACGCCGACGGCAGGCCCGTCGGCGACGGAGACCTCGCCGCCCAGGTCGAGCAGTGCTACCTCAATATCGCCACCGCGTTGGCCGGGGTCGGCGGTTCCTTCGACGACGTGGCGAAGCTGACCGTCTACGTCGTCGACTGGAACCCCGAGAAGATGCCGCTGCTGGGCGAAGGCGTGAGCCGGGCGGCCGAGAAGCTCGGCGTCGATCCGGTCAAGCCGATCACCCTGCTCGGTGTCGCGGCGCTCGGCGAACCGGACCTCCTGGTCGAGGTCGAAGCCACCGCGGTCCTCGAGTAGCCGCACCTCGGCGAGCAGCCCTAGACCGCTTCGCCGCGCGGAGCCGGCGGCTTGGGTGCCGAGGCGACGGGCTCGACCGACTCGACGGGCCCGACCGGCTCTACCGACTGGACCCCCACGGGGAACGCGAGCCGGACCGAGAGCCAGGCGAAGACCGGGCCGAGCGCGTTCATCGCGATCACGCAGACCCAGGCCGACCAGGCGTTGCCCGCGTCGTATCCGAAACCGCCGAAGAAGGTGGCGAAGTAGGAGGCGAAACCGAAGAACATGCCGGGGATGAGAGAGAACAGCGGCAGGCGGCCGGTGTACATCAGGGTCGTGTTGACGACGAGGATGCACAGCGCGGCGAAGAAGTTGCGGGCCAGCTGGCTCTCGCCGAAGGCGGTGCCCGCGTTGGTCTCCAGGAGCACGATGATCAGCGCGAATGTGGAGCCCATCGGCATGGCGCACCAAAGGCGTTTGGCGTTGGCGAGGTTGGGGCCGCCGAGCAGGAAGGTGCCCGCCCAGGCGATGAAGATCGCCCACGGGGGCAGATGCAGGGCGTTGCCGCCGATGAACGCCGTGGTCGCGGCGAGCACGGAGGCCACGATCTCGTGCGGTATGCGTTCGCGCATCACCGTGGCGGGAGCGGCGGTCACGGGAGCCGCTTTCGTGTCGGTCATGTCTCAGGCCTCCAAGGCGCGCAGGGGGACGGTGAGTTCCGAGCTGTACGTGGAGCGGGCCACGATCCGGCCCGCCTTGATCACTGCGGTGCGTACGGGCCGTTCCAGCAGCACCGCGTCGTAGTCGCGGGTGTCGACGATCACCAGGTCGGCTCGCGCGCCCACGTGGACGCCGTAGTCGGTGAGGCCGGCGACGCGGGCCGCGTCGTGGGTGACGAGCCGCAGGACGCGGTGCAGGTCCAAGGGCCCGGACAGATGCGCGAGGCGGGCGAGCAGCAGCGCCGTGTCGAGCAGGTCGCCGGTGCCGTACGGGGTGAAGGCATTGCGGATGTTGTTGTTGGAGCAGGCCATGAGCACGCCCGCGTCCCAGAGGTCGCGGACCGGTGTGATCGCGCGGCGTACCGCCTGTTCGTCGTTGCGACCGCCGAGGAAGAGGTCCGTGGCCGGAAGCGGGACGATCGCCACCCCCGCCTGGGCCAGGTCGGCGGCGACGGCGCGGCGTTCGGCGGGCGGCAGCGCGCCGAGCGAGGTCACATGGCCGAGTGCCACGCGGCCGCCGAGGCCGCGGGCGGCCGTCTGTTCGGCGATGAAGCCGGCGAGGGCGAAGCGCGGATCGGAGGCGTCGTCGGAGAAGTCGCAGTGCATATCGGCGGGCACGCCGTATTCGACGGCGAGGTCGAGGACGAGTTCGATGTGGCGTCTGCAGTCCGCCAGGTCCTTCTCCGCGTACGTGCAGCCGCCGACCACATCCGCTCCGGCGTCCAGGGACTTGCGCAGCAGGGTGTGGGTGTCGGGGGCCTTGAAGATCCCCTCCTGCGGGAAGGCGACGATCTGGATGCCGACCAAGTCGGCCCAGGCGGCCCGTAGTTCGAGCATCACCTCCAGGCCGGTCAGGCCGGCGATCGGGTCCACGTCCGGGTGGGCGCGTACCGTCGTGGTTCCGTTGCGTACGCACATGGCGAGGACTTGTTCGGCCCGGGCGCGCACGCTGTCGTGGGTGAACTGCCGCTTGAGCTCGCCCGTGACGCGGATCGCGCCGTCGAGGGTGCCGGTCGGGTTGGGGCGGATGGCGTCGAGCAGCGCCTTGTCCGGGTGCAGATGCGTCTCGACCAGGCCGGGGAGCAGCACCCGGCCCTCGCCGTCGAACACTTCGGCGCTCTCGGGCGCGGTGAGGCCGGGGCCGGTCTCCTCGATCCGGCCGGCTGCGATGCGTACATCGGTCGGGTCCGGTGCGTTCTCGACGCGCACGTCGCGGAGCAGCAGGTCCGTCACGGTTCTCTCCTTGGCTGCGGGAGGTTCCGGCGTGTTCACAGCTCGCCGGGGAAGTCGGCCTTGCGGATCAGGCAGTGCACGCCTTTGACCTGGTCGACCACCTGCGAAACCTCGAAGTCCGCGGCGGCACTCAGATAGGCGTATGCCGTCTGCCGGTCCATGCCGGTGGTGGCGGTCAGGAAGGCGAGTGCGGCGCGTACGCAGTGACTCATCGCCTCGTCGAGATCGGCGTCGAGTCCGATCGCGATCCAGTGTGTGGCGGTCTCGGCGAACGGTTCACCGGCCAGCCCCTGGACACTCCGGGCCGCATCTCCTCGTATCAGCGAGAGCCGGAAGGTGGCCCGCAGCGGCGCCTCGAACGCCGTGAGGGCCACCTCGCCGTTGCCCTGGGCGAAGTGCGGATCGCCCGCGTAGAAGCCGGCGCCCTCGGCTTGTACGGGTAGGTACAAGGACGATCCGCACGTCAGGTGTTTGACGTCCAGGTTGCCGCCGTGGACGCCAGGGGGAATCGAGCTGAGCGGGGTGCCCTCGGTGCCGTCCGCGACGCCCATGATCCCGGCGAAGGGGCCGAGCGGGAAGCGGGCACTGGAGGTGTCGGTGTACCGCAGGACGCCATGCTCGGACTCGTCCACCGTGCAGAAGGCGTTGACGGTGCCGGTCGGGCCGCGCAACAGGTCGGGCCCTGTCAACTCGGCACTGTCGTCGGGGAGTTCGCCGGGCAGGGCGCCTCGGGTGTGGCGGTTGGCGACGATGCCGTAGTGGGCGCGCCGGTGCAGCGAGAGGGTTTCCACTCGCAGCAGGTCGCCTGGCGCGGCCCCGCGTACCGCGACCGGGCCGGTGACGATATGCGGTCCTGGCAGCACCTCCTCGTCACGTCCCAGATCGGACTCGGCGATCTCGCGGGCATCGGCGAGGACTTCGTGGGCCCGCACGCCGAACTCGCCGAAGAACGCGACCGGATCGCGGCCTTGGTCGGGGAGGATCCCTTCGTGCGACACGAGATCGACGGTGAGGGTCTCGCCGTCGGCCACGGTGAGGACGGGTGCGCTGCCGGCATGCGGGAGTTCGCCCCAGCGTGCCGTCTTGGCCGTCGTACGGAGATGGTGCGCGCCGTCGACGGGAAGGCCGGCGGGGATGCGGGGCGCGGCGGTGCCGAGGGGCGTCGAGGTCACGGTGGTGGCGCTGAAGGGCATCGGGGGTCCTCTGCGTCCGGTGGGGTGCATGGGCTGTGCGGAGTGCATGGGCCGTGCGGGGTGCATGGGCCGTGCGGAGTGCATGGGCCGTGCGGGGTGCGTGGGCTTGTGTCGGCGTTGTCAGTGGGCGCCGATAGCCTTGATAGGGCTCGGCCCCCGGGAGGGAGGGGTCTGTCCGGCCCACTCGGCCAAGCGCCCCGAACCACATCCGCCGTGTTACGTCTCCACTGCCGCCGCGTTGCGATCGACTCGGGCGCGGGCGGCCACGATCCGGGTGCCGGTGCGGCCGGCGAGCGCCTCGCCGAGCGCGGCCGGTGAGGTGATGAGGACGCTGGCCCCGCCGCCTGCGAGGAAGTCGAGGGCGGCACGGATCTTCGGGCCCATGCTGCCCTCGGGGAACTGCCCGTCCGCGAGGTGCCGTTCGGCCTCGGAGACGTCGAGGCGGTCCACGGAGCGCTGACGGGGCGTACCGAAATCGAGGGCGATCCGCTCTACGCCTGTCGTGATGATGAGTTCCCGCGCGCCGAGCGCGCGGGCGAGCAGCGCCGAGGTGGCGTCCTTGTCGACGACGGCCTCGACGCCGCGCAGTGAACCGTCGGGAGCCGCCACCACCGGGATACCGCCACCGCCTCCGGCGATCACCACGTGACCAGCGGCGAGCAGGGCGGCGATCGCGTCCTCTTCCACGACCAGGCGCGGTGCGGGGGACGGTACGAGACGGCGCCAGCCACGGCCCGCGTCCTCACCGATGGACCAGTCGTGCCGGGTGGCGAGCCGTTCGGCCTCGGCCCGCGTGTAGTGCGTACCGATCGGCTTGGTGGGGCGGGTGAAGGCCGGGTCGGCCGCATCGACGACCGTGTGGGTCAGTACGGCGACGGGGCGGACGCCGGCCGGCAAGACGCCGGAGAGGCCGCGGGCGAGGATGTAGCCGATGCTGCCCTGCGAGTCGGCTACGCACATGTCCAGCTCGAGCAGCGGGAGTTCGGGGGCGATCTCGGCCACCAGGTCGGAGCGGCGCTTGATGAAACCGACCTGCGGACCATTGCCATGCGTGACGATCACGCGGGCGCCGGCGCGCACCAGAGCGGACACGGGGGCGGCCAACTGCCGTGCGGCGTCGAACTGTTCGTCGATGGTGGCCCGCCTGCCACCGCGCAGCAGCGCGTTGCCGCCGATCGCGAGCACCGTGGTGGGCCGGTCGGAGTGGAGCGGAAGCGGCGGTACGGGTGTGCGGACCGCGGGTTCTTCGGGCATGTCAGGACGATAGAAATGCCCGCGCCGAGGGTCATGGGCATCCCATGCCAGTAGCGGGCGGGGCCTGTTGACGTCGGCTGACAGTGTGGCCGGGCAAGGGGCGGCGCGTGAACCGCGAGGAGGCGACGCGTGAGGCGGAAGGGGGGCGGCGCGTGAGGCCCAAGGGGGCGGCGCGTGAGGCGCAAGGGGGCTGCGCGTGAGGCGCAAGGGGGCTGCGCGTGAGGCGCGAGGGCGCGCGGACAGGTGTGTCCGCGGCCCGTTCCGGGCCAGAAGTCCCGGCCAAAGAATCGTATACAGTCTTCTGTCCGCGGCGTTTACAGTCCATGAACTCGCGCCCATAGTGGCCAGCATGGCCGGTTCCCCAGTGCTCGCCAGACCCACCGCCCCCGCCTCGGCCCTGACCGTGGCACAGGCGCTGGAGCTGCCCGCGCTTGCGGGCGCGCGCCTGGTGGCGGGGCACGCGGGGGCGCCGCATCCGATCCGGGTCGCCAACATCATGGAAGTGCCGGACATCGTCCGCTGGATGCGCGGCGGCGAGTTCCTGCTCACCACGGCCTATGCGGTACGTGACGACGAACGCGCCCTTGCCGCGCTCGTCCCGGAGATGGACCGGCGCGGGCTCGCCGCGCTCGGGGTCAAGGTCGGCCCGTATCTGCCGGTGCTCCCCGAATCCATGCTGCGGGCGGCGGACGAACTCGGCTTCCCGATCGTCGAGTTGCCCGGCGAGGTGATGCTGAACGACATCCTCTCCGAGGTCATCGGGACCGTGCTCAACCGTCAGGCGCTGAGCCTCGAGCGCACCCAGGCCCTGCGCGAACGCCTCTCCCAGGCGGTGCTCAACGGCGGCTCACAGCGCGAACTCGTCGTTCTGCTGGCCCACGAGACCGGCTGTCCCGCCGCCGTACGCGCCGTCGACGGCACCGTACTGGCGGCCGCCGGCGCGGTCCCCGACCGTGTCCCGCCGAGCGTCACGCGGCCGATCACCGTGGGCGGCCGGCCGCTCGGCGAGGTGGCCGTATGGGGAGACGGCTGCCGTACGGCGGACACCGAACTCGCCCCGGCCGTCGAGCACGTGGCCAGCCTCGCCACGATGCTCCTGGTGCAGGAGCGCGCGCTGGCCGAGCGCGAACGCCGCTACCGCACGCTGCTCCTGACCGCGCTGGTCTCC
>NZ_JBEPEW010000080.1:0-38912 GCF_040300965.1 Streptomyces mesophilus | reverse complement strand
GTGCCGGACCGGTAGCCGGCGGCTCAGCCCGCGCTGCCGCCCCACCACTTCCCACCGCCGCGCTGCGCCCGCTTCGCCGCCTTCTCGGCGGCCTTGCGGGCCGCTCGCTCCTCGGCCTCCGCGCGCTTGCGCGCCTCGCGTTCCTCGGCCTCCGCCGCGCGCTGCGCCGCGGCCGCCTTCTCCGCCTGGACGCTGTCGTACAGCAGCTCGCCCACCGAGAAGCGGCAGCCGTAGTTCCGCATCGAGCCCTCGCTGACCAGCAGGAAGCCCTCGTCCGTGCGGTAGAGGCGGGTGGCCGAGGGGTTCATCGGGTGCTGCGGCACATAGCCGCGGGCCCGCTTCTCCAGCTCGACGAGCGCCTCTTCCCGCGAGCCCTCGACATGGTCGAGCACGTTGGCCGCGTACGCCTTGCGCTCGCCCATCCCGTCGGTCTCCTCGACGATCAGGCCCCACCACGTGCTCATACGGTCCCCCCGTAGTTCACCAGCGATCAGCAATCACCGGCCTGATGCGCTGATCGGCAATCACCCGACCTGATGCGCTGATCAGCAGCTTTCGGTTCAGTCGCAGCCGCAGCCCGACCCGGCAGGTGCGGGCTGCGGGGCCGGGGCGCCGATCGTCGGCAGGCCCAGCATCACGCCCGCGGCGGCCGGCGCGGGGGCGGCGTTGCGCTTCTCCCAGGCGTCGCCCGCGCGCGTACGGCGGACCGCGAGGACCGGGCCCTCGGCGAGGAGGTGGTGCGGCGCCGCGTACGTGATCTCGACGGTCACCACGTCGCCGGGGCGCACCTCTTCGTCCGGCTTCGTGAAGTGCACGAGACGGTTGTCGGGCGCACGGCCGGACAGACGGTGCGTGGAGTCGTCCTTGCGGCCCTCACCCTCGGCGACCATCAGGTCGAGGGTGCGGCCGACCTGCTTCTTGTTCTCGTCCCAGGAGATCTCCTCCTGGAGCTCGACCAGGCGCATATAGCGCTCCTGGACGACCTCCTTCGGGATCTGGCCCTCCATGTCGGCGGCCGGGGTCCCGGGGCGCTTGGAGTACTGGAACGTGAACGCGTTCGTGAAGCGCGCCTCGCGTACGACGTGCATGGTCTGCTCGAAGTCCGCCTCGGTCTCCCCGGGGAAGCCGACGATGATGTCGGTCGAGATGGCGGCGTCCGGCATGGCGGCGCGCACCTTCTCGATGATCCCGAGGAAGCGCTCCTGGCGGTACGAGCGGCGCATCGCCTTGAGGATCGTGTCCGAGCCCGACTGCAACGGCATGTGCAGCTGCGGCATGACATTCGGGGTCTCGGCCATGGCCGCGATCACGTCGTCGGTGAAGTCGCGCGGGTGCGGGGAGGTGAAGCGGACGCGCTCCAGGCCCTCGATCTCGCCGCAGGCGCGGAGCAGCTTGCTGAACGCCTCGCGGTCGCCGAGGTCGGAACCGTAGGCGTTGACGTTCTGGCCGAGCAGGGTGATCTCCGAGACGCCCTCGGCGACCAGGGCCTCCACCTCGGCGAGGATGTCGCCGGGCCTGCGGTCCTCCTCCTTGCCGCGCAGGGCGGGGACGATGCAGAAGGTGCAGGTGTTGTTGCAGCCGACGGAGATCGACACCCACGCCGCGTAGGCGCTCTCGCGCCGGGTCGGCAGCGTGGACGGGAAGGCCTCGAGCGACTCGGCGATCTCGACCTGGGCCTCTTCCTGGAGACGTGCGCGCTCCAAGAGGACCGGCAGCTTGCCGATGTTGTGCGTGCCGAAGACCACGTCGACCCAGGGGGCCCGCTTCACGATGGTGTCGCGGTCCTTCTGCGCGAGACAGCCGCCTACGGCGATCTGCATGCCCGGGCGCGTGGTCTTGCGGGGAGCGAGGCGGCCGAGGTTGCCGTACAGCTTGTTGTCGGCGTTCTCCCGTACCGCGCAGGTGTTGAAGACGACGACATCCGCGTCGCCGTCGGCGCCCTCCGGCGCGCGGACGTAACCGGCGTCCTCCAGAAGCCCGGAGAGCCGCTCGCTGTCGTGGACGTTCATCTGACAGCCGTAGGTCTTCACTTCGTACGTGCGCGGGGTTGCCGACATGCCAGAGATCAGTCCAAACGAGGGTCTACGGGTTCCGGAGCCGGATCCGGACAGGTCCGGAGCCGGGGCCGGAGGGGTCCGGGGGCTGCGTGGGCCGTCGCCTGCGGACGGCGGCCGGTCATCCAGTTTACGAGGCCGGGCGAGCGGGCTTGGTCGTCGGCGGGAAAGCCTGGGAATGCGCGGAGGGCAACGGTGTGATCACCGCTGCCCTCCGTGCATTCAGTACGTGCCTGGCGGTTACGTGCCCCCGCCGCTGCCGTCCCCGAACGATCCGCGGACGCCACCCGCGGTCAGGTGCGCAGCCGGAGGTTCCTCGCCCGTCCCGGTGCCCAGCACCGCCCCCGTGCTCTTCTTCGCCCGCCGAAGCCGCTTCTCCAGCCACGCCGCGAACGAGGTCAGAGCGAAGTTGAGGGCCACGAAGATCAACGCGATCACGATGAAGGTGGGGATCGGGTTGCCGAAGAACCCGGAGATGGTCTTCCGGGAGTTGAGGAGCTCGGTGAAGTTCAGCATCACACCGCCGAGCGCGGTGTCCTTGAGGATCACCACGAGCTGGCTGACGATCGCCGGCAGCATCGCCGTCACGGCCTGCGGCAGCAGCACGGACCGCATGACCTGGCCCTTGCGCAGGCCGATGGCCTTGGCCGCCTCGGTCTGTCCCTTGGGCAGGGACAGGATGCCCGCCCGGACGATCTCGGCGAGGACGGAGGCGTTGTACAGAACCAGGCCGGTGACCACCGCGTAGAGCGGGCGGACCTCGGAACTGATGGTCAGCGACCAGTACTGCGAGAAGTACTCGTTGGCGAACACCATGAGGATCAGGACCGGGATCGCGCGGAAGAGCTCCACGATGAACGTGGCGGGAGCCCGCACCCAGCGGTGATCGGAGAGCCGGGCTATGCCGAGCACGGCTCCGAGCGGCAGGGCGATCACCATCGCCAGGGCGGCGGCCTTGAGCGTGTTGGCCAGCGCCGGCAGCAGGTAGGTCGTCCACACGTCGGCGGTGAGGAAGGGCTCCCACTTCGCCCACACCCACTGGTCCGTGTCGCCCATGAGCTTGATCGCCCACCAGGCGACCAGGGCGAACAGGACCACGAAGACTGCCGAGAAGATGAGGTTGCGCCGCTTGGCCTTGGGGCCGGGGATGTCGTACAGGACCGAGCTCATCGCTTCACCGCCACGCGCTTGCCGAACCAGCCGAGGAGAAGGCCCGTCGGCAGGGTGAGAATCACGAATCCGAGCGCGAAGATCGCGACGGTCGCATAGAGCTGCGCCTCGGTCTCCACGATCTCCTTCATGAGGAGGCCGGCCTCTGCCACACCGATCGCGGCTGCGATCGTGGTGTTCTTCGTCAGGGCGATGAGGACGTTGGTCAGCGGGGCCACCACCGAACGGAACGCCTGCGGCAGCACCACCAGGGTCAGCACCTGGGTGAAGTTCAGACCGATGGCGCGTGCCGCCTCGGCCTGCCCCACCGGAACGGTGTTGATGCCGGAGCGCAGGGCCTCACAGACGAATGCGGCGTGGTAGACGATCAGGCCGAGCACCGCGAGACGGAAGCCCTGGGCCTTGAGGTCGTCGGGAGCGCCCAGCGTGATGTGGAAAGTGTCGGCGAGGCCGAGCGAGGTGAAGACGATGATGACGGTCAGCGGGATGTTCCGCACCACGTTCACGTAGACGGTCCCGAAGCCGCGCATCAGCGGAACCGGGCTGACACGCATCGCGGCAAGGAGGGTGCCCCACACCAGGGACCCTATGCCGGAGAAGACGGTCAGCTGCACCGTCGTCCAGAACGACCCGAGCAGGTCGTAGCCTTCAAGAAAGTCGAACACGATCTCCCGCGCTTCCGCGTGTCGTTGGCCGGACGCGCCACCCGGGCCGTGTGTTCACAAGCCGGGTGGCGCGCCGTCGAAATGCCGCGGCCGCGGGATCCGGGCAAACGCCCGGTCAGGTCCTCAAGGGCCGCTGGTCAAGGGTTACTTGACGATGTTGCCGATCTTCGGGGCCGGCTCGTTCTTGTAGCCGGCCGGGCCGAAGTTGTCATCGACAGCCTTCTGCCAGGCACCGTCGGCGACCATCTTCTCGAGGGCCTTGTTGATCTTGTCCTTGAGGGCGGTGTTGCCGTCCTTGACGCCGATGCCGTAGTTCTCGTTGCTGAGCTTCAGGCCGGCGAGCTTGAACTTGCCCTTGTACTGCTCCTGCGAGGCGTAACCCGCGAGGATCGAGTCGTCGGTGGTCAGCGCGTCGATGCTGCCGCCCGCAAGACCCTCGAGGCACTCGGAGTAGGTGCTGAGCTCCTTGAGCTGCGCCTTCGGAGCGATCTCCTTCTTGACGTTCTGCGCGGAGGTCGAACCCGACACCGAGCAGAGCTTCTTGCCGTTGAGGTCCGTGCCTTCCTTGATGTCGGAGTCCGACGCGACAAGGAGGTCCTGGTGGGCCAGGAGGTACGGACCGGCGAAGTCGACCAGCTTGTCGCGCTCGTCGTTGATCGAGTACGAGGCGGCGATGAACTCGACGTCACCGCGCTTGAGAGCGGTCTCGCGGTCGGCGCTCGGCGTCTCGACGAACTCGATCTGGTCCTCGGAGTAGCCGAGCTCCTTGGCCACGAAGGTGGCGACGTCGACATCGAAGCCCGCGAAGCTGCCGTCGGGCGCCTTCTGGCCGATGCCCGGCTGGTCGTACTTGATGCCGATCTTGATCGACTTGTTGCCGCCACCGTCGGAGCCCGAACCGCCCTTGTCCTTCTTGCCGCCGTCGCCACAGGCCGTGGCGGTCAGCGCGAGCGCGAGAACGGAGACGGTGGCGATACCGGCTTTGCGGAGCTTCATGATGAACATCCTTTGCGTTTCGGTGAGTTGCAGCAGCTCTGTGGTGCAGGAGCTCAGTGGTGCAGGATCTTCGACAGGAAGTCCTTGGCGCGGTCACTGCGGGGTGCGGTGAAGAACTTGTCCGGGGTCGCCTGCTCGACGATCTGGCCGTCCGCCATGAAGACGACGCGGTTGGCGGCCGAGCGGGCGAAGCCCATCTCATGAGTGACGACGACCATGGTCATGCCGTCGCGCGCGAGCTGCTGCATGACCTCGAGCACCTCGTTGATCATCTCCGGGTCCAGCGCGGAGGTCGGCTCGTCGAAGAGCATGACCTTCGGCTCCATGGCCAGGGCGCGCGCGATCGCGACGCGCTGCTGCTGGCCACCGGAGAGCTGGGCCGGATACTTGTCGGCCTGGGTCGCGACGCCGACCCGGTCGAGGAGGGCGCGCGCCTTCTCCTCGGCCTCGGCCTTCGACTTCTTGCGGACCTTGATCTGGCCCAGCGTGACGTTCTCGAGAACGGTCTTGTGGGCGAAGAGGTTGAAGGACTGGAAGACCATGCCGACGTCGGCCCGCAGCCGTGCCAGCTCCTTGCCTTCCGCGGGCAGCGGCTTGCCGTCGAGCGAGATGCTCCCGGAGTCGATGCCTTCGAGGCGGTTGATCGCCCGGCAGAGCGTCGACTTGCCCGAGCCCGAGGGCCCGATCACGACGACGACCTCGCCGCGGGCGATGGTCAGGTCGATGTCCTGGAGCACATGCAACGCGCCGAAGTGCTTGTTGACGTTCTTCAGCACGACCAGTTCGTCCGCCGCAGGCACAGCGTCCTTGGTCACCGATACTTCGGCCATGGGGGTCTTGCTCCATCCTCCTCGGTTGGGAGGACAGTAGTAACGCGGTAAGACCAGCGTCATTACATCTGAGGGGAAATTGAGCATAACGATCCGGCCGCAACCGGACACACTGCGTGAAGGGGACGCCCGCTCCGCGTACCGGCTGGATAACGGAACCCGCCCGTAACAAGAACGGCCTTGACGTCGTCACCGTGTATCGGCGTGACTGCCTGAGTGCATAAGACCTGCGTGAACGGAAGGAGGACAGGATGAGACTGCTGCTCGTCGAGGACGACGACCACGTGGCCGCCGCACTGTCCGCCGTTCTCGCCCGGCACGGCTTCGACGTCGTTCACGCTCGCAACGGCGAGGAGGCGCTGCGCGCGCTCCTCCCCACGGACAAACCGCCCTTCGGGGTCGTACTGCTCGATCTCGGACTTCCCGACCAGGACGGGTACGAGGTCTGCGGGAAGATCCGCAAGCGCAGTGCGACACCTGTGATCATGGTGACCGCGCGCGGCGACATCCGCAGCCGCATCCACGGCCTGAACCTCGGCGCCGACGACTACGTCGTGAAGCCTTACGACACCGGGGAGTTGCTGGCCCGTATCCACGCGGTGAGCCGGCGTACGACGCAGGATGACTCCACCGGTCCGATCGAGACGGGCATCACGCTCGGGGACGTCCATGTGGAGCTGCCGACGCGCAAGGTGACCGTCTCCGGCGAGGACGTCCAGCTGACGCGCAAGGAGTTCGACCTGCTCGCGCTGCTCGCCCAGCGCCCCGGCGTGGTCTTCCGCCGGGAGCAGATCATCAGCGAGGTCTGGCAGACCAGCTGGGAGGGCACGGGCCGCACCCTCGAGGTCCACGTGGCCTCGCTGCGCTCCAAGCTGCGGATGCCCGCGCTGATCGAGACCGTGCGCGGTGTCGGCTACCGGCTCGTCGCTCCTGCCGCCCCTGTCTCATAAGGCCACTTCGTGCGTACGCGCCTGCTCCCGCTGCTCATCGTGCTCATGGCGGCCATCCTGCTCGCCCTCGGTTTTCCGCTGGCGGTGAGCCTGGCGGCGGCGCAGCAGCAGAAGGTCGTGGTCGACCGGATCGAGGATGCCGCCCGTTTTGCGGGACTTGCCCAGTACGTCACCGATCCGTCCAAGGATCTGCCCGGTGTCGAGGGCGAGCGCCGCAAGACGCTGCGCAAGGATCTCGAGCGCTATTACAAGGTCTACGGGATCCGCGCCGGCGTCTTCTTCCGCGACCACAGCGAGATGGTCGCCTCGCACGACTGGTCCGTGCCCGAGGAGGGCGAGGGCCGTGAGGCCTTCGACGACGCGCTCTACAGCCACAGCAGCCAGGACCCGCGGCAGATCTGGCCCTGGCAGAAGCGGCGTCTGTACGTGGCCAGTCCGGTCGTACGGGACGGGGATGTCGTCGCCGTCGTGCTCACGGACTCGCCCACCGGCAAGATGCGCTCCGAGATCACCCGCGGCTGGCTGCTCATCGGGGCCGGTGAGGCCGCCGCGATGTTCCTGGCGATCGGGGCCGCGCTGCGCCTGACGGGCTGGGTGCTGCGTCCCGTACGGGATCTCGACGCGACCACGCACGACATCGCGACGGGACGGCTCAAGTCCCGGGTCGCGGTGGCGGGCGGACCGCCCGAACTACGGCGTCTGGCCCGCTCGTTCAACGAGATGGCGGACAACGTCGAGGACGTCCTGGAGCAGCAGCGCGCGTTCGTCGCGGACGCCTCGCACCAGCTCCGCAATCCGCTGGCCGCGCTGCTCCTGCGGATCGAGCTGCTCGCGCTCGAACTGCCCGAGGGCAACGAGGAGATCGCCTCGGTCCGTACGGAGGGCAAGCGGCTCGCGCAGGTCCTGGACGATCTGCTCGACCTCGCGCTCGCCGAGCACGCGGGCATCGAACCGGAGTTGACGGACATCGGCGAACTGGTCGCCGAGCGGGTCGCGGCCTGGGGGCCGCTCGCCGAGGACAAGGGCGTCGAGCTGCGCACCGAGGGGCTGCGCGCGACGACGGCCTGGGCGGATCCGGTGACCCTGTCCAGCGCCCTGGACGCGGTGATCGACAACGCCCTGAAGTTCACGCCCGCCGGCGAGCAGGTCACCGTGACGGTCGCGGCCAACGGCGCCTCGACCACGGTGGAGATCGCGGACGGCGGTCCCGGACTCACCGACGAGGAGCTGAACCGGATCGGCGACCGCTTCTGGCGCAGCAACCGCCACCAGAACATCAAGGGCTCAGGCCTTGGCCTGTCCATCACCCGAGCTCTGCTGACGTCGTTCGACGGCACGATCGCTTACGCCCCGAACGAGCCGCACGGCTTGAAGGTGACCCTGACGCTGCCGCGCTCGACCGGCGCCTGAGCTCACGCTTCACGGCTTGACCGACCGGTCATCCCGAGCCCACGGCTTCAAAGCTTTACGGCTTTACGGCTTTACGGCTTCACGGCTTTACGACTTCACGGCTTCACGGCTTCACGGCTTCACTGACCGGTAATACCGCCGAGCCCCTTCATGCAGATCCAACGGATCCGTGTACACCGCCGTCCGCAGATCCACCAGCTGCGCCGCATGCACCCGCTGCCCGATCGCGTCCCGGTGGTCTATGACCACCCGCGTCAGCCACTCCGTGACCCGCGCGTCCGCCTGCTCCGTGGTGACCAGCAGGTTGGCGACCGCGATGGTCTGTACCGCCTTGCCGCCCTGCGCCTCGGGATAGGCGTCGGTCGGCATGATCGCCGCGCGGTAGTAGCTGGACCGGCCGCCCTGACGGTGCAGCTCGTCCACCAGACTGCCGAGTTCGACCAGGCGGATGTCGGTCTTCTCGGAGAGGTCCTTCACGAACGGCGTCGTCAGCCCGCCGGACCAGAAGAACGCGTCCACGTCCCCCGTGGTCAACGCCGGACCCGCCGCCTGCGACGCCGTGTCCACGGCGTCGATGTCACCGAGATCGAGGCCCGCCGCGGCCAGCACCCGTTCGGCGATGATCCGCACCCCGGAGCCCTCCGGCCCCACCACGACCCGCTTGCCCTTCAGGTCCGCGACCTTCGCCACGCGCGAATCCCCGCTCACGACCAGGTGCACATAGTCGTCGTACAGCCGCACGCAGCCGCGCAGCCGGTCCCAGCCGCTGCCCTTGTCCTGCTGGTACTGCCGCACCGCGTCGGCCGCCGCGATGGTGTAGTCGGCCTCGCCGGTGGCCACCCGCCGCACGTTCTCCTTGGAGCCCTGGCTGCTCCACAAGTCGATGTCCAGATCGGGCAGATCGTCGGCGGCGGCCTTCTTCAGCTCGTTGCCGTACACCTCGTACACGCCCGAGGCCCCACCGGTGCTGAAGACGACCTTCCCGCCGGGCGGGCCCTCCCCCAACGGCAGCAACCACCACAGAAGCAGCCCGAACACCACAAGCCCGGCGCCCGCCCCTTCGAGGGCGCGGCGCCTGCTGATGCGCGGGAGTACGAGCGGCATGCGCGCGATCCTGCCAGGTCACGCGCTGTGAGCACCAGGGCCGATGTCACACCGTGACCGCAGGGCGCCGCTGCCGGGCCGCTTACAGGGTGAGACCGCCGAAGGGAAGCGTTCCGGGCGGGCGGGAGGCGCAGCTTGACTCGGGAGGCATGCAGTCGGTTGCATACGTTCTGTGATCGTGCACCTTGCGCCAACTGCCCTCTCCCGTACGTCGCGCAGCACCCGGACGGCAGGAGGCGCCGCACCGTGGACCCGGTGATCATCGCGGGTGCCGGGCCCGTGGGCCTCACGTCGGCCCTGGCCCTGGCCCGGCACGGCGTCCCGTCCGTCGTCCTGGACGAGGGTCCGGGCAAGGACGAGCAGCGGCCCGCCCGCACCGTGGTCCTGCGCGAGGACACCGCCGCCCTCGTCGAACGGCTCACGGGGATCACGTTGAGCGACACCCGCTGGACGGGCTGGCGTTCGTTGCGCCGTAAGCAGGAACTGCGCCAGGTCGCCTTCGACGAAGCCGACCCGGGCCCCGCGCATCTCGCCCAGCACACGCTCACCGCCGCTCTACGGGCCGCCGTCGACGAGGAACGCCTGGTCAGGGTGGCCGTCGACAGCCGCCTCGACTCGATCGAGCAGGACGCGGGCGGGGTCACCGCGCACACCAAGGGGCCCAAGGGCACATGGTGGCGCGGCAGTTATCTGATCGGCTGCGACGGTCCGCGCTCCACGGTGCGCAAGCTGCTGGACGTCCGCTTCCCCGGCCGTACGGCGGTGGAGCGGCACGCCGTCGCGGCGCTGCGGGCCGAGCTGCCGTGGCCCGGCGAGGCCATGCTGCACCGCATGGCGACCTGGCGCGGCGCCCCGGCCGAGATCACCGCGCGCCCGCTGCGGGACGACGTCTGGCGGCTCGACTGGCTGCTGCCCGCCCGCAGCGAACTCGTCACGCCCGAGCGCCTGGTGGCCCTGGTACGGGACACGCTGGCCGGCTGGTGCGGTACGACACCCCCGTACGAACTGCTCGACACCGGCGTGCACACCGTGCACCACCGGCTCGCACGGCGCTGGCGCGTGGGCCGCTGCTTCCTCGCCGGGGACGCGGCCCATCTTCTGGGCGCCCTCGGCACCCAGGGGGTGGACGAGGGGCTGCGCGATGCGGACAACCTCGCCTGGAAGCTGGCGCTGTGCCGCGACCACGGTGAGTCGAAGCTGCTGCTCGACAGCTACCAGGCCGAGCGCCGCACCGCGGTCGCGGCCCGGCTGCGCGCCGCCGACCAGGCGCTGCCGATACTGCGCGGCGGCGGGGGCCTGCGGGCGTATGTGCCGGGGACGGCGCGCGGGCATGACGCGCTCCTGACCGACGGGCACTTGGGGCGCGGGCCGCTGGGCTCACTGCCGGCGTACGACCGGTCGCCTCTCGCGCTCGATGAGCCCTCTCAGTCCCAGGTCACGGTCGGTACGGCGCCGGGCGCACCGATCGCCGACGTACCGGTGACCGCACCGGACGGCGCCGAGGTCCGGCTGCGGGACCGGCTCGGGCGCGGGCGTGTCCTTGTCGTCCTGGTCGCGCCCGGCACGGGCGTGTGGGACCGGCGGCACTGGCTGAAGGCCGGGGTGATGCCGCGGCTCGCGGCGGCGGTCACCGCGCTGCCCCTGCCTGCCGAGCTCCTCGTCGCGGAGGGCTATCCCGGCGCGGTCGCCCACACGGTGCTGCTGATCCGGCCCGACGGTCATCTGGTGACGGCGCTGAGCGGGGTACGGCCCGCGGAGTTGTACGCGGCGGCCGATACTGCGCGCGGCGGGAAACCCGCTCCGCCGGCGGGCGCACGGCGTGCGATGGCGGACGAAGAAGGCGCGGCGGCGGGTGACCCGGGCGCGTCCGGATCCACCGCGGCGCTCCCCGCCATCCGAGCCGCGGACGCCGATTGACCGCCACGTTCCGTCATGGTGTACTCCGCCCATGACGGAACGTGGCGTGCAAATGTGGCGGAGGGTCCATCTGGACCTGGTCCGCTACGCAGGCTGCGTCTGTACCGAACCCTGCTGATTCGCCCTTCCCCAGCGCTCCCCGCCCGACGGCGGGTTCGACGCGCATCCCCAGCGAACCTTCAGGACGGTATCCGTGTCCGCACCTTCCGCCGCCTCGACGACCCCTGCCACAGCGGCCCCCACTCCGGCTCAACTCCTCGACTTCGTCACCCGCAGCGCCGCCGACGCCGAGCTCATCGCCTCGCTCCCGCTCGACCCCGAGGGCCGCACCTGGCTGCGACTCGAAGGGCCCGGCGGCAGCGAGGCCTGGCTGATCGGCTGGCCGCCGGGCACCGGTACCGGCTGGCACGACCACGCCGAGTCCATCGGCGCGTTCGCCACGGCGGCGGGCGCGCTCAAGGAGAACTCCCTCGCCGTCCGGATCCCCACCTTCGCCTGGAAGTCCCTGGAACTGGCCGAAGACCTCGACAGGGAAAGGGTGTTGGCGACCGGCGAGGGCCGGGCGTTCGGGCAGCACCACGTGCACGAGGTGCTCAACGAGTCCACCGAGCGGCACGCGGTCTCGGTGCACGCCTACCACCCGCCGCTCCCTTTGATCCGCCGCTACAGCCGCACCGGCCCGATCCTGCGCCTGGAAGACGTCGAGCAGCCGGAGGACTGGCAGTGAGCACCCACCCGGTTTCGATCGACGAATATCTGGAACGGGTGCGTGCGGGTCTCGACCGGATCACTCCGCAGGAGGCCCACGAGGGCTTCCAGGCCGGCGAGTTGCTGCTCGTGGACACCCGCTACGCGGAACTGCGGGAGCGCGACGGCCTGGTCCCCGGGGCGCTCGTGGTCGAACGCAATGAGCTCGAATGGCGCCTCGACCCGCTGGGCAGCCATCGCGCCGCCGCAGTCACCCGGCACGACCAGCGCCTGGTGATCTTCTGCAACGAGGGCTACGCCTCCAGCCTCGCCGTGCACTCCCTGCACCGGCTCGGCCTGCACCGCGCCACCGATCTGATCGGCGGCTTCCAGGCCTGGCGCCGGGCAGGACTTCCGGTGGTGGCCGCGGCTTCGGTGCCGGATGCGGTGACCAGGCCGATCGCGCACTGAGGGCCCCGCACCCGGCGGGTGAGGGCCCCTTTTTGTCCGCGGATGAGGGCTCTCTTCTGTCCGCGGACGAGGGTTCCTTCGATACGGGGGCGAGTCGGCCCCGTATCGGAGGAACCCCGCACCGTGGCAGCCGCTACTCCTTGGCCAGCGCCGCCTCCACCGGGCGGGCCCGCAGGGCCGAGCGGCCGGGCAGGGAGGTCGCGACGAGAGCGAGCGCGGCGGCCGCGGCGATCACCGTGACGTACAGGAGCGGAGCCATCGAAGGCGCGGCGGCGCCCGTCATGCCGACGCTGAAGGCCGTGAGGACGGCCAGCGCGATACCGCTGCCGAGTGCCGTGGCGAGCAGCAGGACCGAGACGGCCTCGATCCGCAGCATGCGCAGCACCTGGTGCCGGGTCGCGCCGACGAGACGCAGCTGGGCGAACTCGCGGACACGTGCCGATACGGACATCACCAGGGTGTTGACGACGGCGATCGCGGTGAAGGCGAGGACGAGGGCCATGGCGAGCAGGTTGACCTCGGCGTTGGCCTGCTGACGTTCGGCCTGCAGCTGGTCGGCCTCGCCGGGGGCGAGGATCTGGGTGCCGGGGAAGTCCTCGAGCGCGTCGGCCAGTTGGTGTCGCGGGGCGTCCGAGGCGACGAGGACGGTGGCGGCCAGGGGGTTGTCGACGTGGGCGGCGACGAGGTCGTGGGCGAGGGTGAGGTCGCCGAAGCCGAGTCCGCGGGCGTAGACGGCGGTGACCTCGACGGTGGCGGGGGTGCCGTCACCGAGGGTGAGCTTCAGTGTGCTGCCGGGCTTCAACCCGAGCTGGTCGGCGGCGAGTTCGCTGACCGCCGCGCTCTGCGGGCCGAAGCCCTCGAGCGAGCCGGCCGTGACCTCGGGGTCCCAGGTGCGGGTGAGGCCCTCGGGGCTGACGCCCTGGGTCTGGTACTTGTCGAGGCCGACGCGCACCGTGGTCCGTACGACCTCGGTGGCGGCGGCGCCCGAGTCCCGGATCTTCTCGGCGGCCCCGGCCGGCACACCCGGACCCTGCGCGGAGAGCACCCAGTCGGCCCGTACGCCTTCGCGGGCCTGGGCGCGGGAGGCGTCGCCGAGCGTGGACTGGACGAACAGGACCGTGCAGGTCATACCGATCAGGAGGACGAGCGGGGTGACCACGGAGGCCATCCGGACCGAGTTGCCGCGCAGATTGGCGGTGGCGAGCTTTCCGCCGTGTCCGGTGAGCCGCAGCGGGAGCTTCAGGAAGGACGCGGTGGCCTTGACGAGGAGCGGCCCGAGCAGCGCGACGGCGATGGCGAGGACCACAACGGCCAGGAAGGTCACGGGAGTCGATGCGGGTTCGGTGCGCAGCGTGCTGAGCACCGCGACAAGGGTGATGCCGCCGGCGAGGGTGACGCATCCCGCCGCGATACGGGTCCACGCGGGGCGCGCGGGTTGCAGGGCCGCCTCCGACAGGGCCTGCGCGGGGCGGATGCGGGCGATACGGCGGCCGGAGATACGGGCGGCGGCCCAGGCTCCGAACAAGGTCGCGCCGAAGGCGGCGAAGAGCGGGAAGACGCTGACCGTGTGGTCGAGGGAGGCGGGGATGGCGCCGGCCTCGACGAAACGGTGCTGCAGCCAGGAGCCGAGCGGGAGTCCGAGCAGCGCTCCGGCGAGGCCGGCCACCGCGCCGACCACCAGGGCTTCGCGGGCGAGCAGTTGACGGATCTGCTTCGAGGTCGTGGCGATCGCGCGCAGCAGGGCGAGTTCGCGATGGCGCTGCTGCACGGAGAGCGCGAAGGTGCCGACGACCACGAGGACGGCGACGAGCAGGGAGGTGCCGCCCATCGCGCCACCCATGGAGACGAGCTTGACGCGGGCCCCCGCGGCATCGAGGAACTCGACGGCGCCCTTGGCCTCACCCGTGCTGACCTGGACCTGCGGTGCGGGGAGCGCCTCGCGCAGCCGCTCGCTCAACGCGCTTGCGGAGACGCCGTCCTCGGGGATCACCGCGAGGGCCGTGACCTGGCCGGGGTGCGCGGCAAGCCGCTCGGCCTCCGCGTCGCTGAAGAAGAGCGCGCTCTGGTGCTCGAGGTCCTGTCCCTGGGCGGGGGCGGCGATCCCGCTGATGCGATACGTATGCGGGGCCTGTGTGGACTGCACGGTGAGCCGGTCACCCGCGGCAAGACCGGCGCGCTCGGCCAGTCCCCGGTCGATGACCAGATCACCGGCGCCCTCGGGTGCCGTGCCGTCGGTGAGGCGGAAGGGGGTCAGGGTGGCGGAGGACCAGGCGTGGCCGAGGGACCGGCCGGTGTGCGGGGTGCCCAACGGCTGGGCGAGGAAGGACAGTTCGGGGATCACCTGCCCGACTCCGTCGACGGCGCGTACCTCGTCGGCCGTGGCGCGGGGCAGCCAGGCCCGCTCGGCGAGGGGCTTGGCCTTGTGCTTGACCTTGGTCTTGCCCTTCTTCTCCTTGACCGTGGTGCGATGCACGTTCTGGTCGGCGGAGACGATGATCGGGGCGCCGGCATAGCGTTCGGTGGCGATCTTTCCCCGCAGCCCGGTCTCGAGCAGCGAGCCGCAGGCGGCGATCAGCGCTGCGGCACACATCAGCGCGAGAAACGCTCCGACGAAGCCGCCTTTGCGGTGTCGGACGGTCCTGAAGGCGTAGCGCAGCAGCATGACGCACGGTCTCTTTTCGGTTGTCGGGGACGGGGCCGAAAGCCCTTCTGGTGTGCGCCTCCACAGTGCTGCGCACACCCCGCCCGACACACTGGAGCCGTCTGCCGTCCCTTGCGGGGGCTATCCCCACCGCTGCTGCTACGGCTTTCCCGGGCGCCGCGCCCCCCGGCCCGGGCACCACGCGTTCGGGCCCGGGCGCCACACTGCCCGGCCCGAGCGCCCCGGCTCACTTGGCCAGGACCCCAGGCCCGAGTGCCCCGGCTCACTCGCCCAGGACCCCAGACCCGAGAGCCCCGGTTCACTCGCCCAGGACCCCAGACCCGAGCACCCCGGCTCACTCACCCAGGAACCCTCGGCCCGAGCACTCCCGCTCACTCGCCCAGGAACCCCAACTCCTCGACGTCCTCGCCCTCTTGCTCCAGCGCCTGGCGCACCACCCGCAGCGCCATCCCCTCCGGATATCCCTTGCGCGCCAGCATCCCCGCGAGCCGGCGCAGGCGCTTGTCGCGGTCGAGGCCGCGGGTCGTGCGCAGCTTGCGGGCGACCAGTTCGCGGGCCGTCTCCTCCTCCTGGTCGGAGTCGAGCTGCCCCACGGCCTCGTCGATGGTCGCCGAGTCGACCCCCTTCGTCCGCAACTCCCTTGCCAGGGCACGCCGGGCGAGCCCTCGGCCGTGATGCCGTGACTCGACCCATGCGTCGGCGAACGCCGCGTCGTTGATCAGCCCGACCTCTTCGAAGCGGGAGAGGACTTCCTCCGCCACCTCGTCGGGGATCTCCTTCTTGCGCAGCGCATCGGCTAGCTGCTGACGCGTGCGCGGGGTGCCGGTGAGCAGGCGCAGACAGATGTTCCGCGCGCGCTCGGCCGGGTCGGCCTCCCGCTCCGGCCGGCCTTCCCGGCGCGACTCCCGCTCCGGGTGCCCCTGCGCACGCGGCTCCCCCTCCCCGGCCCTCGACGGATCAGGGGAACCGCTGTCCTGTTCGCCGGACCCGCGCCGGCGTCCGCCGCCCCCACGGCGTCCGCGCTTGGGCGGCTCGGACGGCCCGAGGTCGGAGTCCCCCGACTCCCCGGGCCAGTCGGTGCGTCGTACCACGGATCAGCTCTTGGCCGCCGCGGCCTTGGTCGCCTTGGCCTTGGTGGCCGGAGCCGGGACCGTCTTGGCAGCGGCGTCCTTGTCGGCATCGGCCGCGGCCGGACCGGCGGCGTCCGCACCGGGCGCGACCTCCGGGGCCGGCTTCACACCGACGCCGAGCTTCTCCTTGATCTTCTTCTCGATCTCATTGGCGAGATCGGGGTTGTCCTTCAGGAAGTTACGGGCGTTCTCCTTGCCCTGGCCGAGCTGGTCGCCCTCGTACGTGTACCAGGCGCCGGCCTTGCGTACGAAGCCGTTCTCCACGCCCATGTCGATCAGGCCGCCCTCGCGGCTGATGCCATGCCCGTAGAGGATGTCGAACTCGGCCTGCTTGAACGGCGGCGCGACCTTGTTCTTGACGACCTTGACGCGGGTGCGGTTGCCGACCGCGTCCGTGCCGTCCTTGAGGGTCTCGATACGGCGGATGTCGAGCCGCACCGAGGCGTAGAACTTGAGCGCGCGGCCACCGGTCGTGGTCTCCGGCGAGCCGAACATCACGCCGATCTTCTCGCGCAGCTGGTTGATGAAGATCGCCGTGGTCTTGGACTGGTTGAGCGCCGAGGTGATCTTCCGCAGCGCCTGGGACATCAGACGGGCCTGCAGACCCACGTGGCTGTCGCCCATCTCGCCCTCGATCTCCGCGCGCGGCACAAGGGCGGCGACGGAGTCGATGACGATGAGGTCGAGGGCGCCGGAGCGGACCAGCATGTCGACGATCTCGAGGGCCTGCTCACCGTTGTCCGGCTGGGACAGGATGAGGTTGTCGATGTCGACGCCGAGCTTCTTGGCGTACTCGGGGTCGAGCGCGTGCTCGGCGTCCACGAAGGCCACCTGGCCGCCGGCGCGCTGGGCGTTGGCCACCGCGTGCAGGGTCAGCGTGGTCTTACCGGAGGACTCCGGTCCGTACACCTCCACCACGCGGCCGCGCGGGATGCCGCCGACGCCGAGCGCGACGTCGAGTGCGGTCGACCCGGTGGGGATGACCTCGATGGGCTCGTTCGGCCGCTCGCCCATGCGCATCACTGCGCCCTTGCCGAATTGGCGTTCAATCTGTGCGAGGGCGGTTTCAAGCGCCTTCTCGCGGTCCGTACCTGCCATGGGTTCCACCCGATTTGCTTGAGTCGATCGCTTCACGTCAAAGACGCTATCGCCTGCCACTGACAATCCGCCTCGACGCCCGTCCAGCCTGTGGATAACTCCGCGCGAATCCCGGAGCGATCCCGCGACAACCCCGGAATCTCGGGCCTGCAGAGAGGCCAGACCATCCATGAGAATGGATGTTCGATTTTCGTGTCAAGCGCACCACGCGGCACGCGGGGCTGCTGTCCAGTGGGACTGTCCCGTGACACCGAAGGCTGAGTGCGGGCCGTCGATGCCGTCGACGCTGGAGTGACCAGACGCTGCCACAGGAGGCGGTTCGACCGGAATTTACCCTTGGATCAAGGATCGACAAGTATGAGTGTCATGGAACCCTTCGCGCCGCTGAGCGTTCTCTCCCTCCACCCGGTTCTCCCTCATCCTCAGGCAATCAAGAACGGGGCAGGCATACGCCCGTTGATCGACGGCCGCGATGTGCTGGAGGAAACCCATCCGGGCGGCGATTCGAGCTGCTACCAGGAGAAGTGGTTCGGTGCGCCCGAGACATGGCCGCTGTGGGCTGCGGGCGAGCCTCGCCGCGTCGAGCTGTCGAACAACGACTGCGACACCGGTTGCTGCGGAGGAGTGTTCGTCACCATCCAGCGCCACGGTGATCTCGTCGAGTGGACGGACTGGGAGAACACCAGCGACAACCGGATCCCGGTCCCGCCCGAGATCCACTTCGACGCCGCACAGTACGACGCCGAACTGGCCCGGGCCGTGAACGACCACAGCTGGGAAGAACCGGTCGACGCCGCAGCGCGCCTGCTGGCCCACCAGATCGCCGGCTCCGACTGGTTCGAGCGGTGGAACTGCGAGCCGTTCACGTACGGCATCCGTGTCGCGCAGCGCGGTGAGGCTCCTGAAGTGATCATGTCCTTCGTGACCGGCGGGTTCGGTCCGGGCGGGGTAATGCGCTGGCATGTCATGCCGGTGTCGGCACAGAAGCCCGTCGAGGACCAGGTGCGACGCTTCATCGAACAGATCACGGCCACCGACCCCCGCGAGAGCGCAGAAGGGCCTGGCCCTCGGTGACGAGGTGACCTGAGGCATCGACCTGGCCGACGGCGGAGCCGCCCTGGCCATCGCGCTCCTGGTCAACCGCGACCAGCCGGTCCACTACATCTCCGGCCGGGCCATTCACCGCGCCTCCGAGAGCTACCGCGGCGAGGGCAAGACCGACGCGAAGGACACCGCCGTCATCGCCGACCAGATCCCCGTCCGCCGGGACCTGCACCCCTTATGCACCGGCGACGACACCGTCATCGATCTCAAGATCCTCACCGGCCGCCGCATGGACCTGGTCGCCGACCGCACCCGCAGGGCCCTGGACCTCACCGACACCGGCCCGCTCACCCTGTTGACCGGCTATCAGACCCCTGCGGCTATTCGCCGGATCGGCGTCAAGCGGCTGGAGACCTGGCTGCGCAACCGCCACGTCGTCCGCCTCGCCGGCTACGGCGGCGTCGCCCCCGTGCCCCGCGATTCCGGGAAGCTGAGCGGGAACCTGCGCCGCCCGCAGCGATACAACCGCCGCCTCCAACGCGTCTTCTACACCTCGGCGTTGTTCAGCATCCGCCACCGCGAGGAATCCCGGCACTTCTACGATCGCAAACGTGCCGAGGGCAAGCGTCATACCCAGGCCGTCCTGGCTCTCGCTCGCCGCCGCGTCAACGTCCTCTGGACCCTTCTGCGCGACGGACGGCGCTACGAGCCAGCTCCGCCGACAAGGACTGCCGCATAGGAAGGGACGCGACACGCTGCGCGCGGCCAGTTGGCCTGACCGACCCCGTCAGACCAGGCAGAACTCGTTACCTTCCGGGTCTGCCATCACCACGTGATCCGGCCTGCCCTGCAACTCGTACTCGCGGACCACGGTCGCGCCCGCAGTGGTCAACCGCTCCACCGCCTCGATCACGCGCGGCCAGCGCACCTCCCACGGGGTTTCACGGCCGCCACCAACTTGCACGTCGATATGCAGCCGGTTCTTCGCCACCTTCGGCTCCGGCACCTTCAGGAAGGACAAGGTGGGGCCCACGCCGTCCGGATCTGAGAGGTACGCCCCGTCATCCCACTCGTCCTCCGGAACCTCATGATGCGAGAACCACTCCTCCCAGCTCCCGAACCCTGCGGGCGCGGGCTTCTCCTCGTAGCCCAACGCCAGCGCCCAGAACGCGGCCAGTTTCCCCGGGTACGCACAGTCGATCGTCAAGCTCCACTTGGTCGCCATGAGCCCTCCCCAGTCGGATGAACGGACTGTACCGCGCACCTCCGACACCTCCTGTCCGCTACCTCAAGCCGCGGCTTGACGAACGGCATCAGGAATCGGTGGCACAGGACAGGGACCTCACTCGCCGTCTCCGCCGCTGTGACCACCACTGTGACCGCCGCCGGAGTGTGCGTCCGTATCCAGGCCGGGGCCGAAGCCGCCGTGACGGCGACCGCCGCCCGGCCGCTTTCGGCTCTGGCCCGCCGGGGGTGGCACGGCTCCTTCCCAGCGCGGGCTGCGGTGAGGGAAGACGTACTCCAGCATGCGCGGGTCGAGCCGGGCCTGTTGGAGATGTCGCCGGCCCGCAGGGGTCGTCTGACGCACCGCGCCCGCCACCAGCCCCCACACGGCCAGCCCGCGGCCGATCCTCTCCACCTCCGGGGAGCGTTGCAGGACGGCTCGTACGGTGTCGATGTCGGTCGGGTGCCTGCAGAAGGCGGCCATCGCGCGCTCGACCGGATGCAGAGGTTGCTTCCCCTCCACGGAATGGACCTGTGCGTTGCGCACCACGAGCAGCCCACGCTGGTTCAGCGTGGTGACCGCACTGTCCACCACATGCCTGGCCCCGCCCGCCAAGAACGCGACGTCGTACACGTCCAGAGGTCTCGTCTCGCCCGAGCCCCTGACGATCCACCGGAACACCCCCCGCATACCAGCCCCCCCGTCATGGCCTGCATCTGTCACCTGGCAGTGCAGCCTTCCCCATCCCTGCGAAGCCCACCGCCGGGCACCCCGCCACAGCGCGAATATCCTCGGACCATGGCACTCCCCCCGACCACCCCGCTCACCGAGCGCCTCTCGGAGCGCGGCAAGGACATCGCCGTGGTGCTCGCCGTCACCGTGGTGGTGGTCGGCGGAACGTTGTGGTCGATGCGCGGCAAGAGCGAGACGTTCGGGCAGGCGGCCCTCGGCTGGGCGCTGATCGCGGTCGGCTGCGGCGCGCTGTACTTCCGCCGTCGCTGGCCCGTCGCCGTCGCCCTGTTCACGCTGGCCGCCTGCGCCGTCTACTACCCGCTCAGCGTCTACGACGGCCCGCTCATGGTCGCCTTCGTGATCGCCCTGTACGCGGCCGCCGCCGAGGGCAGATTCGCGGCGGCGGTCGCGATCGGTGTCGGTGTGATGCTGATGGTCGTGTACGGGGAGACGCAGGGCAGCGGGCAGCGGCATGTCGACGACGCCCAGTTCATGATGCTCGCCGGCTGGCTCCTGAGCATCCTTGTCCTCGCCCGCGCCCAACGCACCCGCACCGCCTATCTCGAAGAGGTGCGCGCCCGCGCCCTCGCCGCCGAGCGCGAGCAGGAGGCGCGGGCACGGCAGAGCGCGACCGAGGAGCGGCTGCGGATCGCCCGCGAGGTGCATGACGTACTCGGGCACAGCATCTCCCTGATCAACGTGCAGTCCAGTGCCGCGCTGCACCGGCTGAGCAAGAAGCGCACCGCAGCCGATCCCGCCGTCGCGCTCGCCGGTGCCGAAGAGGCCCTGGAGGCCGTGAAGTCCACCAGCAAGGACGCCCTGCGCGAGCTGCGTTCCACGCTCGGCATGCTGCGCGAGGCGGGCGAGGCCGCCCCCACCGCGCCCGCATCCGGACTGGCCCTGCTGCCCGAACTCGCCGAGCGGGCAAGGAGCGCAGGACTCGACGTACGTATCGCCACGCAAGGCACCGCACGGGAGCTGCCGCCTCCCCTCGACCTGGCCGCGTACCGGATCGTGCAGGAGTCGCTGACCAATGTGACCCGTCACGCGCAGGCGACCGCGGCGACGATCACACTCGACTACGGTACGGACGACCTGCGGCTGCGCATCGAGGACGACGGCCTGGGCGCGCCCGACGGGATCGGCCGGGGCAGCGGGATCCGCGGGATGGCCGAGCGGGCCAAGGCCTTCGGCGGCGAACTGACCACCGAGAACACGGCGGACGGCTTCCGGGTCACGGCCCGGCTGCCGCTCAAGACGGCCCAGGGGGCGCGATGAACAGCGCGAGGAACACCGCACCGCACGGCGCGACGCAGACACCCGGCGCGATCCGCGTCCTGCTCGCCGACGACCAGACACTGGTGCGCGCGGGCTTCCGCTCGATGCTGGACGACGAGGACGACATCGAGGTGGTCGGCGAGGCCTCGGACGGCGAGCAGGCCTGCGCGCTCGCCCGCCAACTGCGCCCGGACGTCGTCCTCATGGACATCCGTATGCCCGTACTCGACGGCCTGGAGGCCACCGCGCGGATCACCGCCGACCCGGCGCTCGAGGGCGTACGCGTGGTGATTCTGACGACCTTCGACATGGACGACTACGTGTACGGCGCGCTGCGCGCGGGCGCATCGGGCTTCCTGGTCAAGGACACCGAACCGATGGAACTCCTGCACGGTGTACGGGTGGTGGCGCGCGGCGACGCCCTGATCGCGCCGGCCGTGACGCGGCGCCTGATCGCGGAGTTCGCGGGCCGCTCCAAGCAGCCCGACCCGAGCCCGCGGCTCAACGCGCTGACCGACCGCGAGCGCGAGGTGATGGGCCTGGTCGGCGCCGGGCTCTCCAACGACGAGATCGCGCAGCGCCTGGTCCTGTCCCCCGCGACGGCGAAGACCCATGTCAGCCGGATCATGACCAAGCTGGATGTACGGGACCGCGCCCAGCTGGTGATCCTGGCGTACGAGTCGGGGATGATCACGCCGGGGTGGCTGGCCTGAGGTTCGGGGGCTCCGTGGCTCCGTGGGCCGGACAGACCCCTCCCTCCCGGGGGCCGAGCCCTTCCAAGGCTATCGGCGCCCACTGACAACACCGACGCAACCGCGGTGGCAGGCGGCCGCCGACGCAACTTTGGTGGTACGCGACCGCCCCCGGCCACAACCCGGGATGTACGCCCACTGTCCACCGCCGGCCGACGCCCCGCCCCCAGCCGTACGCCGACGCTGAGGGCGTGAACCCGGAAACCCTCGATCTCGCCCGGCTGCAGTTCGCCCTCACGGCGGGCGGCCACTTCCTCTTCGTCGCGCTCACCCTGGGCCTCGCGACGGTGGTGGCCTGTCTGCAGACGGCCGCGACCCTCACCGAGAAGCCCCTCTACCCGCGCATGGTCCGCTTCTGGGGCCAGCTGTACGTGATCAACTACGCGGTCGGGATCGTCACCGGCCTGGTCATGGAGTTCCAGTTCGGTCTGAGCTGGAGCGGGCTGACGCATCAGGCGGGCGATGTCTTCGGCTCGTCGCTGGCGATGGAGACGGTGATCGCGTTCTTCGTCGAGTCCACGTTCCTCGGCCTGTGGATCTTCGGCTGGCACCGTTTCAACAAGTGGGTGCACCTGGCACTGATCTGGGGCGTCACGCTCACCGCCTACGCCTCGGCGTACTGGATCCTGGTCGCCAACGGCTTCCTCAACAACCCGGTCGGCCACCGCGAGGAGAACGGCCGCCTGGTCACCGAGAGCACCGTCGAGGTCTTCACCAACCCCAGCGCCCTGCTCTCCTTCGGGCACGTCCTGGGCGGCGCGCTGCTCACGGCCGGGTTCTTCATGGCGGGCGTCTCCGCGTACCACCTGTTCAAGCGCTCGGCCGAGTGGGAGTTCTTCGGCAAGAGCCTGCGGATCGGGGTGTTCCTCTCGCTGCCGGCCCTGTTCGTGACGGCCACCTTCGGCGGGCTGCAGTTCGTGGGGATGCAGCCGATGAAGGAGGCCGTGTTCAGCGCGAACACCGCCGAGATAGCCAAGTTGCAGGCCGAGATGGTGGAGCGGTTCGGACCCGGTGACTATGTGCCGTCCGAGGCGCTGACGCGTACGGCCGGAATCCTGATGCTGCTCGCGTTCGCGCTGATGATGTACCTCTGCCTCGCCGGCGTGGTCCTCGCCGCCTTCCGCAAGGTCGTCTTCCGCTTCCGGCTCTGGCACGTGGTCCTGATGGCCGCCGTACCGCTGCCGTATCTCGCGATGATCAGCGGCTGGGTGTTCCGCGAGGCGGGCCGCCAACCCTGGGTCGTGTACGGCCTGTTGAAGACCGAGGACGCCGTCTCGCCGGTTTCCCCGGGGTCGATGCGCCTGTCCCTGATCGTCTTCACCTCGCTCTTCGCGCTGCTCGCCGCCCTCAACTTCTGGCTGATCGTCCGCCACGCGCGCCTCGGCCCCGTCGACACCGACCTCGGCCGGGACGAACGCGAGGCCGACGACACCGCCGACGCCCTGACCCCCGCCCGCTACTAGGAGCCCTGGAGTCCCGCCATGGAATCTCTCGCCATCGCCCTGCTCGGCTTCTTCGCGGCCGGCTACTTCGTCCTCGGCGGCGCCGATATCGGCACCGGCATGCTCACCCCGTACCTGGGCCGCTCGGACCGCGAACGCCGCCTCGTCATCACCTCGTTCGCGCCCTTCTTCCTGGGCAACGAGGTGTGGCTGGTGGCCACCGCGGGCCTGCTCATCGGCTGCTTCCCGGAGCTCGAAGGGGAGCTTCTGAGCGGCCAGTTCGCGGTGGTCGTCCCGCTGCTCACCGGTTGGATCGTGCGCGACATGGGCCTGTGGCTGCGCGGCCGCGCGGGCGGCCGCGGCTGGCGTCTCGCCTGCGATACGGCGGTGACGGGCGGCAGTTGGACCGTGGCCCTCGCCTGGGGCTGGCTGCTCGCCGGTCTGTTCAGCGGCTCGCTGCACGCGCCCGCGAGCGGGCCGGTCGCGCTCATCACCGCCGTGGCGGTCGCCGCGCTCTTCGCCGTGCACGGGCTCGGCTTCGCGGTCCTCCGGCTGACCGGCGATCCGTACGCCCGCGCGCGGGTCCTGGTCGGGCGCGCCACCCGCCCCTGGCAGTCGTTCACACTGACCGCCGCCCTGATGGCGGCGCTGCCCCTGCTCGCCGGGCTCGGTCTGCCGCTCACCGCGTCGGCCGGCTCGTCCGTGGACGCGCTCGTGCCCGCGCTGCTCGTGGTGACGCCGCTGCTCGTCGCCGTACAGGCGTGGATGTGGCATACGTTCCGCGCCCGCGTGACGCGCCCGTCGTACCTCTGACCTCGTACCTCTGACTTCTGACTTCTGACTTCTGACTTCTGCGCCCGCCGACCTCTTCCTTTTCCGTCCTACGTATCGGAGTAGCCGATGTCCACCGACCAACTCACCAGGCCCACGGCCCGGTCGAGCATCTTCGAGCGGCTCGCCGCCTTCTCGCACCGCCACCGATGGCGGGCGCTGACCCTCTGGGTCGTCCTCGTCGCGGGGATCACGGGAGTGTCCTCGGCCGTGGGCAGCGCGTACCACAACGACTTCTCGCTGCCCGGCACCGATTCGCAGGCCGCGCAGAGCGTCCTGGAGAAGCACGGCGCCGCGCAGGCCGACGCCTCGGTGCAGATCGTGGTCGAGGACGCGCAGGACATACGGGACACGGGGGTACGCGACCGTGTCGAGGACGTCCTAGGCAAGGTCGAGGGCCTGCCCAGCGTGACCGGTGTGATCAGTCCGTACGAGGAGAAGTCGGCGATCTCGCGCGACGGCACCGTCGGCTACGCGACCGTCACCCTCGACGGAGCCGCCGAAAACGTACCGAAGGAACATGTCCGCGCGATCATCGACGCCGCCAAGTCCCTTGACGGGGAAGGGCTCCAGGCCGCGGTCGGCGGGGACGCGGCGCGTGGCGCCGAGGAGGCCGGGGGCGGTGCGGCCGAGGGCGCGGGGATCCTCGGCGCCCTGGTGATCCTGGTCTTCCTGTTCGGATCTCTCGTCGCGGCGAGTCTGCCGGTGGTGACCGCGCTGTTCGCGGTGGGCTCGTCGATCGGCCTGATCGCCCTTGCCTCGCACGTCGCGAACGTCGCCGACTTCACGCCGCCGATCATGATGCTGGTCGGCCTCGGTGTCGGGATCGACTACGCGCTGCTGATCTTCTCCCGCTACCGCTCCGAACTCCTGCGCGGCGCCGAACCCGAGCAGGCCACACGCTCCGCCCTGGACGCCGCGGGCCGGACCGTGTTCTTCGCGGGCTGCACCGTGATCATCGCGCTGATGGGCCTGGTCGCGCTCGGCCTCGGCTCGCTGCAGGGTGTGGCGCTCGCGGTCGCCCTCACCGTCCTGGTGACGATGGCGGCCTCGCTGACGCTGCTGCCCGCGCTGCTCGGGGTGTTCGGACGCCGTATCCAGAGTCAGGTGACCAAGCGAGCCGCGAAGACCCGGCGGGTCGACGGCGCCGGCTGGCGGCGCTGGGCGAGCGGTGTGCAGCGCCGGCCGTGGGTCGCGCTCCTCGTCTCCGTGGTCGCGCTCGGCGCGCTCGCGGCGCCGGCCGCCGGTATGCGCCTGGGCTTCGCGGATGCCGGCAACGACGCCACGTCGACCTCCAGCCGTCAGGCGTACGACCTGCTCGCCGACGGCTTCGGACCGGGCTTCAACGGGCCGCTGTTCGTGGTCGCCGAAGGCACCGCCGACGTCGGGCCGGTCCGTGCCGCACTCGCGGACACCCCCGGCGTCGCCGCCGTCAGCGGCCCCATCCCGTCGAAGGACGGCGAGGTCGGCACGCTGATGGTCTTCCCCGACTCCGCGCCCCAGGCCGAGGCGACCTCACAGCTCGTGGACCGGCTGCGCGGCGACGTACTGCCGCCGCTGGCGGACGAGACGGGGGCGCGGCTCCTGGTGGGCGGCGCGACCGCGGCGACCGAGGATTTCGCGGCCACGGTGTCGGACCGGATGCCGCTCTTCGTCGCGATCGTGGTCGGGCTCTCCGCGCTGCTGCTCCTGATCGTCTTCCGCAGCGTTCTGATCCCGGTCAAGGCCGCGCTGCTCAACCTGGTCAGCATCGGTGCCGCGCTCGGCGCGATCACGCTGGTCTTCCAGCACGGCTGGTTCGGAGTCGAGCCCGGCCCGATCGAGGCCTTCATCCCGGTGATGATCTTCGCGATCGTCTTCGGTCTGTCGATGGACTACGAGGTCTTCCTGCTCTCCCGTATCCACGAGGAGTGGGAGCGTACGAAGGATCCGCAGGCGGCCGTACGGGAAGGGCTCGCGGCGACCGGCAAGGTGATCACGGCGGCCGCGGCCATCATGATCGTCGTCTTCGCCGCGTTCATGCTGAGCCCCGACCGGATGCTGCAGCAGTTCGGACTCGGGCTCGCGGTGGCGATCCTGCTCGACGCCGTCGTGATCCGCTGCCTGATCGTGCCTGCCGTGATGCAGCTCCTGGGCAAGCGGGCGTGGTGGCTGCCGGCGTGGCTGCGCAGGGTGCTGCCGCGGGTGGAGCTGGAGCGGCACTGAGTTCTCCCGACGGGGGCAGCTCAGGCCCGGTCGTCGGACTTCCCGGCGGCCGGGCCCTGCTCGCCCTGGGTGTCCGCTGCGGCCTCGTCCACGGGCGCCCCCGTCGGCTCACCCCGCAGCGCCTTGCGCAGCCGGGCGAGCGGCGGTCCGCCACGGCGCCGGTGGCCGTGCACGCGCGGGTCGTCGGTCACGTCGTACCGCTTCACGTACGCGCCGAGGAAGGCCTGCATCGTCGCGACCGCGGGGATCGCGATCAGCGCACCGACCGCGCCGAGCAGCGCGGTGCCCGCGACCACCGAGCCGAAAGCGACCGCCGGGTGGATGTCCACGGTCTTGGCGGTGAGCTTGGGCTGCAGCAGATAGTTCTCGAACTGCTGGTAGACGACCACGAAGATCAGCACCCACAGCGCGTACCAGGGGTCCACGGTGAATGCGATCAGCATCGGCAGGGCGCCGGCCAGATACGTACCGATGGTGGGGATGAACTGCGAGATCACGCCGACCCAGACGGCGAGCGCGGGCGCGTAGGGCACGTCGAGGAAGACGAGCAGGATGTAGTGCGCGACGCCGGAGATCAGCGCCATCAGACCGCGCGAGTAGAGGTAGCCGCCGGTCTTGTCGACGGCGATCTCCCAGGCGCGGAGCACCTCGGCCTGCTTGGCCGGCGGCAGCACCGAGCACAGGGCGCGGCGCAGCCGGGGCCCGTCGGCGGCGAAGTAGAACGAGAACAGCAGGATCGTCAGGATCCGGAACAGCCCGCCGAGCACCTGCGCGGACACGTCGAGGACACCGGTCGCGCTGTTCTGCACGTACTTCTGCAGCCAGTCCGAATGCACGAGGCTGTCCTGGATCTCGACCCGCGACAGCTCGGTGTGGAAGGTCGCGTTGATCCAGCTGATCACCGAGTCGAGGTACTTCGGGAAGTCCTCGACCATGTCGACGATCTGGCCGGCGAGCATCGAGCCGAGCAGCGTGATGAAGCCGGCGCCCGCGACGATCACGCCGAGGAAGACGATTCCGGTGGCCGCGCCGCGACGCATTCCGTGGTGTGCCATCCAGCTCACCGCGGGCTCGACGGCGAGCGCGAGGAAGAACGCGATCAGGATGTTGATCAGCAGCCCGGTGAGCTGGTGGAAGGCCCAACTGCCCAGCTGGAAGCAGGCGAACAGGGCGAGGGCGAGCACCATCGCACGCGGCAGCCACCGCGGCATGCGCTGCTCCCGCCCCGACGGCACCTCGGGCGGCACGGTCGTGGGCGGTCCGGAATTCTGCGCTGCTGCGGTGTGTTCGGTGGCTGCCACGGGGTCAGTCTCGCCTAAGTGCACCCGGTTCGTACGGACGGACGGCTGACGCCCACGTCACATTCGGCCCCTGCATGGCCTGCACTTCCTCAGGGCCTGCCCTTGAGGGCTGCGATGCCGGCCAGGACGAGGTCGACCCCCGCGCGGAGTTGCTCACGGTCGTCGTGCTCGGTCAGGCGGGCCGCCACCGGGCTCCGTTCCCCGGCCCGCTGCTCCACCGCCGCGCGCAGGAGGGCGGACGGGTCGGCACCGCCTGCCAGGGCGCGGGCGGCCGCCGCGTACTGTGCCGCGACGCCGAGGACGTAGTGCACGAGCACCGAGGCCGCGTCGAACTGGGTGCGCTCGGCCACACCGTCCGCGTCGAGCCGCTCGGCGACCGCGTCGAACAGGTCGAGCAGGGGCACCTGCCACGGCTCGCGGGCCAACTGCGCGCCGACCCACGGGTGCGCGTCGATGGCGTCGAAGATGCCGAGTATCAGGGCCCGGATCGCATCGGCGGGTGCGGCGTCGTGCTCGCTCTTGTGCGTCGTGGACGCGATCACTTGGCCGGTGGCGGCACGCAGCACGTCGTCCTTGTTCGCCACGTGGTGGTACAGCGCACCGGAGCCGGTCGAAAGCCGGCGCGCGAGGGCCCGGAAGGTGAGGGCGCCCTCCCCCTCGGAGTCGAGGATCTCGATCGCGGTGGCCACGATCAGGTCCTTGGACAGGGCGTCGGATCGCCGTGCCGCGCGCTGCTTCGCCGGTGTCATAGGCCTCATTTTGACATGAGTGGAACGGCGATCCACACTTATGGAACAGCGTTCCATCCAGGTGTTGACGACGCCACCGACGCCGACGCCGACGCCGACGCCCCAGCGAAGGGAAAACCCATGAAGCTGCAGGACCAGCCCGCCTACCTGATCAAGATGCGCGCCAAGCCGGGACAGGGCGACAGGCTCTTCGAGCTGGCCACCATCGGCATGGAGAAGTCGGGGTCCTCGGACCGCTACATCATCGTCCGCGAGGACGAGGACCCCGATGTGCTGTGGAACGTCGAGGTGTTCCGGTCCGTCGAGGCGAAGGACGCCTACGAGAACAGCCCGCTGGCGGACGAGCTCCGCGACGAGATCATCGGGCTTCTGGCGGAGCCGCCGATGCGCATCCCGGTGCACCCGTACTCGGCGGCACCCGCACTCGCAACCGACCAGGCCTGACCTTCGGGAGAGTTGCCAGGCGCCCCTCGCTGTACGCACCGGCCGCCCCGCAGCTGTACGTACCGACCGCCCCGCAGCTGTACGCACCGACCGCCCGTCAGCTTTACGCGCCGGTGGGCGTCACCGCGACTCGGCCGGTACCCCCATCGCCGAGCACACGCCCCGCCACACGTCCTTGGCCTCCCAGCCCGCGTCCAGCGCCTGCTGCACCGTGCGCCCTCCGAGCTCGGACATCACATGATCGCGCGCGAACGTCTCGGCGTACCCCGCACCGAAGTGCTCCGCCATCCGCTCCCAGAAGACCGTCAACCGCATGACTCCAGTATCCAGCCCGTGAGGGTGGGCCTTGCCCCGAAGGCCTTGCGGGGAGCGCTTTCCGGCCTACCGTGCCGTGCATGGCCGAATCCGTAGCCCCGGGGCAGTCCCCGGGCTCCGCCTTCGCGGGGCAGTCCCCCGCGGAGCGTTCCCCAGCAGAACCGTCACAGCACCGCTCGGTGCTCGCCCGCGCCGAGCAGTTCATCTGGCTCACGGCCCGCGTCCTCGAACAGCGCCGCTTCGCCTACCACTTCCTGGGCGCCGCCGCCGAGCCGGTCGAGGCCGCCCTAGCCGCCTACCGCACCGACGACGACGGCTACGGCCACGCCCTCGAGCCCGATCTGCGCGGCCCTGTGAGCCAGCCCCTGCACACCGCCCACGCGCTGCGCGTCCTCGACGCGATCGGGCGCTGCGGCGGTCAGCGCGTCGAGCGGGTGTGCCGCTATCTCTCCGAGGTCTCGACCCCGGAGGGCGCGCTGCCGGCGATCCATCCGAGCCAACGCGGCTATCCGTACGCCCCGTTCGTGCCCGTCATCGACAACCCGCCGAGCGATCTGCTCGCCACCGGGCCGGTGGTCGGCCTGCTGCACCGCAACCAGGTGTGGCACGCGTGGCTGTTCCGCGCGACCGACTACTGCTGGGCCGCGGTCGAAGCGCTGGACAAGTCGCATCCGTACGAGATCCACGCGGCCGTCGCGTTCCTGGACGGCGCTCCCGACCGCTCGCGCGCCCAGGCCGCCGCGGACCGTCTGGGCCGGCTCGTACGCGAACAGCGCCTCGCCGTCCTCGACCCGCGCCGTCGCGAGTCCTATCCGGTGGCCGCCGGGTACGCGCCCGGCGAGCACCACTACCCGCACGACTACGCGCGCGTCCCGGCCTCACTGGCCCGCTCCTGGTTCACCGACGAGGAGATGCAGCTCTCGCTCGACCACCTCGCCGGCGAACAGGAGGAGGACGGCGGCTGGCCGGTGCACTGGAAACAGTGGGCACCGGGCACGGCCCTGGAGTGGCGCCCGATCGTCACGATCGAGGCCCTGCGCACGCTGCGGGCGCATGGGCGGACGCTGGACTGAGCTGGGGCCGGTGCGCGTCCGAACGCGGCGCCGGACCTACCGGAGCGGCCCGCGCTCGTCGATGAACAGGGTGGGCCGGGACAGGAAGACCTCGGCCTCCACCGGGCCGTAGGCGATGTTGAACGTGTCCGTCCAGTACGTCCAGCCCCGGATGCCCAGCGCGCTGCTGAAACGGTAGTTGAGCTGCCAGCGCACCCACTGCCCCGGGCCGAGCCGCACGGCCGGCGGCCGGCGGCGTCGGGGCGGCAGCGCGTGCAGAGGATGCACCCGGGGGAACACCCTGAGCCGGCCGCCGACTTCACGGAGCTGCACGGCGACCTCGCTCAGGGCCTCACGGCTGCCGGAGGGCTCGAAGCCGTCACGCTCATGCATACGGATCACATGCGCGCGGGACGCCGCGTCGTCGTCGGGCAGGGCGAAGCCGACGGGGGCTGCGTTCCTGCGCGCCGCCGCCTCGCCGCCCCTGGACTCCTTGGTCCACGTCGTCCGGATCCACTGGATCGTGACCTCCACCGGCTCAGCCGCCAAGCGCCCGCACCCCCGCAGTCACCACCACCGCGGCACCGATGATCAGCAGAAACGGCGCGCGCAGCACGAAGGCCACCGCCGCCGCCAGCAGGCCCGCCGCCTTGGCGTCCAGGATGAGTGCCTGGCCGTCGGCGAAGGTCTGCTGCGCGGTGAGCGCGGCGAGCAGTGCCACAGGAAGCAGCGCCGCCATCCGTTTGACCAGCGGCTTCTCCAGTACGCCCACGGGGACGAGCAGTCCGAGCAGCTTGACGGCGTAGCAGCCGACCGCGGTCACCGCGATCGCGATCCAGATGTTCAACGGTCGGTTCCTTCCCGGGAGTTCGCGTCGGCGGGCGCCCTGCGGCCCTGCACGAAGAGGACGAGGGGTGCCGCGAGGGCCGCCACGAGCACGGGCACGCCGTTCGGCAGTACGGGCACGAGGCCGAGCATCAGGACCACGGCGAGGGCCGCGACGACCCGCTCGGTCGTCGAGCGCAGCATGGGCGCGAGCAGGGCGAGGAAGGTCGCGGGACCGGCGGCGTCCAGACCCCAGGCGGCGGTGTCCCCGATGGCCTCCGCGCCGAGCGCGCCGAGCAGCGTGGTGAGGTTCCACAGCACGTACAGGGTGAGCCCGGTGACCACGAAGCCGATCCGGCGCGTCCGCCGCGTGGGCTGCGCCAGCGTCACGGCGGTCGTCTCGTCGATCACCCACTGCGCCGCGAACGGCCTTACCCAGCGCGGAAGTTGCAGCAGCTGCGAAAGCCGCAGCCCGTAGAACGCATTGCGTACGCCGAGGAAGAACGCGCCCGCCGCGGCCGTCACCGGGTTGCCGCCGCCCGCGAGGGCGCCGACCAGCGCGAACTGCGAGGCGCCGGTGAACACGAGCAGGCTGAGCGCGCAGGTCTGCAGGAGGCTGAGCCCATTGCTCGCGGAGGTGACGCCGAAGGCGAAGCCGGAGAGCCCGACGGCGAAGCCGACGCCGAGCGCGTCGCGTACGACGGCGGAGTCGGACTTGCCGGGAGCCGTCAGCGGATCCGGTGCTGTTCCTTCGGCACGTATAGGTGCGGGTGTCTGTTGTTCTGCCACGCGTCCGAAGGTACGTGGAGGCTTTCGCTCCGGTCTTGTACGTTCTTGCGGGCCGGCCCCGCTCCTGGACTCCCGCGCCCTCGCTGGTACGCCCCCGGCGGCACTCCCACGATCCGGCTGAAGTGCCGGTTGAGGTGCGGCTGGTCGGTGAACCCGACGGCCACGGCGGCCTCGGCGGGCGCCGTACCCGCGTCGAGGAGCTCGCGGGCCCGGCGTACCCGCGCATTGGTGAGCCAGCTGTGCGGCGGCATCCCGTACTGCTGCTTGAAGGCCCGCAGCAGCGCGAAGGGGCTGGTTCCCAGCTCGGCGGCCAGCGCCTCCAAAGTGGGCGGCTCGGCCATCCGCTCCTCGAGCACGGCCCGGGCCCGCGCCGCGTTGCGCGTCCCCGCCGACCGCCGGCCGCGGGCCGGCAGCGCGCTCCCGTACCGCCGCAGCATCCGCGCGACAAGCACCTTCAGGACCGTGTCCGCGGCGAGCGCATTGCCCTCCTCGGCGGCGCGGTGCACCTCCCGTATGAGATGCGCGCCTTCCGCATCGGGCACGTCCACCTCGGCGAATCCGGGGGTGCCGCGCAAGCCGGTGGTCTCCTCGGCGACCTTCGCGACGACCTCGACGGACGGATAGAGCGTCGAGTACGCCCACCCCTCGGGCACTCCGGCCCGTGCGGAATGGGGCACTTCCGGGTTGATCAGAATGACGTTCCCGGGTGCGCAGTGCACGGTGGAGCCGTCGGGCATGAACAGGTCCTCGACCCCACCGCTGACGGCCGCGACCACATACCCCTCGTGAGTGTGCCGGGAGAAGGTGTGCCGCACATAGCGGGCCTGGAGCAGATCGACCCCCGGCAGCTCCTCGTGCTGCCAGTACCGCGCCCATTCCCCTGTCGCCATGGCTCAAGTCTCACATTCCAGCCGCTCAGCCGTGGGGGGCAGGCGCCGCCCACCGCCCACGAACCCCTGCCAGACGCCACCCGCCCACGAACCCCGGCCAGACCCCACCCGACACCGCCCCCACCCGCACCGAACCCCGACTGTCAGTCCCGAGGTGCACCATGGCCTCATGACCCGGAGCGCCCTCGACACGTTCTCCCCCGCGACCCGCAGCTGGTTCCAGGGGGCCTTCGACGCGCCCACCTCCGCCCAGGAGGGCGCGTGGGGAGCCATCGGCGAGGGCTCCGACGTGCTCGTCGTCGCCCCCACCGGTTCCGGCAAGACCCTCGCCGCCTTTCTCTCCGCCCTCGACCAGCTCGCCAGCACCCCACCTCCCGCGGACACGAAGAAGCGCTGCCGGGTCCTGTACGTCTCGCCGCTCAAGGCACTCGCCGTCGACGTGGAGCGCAATCTGCGCAGCCCGCTGACCGGCATCCGCCAGGAGTCCGTCCGCCTGGGCCTGCCGGAGCCGGAGATCAAGGTGGGCATCCGTTCCGGCGACACCCCGGCCGCCGAGCGCCGCGCGCTGAGCACCCGTCCGCCGGACATCCTGATCACCACGCCCGAGTCCCTGTTCCTGATGCTGACCTCGGCCACCCGCGAGGCCCTGACCGGCATCGAGACGATCATCCTCGACGAGGTGCACGCGGTCGCCGGCACCAAGCGCGGCGCCCATCTCGCGCTCTCCTTGGAGCGGCTGGACGAGCTGCTGCCGCGCCCGGCCCGCCGCATCGGACTCTCCGCGACGGTACGGCCGGTCGACGAGGTGGCCCGCTATCTCTCGCCGCAGCGCCGCGTCGAGATCGTCCAGCCGCCCTCGGGCAAGGAGTTCGACCTCAGCGTCGTCGTCCCGGTCGAGGACATGGGAGAGCTGGGCGGCTCCCCGGCCGCCGACGCGGGCAGCGGCCAGGCGGACCGCCCCTCGATCTGGCCGCACGTGGAGGAGAAGATCGCCGATCTCGTCCAGGCCCACCGCTCCACGATCGTCTTCGCCAACTCCCGCCGCCTCGCCGAGCGCCTGTGCAACCGGCTCAACGAGATCGCGTACGAGAGGGCCACCGGCGAGACCCTCCCCGAGGAGCACTCCCCGGCCGAGCTCATGGGCGGTTCCGGCGCGGCGGCCGGGGCCGCGCCGATCCTCGCCCGCGCCCACCACGGCTCCGTATCGAAGGAACAACGGGCGCTCGTGGAAGAGGACTTGAAGGCGGGCCGCCTGCCCGCGGTCGTCGCCACCTCCTCCCTGGAGCTCGGCATCGACATGGGCGCGGTCGACCTGGTGGTCCAGGTCGAGTCCCCGCCCTCGGTGGCCTCCGGACTCCAGCGTGTCGGCCGCGCGGGCCACCAGGTCGGTGCGGTGTCGACCGGTGTGGTCTTCCCGAAGTACCGGGGCGACCTCGTCCAGGCCGCCGTGGTCACCGAACGGATGCGGACGGGCGGCATCGAGTCCCTCCGCGTCCCGGCCAACCCCCTGGACGTACTGGCCCAACAGCTCGTCGCCATGGTCGCGTTGGACACCTGGCAGGTGGACGACCTTCTTTCCGTCGTCCGCCGCGCGGCCCCGTTCGCCTCGCTCCCCGAATCCGCCTTCACCGCGGTCCTCGACATGCTCGCGGGCCGCTACCCCTCGGACGCCTTCGCCGAGCTGCGCCCCCGCGTGGTCTGGGACCGCGTGGCCGGCACGATCACCGGCCGGCCGGGCGCCCAGCGTCTGGCCGTGACCTCCGGCGGCACCATCCCCGACCGGGGCCTCTTCGGCGTCTTCCTCGCCGGCTCCGACCCGAAGAAGGGCGGCGGCCGGGTCGGCGAGCTCGACGAGGAGATGGTCTACGAGTCCCGGGTCGGCGATGTCTTCACGCTCGGCACCAGCTCCTGGCGTATCGAGGACATCACCCGCGACCGCGTCCTGGTCTCCCCCGCCCCGGGAGTCCCGGGCCGCCTGCCGTTCTGGAAGGGCGACCAGCTGGGCCGCCCACTCGAACTCGGCCGCGCGGTGGGCGCGTTCCTGCGCGAGGTCGGCGGCCTGAGCGCGGACGACGCCCGCGCCCGCCTCTCCGCCGCCGGACTCGACCAGTGGGCGGCGAGCAATGTCCTCGCCTACCTCGACGAACAGCGCAAGGCCTGCGGCCACATCCCCGACGACCGCACCATCGTCGTCGAGCGCTTCCGCGACGAGCTCGGCGACTGGCGGGTGGTCGTGCACTCGCCGTTCGGCGCACAGGTGCACGCCCCCTGGGCGCTGGCCCTCGGCGCCAAGCTCACCGAGAAGTACGGCATGGACGCCCAGGTCATGCACGCCGACGACGGCATCGTGCTGCGCCTGCCCGACGCCGACCTGATGGGCATGGACCTGCTCGACCAGGAGCCGATGCAGCTCGGCACGGAGTTCGACTCCGAGCAGGCCCCGGTCGGCGCGGCCGATGTCTCCTTCGACAAGGGCGAGGTCAACCAGCTGGTGACGGACCAGGTCGGCGGCTCGGCCCTGTTCGCCTCCCGCTTCCGCGAGTGCGCGGCCCGCGCGCTGCTCCTGCCGCGCCGCAATCCCGGCCGCCGTACGCCCTTGTGGCAGCAGCGTCAGCGGGCGGCCCAACTCCTGGAAGTCGCCAGCGAGTTCGGTTCGTTCCCGATCGTCCTCGAAGCCGTACGCGAGTGCCTCCAGGACGTCTTCGACGTACCCGGCCTCACCGAGCTGATGGGCGATATCGAATCCCGCCGCGTCCGCCTGGTCGAGGTCACCACCCCCGAGCCCTCCCCCTTCGCCCGCTCCCTGCTCTTCGGATACGTGGCGCAGTTCCTGTACGAGGGCGACTCGCCCCTGGCCGAGCGGCGCGCGGCAGCCCTGTCCCTCGACTCCCGCCTCCTCGCCGAGCTCCTGGGCCAGGCGGAGCTGCGCGAGCTCCTGGACGCCGACGTACTCGCCGAACTGGAGCAGGAGCTGCAGTGGCGCACGGAGGACCGACGGGTCAAGGACGCGGAGGGCGTGGCCGATCTGCTCCGCCTGCTCGGACCGCTGACCACCGATGAGCTCACCGAGCGGGGGGCCGACCCCGCCTGGGCGCAGGAGCTGACGGCCGCCCGCCGCGCGATCCGGGTCCGTATCGCCGGAGCCGACCACTGGGCGGCGGTCGAGGACGCGGGCCGGCTGCGCGACGCCCTCGGCACAGCCCTTCCCGTGGGCGTACCGGAGGCCTTCACCGAACCGGTCAAGGACCCGCTCGGCGACCTCCTCGCCCGCTTCGCCCGCACCCATGGGCCCTTCACCTCGGCGACGGCGGCCGCGCGTTTCGGTCTGGGCATCGCGGTCACGGAAGGTGCGCTGCACCGCCTCGCCGCCAACGGCCGTGTCGTACAAGGCGAGTTCCACCCCGCGGGCATCGGCCAGGAGTGGTGCGACGCCACGGTCCTGCGGCGGCTGCGCCGCCGTTCCCTGGCAGCACTGCGCCAGGAGCTCGAGCCGGTCCCGCCCGCGGCACTCGCCGACTTCCTGCCCCAGTGGCAGCACCTCGGCAGCGGCCACGGCCTACGGGGAGTGGACGGCCTCGTCCGCGCGATCGAACAGCTGCAAGGCGCCTCGGTACCGGCCTCGGCCCTGGAGAAGCTCGTTCTGCCCTCGCGCGTCCAGGGCTACCACCCGGCCCTGCTCGACGAACTCACCACCACCGGCGAGGTGGTGTGGGCCGGCGCGGGCGCCCTGCCCGGCAAGGACGGCTGGATCTCCCTCTACCTCGCGGACGCGGCCCCACTGCTCCTGCCGGACCCGCACCCCATGGAGCTCACCGCGCTCCAGGAGTCGGTCCTGACGTCCCTGTCGGGCGGCTACGGTCTGTTCTTCCGCCAGATCGCCGACCAGGTACGCGCCACCACGCACCCCGACGCGACGGACCCCCAACTGGCCGACGCCCTCTGGGAACTGGCCTGGTCGGGCCGCCTCACCAATGACACGCTCGCCCCGCTGCGCGCCCTGCTCGGCTCGGGCCGCACCGCGGGCTCCACCGCGCACCGTGCCAAACGCCCGGTCCCGCGCGGCCGTTACGGAGCGCTGAACGGCGGCGCCCGGCCCGTGTCCCGCACCGGCCCGCCCACGGTGGCCGGCCGCTGGTCCCTGATCCCGGCCCGCGAACCCGACCCGACGGTCCGCGCCCACGCACTGGCCCGCACCCTCCTCGACCGCCATGGCGTGGTCACGCGCGGAGCAGTCGCCGCGGAGGGAGTGGAGGGCGGCTTCTCCGCCGTCTACCGGATCCTGTCGGCCTTCGAGGACAGCGGACAGGCCCGCCGGGGTTACGTGGTGGAGGGTCTGGGCGCCGCGCAGTTCGCCATGGACGGTGCGGTGGACCGCCTGCGCGCCGCGGCGACCGCCCGCGAACGCGGCGGCGAGGACGCCACCGGAAAAGCGGTGGTCCTCGCGGCGGCGGATCCCGCCAACGCCTACGGTGCGGCGCTGAGCTGGCCCGAGCCGCCGACCGGAGCCGGCCACAAACCGGGCCGCAAGGCCGGCTCCCTGGTCGTCCTCGTGGACGGCGAGCTGACGCTCTACATGGAACGCGGCGGCAAGACCCTGCTGGCCTGGCCCTCCAACCCGGAGGAGGCGCCGGCACCCGACGACCCGCGCCTGCTCGCCGCCGCGGAGGCCCTGGCCTCGGCGGCGGCCGCGGGGACGCTGGGCACGGTCACGGTGGAACGCATCAACGGCGCTTCGTCGTTGACGTCCCCCCTGGGCCGTCTCCTGGAGGACGCGGGGTTCGTGGCGACCCCGCGGGGACTGCGCCTGAGGGCCTGACGGGCCGGGGATCCCGGAGAGCCTCACGCGCGATCCGGCCTCCGTCCCGCCGCCCCGCCGTCGCGCCGCGTTGCCGCGTTGCCGCGTTGCCGCGTTGCCGCGGCCATGAATTCACGTTCGCGTAAGGCCATTGCAATGGCCCCTTCGCCACACGTTGCGTTCAGTCCGGACTCATTGCAACAATTTCTCAACTCCCACCTGTACTAACAGGAGTTGGACTCAAAAAGCTCATTGCCGCGGCCCCGAACGCAACGTAGCGTTTCGGCCGTCAGAAACCATTGAGCAGCCGAGCGAGCCAACGGGAGAGCCTGATGAACAAGTTCGACACCCCCGCCCCGATCTCCGCCGTACTGGACATCCCCGCGGGCCGCATCCAGTTCATAGCCGCCGACCGCACCGACACCGCGGTCGAAGTGCTGCCGGCGAACGCCTCCAGCAGCCGCGACACCAAGGCCGCCGAGCAGGTCTCGGTCGCTTACGCGGACGGGGTCCTGACCATCTCCGCGGAGGCGAACCGTGTCCTGGGCAGCCCCGGAGCGGTCGAGGTGACCGTCCAGCTGCCCGCCGGCTCCCGTATCGACGCGAAGGCCGCCAGTTCGGAGCTGCGGGGCGTGGGCCGCCTCGGCGACGTCACCTTCGAAGGCGCACACGGCACGGTCAAGCTCGACGAGACCGAGGGCGCCCGCATCACGCTCCAGGCCGGCGACATCACGGTCGGCCGCCTCGGCGGTCCGGCGGGGATCAGCACCCAGAAGGGCAACATCGAGATCGCGGAAGCGGTACGCGGCAGCTTCGAACTCCGCACCGAGCACGGCGACATCACCCTCACGGCCGCTCAGGACGCCTCCGCGACCCTGGACGCGGGCACGGGCTACGGCCGGGTCAACAACGCCCTCAAGAACACGGGCGGCACCCCGGACCTGACCGTCCAGGCCACGACCTCGTACGGGAACATCACCGCACGCAGCCTGTGAGACGCCAGTAGCCGGACGGGACGGGCCGGGCGTCACCCCCCCGCCCGCCGACGGGACGGGCCGGAGTGTCGCCCCCGCCCGCCAACGAGACGTGCCGGGGCGTC
>NZ_JBEPEW010000079.1:0-39104 GCF_040300965.1 Streptomyces mesophilus | reverse complement strand
CGGGCGCCGGCCACAAGCCGGCCGCCGAACTGCTCGCCTCCGCCGATCCGTCCTCCGCCTGGATCCTGCTCGCGGCCCATGTCGTGATCGGTCTGGGCGCCGCGGCCTGGCTGCGCCGCGGCGAACGGGCCTTCGCCCAGCTGGTGCGCGCCATGGTCGCGGTGGCGTTCCGTCCGCTGCGGATCGCGGTGGCCGCGGTCGCCACGCGGCCGACCCCCGTACGACGCGTCGTGCGCGCCGCCCAGCAGACGCGCCCCCTGTCTCCGCTGCTCATCGCCCACTGTGTGGGCCGGCGTGGTCCGCCTTGCCCGGCTGCTGTCTGAGCCATCGGTAAAGCGCATTCCACCCTTTTACGGAGATCGAGTCATGAGCAAGCGCAACAGTCAGGCGAACAAGGCCGCGGCCCGCGAGCGGCTGCGCGTCGAACGCGAACGGCAGGCCAAGAAGGACAAGGCACGCCGGCAGATCATCGTCGGGGCGAGCATCGTCGGTGTCCTCGCCGTGGCCGCCGGGGCCGGCTATCTGATCATGCAGGCCAACGAGCCTTCCGGCTGGGACAAGGCCGCCGAGGCCAAGGTGATCGCCCCGGCGAACACCTCCGGCAAGAACGGCACGACGGTCACGATCGGCGACGCCGCGAAGAACACCGTCCACCTCTACGAGGACCCGCGCTGCCCCGCCTGCGCCTCGATGGAGCAGGCCATCGGCGCGGACATCGACAAGGGCATGGAGAACGGCGACTACAAGCTGTCCTTCACCATCGGCACCTTCCTCGACGGCAACCTCTCCGGCGAGGGCTCCAAGAACGCGCTGAGCGCGCTGGGCGCCGCCCTGAACGTCAGCCCCGAGGCGTTCCTCGACTACAAGGCGGCGCTGTACTCGAAGGAGTACCACCCCGAGGAGTCCGCCGACGAGTTCGCCAAGGACGACTACCTGATCAAGGTGGCCGACACGGTCGACGGTCTGAAGAACAACAAGGACTTCCAGAACGACGTCAGGAACGGCACCTACGACCCCTGGGCGATGAAGATGAGCGACTCCTTCCAGAGCGCCAAGGACGTCACGGGCACGCCCACCATCAAGATCAACGACAAGAAGATCGAGACGCCTTCGGACAAGGCGGCCTGGGACGCCGCGCTGAAGTCCGCGGGCGTGACGAAGTAACTCCGGCCGGCATCAGGCCAATCCGTTAAGAGCGGGCGAACTTTCACGGTTCGCCCGCTCTTGACGCTTACTGATCAGTAATCTCATCGCTCGTGACCAGTAGACTCCAGGCTTCCCACGAGCCCTCCTCCGCCTCAACTCCCCGTCGCCGTACGGTCGTCAAGGCCGCCGCGACCGTCGCCGTCGCCGCACCCCTCGCGGCCGGGGCCCTGCCCGCGCACGCCGCCGAGCCGCCCGCCTTCCTGCACGGTGTGGCCTCCGGCGACCCCCTGCCCGACGGCGTCCTGCTGTGGACCCGTGTCACGCCGATACCCGGGGCCGAGCCCGGGTCCGGGCTCGGCCCCGACACCGACGTGCACTGGGAGCTCGCCGAGGACAAGGCGTTCACCCGGACCGTCGCGCAGGGCACGGTGACCGCGCGGGCCGCGTCCGACCACACGGTCAAGGCCGATGTGCGCGGCCTGCGGCCCGCCACCGACTACTGGTTCCGCTTCACGGCGGGTTCCGTGACCTCCGTGATCGGCCGCACCCGCACCACCCCCGCGTACGACGTGAGCGCCGGGAACGTGCGCTTCGGCGTCGTATCCTGCGCCAACTACGAGGCGGGCTACTTCTCGGCGTACCGCCATCTCGCCGCCCGGCAGGACCTGGACGCGGTGCTGCACCTCGGCGACTACATCTACGAGTACGCGAGCGGCGGTTACCCCGAGACGGACCAGGTCCTGCGCGCCCAGAAGCCGGCGCACGAGATCCTGACGCTCGCCGACTACCGGCTGCGGCACGGCACATACAAGACGGACGCCGATCTGCAGGCCGTCCAGGCGCGCCACCCGGTGATCGCGATCTGGGACGACCACGAGGTGGCCAACGACGCCTGGTCCGGCGGAGCGGAGAATCACAGCCCCGGCAGCGAAGGCCCCTACGCCGCTCGCGTGCAGGCCGCCAAGCAGGCCTACTTCGAGTGGATGCCGGTGCGGCCGGCGACCGAGGGGACGGTCTACCGCCGTATCCGCTACGGGCAGTTGGCCGACCTGCACCTGCTCGATCTGCGCTCCTTCCGCTCCCAGCAGGCGGGCGTCGGCAGCGGTGCCGTGGACGACCCGGAGCGTACGATCACCGGCCGCGCCCAGCTGGACTGGCTGAAGCAGGGGCTCTCCCAGTCGCAGGCGCGGTGGAAGCTGGTCGGCACCTCGGTGATGATCTCGCCGATGGCCTTCGGTTCCGTACCGGCCCATCTCCTCGGCCCGCTCGCGGAGTTGCTCGGTCTGCCGAAGGAGGGCCTCGCGGTCAACGTCGACCAGTGGGACGGCTACACCGACGACCGCCGCGAACTGCTCGCACACCTCACGGACCACGCCATCCAGGACACGGTCTTCCTGACCGGCGACATCCACATGGCGTGGGCCAATGACGTGCCGGTGAGGGCCGCCACGTACCCCTTCTCGAAGTCCGCAGCGACGGAGTTCGTGGTCACCTCGGTGACCTCCGACAACATCGACGACATCCTGGGCGTGGCCCCGCAGACCGTGTCGCTGGTCGCGGCCGGTGCGATCAAGGCGGCCAACCGCCATGTGAAGTGGCTGGACATGGACAGCCACGGGTACGGCGTCCTCGATGTGACGGCCGCACGGACGCAGATGGACTACTACGTGCTCTCCGACAAGACGGACGCCAACGCGTCGGCGCGGTGGGCACGTTCGTACCGTACGGCGAGCGGCACGCAGCGGATCGAGCGGGCGGACAAGCCGGTCGCCTGAATCGGCCCACAAGGTCGGCCGACTACGCCGGCGCCGTCCAATTCCGGCCACCCGGCCGCGTGTTACCGGCGGATCACACCGTCACGGCGGGTGGTGAATCCAGGGTTCCGAATCCGGACACACCACCCGCCCCGGTGACTCCTCTTGTTGCTGTCTCATCTCAAACCCCGGACAGCACAGAAGTTTTTCTCCCGCTTGGCCCGATTCACCAGACGATTCATTGGTCCAGATCCCTCCTCCTCAAGATCTGACATGGCCACGTAATGTCCCCGCGGCAGCGAGGAAGTTCCTCGCTGTTCGCGTCCGCGAGGAGTTCGCCTTGTTCGCTCTTGCACGCATATCGACCCGTACGCGGGTACGGCTGCTCTCCACGGCCCTGGTGGCCGGAACCCTGATGCTGGCCCCGCTCTCCGCCCCGAGCGGAGCCGCCACGGCAAGCCCGTCGCCCCAGGCCGAGGAGTGCGAGGACACCCACCTCGGCGCCGCCCGCGAGACCAAGGCCGGCGCCGCCCACGCGGACGAGCCCAACGAGGTCAGCGCGGCCAAGGCGCAGGCCATGGACGCGGATCTGCAGCGCAGACTCGACCGCCTGCGCGCGAGCGGTCAGCGCTCCACCACGGCGGCCGCGACCAGCATCCCGGTGTACTTCCACATCGTCCACGACGGCGACACCGGCAAGCTCACGGCCACCGACATCAGCAACCAGATGGCGGTTCTGAACGCGGGCTTCGGCGGCCAGGGCACCGGAAACGCCGACTCCGGCTTCCAGTTCACGCTCGCCGGCACGGACTACACGAACAACGCGACCTGGTACAACGGCATCCAGCCGGGCTCCACCGCCGAGAAGCAGATGAAGTCCTCTCTGCGCAAGGGCGGCGCGAACGCCCTCAACTTCTACACCGCGAAGCTGGGCGGCGGCCTGCTCGGCTGGGCCACCTTCCCGTCCTCGTACAACTCCAACCCGTCGGACGACGGTGTGGTCGTCCTCGACTCCTCGCTGCCGGGCGGCTCGGCGGCCAACTACAACGAGGGCGACACCGCCACCCACGAGGTCGGCCACTGGATGGGGCTCTACCACACGTTCCAGGGCGGCTGTAACGGCAACGGCGACTACGTGGACGACACCGCCGCCGAGAAGGCCCCGGCCTACCAGTGCCCCGAGGGCCAGGACAGCTGCACCCGCAAGCCGGGCGTGGACCCGATCCACAACTTCATGGACTACACGTACGACAACTGCATGTACCAGTTCACCGCGGGCCAGGCCAAGCGCATGCAGGACAGCTGGGCCGCGTACCGCGCCTGACGGAACCCGCCGCATGGCGCGTACCGACTGACGGAACCCGCCGCACGCCGCGGAACGTCCCCCTCTACTCTGAGCTGCGACACACGGGGCAGAGGGGGAACCGGCGGCATGAGTGCGCCAGGCCAGATCATCGACGACCGCTTCGAGCTCATCGAACGGCTCGGCAGCGGCGGCATGGGGACGGTCTGGCGCGCCCGCGACACCGCCCTGGACCGCGAGGTGGCACTCAAGGAAGTCCGGCCCGTGGACCCGGCGTTCATCGAACGGAACACCATGCTGCGCGAGCGCGTCCTGCGCGAGGCCCGGGCGCTCGCCCGGCTCAGCCATCCGCATGTGGTGACGATCCACCAGATCCTGGAGCCCGGCGGACATGCCCACCCCTGGATCGTGATGGAGCTGCTGCCGGGCGCCACTCTCCAGGACCGCCTGTCCCAGGGGCCGTTGACATCGCCGGAGATCGCCCGGATCGGGCGCCAGGTGCTCTCCGCGCTGCGGGCCGCGCACGCGGCCGGGATCCAGCACCGGGATGTGAAGCCGGCCAACGTCATGCTGCGCGCAGACGGTTCGGCCGTCCTCACGGACTTCGGCATCGCCGCCCTCCAGGGCTCCACGGCCCTCACCCAGACCGGCGAGATGGTCGGCTCCCCCGAGTTCATGGCCCCCGAGCGCATCCGCGGCACGGACAGCGACCCGGCCTCCGACCTGTGGTCGCTCGGCCTTGTCCTGTACGTGGCGGTGGAGGGCGTCTCCCCGCTGCGCCGGGCCACGACGCTGGCCACTCTGGCCGCCGTACTCGACGAGCCGGTCCCGCCGGTGCGTTCGGGCCCCCTGGCCCCGGTGCTCGAGGCCCTTCTCGTACGGGATCCGGCGGCGCGGCCGGATGCGGCGCGGCTCGACGCGATGCTGGCCGAGGTCGAGGCGGGGCGGACACCCCAGTGGTCCGAGCGGCCGACCCTGACGGCGCCCGCCCCGCCGGCGCCTCCGCGGCCCGACGATCCACGCCCGGACCCGTCCCCCACCGTGCTGCCCGCACCACCGCGCTCGTCCGGCCGTACGCCGGTGATCGTCGCGGTCGTGGCAGTGGCCGTGGCGGTGGTGGCGGCCACGGCTCTGGTCTTCGCACTGCGCGGCGACGGGGACGACGGCAACGGCGGTCAGGGCAAGAACGAGGGCACCGGCACCGGCGCTCCCCCGGCGTCCGAGTCCGAGGACCCCTCCGGCAAGCCGCCCACCACGCGCCCGCCCTCCAGCACTCCGCCGCCGTCCAGTTCGCCGGGCGCGATCCCGGAGGCCGGGCAGTGGGTGGCGATGCTGTACTCCGAGCCGTCTTCGAGCGGCGAGGCGGTGCGCGATCGGCGCCTCGCGAAACTGCGGGGGACGGTGCCGGGGACGACGTATGTGCTCAGCGATGACTACGCGTCGCTCAGGCCGGGTTTCTGGGTCTTCTACACCGGCCCGTTCCCCGACGGCCGCGCCGCCCTGTCGTACTGCGCCGAGCGGGGCCTGACGGACAGGAACCAGTGCGCCGGCCGCTACATCAGCACCCGCTCCGCGGACTTCGAGCTGCAGTGCTACCCGCCCGCCTCCGCGCCGTCGGGCACGTGCCGGCGCGACTAGGACGCTTCCGTGCCGCGGACGACCGGGAAGCGCTGCGCGCCCGTCCGGGTCAGAGCGTCTCGAGGAATCCCAGCGCCGTCTTCCAGGTCGCGTCCGCCGCCTCGGCGTCGTAGTCCGGCAGGTCCGGGTCCGTGTAGAGGTGCCCGGCACCCCGGTAGCGGAAGACCTCGACATCGGCGCCGGCCCGGCGCATCCGCAGGTACCAGGCGTTCTGCCAGTCCTCCGGCTCGAAGGCATCGGGGTCGGCCACGTGCAGCTGCACCGGCAGATCGTCCGCGGAGGCGTCATCGGCGATGTCCGATGTGCCGTGCAGCAGCAGCAGACCGCGGGCCTTGTCGTCGGCCAGGGCGACGTTCTGCGCCAGCGCCGCACCGAGTGAGAAACCGGCGTAGACAAGACCGCTCTCGGAGTACGGTGCGGAGGCGGCGACGGCCCGGCGCAGCAACTCGTCCTTGCCGATCTCGTCCTTGATCTTCATGGCGTCCTCGACGCTCTCCGCGGTCTTGCCGTCGTAAAGATCGGGTACCTGCACCTCATGCCCGGCAGCCCTCAGCCGGCCGGCGGCTTGATGTACAGCAGGGCGCAGGCCGTAGACCGAATGGAAAAGCATGATGTTCATGAGGCCATCGTGCCACCTACCCTCGGAGGCATGGAGAACGTGCTGCGCCCGTTGATCGTCATCGGCGCCGCGGTCGTCATCACGCTGGCCATCGGCTGGCTCGTCGACCGCCTCCTGCGCCGTACCGACGCCCGCCACACGGAGACTCCGCTGTGGGGGCTGCTGCGCCGTTGCCGGCTACCGCTGCAATGTGTGCTGCTCGTCGCACTCTTGAGGGGGACGTACGAAAAGGCCGAAGTACTCGAGGACCACTCCGCGGGCATCGGCCGGACGCTCAGCCTGGTCCTGATCGGAGCCTGCGCCTGGCTCGTGGTCCGGATCGCCGCGGCGGTCGTCGAGTCGAGTTACGCGCACTACGCGTCCCGCAGCCACGACCCGGCCAGGCTCCGCAGGGTCCGCACCCAGGTGAGCTTGATCATGCGCGTGGTCACCGCGGTGGTCGCCGTGGTGGCCGTCGCCGCGATGCTGCTGACCTTCCCGGCGATGCGCACGGTCGGCACGTCCATGCTGGCCTCGGCCGGTGTGCTCGGCATCGTCGCGGGCATCGCGGCCCAGTCCACGCTGGGCAATCTCTTCGCCGGCTTCCAGATCGCGTTCGGCGACATGGTGCGGCTCGGCGACACGGTGGTGGTGGACGGCGAATGGGGAACGGTCGACGAGATCACCCTGACCTTTCTGACCGTACGTACGTGGGACGAGCGCCGGATCACCATGCCGGTCTCGTACTTCACCTCGAAGCCCTTCGAGAACTGGTCCCGCGGCGGCGCCCAGATGACCGGAACGGTCTTCTTCCACCTCGACCACATGGCCCCGGTGTCCGCGATGCGCGAGAAGCTCCACGACATCCTGCGCGAATGCCCGGCCTGGGACGGCCGTGACTGGGGGCTCGCGGTCACCGACACCACGCCCACCACGATCCAGGTCCGCGCCCTGGCCACGGCCAAGGACGCGGACGACATCTGGACGGTACGGGTGACGATCCGCGAACAGCTCGTCGGCTGGCTCGCCGACCACCACCCCTACGCCCTGCCCCGCATCATGACGGCCTTCGCGACCCCGCCGCCGAACGGTGCCCTGGACCACGCGGCACCGGACGGTACGGCCCCGAGGACGGGCCGGGGCTAGGCAGCGAGCCCCGACGGCTCACCGCAGACTGCGTACGTCGAGATGCCGCAGCACCCGGTCGACGATCTCCGGATCGGCGCCGGGTTCGCTGCGCGCGGAGAGCACTTCGTGCCGGGCGGCCGACAGCATCTCGCCCCGGATGGAGCGCATCCGCTTCATCTTGGCGGCCCGCTCGGCGAAGTGCTCCTTGCGGTGGTCGTCGAGCATGTCGGGGTTGATCCGCATCCCGATGTCGAGGGCTGCGCGCATCAGTTGGTCCATCGAGTCCTGGGAAAGCTCCTCGACGGCCTCGATCTCCTTGAGCCGCGCCTTCGCCGCCTTGGTGGCCCGCAGCGCCAGCTCCACCTCGAAGGCGTCCTCGGCCTCGGCGTCCGCCTCGACCCCGAGCTTCTTCACCAGCCAGGGCAGCGTCAGACCCTGGCATACGAGGGTGGCCATGATGACGCCGAACGCGATGAACACGATCTCGTCCCGCCCGGGGAACGGCGAACCGTCGTCCATTTTCAGCGGAATGGCCAGGGCAAGCGCGACCGATGCCACACCGCGCATGCCCGACCACCACATGACGACGGTCTCGCGCCAGCTGACGGGGATCTCCTCGTCGTAATCGCGCCGGTCGTGCAGCTTCTTCGCCAGCCAGGTCGCCGGCAGCAGCCACAGCAGACGAACGAACACGACCACCCCGACGATGGCGGCGGCCCAGCCGCTCCATTCCACCCAGCGGCCGGAGGCGGCCGAGATCGCGTTGTGCAGTTCGAGGCCGATCAGGCCGAAGGCGATCCCGGTGACGAGGGTGTCGACGATCTCCCAGAAGCTGCGGTTGACCAGACGCCCCATCACGTCGTCGGCGTCCGCGGCGTGTTCGGCGATGAACAGCGCGGTCACCAGGACGGCCAGCACCCCCGAGCCCTTCAACTCCTCGGCCGCCACGTACGAGACGAACGGCACGAGCAGTGTGAGGCCCACCTGCAAGGTGGCGTCCCCGAGCAACCCGATCAGCTTGTTGGTCGCCCAGCCGAGCGCCACCCCCACCGCGACGGCGACGACGGCCGAGAGCACGAGTTCGAGGGCGGCCTGGGGCAGCGAGAAGGTTCCGCTGACGGCGGCGGCGATGGCCACGTGGTAGAGCACGATCGCCGTCACATCGTTGAAGAGCCCCTCCCCTTCGAGGATCGACACCAGCCGTCTCGGCAGCCCGAGTTGACCGGCGACCGCGGTCGCGGCCACCGGGTCGGGAGGTGCGACCAGCGCCCCGAGCGCGAGCGCGGCGGCGAGCGGAAGGCCGGGCACCAGGGCGTTGGCCACCAGGGCGACGGCCGCGGTGGTGACGAACACCAGCGCCACGGCGAGCAGCAGGATCGGCCGGAGATTGGCCGCGAACTGCCGCCAGGAGGTCCGCTGCACGGCGGCGTACAGGAGCGGCGGCAGCACCAGCGGCAGGATGTAGTCCGGGTTGATCTCCACGTTGGGCACGAACGGCAGCAACGCGAGAACGATCCCGGCGAGCGTCATCAGGACGGGCGCCGGCAACTTCAGCCGCTCCCCGACCGGCACACTGACCACGGCGCCGAGCAGCAGCACGAAAAGCAACGCCAACTGTTCCACGGGGCCTCCGGTCACACGCCAAGATCACGTGCCCCCAAGGGTGCCACGCAAACCGGACATTCATGCCCGGCCCCAGGACGAGCCGTCCGGCTATGCCCCCAACGCCCGCCGCATGACGCGTCCGAACCCCCGCCTCACCGCCCGTTCAAGGCCCGCCGCATCGCGCGATGCTCAATCCCCGCGTCCAGGAACTCCGGCCCGTACACCTCGTACCCGAGCCGCTCGTAGAACCCCAGCGCATGGGTCTGGGCGTGCAGATCCACCGCGGTGAGCCCTCGCGCGGCGGCGCACTCCTCGATGGCCCGCACCAGCGCGACCCCGACCCCGAGCCCCCGCGCGGGCTTCGCCACCGCGAGCCGGCCGAGCGAACCGACCGCGGCGTCACCGGTCTTGGCGATCCCGGCCGCGCCGAACAGCAGGCGCCCGGTCCCGAGCGGCCGCCCGTCCTCGGTACGGACTGCGAGGACATGGACGGCCCCGGCGTCGTACGCGTCGTACTCGATCTCCTCGGGCACACCCTGCTCGCCCACGAAGACCTCCTTGCGTACGAGGAAGCACGCCGCACGGTCCTCGTCGGCCACGGCCTCGCGTACGACGAAACGCGCGTCCCCGCCCTGCGAACTCACCGGTACGTCTCCGCCGCGATCAGGTCGAGCGCCTTCTGCAGATCGGCCGGGTACCCGCTCTCGAACTCGACCCACTGTCCGTCACCGGGGTGCTCGAAGCCGAGCTTCACGGCATGCAGCCACTGCCGGGTGAGCCCGAGGCGCTTGGCGAGGGTCGGGTCGGCGCCGTAGGTCAGATCGCCCACGCACGGGTGTCGATGAGCCGACATATGGACCCGGATCTGGTGCGTACGGCCGGTCTCCAGCTTCACGTCGAGCAGCGAGGCAGACCGGTAGGCCTCGATCAGGTCGTAGTGCGTCACCGACGGCTTGCCGTCGGCCGTGACGGCCCACTTGTAGTCGTGCTGCGGATGCCGCCCGATGGGGGCGTCGATCGTGCCGCTCAGCGGGTCCGGGTGTCCCTGCACCAGCGTGTGGTACCGCTTCTCCGGCACCCGCTCCTTGAACTGCCGCTTCAGCGAGGTGTACGCGCGTTCCGACTTGGCGACCACCATCAGGCCCGACGTACCGACGTCGAGCCGGTGCACCACACCCTGCCGCTCGGCCGCACCGGACGTCGAGATCCGGTAGCCGGCCGCCGCGAGGCCGCCGATCACGGTGGTCCCGGTCCAGCCCGGCGACGGATGCGCGGCCACGCCCACGGGCTTCACGATCACGACGATGTCGTCGTCGTCGTACGCGATCTCCATGCCCTCGACGGGCTCGGCCACGACCTGCACGGGCGCGGCGGCCTGCGGCATCTCGACCTCGAGCCAGGCGCCCCCGTGCACCCGCTCGGACTTCCCGACCACAGCCCCGTCGACCTGCACCTTTCCGGCAGCAGCCAGCTCGGCCGCCTTGGTGCGGGAGAAGCCGAACATGCGCGAGATGGCGGCGTCGACGCGCTCGCCCTCAAGGCCGTCGGGTACGGGCAGACTGCGGGTCTCGGGGTGTGTACTCACCTGGAAAGTATGACGGACCGCCGCGGACTCCTCGTCCGCAGCGGTCCCAGGGCCCGAAGGAGGAGGCCGGAGGCCTCAGTCCTCGTGCCATGTGCCGTCAGTCCTTGTGTACGGTCCCGTCCGGGTCGAGGCCCTTGAAGGACAGGATCACGATCAGGATGCCGCCGCAGACGATCGCCGAGTCCGCGAGGTTGAACACCGCGAAGTTCTTGGGCGCGATGAAGTCGACGACATGCCCCTCGAAGACACCGGGCGCCCGGAACAGGCGGTCCGTGAGGTTGCCGAGCGCACCACCGAGCAGCAGACCGAGCGCGATGGCCCAGGGCAGGCTGTAGAGCTTGCGGGCGAGCCGGACGATCACCACGATCACGGCGGCGGCGATACACGTGAAGATCACGGTGAAGGCCTGGCCCATCCCGAACGCCGCACCCGCGTTCCTGATCGCCTCGAAGCGCAGCCAGTCGCCGATGATCTCGATCGGCTCGTGGTGCTCCAGCTTGGCGACCACGATCATCTTGCTGATCAGGTCGAGCGCATAGGCGACCGCGGCGACCGTGAAGAGCGCCACGATCTTGCGGCTGCCCTTGGCCGCCTTCTCGTCCCCCTGGACTCCCTCGGCCTGCGGATCCTGCTCCGGCTCCGCGCCCTCAACATCCGGCGTACCGATGATGCTCTCCGCCTCTGCCACGTGAGTCCCTCAACCTAGATGCCTGACTGAGCACGAGGGTACGACACATACCTGCGGCGTCCGAGACTCAGTTGCGGCGTTCCTGCTTCTGCTTGCACTCCACGCACAGGGTCGCCCGCGGGAAGGCCTGCATCCGAGCTTTGCCGATCGGATTCCCGCAGCTCTCGCACAGTCCGTACGTCCCCGCGTCGAGCCGCTCCAGGGCCCGCTCGCTCTGCTCCAGCATCTCGCGCGCATTGTTCGCGAGCGCCATCTCGTGCTCGCGCGTGATGTTCTTGCTGCCGGTGTCGGCGTCGTCGTCACCGGCACCGTTGCCCGAGTCGCGCATCAGACCGGCGAGCGCCTCCTCGGAGGAGGCGATCTCCGAGCGCAGCCGCAGGATCTCCGACTGCAGTTCGGTACGCGCCTCGGTCACCTCCTCGGGTGTCCACGGGTCCTCCCCGGGACGGACGGCGAGCACACCGGGCTCGGCCGCCACGGCGCGCGCCTTGGGCACCGCACCACCGCCCTTGCCCGAGGCGACCGTCTCGACAGTCTTCACAGCCTTCTTCGCACCCACCGACCTGGCTCCTGTCTGCTTCGCGGCCTGTTCGCTGCTGTCCGGCTTGCTCTGCGCCTTACTGGCCGCCGCCTTCTTGGCCGGCGCTTTCCTGACCGCCGCCTTCACCGCGGCCTTTTCCTCCACCGCCGCCTCGGCCACGGCCCCCGCGTCCACGGTCTCCTCCACCGACGCCTTTTCGGCCACGGCCTTCTTCGCCGGGGCTTTCTTGACCGCCGCCTTCTTGGCCGCGGTCTTCTTGGCCACGGCCTTCTTCGCAGGAGCTTTCGCCGCGGTCTTCTTCGCGGCGCCCGCCTGCGCGGTGCTCTTCTTCGCGGCCGTGCTCTTCGCGGCCGACTTCTTCGCCGTCCCGGTCTTCGCGGCCGTCGTCTTCGCGGCCGTCGTCTTCACTGCGGTCTTCTTGGCCGCGGTCTTCTTCACCGCCGCCGTCGACTTCACCGCCTTGTCCGACGTCGCCGCCTTGTCCGTACGAGGTGCCGCGGCCGCGGTCGACTTCTTGCCGCTCACGTCCTTCGCCGCGGAAGTGGATCTACTCGACGCCGAATGCTGTTCGGCGGTCTTTTTCGCCACCATGGCCGCGGCCCCTTCACATATTGTGATCTTGCTCGCGAATCGTGCTGGGACGATAAATCGACTCCAGGCCCGCGGCAACGGGGCACGCCGCCCGATCCACCCGTCCCGCGCCACCCACGCGACGGGTCTGCATCGGTTGTGCCCAGCTCCCCGCCCCGTAATCCGCGACTGTGCTCCGGCCGGATCCCCACAAGGCGCCGTGTGGCATTCGGGTCACTCCACGCCCACCTGCCGATCCTTCCCCGACGCCCGTCCGGAGCCCGAAAACCGGTCGGCCGAGCGGCCCCGGGCCCCGTACACTGGGCACTGCGAAAAGGCATCGATGGGGACGAGTAGCGTCCGTACGCAGCCAGGAGCGACCCGGGGACGGTGTGAGCCCGGGGGCGAGCGCGAGCGTGAAGATCACCCCGGAGCCGCCGGAAGAAAGCCGCAGCCGGACGCGAGCAGCGAGGGCAGCGGCGAGTAGACCCGGCATCGCGACCCCAATGAGGGGGTCCGTCGGCGCACGCCGGGGGGCCAAGGAGGGTGGTACCGCGGGAGCCCTGCGCCAAGAGCTGCAGGCACTCGTCCCTCCGACGGAAGGCAGCACATCCGCCGGAGGACGACAGATGACGCAGTACCAGCAGGTACCCGCCCAGGTCGACCTGCCCGCCCTCGAGCACGCGGTGCTCGACTTCTGGCGCGAGCAGAAGATCTTCGCGAAGAGCCTCGAGCAGTCCGAGGGACGCCCCGAGTGGGTGTTCTACGAGGGCCCGCCGACGGCCAACGGCATGCCGGGTGCCCACCACATCGAGGCCCGCGTCTTCAAGGACGTCTTCCCGCGCTTTCGCACCATGCGCGGCTACCACGTGGGCCGCAAGGCCGGCTGGGACTGCCACGGCCTGCCCGTCGAGCTCGCCGTCGAGAAGGAGCTCGGCTTCAACGGCAAGAAGGACATCGAGGCGTACGGCATCGCCGAGTTCAACGCCAAGTGCCGCGAGTCCGTGACCCGGCACACCGACGCCTTCACCGACCTCACCACGCGCATGGGCTACTGGGTCGACCTCGACGACGCCTACCGCACCATGGACCCGGAGTACGTCGAGTCGGTCTGGTGGTCCCTGAAGGAGATCTTCGACAAGGACCTCCTGGTCCAGGACCACCGCGTGGCCCCCTGGTGCCCCCGCTGCGGCACGGGTCTGTCCGACCACGAGCTCGCGCAGGGCTACGAGACGGTCGTCGACCCGTCGGTCTTCGTCCGTTTCCCCCTCACCTCCGGACCTCTGGCGGGCGAAGCCGCTCTCCTGGTCTGGACGACGACCCCCTGGACCCTGGTGTCCAACACGGCGGTCGCCGCGCACCCCGACGTCACCTATGTCGTGGCGACGAACGGCACCGAGCGGCTCGTGGTCGCCGAGCCGCTGCTCGCGAAGGCCCTGGGCGAGGGCTGGGAGGCCACCGGCCAGACCTTCACGGGCGCCGAAATGGAGCGTTGGAACTACCAACGTCCGTTCGAGCTCGTGGAGTTCCCGGCCCCGGCGCACTTCGTCGTCAACGCCGAGTACGTCACGACCGAGGACGGTACGGGTCTGGTCCACCAGTCCCCCGCGTTCGGCGCCGACGACCTCCTGGTCTGCAAGGCGTACGACCTGCCGGTGGTGAACCCGGTGCTGCCCGACGGCACCTTCGCCCCCGAGGTCCCGATGGTCGGCGGCGTCTTCTTCAAGAAAGCCGACGAGAAGCTCACGGAAGATCTGCAGGCCCGCGGCCTGCTCTTCAAGCACATCCCGTACGAGCACAGCTACCCGCACTGCTGGCGCTGCCACACCGCGCTGCTCTACTACGCGCAGCCGTCCTGGTACATCCGCACCACCGCGGTCAAGGACCGCCTCCTCGAGGAGAACGAGAAGACCAACTGGTTCCCGGACTCCGTCAAGCACGGCCGCTTCGGCGACTGGCTGAACAACAACATCGACTGGGCCCTGTCCCGCAACCGCTACTGGGGCACCCCGCTGCCGATCTGGCGCTGCGAGGAGAACCACCTCACCTGCGTCGGCTCCCTCGGCGAGCTCTCCGAGCTGAGCGGCACCGACCAGTCGGACCTCGACCCGCACCGCCCGTACATCGACGACGTCACCTTCACGTGCAAGCACGACGGCTGTACGCGGACGGCCGTGCGCGTCCCGGAGGTCATCGACGCCTGGTACGACTCGGGTTCGATGCCGTTCGCGCAGTGGGGCTACCCGCACAAGAACAAGGAGCTCTTCGAGTCGCGCTACCCGGCGCAGTTCATCTCGGAGGCCATCGACCAGACGCGCGGCTGGTTCTACACGCTGATGGCGGTCGGCACGCTCGTCTTCGACAAGTCCTCGTACGAGAACGTGGTCTGTCTCGGCCACATCCTCGCCGAGGACGGCCGCAAGATGTCCAAGCACCTGGGCAACACCCTGGAGCCCATCGCGCTGATGGACCAGCACGGCGCCGACGCGGTGCGCTGGTTCATGGCGGCCGGCGGTTCCCCGTGGGCCGCGCGCCGCGTGGGCCACGGCACGATCCAGGAGGTCGTCCGCAAGACCCTCCTCACGTACTGGAACACGGTCGCCTTCCAGGCCCTGTACGCCCGTACGTCGAAGTGGGCCCCCTCGGACGCCGACCCGGCCGCGGCCGAACGTCCGCTCCTGGACCGCTGGTTGCTCTCCGAGCTCAACCAGCTCGTCGAGCAGACGACGGAGGCCCTTGAGGCGTACGACACCCAGCGCGCCGGCAAGCTCCTGTCGTCCTTCGTCGACGATCTCTCCAACTGGTACGTGCGCCGCTCGCGCCGCCGCTTCTGGCAGGGCGACAAGGCCGCGCTGCGCACGCTGCACGAGGTCGTCGAGACGGTCACGCGCCTGATGGCCCCGCTGACCCCGTTCATCACCGAGCGGGTCTGGCAGGACCTGGTGGTGCCGGTCACGCCGGGGGCCCCGGAGTCGGTCCACCTGTCGACCTGGCCGGAAGCCGACAAGTCCCTTGTGGACCCGTCGCTTTCGCAGCAGATGCTGCTCGCCCGCCGTCTGGTGGAGCTCGGCCGCGCCACGCGTGCCGAGTCCGGCGTCAAGACCCGTCAGCCGCTGTCCCGTGCGCTGATCGCCGCGGTCGGCTTCGAGCAGCTCGGCGAGGAACTGCGGGCGCAGATCACCGAGGAGCTCAACGTCCAGTCCCTGGCGTCACTCTCGGAGGTCGGCGGCTCGCTGGTCGACACGACGGCGAAGGCCAACTTCCGTGCGCTCGGCAAGCGTTTCGGCAAGGGCGTCCAGGACGTGGCCAAGGCGGTCGCGAACGCGGACGCGGCGGCCCTGTCCCTCGCGCTCCGCGAAGGCACGGCGACCGTCGAGGTCAACGGCGAGACCGTGCCCCTGACCCCCGACGAGGTCTTCATCACGGAGACCCCGCGCGAGGGCTGGTCGGTGGCCTCGGAGTCCGGCGCCACGGTCGCGCTCGACCTGGAGATCAGCGAGGAGCTGCGCCGCGCGGGCCTGGCCCGTGACGCGATCCGCCTGATCCAGGAGGCCCGCAAGAACAGTGGCTTCGACGTCGCGGACCGCATCGCGGTGCGCTGGTCGTCCACGGACGAGGCCATGACCGCGGCCCTCGACGAGCACGCCGACCTCATCGCGGACGAGGTCCTGGCCGTGGACTACGCCGAGGGCGAGGCGGACGACTCGTTCGGCGAGACGTTCAAGGACGAGGCCCTGGGCCTGGCCTTCCGCCTGCGCAAGTCGCAGGCGTAGCCCCCAGCCACCCCACCCGGGCGGGCCGGGCGCACGGTCGATGACCGTGCGCCCGGCCCGCCCGGCGTTGTACCCAGGAAGTTCGTGATCTCCCTCCTCGCCGGTCGCACGGGCACCTACCCTGAACCCTCGTCCGCACGACAGGGGAGAGTCATGGCAAGCAGATTCACCGAGCTGGGCATCGACTGCCACGATCCGGAGCGCCAGGCGGCCTTCTGGTGCGCGGTCCTGGACTTCAAGGTGATCGACCGGAGCGAGGACCAGGTCGAGATCGGTTCCTGGGAGCCGACCGTCGAGGGAGTGCGGGCCAGTCAGATGCCGCCCACCGTGTTCTTCGTCAAGGTGCCCGAGGGCAAGGCCGTGAAGAACCGGCTGCACATCGACGTCAGCCCGATCGACCGCAGCACCGAGGACGAGGTGACCAGGCTGGTCGGCCTCGGCGCCACCAGAGCCGACGTGGGCCAGGGCGCGGACCGCAACTGGGTGGTCATGGCCGACCCGGAGGGCAACGAGTTCTGCGTCCTTCGCACCCTGGCTCCGTAGCGCCCGCAAAGTGCGGGCATCCGCGGCAACCCACGCCTCACCGCCACCCGATCCGGTGGATCCATGGCCGTCGCCGCTTCGGCGATCCGTACCGCCGCACAACTGCACAGCTCCAGGCATACAAAAGGGCCGGGCCCCGGGGGTATCCCCGGGGCCCGGCCCTACCAGCCGCCGACGGCTACGCGCACATCAGGCGCGTACAGCCTGTCAGTTGTCGTCCTCGTCGATCAGGAACCCGCGCATCGGCGAGGGAGCCTGCTGCATCGGCTGCGGAGCCTGCGGCCGCACCGGCGCCATCGGCTGGGTCATCGCCGGCGACATCTGCTGCTGACCACCGTACGAAGGCGCACCGGCCATGGACTGCTGGCCGCCCATCGACTGCTGACCGCCCATGGTGTGGCCGCCCATGGAGGGCGCACCCGCACCGGCCGGCTGCATCGACGGCGACGGCGGCAGCGAAGCGGTCGCCGGGGTCCGCGGCGGAGCCAGCGAGTCGTCGGCCTGGGTCTCCAGCTGACGCAGCTGCGACTCCAGGTAGGACTTCAGACGCGTGCGGTACTCGCGCTCGAAGCCGCGCAGGTCCTCGACCTTGCGCTCGAGCGTGGCGCGGGCGGACTCCAGGGAGCCCATCGCGACGCGGTGCTTCTCCTGCGCGTCCCGCTCCAGGGCGTCGGCCTTGGCACGGGCGTCACGCTCGAGGCCCTCGGCACGCGAACGCGCCTCGCCCACGATCTTGTTGGCCTCGCTGCGGGCCTCCGCGATCGCCTGGTCGGCCGTCTGCTGCGCCAGCGAGAGCACGCGCGCGGCGCTGTCGCCGCCGGGGCCCTGACCGGGCTGCGGCATCTGCGGACCGTGGTTGCCCATCGGGCCACCCATCGGACCGCCCATGGGGCCGCCCTGCATCTGGCCGGGACCCTGCGGGCCGTGGCCACCCTGCGGACCGTGGCCGCCCTGCGGACCATGTCCGCTCGGGCCTGCCGGAAGCTGCGGGGCACCGCTCGGCAGCTGCGGCGGACCCCCCATGGGGCCGCCCATCTGCTGCGGCGGGCCCGATATGCCGGCGGGCACGGGGGCACCCGGACCGCGCTGGTCCTGCGGCTCCGGGGGCTTGCGCATGCCCTGCTGCTGGTTCTGCGCGGCGGCACGCGTCGCGGCGGCCAGCTTGGCGCGCAGGTCCTCGTTCTCGCGGAGCAGGCGGGTCAGTTCGGACTCGACCTCGTCGAGGAAGGCATCAACCTCGTCCTCGTCATAGCCTTCTCGGAGGCGGACAGTCGTGAACTGCTTGTTCCGCACGTCCTCGGGGGTCAACGGCATCTCTTCACCTCAACGTAGTCGTCGGCATTCGGCAAGACCGTAATAGACATCGTGCTCACAGCCGGCTCACAACGGAGATCAGGATGTAGACGATGATCATCAGCACGAAGAAGGACAGGTCGAGCGCCACGCCCCCGAGACGCAGCGGCGGAATGAACCGCCGCAGAAGCTTGAGCGGTGGATCAGTGACAGTGTAGGTGGCCTCCAGAACGACCACCATCGCCTTGCCGGGTTGCCATGAGCGGGCGAACTGGAAGACGTAGTCCATGACCAACCGGAAGATCAGCACCACAAGAAACAACGTCAACGCGATATAGAGCACATTCCAGACAACGCTCATGACTCGCGCTTCCCTCTCCCCTGTGTCTCGTGCTGTTCGTGTTCTGCCGGTACTGCGTCTCAGCTCTGGTTGAAGAACCCGCCCTCTGCGATGCGGGCCTTGTCCTCCGCCGTGACATCGACGTTAGCAGGAGACAGCAGGAACACCTTCTGCGTCACCCGCTCAATGCTGCCGTGCAGTCCGAAGACCAGACCGGCGGCGAAGTCCACCAGACGCTTCGCGTCCGTGTCGTCCATCTCCGTCAGATTCATGATCACCGGAGTGCCCTCACGGAAGTGTTCCCCGATGGTACGGGCCTCGTTGTAGGTCCGAGGGTGCAACGTCGTGATGCGGTACGGCTCCCGCTCGGACACAACCTTGGGCATGATCACCGGCGCGTTCTTCTCCAGGCTCTGACGTTCAGGTGTGATGGATGCCACGGGGGCAATACGAGCGGGACGCCCGATTTCAGCCGAAAGCGCACTCGAACCCCCGGCCGCGACCGGGACCGAGGATGAAATAGGCGCCCGCGGTGCGGGAGTTTGTACCTTTCGCTCCGGTTCCTCCCGGTGCAGTTCACGCGACGGCTCGTGCCGCCTGCGGTCCCGCTCCGGCTCGGGGTCCAGCTCGGGTTCGAACTCGTCATCGGGGTCGAAGCCCCGGCCGTCGTAACCGTCGTCCTCCACGAGGCCGAGGTAGACCGCCATCTTGCGCATCGCGCCGGCCATGCTCTGAGTCCTCCGCTCTGAGGTGGATACGCCGGCGCCGCCAAGTGCCCACGATCCACCGGATATCCCCGCTGATCTGCGAGAATCACCATATTTTCTGCTGTGGTCCGACTTCTTGGCGACGTTACCCGAGCCGGGGTCGGACTCCGAGTACCGCAGTGCCGACGCGTACATGTGTCGCCCCTGCCGCTACGGCCTGTTCGAGGTCCGCGCTCATCCCTGCCGAGACCATGTTCGCAGCCGAATGAGCGCTGCGCAGGTCAGTCGACAAATCCATCAGCCGCTTGAACGCCTTGAGTTGTTCACCGGCGTACGGTCCTGCGAGCGGAGCGACGGTCATCAGTCCGTCGAGCCGCAATCCGGGAGATTCCGCGACAAGCGTCGCCAACTCCTCGATTCCATCCGGGGCTACGCCACCGCGGTCCCCTCGCCCGCCCACTTCGGCGTCGAGCGCGACCTGGATCAGGCAGCCCACTTCACGTTCCGCGCGCACGGCCGCGGTCGACAGCGCGGTCACCAGCTTCGCCCGGTCCACCGACTGCACGACATCCGCGTAACCCACCACGGAACGGACCTTGTTGGTCTGCAGCTGCCCGACGAAGTGCCACTGCAGCGGAAGGTCCGCACAGGCGGCCGCCTTGGGGGCCGCGTCCTGGTCCTTGTTCTCCGCGACATGGCGTACACCGAGTTCGGACAGGAGACGGGCATCGCTCGCGGGGAAGGTCTTGGTGACCACGATGAGGGTCACTTCCTCGCGTGCGCGGCCCGCCGCCGCACACGCGGCCGCGATCCGCTTCTCCACCTCTGCGAGGTTTGCTGCGAGTTCGGCCTTACGGTCGGTCATGTCGTATCAGTCCAGCCAGACATAGCTTGCGAGCCGGCCCGTCGTACGGTCGCGGCGGTACGAGAAGTGGTCGGCGGATTCCCGGGTGCACACATCGGAGCCGACGAAGTCGCGTACTCCCAGCCGCTCCAACTGGGCCCGCACCCCGGCCGTGACGTCGACCGCCGGGGTTCCCCAGCTGGTCTCCGCATACGCCGCGGGCTCCACGGCCGCGACGTCCGCGCGCATGTCGGCGGGGACTTCGTAGCAGCGGCCGCACACGGCGGGGCCGGTGCGCGCGATGATCCGGCCGGGCTCGGCGCCCAGCTTCGCCATCGCCTCGACGGTCGCGGGCACCACCCCGGCCACCATTCCCGGCCGGCCCGCGTGCGCGGCGCCGATGACACCGGAGGCGGGGTCGGCGAGAAGTACGGGAGTGCAGTCGGCGGTGAGGACCGCCAGGACCAGGCCCCGGCGTGCGGTCACCGCACCGTCCACGGAAGGGATTTCCGTGTCGGCGCCCCAGGGCCCGTCGACGACGGCGACGTCCTTGCCGTGCACCTGGTTCATCCAGACGACCCGGTCGGGGCCGAAACCCAGGGACCGGGCGGCGAGTTCGCGATTGCGGAGTACGGCAGCGGGGTCGTCCCCGACCGCGCCGCCCAGGTTGAGCTGCTCGTACGGAACGGCGCTCACCCCGCCCCACCGATTGGTGAAGGCAAAGTGGGCGCCGCTCACGAGATCGTGCTGTGCCGCTATGGGTACCGGTGTCACTTCAGGAAGTCCGGTACGTCCAGCTCCTCGGCCTGGGTGTCCTGGTAGGGACGGGCCGGCGGGACCTGCGGCGGGGCGATCGGCGCGGCCGGGGCGTCGGCCGGCTTGGCCTCCGCGACCGGCTCGGGTGCCGAGGTCTCCTCGCGCGGGGTCACGCTGCCGAGGCCGCCGAACGCGGGGCGGGAGTCGGTGCGTGCCGGGGTCGGCTCCTCGCGCTTGGTCGAGGATGCCCCGATCACGTTGTCCCGCTTCGCCGGCGGCTGGCCGCCGTCGAAGCCGGCCGCGATGACCGTGACCCGGACCTCGTCGCCGAGCGCGTCGTCGATGACCGCGCCGAAGATGATGTTGGCCTCGGGGTGCGCGGCCTCGCTCACCAGCTGGGCGGCCTCGTTGATCTCGAAGAGACCGAGGTCGCTGCCGCCGGAGATGGAGAGCAGCACACCGCGGGCGCCGTCGATGGACGCCTCGAGGAGCGGCGAGGAGATCGCCATCTCCGCGGCGGCCACCGCGCGGTCGTCGCCGCGCGCCGAGCCGATGCCCATGAGCGCCGAACCCGCCTCGGACATCACGGACTTGACGTCCGCGAAGTCCAGGTTGATCAGGCCGGGCGTGGTGATGAGGTCGGTGATGCCCTGGACACCCGAGAGCAGCACCTGGTCCGCGGACTTGAACGCGTCCAGGACGCTGACCTGGCGGTCCGAGATGGACAGCAGGCGGTCGTTGGGGATGACGATGAGGGTGTCGACCTCTTCGCGGAGTTCGGCGATGCCGTCCTCCGCCTGGTTGGCACGCCGGCGCCCCTCGAAGGTGAACGGCCGGGTGACCACACCGATGGTGAGGGCGCCGAGCGAGCGGGCGATGTTGGCGACGACGGGTGCGCCGCCTGTGCCGGTGCCGCCGCCTTCGCCGGCGGTGACGAAGACCATGTCGGCCCCCTTGAGGACCTCCTCGATCTCCTCACGGTGGTCTTCTGCGGCCTTGCGGCCGACGGCGGGGTTGGCGCCGGCGCCGAGTCCGCGGGTGAGTTCACGGCCGACGTCGAGCTTGACGTCGGCGTCGCTCATCAACAGGGCTTGCGCGTCGGTGTTGATGGCGATGAACTCGACACCCTTGAGACCGACCTCGATCATCCGGTTGATGGCATTGACACCACCGCCGCCGACACCGATGACTTTGATGACTGCGAGGTAGTTCTGCGGTGCTGCCACGTCGAAGGCCTCTCGCCTCGAGTTACGTGCGTCGCCTCGCCGGTCGAGCGAGCGACGACTGATGCCGAATTGGGACGGTCCGAGCGCCGACCCGAACCCTAACGCTGAAGTTTAGGGTTACCAGTGCGTCTGTTGCTGGTCTTTGTCTGACCCTTCCGAACAGGACACTAAGTCGACAAGTGGCGCGCGTTCAACGAACACGCCGAACCTCCCGTTTTTCTTTTCACCCTATGTGATCAGCCGTTGCGCTGACCAACCAGGGTGCTGGCCAGCACCTATGTGCGTCAACTCCCTGATACGGCAGGGGAAGTGGGGGCGCTCACATCGAAGTGACCGGCATCCGGAGCCGCTTTCATCAGCGCGGTCAACGCGGCGGCCTTCGACTCACCCTTCTCGCTGCTTCCCCAGTCGACGGTCCGTCCGTCGCTCAACTCCAGGGAGATGGAGTCATATGAACGCACTTCCATGGTGCGGGTACGGGAGGCCACCGCCGGCGGGATGTCGCGGGCCACTTCCACCGCTTCGACGAGCAGCCGGTCGATGCCGAAGCGATGCAGACTCGGCGAGCGGTCGGCGGTCAATTGCAGCTTCGGTACGTTCTTCGGGGCGCTCGTGACAGTCGCGAACCGCACGCCTTCCGCGTCCACTTCGACGAACTTGCCGTCCTTTTCAAGGAGCAGAACCGGCTTGCGTTCGGTCACTTTCAGCGCGATTCCGTGCGGCCAGGAACGCACCGCGTCAACGGAGTCGATACGGGGCAGTTGTCGCCGCAACCGGTCCTCAATCGCCTCGGTGTCGACGGAAATCAGTGGTGCGCCGACCGGAACGGACGCGGCGTCGAGCACCTGTTCCGGGGTCAGCACCTGGGTCCCCGAAGTCGTCACGCGCTCCACGCGCAGCCACTCCGAGCCGTAAAGGAGCCAGACGACTCCCCCGCCCAGGACCGTCACGAGGACGGCGACGGCGAGCAGCAGCCGGGGGGAGGGAAGGCGGCGGCCGGGGGAAGGCCGCGGCGGGCGGGCCGGGGCCTTCGGCCGCTGCCGTTCTCCGGTGACAGCTGAGGGTCCGGCCACGCTCGCCTGCCTTCTCACGCCCTGTGGCGTGCCGCTTCGTCCGGTCGCATGCTCACGCCCGGTGGCGTGCCGCGATCGCCTCGTACACCATGCCGACCAGAAGTTCGTCGGCGTCCCGGCGGCCGAACTCCGAGGCGGCGCGGGACATCTCGAACAACCGGTGCGGATCGGCGAGGACGGGCAGCACATTGTGCTGGACCCATTCCGGCGTCAGTTCCGCGTCGTCGACGAGGAGTCCGCCGCCCGCCTTGACCACCGGCTGGGCGTTCAGCCGCTGTTCGCCGTTGCCGATGGGCAGCGGGACGTAGGCGGCCGGGAGTCCGACGGCGGAGAGTTCGGCGACGGTCATCGCGCCCGCACGGCAGAGCATCATGTCGGCCGCGGCGTACGCGAGGTCCATCCGGTCCACGTACGGTACCGGGATGTACGGGGGCATCCCCGGCATCTGCTGTACCTGCGGCAGTTCGTTCTTCGGGCCGACCGCGTGCAGGATCTGGATGCCCGCCTGCTGCAGGTACGGGGCCGCCTGCTGGACGACCTCGTTCAGGCGGCGGGCGCCCTGCGAGCCGCCAGAGACCAGCAGCGTGGGCAAGTTGGGGTCGAGACCGAACGCGGCGCGTGCCTCGGGGCGGACCCGGGCGCGGTCGAGGGTCGCGATGGTGCGGCGCAGCGGAATGCCGATGTAGCGCGAGCCGCGCAGCTTGCTGTCCGGCGTGGAGACCGCAACGGCCGCGGCGTAGCGCGAGCCGATCTTGTTGGCCAGACCGGGCCGCGCGTTGGCCTCGTGCACGATGATCGGCACGCCCAGGCGCTTGGCCGCGAAGTACGCGGGCAGCGCCACGTATCCGCCGAAGCCGCACACGGCGTCGGCCTTGGTGCGCTCCAGGATCTGCTCGGCGGCCTTGATGGTGCCGCGCAGCCGGCCCGGGACCGTGAGCAGTTCGGGGGTGGGCTTGCGCGGGAGCGGTACGGCGGGGATCAGCGCGAGTTCATAGCCGCGCTCGGGTACGAGCCGGGTCTCGAGTCCACGCTCCGTGCCCAGGGCCGTGATGCCCATGGTCGGGTCCTGCCTGCGCAGGGCGTCCGCGAGGGCGAGCGCGGGCTCGATGTGGCCGGCGGTCCCCCCACCGGCGAGTACGACATGCACCGAAATTCACCGCTCTCCGGACGGTCGCGCCTTGGCACGCCGTCGCATCGTGTTCCATCTCCCCGCAGACCGCTTCTTACCAGAGGCTGCCGACCTCATGGCAAGTGCGGCCCGGGCCGCGGGTTCATCGCGCGCGAACGCGATGAGCAGACCGATCGCGAACATGGTCGGCAGCAGGGCCGAGCCTCCGTAGGAGAACAGCGGGAGCGGGACACCGGCGATCGGCAGCAGACCGAGCACCGCACCGATGTTGACCACGGCCTGGGCCGTGATCCAGGTGGTCACACCTCCCGCGGCGTACCTCACGAAGGGCTCCTCCGTGCGTCCGGCCACGCGGATACCCGCATAGCCTAGAGCCGCGAAGAGACCGAGTACGGACAGCGTCCCCGCCAGGCCGAGCTCCTCCCCGGTGATGGCGAAGATGAAGTCCGTGTGGGGTTCAGGCAGTTGGCCCCATTTTTCCACACTGGCACCCAGACCGGAACCGAAGAATCCGCCCGAGGCGAGCGCGTAGATTCCGTGCAGAGCCTGCCAGCACTGATCGCCGGGACCGGCGTCCGAGGCGCCCAGACAGGCAAGACGGGCCATACGGTTCGGGCTGGTCCGGATCAGGATGAAGCCGAGCAGACCGGCGACCGCGAGCACACCGCCGAAGAGCCGGGTCGGTGCGCCGGCGAGCCAGAGCAGGCCGAAGAGGATGGCCGTGAGAATGATCGCGGTGCCCATGTCGCCGCCGAGCATGATCAGGCCGAGCAGCATGAACGTCACCGGAACGAGCGGCACCAGCATGTGCTTCCACTGCGTCAGCATCTGCCGGTCGCCCTTGCGGGCGAGCAGGTCCGCGCCCCACAGCACCAGCGCCAGCTTGCCGAACTCGCTGGGCTGCAGCTGGAACGGGCCGCCGAGCGAGATCCAGTTCTGGTTGCCGTTGACCGCATGCCCTATCCCCGGCACCTGCACGAGGATCATCAGGAAGACGCTGCCGACGAGGATCGGATACGCGAGCGCGCGGTGCAGCCGTACCGGCATCCGCATCGCGACGATCAGCAGGATCGTGCCGAGCACGGCGGCGAGGAACTGCTTGCGGAAGAAGTACGAAGGCGACAGGGAGTACTCGAGCGCCTGGATCTGCGAGGCCGAGTAGACCATCACGAGCCCGAGGGTCGTGATCAGCAGACTGCCGCCGAGGATCAGGTAGTACGCGGTCAGCGGCCGGTCCCAGGCCCGCTTGGCCTGCTCGTAGAGCCGTCTGAGCTGCCCGAGGGCGCCCGGCGGACGGCCGGGGCCCGACATACGCGGCCGCGGCCTCGACGAGGGCCGCCGCACTGTGCCGGAACGGCTCGCACCCATCTCGTGTCCCCTCCAGTCGTCGCCGCCGCCCCCGCCGGGCGTGACTGCTCGGACAGGGCTAGGCGGTCTCGGCGGCAAGCTCGCGGACCGCGTCCGCGAACGCCTCGCCGCGCTTGTTGTAGTTCACGAACATGTCCATCGACGCGCAGGCCGGCGCCATGAGGACCGTGTCCCCCGGCTGCGCGAGCCGTGCCGCCTCGCGGACCGCCGCGGACATCGCCCCAGTGTCGGCCCGTTCGAGGTCGACGACCGGGACGTCCGGCGCGTGTCGCGCAAGGGCTTCGGCGATCAGCGCGCGGTCGGCGCCGATGAGGACGGCGCCACGGAGTCGCTTGGCCGACTTCTGGACGAGTTCGTCGAAGGTGGCGCCCTTCGCGAGCCCGCCCGCGATCCAGACGATGGACTCATACGCGGCCAACGAGGCTTCGGCGGCATGGGTGTTGGTCGCCTTGGAGTCGTCCACGTAGGACACCCCTGCCACGTCCTCGACGTGCGCGATGCGGTGCGCGTCCGGACGGAAGGCGCGCAGACCCTCCCGTACGGCAGCGGGCTGGACGCCGTAGGCGCGCGCAAGGGCCGCGGCCGCAAGGGCGTTGGCGATGTTGTGCGGGGCCGGCGGGTTGACGTCGGCGACCTCGGCGAGTTCCTGGGCGTTCTTCTGGCGGTTCTCGACGAAGGCGCGGTCGACCAGGAGGCCCTCCACCACACCGAGTTCGGAGGGACCCGGGGTGCCGAGGGTGAAGCCGATCGCGCGGCAGCCCTCCTCGACGTCGGCCTCGACGACCAGGTCCTCCGTGGCCTTGTCCGCCACGTTGTAGACGCAGGCGACCTGGTTGCCCTCGTAGATACGGCCCTTGTCGGCGGCGTACGCCTCCATCGAGCCGTGCCAGTCCAGGTGGTCCGGCGCGAGGTTCAGGACAGCAGCGGAGTGGGCCCGAAGGGAGGGCGCCCAGTGCAGTTGGTAGCTCGACAGCTCCACGGCGAGCACGTCGTACGCGTCGTCGCCTTCGAGGACCACGTCGACGATCGGGGTGCCGATGTTGCCGACCGCCGCGGTCTTCAGACCGGCCGCGCGCAGGATCGACGCCAGCATCTGGGTCGTGGTGGTCTTGCCGTTGGTGCCGGTGATCGCGAGCCACGGGGCCGCGTCCGGGCCACGGAGCAGCCAGGCGAGCTCGACGTCGCCCACCACGTCCACGCCCGCTTCGAGAGCGGCGGCGAACAGGGGCGACGAGGGCTTCCAGCCCGGCGAGGTGACCACCAAGGAAGTGCCCTCGGGCAGGGTTTCGGCATCTCCCAGACGTACGGAGATACCGTCCGCCTCAAGGGCCGCCGCCCGCTCCTTGTGCACATCGCCCGAGCCGCCGTCCACGACGGTCACCGAAGCGCCGAGGCCGGCCAGGGCGCGGGCGGCGCTGATGCCGCTCACGCCGAGACCGGCGACGGTGACGTGCTTGCCCTCCACAGACAGAGAGGTCACTTGTTGTTCGCCCAACCTGCGTAGAAGAGACCGAGACCGACGATCACGCACATGCCCTGGATGATCCAGAAGCGGACCACCACAAGGACTTCGGACCACCCCTTGAGTTCGAAGTGGTGCTGCAGCGGTGCCATGCGGAAGACGCGCTTGCCGGTGAGGCGGAACGAGCCGACCTGGATGACCACGGACAGGGTGATGAGGACGAACAGGCCGCCGAGCAGGGCGAGAAGCAGCTCCGTACGGGAGCAGATCGCAAGGCCGGCGAGCGCGCCGCCGAGGGCGAGCGAGCCGGTGTCGCCCATGAAGATCTTGGCGGGCGAGGTGTTCCACCACAGGAAGCCGAAGCAGGAGCCCATCAGGGCGGAGGCCACGATCGCGAGGTCGAGCGGGTCACGTACCTCGAAGCAGGCCGAGGGGTTGGTGAGCGTCGTCGCGTTGGCGCAGGACTCCTGGAACTGCCAGACACCGATGAAGGTGTACGCACCGAAGACCATCACCGAGGCGCCGGTCGCCAGACCGTCGAGGCCGTCGGTGAGGTTCACACCGTTCGACATCGCCAGGATCATGAACAGCGCCCAGATGACGAACAGCACGGGGCCGATCGACCAGCCGAAGTCCTGCACGAACGAAATCTTCATCGAGGCAGGGGTGTTGCCGCGGATGTCCGCGAACTGCAGGGCGAGCACCGCGAAGGTGATGCCGACGATCAGCTGTCCTGCCATCTTCGCCTTGGCCCGCAGACCGAGCGAACGCCGCTTGATGATCTTGATGTAGTCGTCGAGGAAGCCGACCAGACCCATGCCCGCCATCAGGAAGAGCACCAGGAGACCCGAGAAGGTGGTCGGCGCTCCCGTGATCAGCTTCGTGGCGAAGTACGCGATGATCGTCGCCAGGATGAAGGCGATACCGCCCATCGTCGGCGTACCGCGCTTGCTGGCGTGCTCGCGCGGGCCGTCGTCGCGGATGTACTGCCCGTAGCCCTTCTTCGCGAGCAGCTTGATGAGCAGCGGCGTGCCGATCAGGGTCAGGAAAAGACCGATGACACCGGAGAAGAGAATCTGCCTCATCGGCCGGAGACCTCACCCTCGAGCAGTGCGAGCGCGACCTGTTCCAGGCCCACCGACCTGGAAGCCTTCACGAGCACGACGTCCCCCGGGCGCAGCTCGCTGCGCAGTAGGTCGACAGCCGCCTGTGCGTCGGACACGTGCACCGACTCCTCACCCCACGAACCCTCGTTGTATGCGCCCAGTTGCAGCCAGGACGCTTCCCTGTCCCCGACCGCGACGAGCTTGCTCACGTTGAGACGGACGGCGAGCCGTCCGACCGCGTCGTGCTCGGGCAGCGCTTCGTCGCCGAGCTCGGCCATCTTGCCGAGCACCGCCCACGTCCGGCGGCCGTTCGCCATGGCGGCGAGGGCGCGCAGCGCGGCCCGCATGGATTCGGGGTTCGCGTTGTAGGCGTCGTTGACGACGGTCACACCGTCCGCGCGCTCGGTGACCTCCATACGCCAGCGGGACAGGTTTCCCGCCCCGGAGAGCGCGGTCGCGATCTCGTCGGCGGACATACCCAGGTCATGGGCGACGGCGGCCGCGGCGAGCGCGTTCGACACGTGGTGCTCACCGTACAGGCGCAAGGTCACCTCGCTGCACCCGGTAGGCGTGTGCAGCGTGAAGGCGGGCTGCCCCTGGTCGGTGAGCCGGACGTTCTCGGCACGTACGTCCGCGTCGTCCGCCTCTCCGAAGAAGAGCACCTTCGCCTTCGTACGGGAGGACATGGCGCGTACGAGCGGATCGTCCGCGTTGAGGACCGCCGTGCCGTCGGCCGGCAGGGCCTCCACCAACTCGCCCTTGGCCTGGGCGATCTGCTCACGGCCGCCGAACTCGCCGATGTGCGCGGTGCCGACGTTCAGCACCAGGCCGATCTTCGGCGGGGTCAGACCCGTGAGATAGCGGATGTGGCCGATGCCGCGGGCGCCCATCTCCAGGACGAGGTGCCTGGTGGTGGTGTCCGCGGTGAGCGCGGTGAGCGGCAGGCCGATCTCGTTGTTGAGGGAGCCGGGCGTCCAGACCGTGGGCGCGTGGTGCTGCAGCACCTGCGCGATCAGGTCCTTGGTGGACGTCTTGCCCGCGGAGCCGGTGAGCGCGACGACCTCGGTGCCCAGGCGCTGCACCACGGTGCGGGCGAGGGTGCCGAGTGCGGTCTGGACGTCGTCGACCACGATCGCGGGCACGCCGAGCGGCCGGGTGGCGAGCACCGCGGCCGCTCCGGAGGCGATGGCCTTGTCCGCGTAGTCATGGCCGTCGACATGCTCGCCGGCGAACGCGGCGAAGAGTCCGCCGGGTTCCACCTTGCGCGAGTCGATGACGACGGAGCCGGTGACCTCACGGCCGGTGTCCGGTATGTCGTGGGGCTGCCCGCCGGTGATGGTGGCGATCTCGGCGAGGGAGAGGGCGATCACAGCTTCATCCCCGGGGGTTCTGGGCGGCTGCGCGGTGGCGCCGGATTGCGGTCCGCAGCACGTCTCGGTCGTCGAAGGGGCGTACCACCCCGTTGATGTCCTGGCCCTGTTCATGGCCCTTGCCGGCGACGAGCACGGTGTCACCGGGCTCGGCACGGGCGACCACCGCGGTGATCGCGGCGGCCCGGTCCTCGAACAGGACCACGTCGCCACGCTCGTGCACGGGCACCTCGGCGGCGCCCGCGATCATCGTGGCGAGGATCGCGAGGGGGTCCTCGGAGCGCGGGTTGTCGGAGGTGAGCACGGCGGTGTCCGCGAGCCGCGCGGCCGCCGCACCCATCGGGGCGCGCTTGGTCTTGTCCCGGTCGCCGCCGCAGCCGAGCACGATGTGCAGCTTGCCCTCGGTGACCTTGCGCAGGGCGCGCAGGACCGATTCGACGGCGTCCGTCTTGTGGGCGTAGTCGACGACGGCGAGATACGGCTGCCCCTCGTCGACCCGCTCCAGGCGGCCCGGTACGCCGGGCACGGCAGCGATGCCGTCGGCGGCGGTCTGCGGGTCGATGCCCGCGGCGGCAAGGGCGACGATCGCGGCGAGGGTGTTGGCCACGTTGAAGGGGCCGGCCAGCGGGGACTTGGCGGCGATGCGCTCGCCCTTCGGGCCGATCACCGTGAACGCGGAGTCCATCGGGCCGACTTCGACCTGCTCGGCGCGCCAGTCGGCGTCCGGGTGGCCCTCGGCGGAGAAGGTGACGACCGGGACGGTCGCCTCCTTGGCGAGCCTGCGGCCGTACTCGTCATCGAAGTTGACGATGCCGAGCTTGGACCGCTTCGGCGTGAAGAGCTGCGCCTTCGCCTGGAAGTAGTCCTCCATGTCGGAGTGGAACTCCATGTGTTCCGGGCTCAGGTTGTTGAAGACGGCGATGTCGAAGACGCAGCCGTCCACGCGCCCGAGCACCAGGGCGTGGCTGGAGACCTCCATGGCGACCGAGTCGGCGCCGCGCTCGCGCATCACCGCGAACAGGGCCTGCAGATCGGTCGCTTCGGGCGTGGTCCGCTCGGACTTGATGCGCTCGTCACCGATGCGCATCTCGACCGTGCCGATGAGACCGGTGTTGCGGCCGGCCGCCTTGAGTCCGCCTTCGACCAGATACGCGGTCGTCGTCTTGCCCGACGTACCGGTGATCCCGATCTGCAGCAGGTCCTCGCCGGGCCGCCCGTAGATCGTGGCCGCGAGCTCGCCCATCCGGCCGCGCGGGTCACCGGCGACCAGGACCGGCAGGCCGGTGGCCGACGCGCGGGGCAGGCCCGCCGGGTCGGTGAGGATCGCCACGGCGCCGAGATCGGCGGCCTGCGCGGCGAAGTCCGCGCCGTGGACACGGGCTCCGGGCAGCGCGGCGTAGATGTCACCGGGGCGTACCGCACGGGAGTCGTGCGTGATGCCGGTGACGTCGGCGGCGGCGGGGGCGTCGACACCCAGTGCGGCGGCGAGGTCGGCGAGGGTGCTCGCCGCGACCCGCTCCGGCCGCGGCGGTCCCGGGTAGGTCACGGGGCCGCCCTCACGGGTGGTGGGGGACTGATCAGCGTGTGGCACGGCGGTGAGCGTACCGGGCGCGGGTGGCCGGGGGCGAAATGGGGCGGCGTGGCCGGCCGACTGCTCGGCCTGGTTCCCGGGGCCCGGGGTGATCGTTGTCACGGCGGCGGTACCTGTTCAGTGCTCGTGGGGGATCTGCGTACGCGGGGTTACCGGAGGTCCGTCGGGTCAGTCCTCCGGTTTGAACTTGACGGGGAGCCCGGGCGCCTTGGCGCCGGACGGGGCCACCTGAAGGGTCTTCAGGGCGAACTCCATGACCTGCTTGTAGATGGGGGCGCAGATCTGGCCGCCGAAGTAGTTGCCCTTGGTCGGGTTCTGTACGACGCAGTAGACGGCGAGCCGGGGCTTGTCTGCGGGGGCGAAACCGGCGAACGAGGACGTGTAGCCGTTGTAGCGGCCGGTCTCCGGGTCGACCCGGTTCGCGGTGCCGGTCTTGCCGGCCACCCGGTAGCCCTCGATCTGCGCCTTGGTGCCGGTGCCCTCCGGGTCGTCGACCACGGACTGCAGCATCTCGGAGAGCGTCTTGGCGGTGCCCTCGCTGATGACCCGGGTCTTCTTCGGCTCGTCCCCGGGCGTGAACCGGCCGTCGGGGCCCTTCTTCCCGCGTACGAGAGAAGGCTCCACGCGGACGCCGCCGTTGGCGACGGTCGAGTACATGGAGACGGCCTGTACGGCGTTGAGCGAATAGCCCTGGCCGAACGGGACCGTGTACTGCGTGGACGTCGACCACTCCTCGGGCTTGTGCAGGAGGCCCGGGGTCTCGCCGGGGAAGCCGGTGCCGGTCTTCTGGCCCATGCCGAACTTGCGCAGGTAGTCGTACAGGACCTTGTTGGCGTCCTTCTGCGTCTTGCCGAGCTGCTGGGTCGCGAGGATCGTGCCGATGTTGGAGGACTTCGCGAGAACGCCGCTCAGGGTGAGGTACCAGGTCTCGTGGTCGATGTCGTCGCGGAAGAGACGGTCGCCGCGGTGGAGGCGGTTGGGCACCGTGACATGGGTGTCGGGTGCGGCGGCCTTCTCCTCGAGTACGGCGGCCATCGAGATCAGCTTGCTGGTCGAACCGGGCTCGTAGGCGTCCTGCAGGGCAGGGTTGCCGAGGTTCTTGACGCTGGCCTTGGAGAGGTCGTTGGGGTCGAAGCCGGGCGCGTTGGCGAGCGCCAGGATCTCGCCGGTCTTCGTGTCCTGGACGACGACGTAACCGCGGTCGGCCTTGGACTTGGCCACCTGGTCCTCGATGGCCTTCTGCGCCACGTACTGGATGTCGCGGTCGAGCGTGAGCTCCACGTCCGAGCCGGGCACGGCGGGGGTCTCGCTGCTGCCCGCGGTCGGTACACGGCGGCCGCCGGACTGGGCATAGGTGATCATGCCGTCCTCGCCCGCGAGGTCCTTGTCCAGCTGCGACTCGATACCGCCGCCGCCCTTGCCCTCGGCGTTGACCCAGCCCAGTATCCCGGCGGCGAGATCGCCGTTCGGATAGAGCCGCTTGCTGCTCGGCTCCTGGAAGATCCCGGCCAGGACGCCGCCGGTCTTGGGGTTCTTGTCGGCGAGCGCGCTCTTCAGATCCTTGATCTGGTTCCAGACCTGCGGGGTCTGGCGGCGGGCGAGGAGGGCGTAGCGCTTCTTGTGGTCCTTGAGCTTGTCCGCGAGGTCGGCCGCTTCCTTGCCCAGGATCGGCGCGAGCAGCGCTGCCGCCTGCTCGGGCGCGTCCTTGGTCTCGGTGGCCTCCTCCGAGAACATCTTCGGGTCCGCGGTGATGTCGTAGGCGTCGACGCTGGTCGCGAGCTCATAGCCGTTGCGGTCGGTGATCTGTCCGCGCGTGGCGGCGAGCGTGCTGCTGAAGTACCGGTTCTGCTCCGCCTTGGAGGCGTACACGCTGGCATCGACGGCCTGCACCTGCACCAGTCGTACGACGAAGGCGAGCAGCACCAGGGTCAGGCCGAGGCTCACCAGGCGCAGCCGGGGGCGGGGGCTGCCGAGCCGGATCAGGGCCGGCGCGGGCTTGCGCGACCCGGTCTGCGGGCGGCGGGCCGCCGGTCTGGCGCCCGGTCCCGGCCGGCGCGGGGCGCCTGGGCGCGGGGGCTTCGCCGGTCCGGGGACGCGGCGGCGCGGTGGTTGCCGGTCGGTCACGAGGTCACCTGCCGGGGGTGGTGGAGGGCGACGGGCTGGTCCGGGGCGCCGCGGACGTGGAGACGCTGGACTCGGGGGACGTGGACACGCTGGACACGGGAGACGTGGACACGTTGGGCGCGGGAGACGTGGAGACGCCGGGCGCCGGGGAGACGGACACGGTGGGCTTCGGAGGCGGGGGCGCCGTGACCGGTGCCGGGGCGGCGCTCGCCTCGCCCGGCGTACCGCGCACCTTGCCGTCCGGGTCGAGGAAGGCCGGCGGTCCGCCCGGCACCATGCCGAGCTCGCGGGCGCGCCGCTCCAAGGCGTCGGGGGCGGAGTAACCGTCGACCTTGGTCTCGAGTTCCTGCTGCTCGTCGGTGAGCTCGGTGGTCTCCTTGCGGAGCTTGCTGAGCTGGAACGAGCCTTCGTTGAGCGCCGAGTTGAGCATCAGGAGCACGATCAGACCGCCGCCGAGCAGCACCACGATGAGCAGCACGAACGGGGTACGGGCCGCCGAAGTGGGTCCTGAGGGAAGCAGCCGGGCGAGCTGTGCGGCCCTCCCCCGCAGCTGCGGCACCCGGCTCACTCGCCCTCCCCCGGTGACGTCCTCACGAAAGGTCCTCCCGGATCCGCTGCGCCCCGCGCAGACGGGCCGGTGCGGCCCGGCGGTTCTCGGCGACTTCTTCCTCGGTGGGCAGTTCGGCGCCGCGCGTGAGCAGCTTCAGGCGCGGCTGGTAGCGCTCGGGCACCACCGGAAGCCCGGGCGGCGCGGTGTTGGCCGCGCCCTCCGCGAACACCTGCTTGACCAGGCGGTCTTCGAGCGAGTGGTACGACAGGACCGCGATCCGGCCGCCGACGTCCAGCGCCTTGACGGCCGCGGGGATCGCGCGCTCCAGGACGGTCAGCTCACCGTTGACCTCGATCCGCAGCGCCTGGAAGGTGCGCTTGGCCGGGTTGCCGCCCGTGCGCTTGGCGGCCTGCGGCAGCGCGTCGCGGATCAGCTCCACGAGCCGGGCGCTGTTGGTGAACGGCTCCTTGTCGCGCTCCCGCACGATCGCGCTGACAATGCGCTTGGCCTGCTTCTCCTCGCCGTACGCCCGCAGGATCCTGACCAGTTCGCCCGGGGGGTAGGTGTTGAGGACCTCGGCGGCGCTCATCCCGGCCGTCTGGTCCATGCGCATGTCCAGCGGTGCGTCCTGGGCGTAGGCGAATCCGCGGTCGGCCTCGTCGAGTTGCATGGACGAGACGCCGAGGTCGAACAGGATGCCCTGGACCTTCGGCAGGCCAAGACGGTCGAGTACGTCGGGGAGTTCGTCGTACACGGCGTGGACGAGGGTGGCCCGTTCGCCGAAGGGTGCGAGCCGATCGCCGGACAGGCGCAGGGCTTCCTTGTCGCGGTCGAGCGCGACGAGGCGGGCCTCGGGGAAGTTCTGGAGCAGGGCCTCGCTGTGTCCGCCGAGGCCGAGGGTGCAGTCGACGACGACCGCCCCGGGCTTGGTGAGCGCGGGGGCCAACAGGTCCAGGCACCGCTGGAGCATCACCGGGACGTGTCGCTGCTCGCTCAACGCACCCTCTCAGGTCGGGTGCGGCCACCACGTGCGGCCGGGTCCCCGCCCGCTCGCAGACGAAGGGGAAGGTCCGCAGGCGCCGGGAAGGAGCCGGCCGACCGGAGCGGGAGGAGGCCGAGCCGTACGTACGACCGCACGCGCGGGGAGACCGTCCTTTTGGGAGAGACGGTCTCCTGTAGATCGGTAACCGCCAGTCGCGTACACGTCTGTCGGTTCGCGTCACTTTAGTCCACCGCCTGTCCCGGTCAATCAACCGGGCGAGCGCGTCGCCCCCGGGCTCGTTCACCCGTACGGGCTCAGTGGTCACTCCCTGTGGAGTGCGTCACGACAAGGCCCTTTGAGGTTCTTTGTCACCTCTCACAGCGGGCTTGTATACACCGTGACCGCTACCTTTTTTCCATGTCGACTTCGCGATCGCTTTCCTCGAGCCCGAACGGTGCCATATCCGGGCAGGGCACCGTCACCGACCGCCTCGTCGAGGCGAACCAGAGCTACGCCGCGGACTTCGTGGACCCGGGCATGGATGCCCGTCCCGTCCTCAAGGTCGCCGTCGTGGCCTGTATGGACGCCCGGCTCGACCTGCACGACGCGCTGGGCCTCGAGCTCGGTGACTGTCACACGATCCGCAATGCGGGCGGTGTGGTCACCGACGACGTGATCCGCTCGCTCACCATCAGCCAGCGTGCGCTCGGCACCCGCAGCGTGGTCCTGATCCACCACACCGGCTGCGGTCTGCTCACCCTGACCGAGGACTTCCGGCACGAGCTCGAGGACGAGGTCGGCCAGCGTCCCTCCTGGGCCGTGGAGGCCTTCCGCGATGTGGACCAGGACGTACGGCAGTCCATGCAGCGCGTGCGGACCTCGCCGTTCCTGCTCCACACCGATGATATCCGCGGCTTCGTCTTCGATGTGAAGACGGGTCTGCTGCACGAGATCGACGCGGCCTGAAAAGTGCCGGGCGCCCCCGCACGGCGCCCGGCGTGCTCCCCCTGAGGACCATCGCGCCGCCCCATAAACCCTCCCAAAACCCGACATAGGACAGTCAGTTGTCCGCAGGCAAGTGACACGAACGGGTAACGGCAACAAGAATGCGGGGGAGGCACCGCACGGGAACCATCCGGCCGCGGTGTCCGTGTTTCGGGGTGGGCCGGGTCGCACAGAGACATCGGCCCGTTTGAACGGGCCGAGGAGGGCCGGGGTGACGACCTATGAAGATCGAGCGAGCCTCACAGATCTGACCACCACCGTGGATCAAGTCCGCAGGTCGGTGGAGGGAGTGATCGAGGGCAAGCCGGAGGTCGTACGGCTTTCGCTGACCGTGCTCCTCGCCGAGGGCCATCTGCTCATCGAGGACGTACCGGGCGTGGGCAAGACCATGCTCGCCAAGGCGCTGGCGCGGTCCATCGACTGCTCGGTGCGGCGTATCCAGTTCACACCGGATCTGCTGCCGTCGGACATCACCGGTGTGTCCATTTTCGACCAGCAGCGCAGGGACTTCGAGTTCAAGCCGGGAGCGATCTTCGCGCAGATCGTGATCGGCGACGAGATCAACCGGGCCTCGCCCAAGACCCAGTCCGCGCTCCTGGAGTCCATGGAGGAGCGACAGGTCACCATCGACGGGCAGACCTATGAACTGCCCAACCCCTTCATGGTCGTGGCGACCCAGAACCCGGTTGAGATGGAGGGCACCTACCCGCTGCCCGAGGCCCAGCGCGACCGCTTCATGGCCCGGGTCTCGATCGGTTACCCCAACGCCGAGGCCGAGCTGCAGATGCTCGATGTGCACGGCGGGGTCTCGCCGCTCGACGATCTGCAGCCGGTGGCCCACGCCCACGACATCGTGAAACTGATCGACGCGGTCCGTAAGGTCCATGTCGCCGATGCCGTACGGCGCTATGCGGTGGAGATCGTCGGCGCCACGCGCAACCACCCCGATCTGAGACTCGGCGCCTCGCCGCGCGCGACGCTGCATCTGCTGCGGGCGGCGAAGGCCTCCGCCGCGCTGAGCGGGCGTGACTACGTACTTCCGGACGATCTGCAGGCGCTCGCCGTCGCCGTGCTCGCGCACCGGCTGCTGCCCACCGCGCAGGCCCAGTTGAACCGGCGTACGGCCGAGCAGGTCGTGCTCGAGATCCTTCAGCGCATCCCGGTGCCGGCCGCGCAGGCGCCCGGCGCGGGCTATCCCCCGGCGCCTTCCGCGCAGATGCCCGGTATGGCGGGCTACGGCCAGCAGCCGCCCGGCGCGCGGAGGCTGTGATGACGGCCGGGGGGCCGGCGCAGGGCACCACGCAGCGGGCCTTTGGCCGGATTTCCCAGTCGGACGACGACAAGGGCGGACTGCGTACCGCCTTCGCAGGCCTGACCACACGCGGCCGGTCGTTCCTGGCCGCCGGGGTGGCCGCGGCCGCGTGCGCGTATGTGCTCGGCCAGGGTGATCTGCTGCGGGTGGGGCTGCTGCTCGCCGTACTGCCGCTGGTCAGCGCGATCGTCCTTTACCGCACCCGCTACCGCGTGGCCGGTTCGCGCCGGCTCTCGCCCGCGCGGGTGCCTGCGGGCTCCGAGTCCCGGGTGCATCTGCGCATGGACAACGTCTCGCGGCTGCCCACCGGGCTCCTGATGCTCCAGGACCGGGTGCCGTACGTGCTCGGTCCGCGGCCGCGCTTCGTACTCGACCGGGTCGAGGCGGGCGGGCGGCGCGAGGTGTCGTACCGGGTGCGCTCCGATCTGCGCGGGCGCTATCCGCTCGGGCCGCTGCAGCTCAGGCTCAGCGATCCGTTCGGGATGTGCGAACTGACCCGGTCCTTCAGCGCGTTCGACACCCTGACGGTGATCCCGAGGGTGGAGGCGCTGCCGCCGGTACGGCTGTCCGGCGAGGCGCAGGGGTACGGGGACGGGCGGCAGCGCTCGCTCGCCCTTGCCGGTGAGGACGATGTGATCCCCCGCGGCTACCGGCACGGCGACGATCTGCGCCGGGTGCACTGGCGCTCCACCGCGAAGTACGGCGAGCTGATGGTGCGCCGCGAGGAGCAGCCGCAACGGGCGCGCTGCACCGTCCTGTTGGACACCCGTCGCATCGCCCACCAGGGTGCGGGCCCCGACTCGGCCTTCGAGTGGGCGGTCTCGGGCGCGGCCTCGGCCCTGGTGCACATGCTGGAACGGGGCTTTTCCGTACGGCTGTTGACCGACACCGGCAACTCCGTGCCCGGCGAAGGCTCCGACGGCTTCGCGGGCTCCACCACGGAGTCGGCGGACGCCGCGGGGATGATGATGGACACGCTCGCCGTGGTCGACCACTCGGACGGCGCGGGCCTCTCACGTGCGTACGACGTGCTGCGCGGCGGGGCCGAAGGGCTGCTCGTCGCGTTCCTCGGCGAGCTCGACGAGGAGCAGGCGGCCGTGGTCGCCCGGATGCGCCAGCGCAGCGGTGCGGCGGTCGCCTTCGTCCTGGACAACGGGGCCTGGGCGCACGGTGCGCAGGCCCCGTCGGCCCAGCTGGAGGAGCGCCTGCGGCTGCTGCGCGAGGCGGGCTGGACGGCGCTCGCGGTACCGCCGGGGCTGCCGCTGCCCGAGCTGTGGAAGCAGGCGGACCGGCAGCGCACGGGCGTCATGGGACGTTCCGAAGCACAAGCAACAGGGGGATGGTCATGAGCGGCCGCACGCGGCTCGCGCTCTGCGCCTTCGCGGCCACGCTGATGGCGGCGTGCGCGCTGCTGCCGCTGGTCAATTCGGCCGCGTGGCTGGTGCAGGGCGCGTTCCTGCTCGCCGCGCAGTCCGGTGTGGGCGCGGCGGCCCGCCGTGTACCGCTGGCGCGTCCGGTGACGGTCGCCGCCCAGGTCCTGGTGACGCTGCTGCTGCTCACCGTGTTCTTCGTACGGGACGAGGCCTTCGGTCTCTTCCTGCCGAGCCCCGACTCCGTCCGGGAGCTCGGGGTGCTGCTGCAGGCCGGTGGCGAGGATGTCGGGCAGTACTCGACTCCGGCGCCGCTGACCGACGGCATCCAGCTGATGCTGGTTGGTGGCGTGCTCCTGATCGGGCTGATCGTGGACGCCCTCGCGGTGACCTTCCGCAGCGCCGCGCCCGCGGGCCTTCCGCTGCTCGCCCTCTACTCGGTCGCGGCCGGGCTGTCGGACGGCGGCGCGGGCTGGCTCTTCTTCGTCCTCGCCGCGGCCGGCTATCTGCTGCTGCTGCTCGCCGAAGGACGCGACCGGCTCTCCCAGTGGGGCCGGGTGTTCGGGGGTGCGCCGCGCCGGGCCAGCGAGTTCTCCTCGGGGCTGGACGGCAGCGGGCCCGCCG
>NZ_JBEPEW010000078.1:0-39816 GCF_040300965.1 Streptomyces mesophilus | reverse complement strand
CGCAGCGCGAGCCCGAGCGCGAGCGTCCCGGCCGCGGTGAGCGCGAACCCGCCCGGAACCAGCGCCCGTTGGAGCGCCGCGGGCCACTTGCGCCAGGTGAGACCGATCACCCCGAAGAGCACCGCGCCGGGCGCGAAGGTGAGCCCCGTGCGCAGCGCGCTCTGCCCGAGCCCGCCCTGCAGATGCAGCGCGAGCACGAACATCAGGCCGGCGTTCCCCGCCATCACCAGGGCGATGCGCACCACCGCGAGCCCCATCCCGGGCACCCTCAGCACCTGCGGCGCGATCAGCGGGGCGCCGCCGCGACGGGCCAGCCTCTTCTCGTACGAGGCGAAGAGGGCGAGCAGCACGGCGCTCGCGGCGAGCGAGAGCCAGGCCCACAGCGGCCAGTCCTGCTCCTGCCCGAGCACCAGGGGCACGGTGAACAGCGATACGGCGCCGGCGAGCAGCAGCAGTCCGGGCAGGTCGAAGCCGCGCGTACGGGACGGGGGCCCGTCGGCGGGCAGCACGCGCGGGCCGAGCACCAACAGGGCGATCCCCACCGGCACGTTGACCAGGAACACCGGCCGCCACGTGGCGCCGAACAGGTCCGCGCTGACCAGCACACCGCCGAGCACCTGCCCGGCCGCGGCGCCGCCCGCAAGGACCGCCGCGTACACACCGAGGGCCCGCGCGCGTGCCTCACCGGCGAAGGTGCGCTGGATCAGGCTGAGCACCTGCGGGATCATCACGGCCGCGCCCGCGCCCTGCGCGAGCCGGAAGCCGATCAGCTGGCCGGTGCTCTGGGCGAGCCCGCAGGCCAGCGAGGCGGCCGTGAACAGGGCGAGCCCCGCCAGATACATCCGCCGGTGCCCGAACCGGTGCCCCAGCCGCGCGCCGGTGATCAGGAGCACCGCGTACGCGATCGTGTAACCGGCCACCACGAGCTGCAGCCCGGCGCCGCTCGCGCCGAGCTCGGTGCGGACCGTGGGGGCGGCGACGTTGACGATGAAGACATCGAGCAGGGCCATGAACTGGGCCGCGAGCACCACCGCGAGCAGCCGTCCGGGGCGGACGGCGGGGCGGTTGTCGGTCCCTGGCGGTTTACTGGGATGTGCAGTTGTCGTCGTCATGCCACCGAGCGTGACGGCGCGGCGGTACGGGTAACGAGAGCCCGCCGATACGGGTACTGACAGCACCTGGCAGGCCCGGCGAAGTGGCTCGACCATGGGGGACGTGACGACTTTGGCGACGGAACACAGGACGGGCCGCAGACGCCCGGAGCTGGCGGCCTTTCTGCGCAGCCGCCGTGCGCGGGTGACACCGGCCGACGTCGGCATGCCCGGAGGGCTGCGCCGCCGCACTCCCGGCCTGCGCCGCGAGGAGGTCGCGCAGCTCTCCGGGGTCGGTGTGACCTGGTACACGTGGCTGGAGCAGGGCCGTCCGATCAACGCATCGGGCCAGGTGCTCGACGCGGTCGCCCGCACCCTGCGCCTGGACCGCTCGGAGCGCGAGCACCTGTACCACCTGGCCGAGGTGCCGCTCGCGCCCGACGCGGAGGACCTCCCCGGCCTCCCCGACGTGGGCGCCGAGGTCCAGGGCATCCTCGACGCCCTCGATCCCCGCCCCGCGGTGGTCTACAACGCGCGGTACGACATGCTCGCGACGAACGCCGCGTACCGCGCTCTCTTCTTCGTCCCCGCGATGAACGCGACCGGGCGCCCCAATGTGCTCTGGGCGCTGTTCACGGTCGGCGACGAGGACTGCCCCGTGGTGTTCCGCGAGACCGAACTGCCGCTGATGGTGGCCCAGTTGCGCGGCGCGTACGGGCGGCATGTGGGCGAGCCGGTGTGGGAGTCGTTCATCGGCGACCTCTCGGCGGCGAGCCCGTTCTTCGCGCGGCTTTGGGCGAGCGGCGACGTGGTCACGCCGGGCCCGCGCGTGAAGACCTTCCGGCACCGGGCGGTGGGCGAGCTGCGCATGACGTCCGTCTCGCTCTCCATCAACGGCATGCCGGACTGCCGCATCGTGGCGTACTCGCCTGCGGACGAGGTGAGTACGCAGCGGCTGGCGACGGTCCGCGAGCAGTGCTGCCCGCCCGCGTAGGTCACCTGGTCTTCCGCCGGTCCCGCAAAGCAGAAATCCCGCCCTCTGACGAGGACGGGATTTCTGTGATGTGGAGCTAAGGAGAATTGAACTCCTGACCTCCTGCATGCCATGCAGGCGCTCTACCAACTGAGCTATAGCCCCTTGTGTTCTTCCCGCTCGGCGGGCGAACAAGAAGAACTTTAGCTGGTGACCAGCCGGAAAGTGAAATCCGCTCCCCAGGCCCTCTGACCAGCAACGCTCAGGTGTCGTCGCCGAACACCGGCTCCGGCAGGGTGCCCGCGTTGTGCTCGAGCAGACGCCAGCCGCGGGCGCCCTCGCCGAGCACCGACCAGCAGCAGTTGGAGAGACCGCCGAGGCCTTCCCAGAGATACGAGTCGAGGCCGAGCAGCCGGCCGATCGTGGTGCGGATCGTGCCCCCGTGACTGACCACCACGAGCGTGCCGCCGTCGGGCAGCTTGTCGGCATGGCGCAGCACCACGGGCGCGGCACGGTCGGCGACCTCGGTCTCCAGCTCGCCGCCGCCGCGGCGCACGGACTCGCCGCGCTTCCACGCGGCGTACTCCTCGCCGTACGTGGCCAGGATCTCCTCGTGCGTCAGCCCCTGCCAGGCGCCCGCGAAGGTCTCCCGCAGGGCCTCCTCGTACGTCACCTCGAGCCCGGTGAGCTTCGCCAGCTCACCGGCCGTGGCGGCGGCGCGGCTCAGGTCGGAGGCGACCATCGCGTCCGGCTTGAGCGAGGCGAGCAGCCGGGCGGCCCGGGTGGCCTGGGCGACGCCCTCGGCGGTGAGCTCGATGTCCGTGGTGCCCTGGAAACGGCGCTCCAGGTTCCAGGACGTCTGGCCGTGCCGCCACAGGATGATGCGCCGGCCGCGGCCGCCCGGGTTGTTGAGGACCGAGGGGACGGTCATCGCAGCTCCCCGGCCGCCTCTTCGGCGTCCGCGTGCTGGGCGCCCTTGCCGCGGGTGGCCTTGGCGTCCTCGGGCAGATCGAGCTCGGGGCAGTCCTTCCACAGGCGCTCGAGCGCGTAGTAGACCCGCTCCTCGCTGTGCTGGACGTGCACGACGATGTCGACGTAGTCGAGCAGGATCCAGCGCGCGTCGCGGTCGCCCTCGCGGCGTACCGGCTTCGCGCCGAGCTCCTTGCTGAGCTTCTCCTCGATCTCGTCGCAGATCGACTTGACCTGGCGGTCGTTGGGAGCCGAGGCCAGCAGGAAGGCGTCCGTGATCGACAGCACGTCGCTGACGTCGTAGGCGATGATGTCGTGCGCGAGCTTGTCGGCGGCCGCCTGGGCGGCCACGTGGATGAGCTCGATGGAACGGTCTGTCGCGGTCACTGCTTGGCTTTCCGTCGGCGGTCAGGGCTGTGTCTTCTCAAACCCGGAACCCGGGCGTGTTGCTTCCCCCAGGGTCTCACGGACCAGCGGCCTGGCCCCAGGCGATTACCCGCGCCCCATGGCCGGAGCAGGGCAGCGCCCGGGGGCGGCGCCCTTGGCGGGCCCTACTGGCCCTTGTAGTCCGCCCCCAGCACGACCCCGATATCCGCGTTCCCCGCGACCTTCCCCTTCTTGACCGCGCCCGCCGGCAGCCCCAGCGTCTTGGCCACCTCGGCCGCCTCGGCCTTGCGGGTGTCGTCGGCGTAGGTGATCTGCGAGGCCGAGCCCGGACTCGTGTTGCCGGTCAGGACCGTCCAGCCGCCGTTGACCAGGTCGACCCGGGCGCTCTCCAGGGCCTGCTTGTCGCCGGAGAGGTTGATGCGGACCGCGGCGTCCGGGTCGGGGCTCTTGACCGTGCCGCCGAGCAGCTTCTCGACCACGCTGTCCGTGGCCTGCTTGCTGAGCGTGCCGTCCTGCTGCACGGGCAGCACGGCGCTGTCGTAGTCGCCGCCCTTGGCCCGCTCGGAGAGCCGGGCGAGGAACGCGCCCAGGTCCTTCTCCGTGAGCGGCGGCTCGATGATCTGGCCGAGCATCTCGACGGTGGTGGTGGCCGCCTTCGGGTCCGTGGACAGCTTGCGCAGGGCTCCCTGGAGCACCGCGCCGAAGCGGGTCAGCTGCGCCGTCTCGCTCTCGCCGGGCGCCCGGTAGGTGGCGTACGCGACGGCCATCTGACCGCTGAGGGTCTGGTCCTCGCCCTTGGTGACCAGCGGGGCCTGGCCCTTCTTCTTGGCCTTGGGGTCCGGCACCGTCGCGTTGGTGTCGATGTCGATGTTGCCGACGCTGTCCACCAGGTTGCTCAGGAACGGGGTGTCCAGGCGCCAGCTGCCCTCGATCCGGGTGCCGAGCAGTCCGTCCACGGCCTCCCGCGTACCGCTGGAGCCGTCGTCGTCCACGGACTTGCCGAGCGTGGTGGCCTGGCCGTCCTCGTTCGTCACCGCGAGCGAGTTGGGCAGCAGCACCGTGGCGCCCCGCTCGGTGGTGGTGTTGTCCACCAGCAGCGCGGTCGAGGTGCTCTTGCCGTTGACGTCGTGCAGATGCACGACGATGACATCGCGCTTCTGCGGTCCGGTCGCGGCCGGATCGTCCTCGGCCGCGTTCGACAGGAACGGCAGCTTGCCCTCGTACCAGAGGTAGCCGACACCGCCGACGAGCGTCAGCGCGAGCACGACCACGAGCGCGACCATGCGGTTGCGGCCGCGGCGCTTGGCCTCCTCGCGGCGCTCGGTGCGCGACTCGGTGAACTTCAGCCAGTCGATGACGTCCTCGGACTCCTCATCGGGTTCCTCGATGAAGGAGAACTGCTCCGTGTGGAACTCGCGCTGAGGCGCCCGCTGCGGCTCTTCGGGCGTGTGCTGCTGCGGCACCCAGGCGGTCGGCTCCTCGACGCGCGTGTACTGCCCGGTGTCACCGACCGGGGCGAACTGTCCGGTGTCACCGACGGCCGCGAACTGTCCCGTGTCCGAGGGGACCCGCGGCTGCTGACCGGTCCCGGCGCTCTGCCCATAGGGGTCGTACGGGGCACCCTGGTCGTTTCCGTACGAGGCGCCGGATCCGTAAGTCTCCGTACCGTACGAGGAGTTGTCCGGATACGAGCCGTCCGCGCCGTATTGGCCGCCGTACGTGTCGTAGCCGTATCCCTGCTGCTGCGGGACCGAACCGCCGTACTGGTCGTAGCCGCTCTGCGGAGGCTGCGGGGGCGTGACGGGCTGATAGACCGGCTGGCCGTACTCGTCGTAGCCGACGATCTCGTACTGCTGACCCGCGTGCTGCTGACCGGCGTGCTGCCGGCCCGCATAAGGGTCGTACTGTCGGTCGTTCACCGGGTGCCCCTCTTAGCTCATTCGCCGCGGTAGAGCTCGCGCTTGTCGATGTATCGCACCACGCCGTCCGGCACCAGATACCAGACGGGATCCCCCTTGGCGACCCGATCACGGCAATCCGTCGAGGAGATGGCCAGTGCGGGGACCTCCACGAAGGAGACGGAGCCATCCGGAAGGCCGGGGTCCGCCAGGGTATGCCCTGGACGGGTGACCCCGATGAAGTGGGCAAGCGAGAAAGTCTCCTCGGCGTCCTGCCAAGTGAGGATCTGGCTCAGTGCGTCGGCGCCGGTGATGAAGAAGAGATCCGTCCCGGGATTGAGCTCCCGCAGATCACGCAGTGTGTCCTTGGTGTACGTGGGACCACCGCGGTCGATATCGATGCGGCTCACGGAAAACTGCGGGTTCTCGGCCGTGGCGATGACCGTCATCAGATAGCGGTCCTCGGCCGGCGAGACGTGCTTGTGGCTCTTCTGCCACGGCTCCCCGGTCGGCACGAACACGACCTCGTCCAGCTGGAACCGTGCGGCCACCTCGCTGGCGGCCACCAAGTGCCCGTGGTGGATCGGGTCGAAGGTGCCGCCCATGACGCCGAGACGGCGCTTGCCGCCGCCGTGTGCACCACGGCGGGCGGGGCCGGTAGGCCTGTCCTGCTCTCCCATGCGAGCAGACCCTACCGGCCCGTGCGAGCGGACCCTCCCCCGAGCTCTCGGCTGCGTTCGCGCGGAGGGCACCTCCACCGCGCCGGGGCACGCCGCGGGCGGGCCCCGGTGAAGCTCAGCGGTCGCGGTTGAAGCGCGTGGTGATCCAGAGCAGAAGCAGCAGCACGAACAGCGCGCCGCCGCCCGTCAGGTAGGCGTTGAGGCTCTCGTGCTCGCCGCCGTGCTCGCCGCCCTCGGCGGCGAGGGTGGCCAGCTGGGCTGCGGTGGCGGTAAGGCTCATTCTCGACAGGACCAATCCGGGTGGGAACGGGGGTTGAGACTTCGCGCACATCGTACGGGGGCGCCTCGGCGGCGATCACGCCGACTCAGGCGTACGGGGTCATACGGGTGCGGGGAGCCGCTCTCTCGCAGGTGCGGGGAGCCGCTCTCCCGCAGGTGCGGGGCGGCGCCGCCATACGGGGCGGGGCGCCGCTCAGTCGCGGTCGTCGCGTCCGTAGCCGCGCAGCAGGAACCAGGCGACGAGGACCGCACCGACGAGCGAGACCGCGAGCACGATCCGCATGGTGTTGCCGGGGCCCTGTTCGGCGGCGTGTGCGGTGGCGAGCAGCGAGTTCACGGGGTCCATTGCCTGCATTGCTCCTTAACGGGTGATACGCCACCCAAGCTATCCCCCGGCCCCGAAGGCTCCGCGTCCGGGTCGGGTGCGCGATGGAACCCTGCCCGTAGGCTTGACGTTCCTAAGGGGGGCGAGAGAACTCGCAACGTGCGCGTCGCGCGCGGAACTTATGGGGGCCGGATGCCTGAGAGCACGGACAACGGAAAACACGACGGCAACGAGAACCACGAGAACCTGCCGGGCCGCAACCGCCGGCGCTTCCCCGGGATCTCCTCCCGGACGTACGAACACCCGGCGGACCGCTCGGCCCTGGTGGCCCTGCGCAAGCTGAGCGGGTTCGACACCGTCTTCAAGGCGCTGAGCGCGCTGCTGCCCGAGCGCAGCCTCAGGCTGCTGTTCCTGTCGGACTCGGTGCGGGTGAGCGACGCCCAGTTCGCGCATCTCAACGTCATGCTGCGCGACGCCTGTTACATCCTGGACCTGGAGAAGGTCCCGCCGATGTACGTCACGCAGAACCCCGTGCCGAATGCGATGTGTATCGGTCTCGACGAGCCGATCATCGTGGTCACCACCGGTCTGGTGGAGCTGCTCGACGAGGAGGAGATGCGGGCGGTCGTCGGGCACGAGGTGGGCCACGCGCTGTCGGGCCACGCGGTGTACCGCACGATCCTGCTGTTCCTGACCAATCTCGCGCTCAAGGTCGCCTGGATCCCGCTCGGCAATGTCGCGATCATGGCGATCGTGACGGCGCTGCGCGAGTGGTTCCGCAAGTCGGAGCTGTCCGCGGACCGCGCGGGCCTCCTGGTCGGCCAGGACCTCAAGGCCTCGATGCGCGGTCTGATGAAGATCGCGGGCGGCAACCACCTGCACGAGATGAACGTGGACGCGTTCCTGGAGCAGGCCGAGGAGTACGAGGCGGGCGGCGATCTGCGCGACTCCGTACTGAAGATCATGAACGTGCTGCCGCGCACCCACCCCTTCACCACCGTGCGCGCAGCCGAGCTGAAGAAGTGGGCCGAGTCCCGCGACTACCAGCGGATCATGGACGGCCACTACCCGCGGCGCGACGAGGACAAGGACACCTCGGTCTCCGACTCCTTCCGCCAGTCGGCCTCCACGTATGCGAGCGATGTGCGCAACTCCAAGGACCCGCTGATGAAGCTGGTCGCGGATATCGCGGGCGGCGCGGGCGATCTGGGCGGCAGGGTCCGCAGGGGCTTCGGCGGCTTCGGGAACTCGCGTCCCGCGGACGGCCCGGAGCGCCCTGAGCAGGACGGCGACGGCGGCACCGGCAGTGGCACCGACGCCGGCAAGTAGCCCCTCAGGTACGCGGCGGTGAGGGCTGTGCGGACGCGGCGAGCGCTCCGCACAGCGCCGTCGGCCCGCTGGTCGCATACGGGTCGGTGCCCGCCGGGCCGCCGGACTTGGCGCTCTGCCCGGCGAGCAGCGGCCGCAGCCGGTCCGCCGAGTCGGCTCCGCAGGAGAGCGGACCGGCCTGCAGATACGAGACGGTCAACTCCGCCTGTCCGACGCGCAGGTTGTCCTTGTCGAAGCGGAAGTGCAGCTCGCGCCGGACGGTGAACAGGGAGGCGCGGGGGTCGTCCCCTGCGACCGGGCGCAGGGCGTAGACGAAGGTGTGGTTCGAGGTCACCTCGAGGGTGTCCGAGCCGGTCTCGGTGGCCTTGAGCGTCCCGTGCACCCGCACCTCGTCGGCCGCCAGCGTGACCTTGGCCGGATCGAAGCGCACCAGCCAGCCGCTGGGCGCGTGCCGTCCGTCGGCCGCGGGCCGGTCGAAACCGGTGTCGAACTGGTGGAGCTGGTCCGGGTCGATGAGCCGGCGCACGGGCCGTATCTCCTCGCCCGTGAGGACCGCCGGGTCGAGCGAGGAGGCCACGAGATAGTTCCGCGCCACGTCGAGTGCCGACCTGACCTGGTCGGCGGAGAAGTGGGCGGTGCGGTACACGGCGGGGAACGGCATGCCCGCGGCGCCCGCCCCGAACTCGGCGGCCGGGCTGTGCTCGAAGAGGTCCTCGGCGGTCTTCGCCCCGGGCACGGTCCCCTGCGGCACCAGCGGGATCACGGTCATCCGCAGCGGATCGGCGGGCCGGGACACGGGTTCGGAGTAGGGCTGGCGTACGCCCATGTAGATCGCCACGGCGAACGCCATCGCGATCAGGACGACCATCACCAGCGCCTGGACCGAAAGCCGCCGGTGCGCCGCGGCATGCGCGGCGACACGTTTGCGCACCGCGGGTGCGTGGTCGGTGATCCGCTCCTGCGCGGAGTACTCCTCAAGGCGCGCAGCGCGAATGAACGACTCGTCGAAGACTACGGAACGGAACTCTTCCTCGCTCCCACCGGGAACGCCCTCGGGTGTGCCCTCAGGTGGGTCTCCAGGCCCGGCCATACTTTCAGAGTAGGTTTCCCGGGCCTCAGGTAAACGCCCTGGTACGCGTCAACTTTCCGTGAGGGATGCGGTGTTGGCGCACGGACACCCCCTCAGGGCGTAACCGGATTGGCCGACACCGCCGGAGCCTCGTAGTCCGCGGACGCCGAGGGCTCCACGCCGGTCGTGGCGGGCGGCGGGGTGCGGTCCTGGCGGCCGGGCGAGGAAGCGCCCCGGTAGACCGCGCTGAACGCGAGCGCCACCATGCCGATGCCCATCAGGAGCGCCAGCAGCCAGGCCACGGGCCGGTGCCAGCGGGAGTGCCCCTTGCGTGCGAGGCCGTCCTCCACCAAGTCCGGCTCGTATCCGGCCAGTTGGGGCTCGTCATGGCGGTACGAGGTCTCGTCACCGTAGCGGCTGCGGCGGGCACGCGTCTCGTACCCGTCGTAGAACTCGTCCCCGTCGTCCTCGGCCCCCGCACCTCTGGCCCGCGCCCGGTGCGCCTCGGCCTCTGCGCGCGCCTGGGCGGCGGCGAGCAGCCGCTCCACCGCCGTCGGCTCATGGAACTGCGCGCCCCGTACGAAATCCTCGTCGAAGACCACGGAGGCGAACTCTTCGTCCGCACCCCCGTGGTCGTGGTCGTCGTCGGGCTCCCAGCCGTCCGGAAACGGCATGCCCCCCACGTCCTCCGGCACGGATCCAGAGTAGACCTGGGGGGTCAATTTGGGCAGACGGTAAGGAAATTCAACCAGTTCCCCACCGTGAGCCGAGTCAGCCCCGGATGTGCCCGTCGCCCGTCACGATGTACTTCGTCGACGTCAGCTCCGGCAGCCCCATCGGTCCGCGGGCGTGCAACTTCTGCGTGGAGATGCCGATTTCGGCGCCGAAGCCGAACTGGCCGCCGTCGGTGAACCGCGTCGAGGCGTTCACGGCGACCGTCGTGGAGTCCACGAGCTGGGTGAAGCGGCGGGCGGCCTGCTGCGAGGTGGTGACGATGGCCTCGGTGTGCCCGGAGGTCCACAGCCGGATGTGCTCGACGGCCTTGTCGAGCGAGTCGACGACGGCGGCCGCGATGTCGTACGAGAGGTACTCGGTCTCCCAGTCCTCGGCCGTCGCGGGCACCACGGTGGCCTTGGACCCGTCGGCGTAGCCGAGGATCCGCTCATCGGCGTGCACGGTCACACCGGCCTCGGCGAGCGCGTCCAGGGCGCGCGGGACGAAGGCCTCCGCGATGTCCTGGTGGACGAGGAGGGTCTCGGCGGCGTTGCAGACGCTGGGGCGCTGGGCCTTGGAGTTGATCAGGATCTCGACGGCCATGTCGAGGTCGGCCTGGGCGTCCACGTACACATGGCAGTTGCCGGTGCCGGTCTCGATCACCGGGACGGTGGACTGCTCGACGACGGTCTTGATCAGCGAGGCGCCGCCACGCGGGATGAGCACGTCGACCAGGCCGCGCGCCCGCATCAACTCCTGTACGGAATCGCGGGATTCACCCGGTACGAGCTGAACGGCGTCGGCCGGCAGGCCCGCTCCGCCGACGGCGTCGCGAAGGACCCGGACGAGGGCGGTGTTGGAGGCGTACGCGGAGGACGAGCCGCGCAGCAGTACCGCGTTGCCGGACTTGAGGCACAGGGCGGCGGCGTCGACGGTCACGTTGGGCCGGGCCTCGTAGATGATGCCGACGACGCCGAGCGGGACGCGGACCTGGCGCAGGTCGATCCCGTTGGGCAGCGTGGAGCCGCGCACGACCTCGCCTACCGGGTCGGGCAGGGCCACGACGTCGCGGACGTCGGAGGCGATGGCGCGGACCCGCTCGGGGGTCAGCGTGAGCCGGTCGATGATCGACTCGCTGGTGCCGGCCGCGCGGGCCTTGGCGATGTCCTCGGCATTGGCCTCGACGACGTCCTTCGTACGGACTTCGAGGGCGTCCGCGACGGCGAGCAGCGCATCGTCCTTGACGGCCCGCGGCAGCGGCGCGATCTCGGCGGCCGCGGCACGGGCGCGGTAGGCGGCCTGGACGACCGGCGAGAGGTTGTCATACGGGGCGGAAAGCGGCGAGGTCATGCCTCGCAGGGTAATGCGCCGCAGTCATCCGTCCGCGCCGTATCCCAGTCCCCGAGACGGCTCAAAACGGGTGTACACCGACAGGGGTGGCCGGGGCGGGGCCGTAGCCCTCCGCGACGCGCTGGTGGTACGTGTCCCGGTCGATGACCTCGAGGCCCACGATCTCCCAGGGCGGCAGCTGCGCGCTCTGACGGTGCTCTCCCCACAGGCGCAGGGCGACGGCGGCGGCATCGTGCAGGTCGCGGGCCTCTTCCCAGTAGCGGATCTCGGCATGGTCCGCGGCATAGCGACTGGTCAGCAGAAAGGGATGGTCGTGGGCGAGCTGCTCGAGGGCACGCCGGATGTCCGCGAGCGGGGCGTCGGGCCCGGAGACGCTCAGCGTGACATGCCAGAGACGAGGCTGGTCCTCGGGCTGCTGGTGCTGCTCCCCCAAGCTCTCTCCGGCCACGACACTGGTCAGTGCCACTCGTCTCACCGGACGGCCTCCTGTCAAGTGTCTGTGGTGCGAACCGCTCGCAACAAAGTTGACCAGGCAATCGCATGCCGCGTGACGGTTTTGCGGAAGGTCCCTCACTCAGGGCATCCGATTTCGGCCGGTTCGAGTCACCGTTCGTACACCGGCGCCGCCGGCGTGCGGTCCAGCTGTGCGGCGGCTGCGCGGTCAGCCGTGCGGCCGCTGTGTTGTCAGCCGCGCGGCCGCTGTGCGTCAGCCGTGCAGCAGCACCAGATCGTCGCGGTGCACGACCTCGCGCTCGTACGCGGGACCGAGCTCCTTGGCCAGCTCGCGGGTGGAGCGGCCGAGCAGCTGGGGGATCTCCTTGGCGTCGAAGTTCACCAGACCCCGGGCGACCGCGCGCCCCTCGGTGTCCTTGAGCTCGACCGGGTCGCCCGCGGAGAACTCGCCCTCGACGTCCTTGATCCCGGCGGGCAGCAGCGAGGTGCGCCGCTCGGTGACCGCGCGGACCGCACCGTCGTCCAGGATCAGCGAGCCCTGCGGGGTCGAGGCGTGCTGCAGCCACAGCAGCCGGTCGGCGCTGCGCCTTCCGGTGCGGTGGAAGAGGGTCCCGGTGTCGCGTCCGGCCAGGGCGTCCGCGGCGTGCACGGCGGAGGTGAGGACGACGGGGATGCCCGCGGCGGCGGCGATCCGGGCGGCCTCGACCTTGGTGACCATGCCGCCGGTGCCGACCCCTGCCTTGCCCGCGCTGCCGATCTGCACGTGCGCGATGTCCTCGGGGCCGCGCACCTCCTCGATCCGCGAGGTGCCCGGCTTGCTGGGGTCGCCGTCGTACAGCCCGTCCACATCCGACAGGAGGACGAGCAGATCCGCGCGTACGAGATGGGCGACCAGGGCCGCGAGCCGGTCGTTGTCGCCGAAGCGGATCTCGTCGGTGGCGATGGTGTCGTTCTCGTTGACGATCGGCAGCGCGCCCATCGTGAGCAGCTGGTCGAGGGTGCGCGAGGCGTTGCGGTGGTGGGCGCGGCGGGCCATGTCGTCGCTGGTGAGCAGCACCTGTCCGGCCCGTACGCCATAGCGCGCGAAGGATGCGGTGTAGCGGGCCATCAGGAGTCCCTGGCCGACGCTTGCCGCGGCCTGCTGGCGGGCCAGATCGCGCGGGCGGCGGCGCAGGCCCAGCGGGGCGAGCCCCGCGGCGATGGCGCCCGAGGAGACCAGGACGATCTCCTTCTCTCCGCCGCTGCGGACCTTGGCGAGGACGTCCACGAGCGCGTCGACGCGGTCCGCGTCCAGGCCCCCGGAGGCCGTGGTGAGCGACGAGGAGCCGACCTTGACCACGATCCGGTGCGCCTGAGCCACTCGCTGCCTCGCGCCTGCCGATCCTGCTGCGCCCACTGCGTACGACCCCATCGTGTTGACCTGCTTGCCTTCCGCAATCTACGCGAGCCGACCGCGGGACCGCCTGCGGATTCCGGGGGGTGAGACTCCTGCCGGGTCTCCGCAGGTTGCGGCGGTGACCCTCACAGAACGGGTGTAACTGACGACCGGGATTCCGGTTGCAGGCTTCTCACACCCCCTTCACAGGTGTGTCATGACCAAAGGATGTCCATTCCATAGCGTGAAGGTGACAGTCCTGCCATAACCCGGACCCTCAACCGGCGTTGACCAGCTGCCCGACCCCATGCCGACCCCCCACTCCTGTCGGTGCGGATCTTCGAGCTGCACTGGAGTTCACTTGCGTTCACTCACCCCCCTCAAGAAGGTCGTCAGACTGGCCGCGCTCGCCGTTGTGGCGGCATCGCTCGCGGCTCAGGTCATAGGCGCCCTGCTCCCCGACGTCCCGCTGCTGATCGCGGCGGCGGCCACCGGCCTCGCGGCCGAGGCCGTGCTGCACACCTGGCAGAAGGACGTGCTCTATGCCGTGGCCAGGACCCATGCGAACGTCACGGTTCGCCAGGTGCTGCGCGACTTCCTGCTCGTCGCCGGCCTGCTCAGCATGGATCTGCAGCGTCCCGAGGCCCTCTATCTGCCGCTCCTGTTCGGCCTGCTCGCCTTCTACGGTCTGCACTTCGCCGCCCAGGCCGCCTCGATCCTGGTCCGCCGCAGCCGCACCCTCCCGGTGCTCACCCGCAACATCGACACCTCGGGGCTGCGCCTGACCGCGGCTCCGCCCTCGCTCCTGCTGCGCCGGCCCGGCACGCGGCTGCTGCTTTTCGGTCTCCCGGCGACGGCCGGTCTGATGACCGCGGCGGCCGACGGCTCTCCCGAGTTCGCCGCCTGGGGCGTCTCCCTTTCCGTCGGCATCGCGGCCGTCGGCCTCGGAGAGCTCCTCGTACGCCTGCTCCGGCGCAAGCGGCCCGCGGGCGGCGACGAGGTCCTCGAATGGTTCGAGAACTGGCTGGCGGAGTACCGGCCCACGGTCGGCATGTACTTCTCGGGCGGCAGCTCGTCCGCGTACCAGGCGAACATGTGGCTCGAGCCGCTGGCCGCCCTCGAGGGCCGGCCGCTGATCGTGCTGCGCGAGCGCTTCATGATGCAGAAGATCGGGGCCACGGACATCCCGATCGTGTGCCTGCCCAAGGTCGCCGACCTGATGCGGCTCGAGCACTCGACCCTCAAGGTCCTGATCCACCCGGCGAATTCCGGCAAGACCTCCCAGATCCTGCGCATCCCGACCATCAAGCACGCGTTCGTCAACCACGGCGAGAGCGACAAGCTGTCCTCGTGCAACCCCTACGCGAAGGCGTACGACGAGGTGTGGGTGGCCGGCCCCGCGGCGCGGGAGCGCTACGCCCTCGCCGACGTGGGCGTCGACGACCGCGACGTGGTCGAGATCGGCCGCCCGCAGCTGGACGCCATCAAGCCCTACGCCGGGCCGCCCGCAGGGACGCACACCACGGTCCTGTACGCGCCCACCTGGGAGGGCTGGGACGGCAACCCGGGCAACACCTCGGTGGTGCTCGCCGGCGAGAACATCGTCCGCGCGCTGCTCGCCGACCCGGGGGTGCGGCTGCTCTACAAGCCCCATCCGCTGACCGGCTCGGTCGACCCCCGGGCGCGTAAGGCGAACGAGCGCATCCAGGCGCTGATCCGCGAAGCCAACCAGTCGCGGCGTGGTTCGCGCGCCGTCGCCGCCGCATCCTCGGACGAACTGGCGCTGCGGACACAGGAGTTGGCGGCGGCCGGCACCGACGCCCCGCGGAGCGACTCCGACGCGATGGAGCGCATGATGCTGCAGGGGGCTCCCGAGCCCGGGCGCGCGGCAGCCGTCTCCGTGGCCGAGGAGGCCTGGCACGCCGCGTACTGGGCTTCGCTGCCCGCGGGCGAGCACCAGATCATCACCGACGCGCGGCCCACGCTGTACGCCTGCTTCGACATCACGGACGTCCTGGTCAGCGATGTGTCCAGCGTGGTCTCCGACTACCTGTCGAGCGGCAAGCCCTACGCCGTGGCCAATACGTCGGGACTGGACGAGGCTTCGTTCCGCACGGCGTTCCCGACGGTACGGGCGGCCGCGATCCTGGCCCCGGACGGTACGGGCGTCGCCGAGCTCCTGGAGTCCGTGCGCCACCCCGAGAAGGACAAACTCGCGGCCGAACGCGCCGAGTTGAAGGCCCACCTGCTCGGCCCCTCGGACCCGCCGTCCGCGGTCCGCTTCAACGCGGCGGCCCAGGCCCTGTGCGCCAAGGCCGACGCGCACCGCGCCCGGATGGCCCGGCGCACGATGGACGCGATTCCCCTGCAGCGCAACGGCACACAGGAGCAGCTCCCCGCACGGACCGCCCCTGCGGCAGCGCAAGCCGTACCTGCGGCGGAGGTCGGGCTCGCGGCAGCGGAAGCGGGCCCCGTGGCGAAGGAGCAGCGGATGGAGAGTCTGGCCGACTGATGCCGGCCTCTTCGCCTGCGGCTCGCCGGCCGTGATGCCGCACGGCCCCGGCTCGCGTTCGAGCCGGGGCCGTGCGCGGTTCGGAGCCTGTGCCCTATGTGGTGGAGAGCCCGCGCCCTGCGCGGTTCAGGCCGCCAGCTGCTTGGGTGCCTCGTCCATGGGCGGGGCCGCCGGCGGCACCGCCGGGACGGCCACCGAGCGCGCGGGCCGGCGGATGGTCCGGCGCAGCACGGCTCCGGCCCGGCGGCGCAGCCCCAGTACGAGACGGGCGCGGCCGCTCATGGGCCACTGGATCCGGTCGGCGGACACCATTTCCTTCGTCGTCACGGCGTAGACGCTGTCGGGGATGCCGGCGTCGCGGTCGCGGAAGTACGGGTAGCCCAGATACGTCCGTCCGTCGCTGCCGCCGTACACCTGCGGGGTCTTCTTGTCCCGCAGGAACGCGAGCAGACCGTCCAGGAGGTCCTCGCGCCCACGGGCGACGAAGTGCAGCCGGAGCCGCTCGTGGACCTTCATCCGGCGCGCGACACCGGTGGACCAGTACGCGTCCATCAGCGGCTTGGCCAGCTCGAACTTGTGCCGGCGCACCTTCTCGCTCTGCTTCAGGAATCCCGGCCCGAACTGCGGGAGGAGCGTGATCAGGAAGGGGCGGATCATGAGCGAGTCGCGCTTCGAACCCGCGGGCACGTTCTCCTCGATCAGCTTCATCAGGGCGCGCGCCGAGTCGAAGCGCAGGGTGTAGCTGCCGCTCTTCGTCACGTGCACACCGTCGTCGCGTCCCACGAGGTGGTAGCAGACGTAGTCGGCGACGACCGAGACGCCGTCGGCGCGGAGGTAGGCCTCCAGCGTGAACAGCGCGTCCTCACCGGTCTTCAGGGACTCGTCGAAGCACATGCCGTGGCGGACGAGCAGCTCGCGCCGGAAGAGCTTCTGCGCGCTCAGCGTGAACTTGATGTTCGAGGAGAAGACGTCCGTGCGGTCGAGGGACTTGCCCCACATCGACTGGGGAGCACCGCGGTTGACGCCCACGACCTTGCCGAGCACCACATCGGTCCGGTTGCGGTCGCCCATGGCGACCATGCGCTCCAGCGCCTCGGGGCCGAAATAGTCGTCGGCGTCCAGGAAGAAGACGTACCGGCCGCGGGCCTGGGCGAGGCCCACGTTGCGCGGACCGCTCGGGCCGCCGGAGTTCTCCTGGTGGATGACCCGGGTCGGAATCGGGGAACGCTCCGCGAACGCGTCGAGGTACTCGCCGGTTCCATCGGTCGATCCGTCGTTGACCGCGACGATCTCGATGCGGTCCGCGCTCAGCGTCTGCGCCTCGACGGACTTCAGGCACTCCACCAAGTAGGGCATCGCCTGATATGCGCCAATGACGACGGTGACGTCCGGAGTCGACACAGAGGTCCCCCTATTCACTGAACTTACGGTCGCCTAGCTAGACCTCCTTCGGACCCCGCGCGTTGTACTGACCTCCGCACTTTTCCAGTGATCCACACCACAGCAGGTGTCCGGCGCCGCAGCACAAAGGCGTGCCAGGCGGCCTTTCGGCTGCCTGACACGCCTTGGCGTCAACCCGGCTGGGGCCTTCGTCAGGCCGGTACCTGACCGCCCTGGTCCAGCGTTCCGGTCTGCTGCCGGGGGATGGCCGCCAGTTCGAGCGAGGCGGCCGCCTGCCGTTCGTTACGGGCCCGCGAGCCGGCCGCGAGGGCGTCGACCGCGGCGTTGAAGCGGTCGATGGAGGGCACGTCGTCCGGGCCGAGCAGGTACTGCCGCAGATCACGGCGCGCCTCGGTCTGCGGATCCGCGTCCGCGTCCCGTACGGCCTCGAGGAGCTCGCCGAGCCGGTCCGCCTTGTTGTCGAGGATCACGGCGGCGCGGACAGCGGTGTTGCGGCGCTTGAACTCCTCGGCGCCGAGCTCCGCGGAGTCGGTCACCGCGTACGGCTTGCCGCTGGCGATGAAGTCGGAGACCACGCTGGAGATGTCGGAGACCATGGCGTCGGCCTCGTTGAAGCAGTCGTACAGACGCGGCTCGGCGCCGGTGACGATCTTGTGCTCCCAGACCGGGAAGGAGCGCCAGTACGCGGCGTTCCACTCCTCCTTGAGGCGGCGGATGTCGGCTTCGCCCTGCGGGTCGGACACGGCGTCACGGGAGGAGACGGCCTCGTCGCCCTCGCCGTCGGACGCGGTGCCGAGCGAGGCCAGGCGCGCCTCGATACGGGCGAGCTCGGCGCGGGCGCTCTGCACCGCGGCCGTGTCGGTGACCCACTTGGGGTCCGCGGCGCGGGCTGCGGCAGCCTTCTCGATCATCGCGGAGATCCGTGCGTGCGCCGCCGCCGCCTTGCGGCTGCGGGTGCCGGTGAACGGGTGCGGCTTGTAGACCACGCGTACCGGCGGCTCGGCCGTGAGCAGGCCGCGCACGATGTTCTCGCCGGCGAGAATCAGGGAGGTGTTGCCCGGGTTGTCGTCCCAGCCCTCCCAGGTCGGGGCGTAGAGCACGGTCGGGCAGTCCCCGTCGAAGTCCGGCTGCCAGGCGCCCTCGGCGGTCCGGATCGGCGCCAGCTGCGGGCGGCCCACCTCGACGATGTCCTGGTCGAGCACACCGACGTCGGCGATCGCATAGCGGTCGCGGCCGGCCCGGCCGGCCGTCCACACCTCGTCGTACACCTTGCTGTACGGGTTGACGCTGGCGATCTTGTCGCTGTCGCCGTGGCCGATGAACACGTGCTTCATCGTCGGTACGCGCAGCAGGTGGATGTTCTTGCCGACGTTCGCCGCGTACAGAGCGACCCGCACGGTGGACAGGTCGAGGTTCATCAGGTGCACGCCGCCCGGCACGCAGACCACCGGCACGGAGGTCGGCGCGAGATTCCGCAGGATGACCTGCTCCCGGAGGATGATCATCGGCCGCGTCCGGAGGTTCTCCATGGTCTCGAGCCACATGTTGACCTGGTACGCGGACTCCTTGGAGCCGGAGAAGTACAGCACGGTCTCCGGCTGGTACTCCCGCAGCCATTCGTCGACTCCGGCGAGCACGACCTCGGCGCGCGGCGGCGTCTTCGACCCCCGCAGGTACGGCACCAGGACGGCCGTGTACGCGAAGGCGAGCACGAAGGTGACGGCCGTACCGATCACCCCGTACACCAGAGATCCGGTCTTCGCCGAGACGAGCAGGCCGATGAAGGCGGCGAGGTCGAGGTGGAGCACCTTGCGCGCGGAGGAGCTCAGCAGCCACTCGGGCGGGGCGTCGGGGATCGGGATCCGCGCGAGGTCCACGTTCCGCGTGACGACGGGCAGCCTGCGGCGCGCGCGGATGAGGGTGACCAGCGCTCCGTGCGCGGCCTGGAAGGAGTAGAAGAACAGGAAGCAGGCGATGGCCAGGTAGACCGGCCCGTCGCCCAGATCCATCCTGGTGAGGAGCAGCACGAGCGTGAGCTCGCGCAGCAGGAACCGGATCGAGAGCCCCGCACGCACCTTGGCGAGACGGTTGATGAGATAGCTGTCCCGCTCGTGGAGGTAGTGGTCCGTCACATAAGTGACCGCGGCGACGACCGCGAACCCCTCGAGGCTGGGCACCAGCGCGAACACGACCAGCAGGGCATGGCCGAGTCCCATCAGGGCGGCGGCGATCAGCTCGGCGAAGCTGCCCACCCGGGCTAGGCGGATGGCAGTGGAAATCACGGAACGTACTCCTGTGGGGCTACTCATGTGACTCGTGAACGGGGCCTGCTGCTGCTTGTCGCGGTGGGGCACGGGCACGGCCCTTGAAGGCCGCCAATGCGCTTCAAGGGCCGTGCCGCAGTTCCGGCCGTGCGCTACATGTCTTCCTGGCGGTCGAGGACGGCCGCGAGTGCCTGCTCGAAGCCCGAGGCGGCCGCGGCCTCGCGCGTCGGGTCCTGCTGGCGTACGTCGATGACGTGCCCCGTCATGGCGGAGACGAGTACGTCGAGAGAGGCGCGGGCCACCGCGTCCGAGGTGAGTAGGGAGCCGGCCGGCTCCTGCCCGAAGGCCTGGGTGCGCATCGGGGTCGCCGTGCGCTCGGGGTTGATGCAGTTGACGCGGATGCCGTCGCCGGCCCACTCGTCGGAGAGCGCCTGGGTCAGGTTGACCATGGCCGCCTTGGTGGACGAGTAGAGGCTGTACTCGGCACGGCCGCGCGTGTAGCTGCTCGAGGTGAAGAGCAGCAGCTGGCCGTTGGTCTCGGCCAGGTACTTGTACGAGGAGCGCGCGATCTGCACCGGCGCCAGGTAGTTGACCTTCAGCGCTTCCTCGATGGTCGCGTTGTCGGCCTCGTCGAGACGGCCGATGCGCAGCACGCCGGCCGTGTTGATCACGTAGTCGATCCGGCCGGTCTGGGCGTACGCCTGCGAGAGCGCGTCGTCGACGTGCTCCGGGTTCTCCACGTGGGTGCCCGTGCTGGAGCGGCCGAAGGGGAAGACCGTCGCGCCGTAGCCCTCGGCGACCTTGGCGATGTCCGCGCCGATGCCGTAGGAGCCGCCGAAGACCACCAGGGTCTTACCGGTCAGCAAACCTCGGTAGGCCTCCTCGTCGGCCTGCTGCGGAGCCGCCGTCGAGGCGAGCTGGAACAGCTTGTCCGCGATGAAGACGTCTACCGGCTGGGTCACCTTCATGTTGTACTCGTCGCCCGCCACGACGTGGATCGGCACGTCCGGCAGGTAGCGCAGCACGACCGAGCAGTCGTCGGTGGCCTGGAAGTTCGGGTCACCGGCCGCGATCTCGTAGGCCCTGCGGATGGTGGAGAGCTTGAAGGCCTGCGGCGTCTGCCCGCGACGCAGCCGCGAACGGTCCGGGACCTCGGTGATGAACTCGCCGTCCTCGCCGTGGGTGCGCGTGACGATGATGGTGTCCGCGGAGGGAATCGCCACGTCGACGGCCTGGTAGCGCTCGAGGGCGGTCACGCAGTCGGCGATCACACGCTGCGAAAGCAGCGGGCGCACGGCGTCGTGGAAGAGGACATTGCGGTCCTCGCCCTCCGCGAGGCCCTCGCCGAGTGCGGCGATGGCGCGTTCGGTGGTCTCGTTACGGGTCTCCCCACCCTCGATGATCTTCGAGACCTTGGTCAGCCCTGCCTTCGAGACGATCTTCTCGACGTCCGGGACGAAGCCGGGAGCCATCAGAACAATGATGTCGTCGATGGATTCGGCCTGCTCGAAGATGGACAGGGTGTGCTCGATGACCGCCTTGCCGGCAACCTTCAGCAGCTGCTTCGGGATGGAGAGACCCACCCTCTGCCCCGTGCCACCGGCCAGGATCACGGCGGTGGTACGGGTTTTAACTATGTGCTCGGACACGGTTACCTACCTCGGGGTGACAGGAGACCAAGAGATGCTCTCACCCGGCGTTTACGCGGTGCAAGGCGATGGCCACTGGGCCCACGGTCGCCCGCAACCCCTGGTTCACCTTGTTTGCGGGGTTTCTGGCACTTTCGGCCCCCTCTCGGGGTGACTGACTCCACATTTCGGACATTCGCGATTGTGACCCGCTCCACAGGTGGGAGCCGGACTCGCCCGGTGGAGCCCTTTCGTAAAGCAAGACGCTCCCTGAACCGGATTCGGTTCAGGGAGCGCACTTCTCACAGCTAGAACGCCTCGAAGTCGTCGAACTCCGCCTGCGCCTCGTCACGGGCCGCCTGCTTGTCCGAGCGCCGCTGCGCCGCAGGACGCGGCGCGTCGAAGCGGTGGTCCTCACCGCGGCGCCCCAGCATCTCCGCACCGCTCATCATGGACGGCTCGAAGTCGAAGACGACCGCGTTGTCCTCCGGACCGATCGCCACGGCGTCGCCGGTCCGGGCGCCCGCCTTCATCAGCTGGTCCTCGACACCGAGGCGGTTGAGCCGGTCGGCCAGGTAGCCGACGGCCTCGTCGTTGTTGAAGTCGGTCTGGCGCACCCAGCGCTCCGGCTTCTCGCCGCGTACGCGGTAGACCTGCTCGCCGTCGACGTCCTCGAGCTTGACGGTGAAGCCCGCTTCGTCCACGGCCTTCGGCCGGATCACGATCCGCGTGGCCTCCTCGACGGGCTTGGCGGCCCGCGCCTCGGCGACCACACCGGCCAGCGCGTACGACAGCTCCTTGAGCCCCGTACGCGCGACGGCGGACACCTCGAAGACGCGGTAGCCGCGGGCCTCGAGGTCCGGGCGGACCATCTCGGCGAGGTCCTTGCCGTCGGGGACGTCGATCTTGTTGAGGACGACCATGCGGGGACGGTCGTCGAGCCCGCCGTACTGCTTGAGCTCCTCCTCGATGATGTCGAGGTCGGAGACCGGGTCGCGCTCGGACTCGAGCGTGGCGGTGTCCAGGACGTGCACGAGCACCGAGCAGCGCTCGACGTGCCGCAGGAACTCGAGGCCCAGACCCTTGCCCTGGCTGGCGCCCGGGATCAGGCCGGGCACGTCGGCGATGGTGTAGACGGTCGAACCGGCCGTCACCACACCGAGGTTGGGCACCAGGGTGGTGAAGGGGTAGTCGGCGATCTTCGGCTTGGCGGCGGAGAGCACCGAGATCAGCGAGGACTTGCCGGCGCTCGGGTAGCCGACGAGCGCGACATCCGCGACCGTCTTGAGCTCGAGCACGATGTCGCCGAAGTCGCCGGGCTCACCGAGCAGCGCGAAGCCGGGCGCCTTGCGCCGGGCCGACGCGAGCGCCGCGTTGCCGAGGCCGCCGCGGCCGCCCTGGGCTGCGACGTAGGTGGTGCCCTGGCCGATCAGGTCGGCGAGCACATTGCCCTGCTTGTCGAGGACGACGGTCCCGTCCGGCACGGACAGGACCAGGTCCTCGCCCTCCTTGCCGGTCCGGTGGTCGCCGGCGCCCGGCTGGCCGTTGGTGGCCTTGCGGTGCGGGCTGTGGTGGTACTCGAGCAGCGTGGTCACGGACTGGTCGACCGTGAGGATCACATCGCCGCCACGGCCGCCGTTGCCGCCGTCCGGGCCGCCGAGCGGCTTGAACTTCTCCCGGTGTACGGAGGCACAGCCGTGGCCCCCGCTACCCGCGGCGATGTGCAGCTCGACGCGGTCCACGAAGGTGGTCATGGTTGGGTGCCTCCAGATACGTACGGAATGTCTTACGTCTAACACGTCAAAGGCGGACCTGCTTCCCGCCAGGGGAAGGAGGTCCGCCTTCGACAGTTTCGCTCTACGGAGTCCTGATTGCTCAGGCAGCCGGAACGATGTTGACGACCTTGCGGCCACGGTGGGTACCGAACTCCACCGCGCCGGCGTTCAGCGCGAACAGCGTGTCGTCCTTGCCGCGGCCGACGCCGTTGCCCGGGTGGAAGTGGGTGCCGCGCTGGCGGACCAGGATCTCACCGGCGTTGACGACCTGACCGCCGAAGCGCTTCACGCCGAGCCGCTGAGCATTGGAATCGCGACCGTTCCGAGTGGACGATGCGCCCTTCTTGTGTGCCATCTCTCCTCAGTCCCTTACTTCGCAGCCGTGGGGATCTCAGTGACCTTGATCGCCGTGTACTGCTGGCGGTGGCCCTGACGACGGCGGTAGCCGGTCTTGTTCTTGTAGCGAAGGATGTCGATCTTCGCACCCTTGTGGTGGTCCACGATCTCGGCCTGGACCTTGATGCCGGCCAGCACCCACGGGTCGCTGGTCACGGACTCGCCGTCGACAACGAGCAGCGTAGAGAGCTCTACGGTGTCGCCAACCTTGGCAGTGGAAATCTTGTCAACCTCAACGATGTCGCCCACAGCAACCTTGTGCTGGCGACCACCGCTGCGCACGATGGCGTACACGCGGATCTCACTCTCTGACTCGAAGCGGGTCCTCGCAGTCCAGCCGCCCGCAGGACGGGCGGCCTCTCCTGGCGATCGATGCCGCCTGGAGGCTTCCGGCGGATTCTTTTCAGAAAGGCCGGAAGGAAAAGGGTTTACGAGGTGATGGCGCGAAGGAACACGCCGACGGTCTAGGTTACGGGGCCCCGCTCAGGGGGTCAAACCGGCCTGTGCAGACCCTCCCGGTACGCCACACAGCTCTCGTACGCGGGCAGCAGGCCCTGCCGCTCGGCCTCGGCCAGCGTCGGGGCCTGCGCGTCCTTCTCGGACAGCAGGGCCCGCACGTCCGAGGGCCACTCGATGCCCAGGTCCGGGTCGAACGGGTCGATCCCGTGCTCGCGGCCTGGCGCGTACCCCTCCGAGCAGAGGTAGACGACGGTCGCGTCGTCGGTGAGCGCCAGGAAGGCGTGCCCCAGGCCTTCGGACAGGTACACGGCATGGTGCGTGACGTCGTCGAGGCGGACGATCTCCCACTGTTTGTACGTGGGCGAGCCGACGCGGATGTCCACCACCACGTCGAGCACCGCACCGCGTACGCACTTCACATACTTCGCCTGGCTGGGCGGGACATCCGCGAAGTGGATCCCGCGCAGGGTGCCGCGCTTGGACACCGAGCAGTTGGCCTGGGCCAGGTCCAGGTCCTGGCCGGTGGCCGCACGGAAGTCACCGCCGCGGAACCACTCGTGGAAGCTGCCGCGCTCGTCGGGAAAGAGCTTCGGCTCATGGATCCAGGCACCTTCTATGGACAGAGGTCGCATGATCTTTCTTGGTTCCTCGCCGTTCTACTTCTTGAGTGCGCGCCGCAGGTCGCGCCGGATCCGTCCGGCCACCCGGCGCCACAGGGGACGTTTGCGTGCGGTCCGGCGCAGCCGGCGCTCCTCTGCCTGCGCCTTGGCCGCGGCTTCCCGTGCCATCTCGGCGGCCGCCTTCCGGGACGCGGGAGCATCGACCGAAGCGCTCCCGTCGGCCGTCAGGTCCAGCGCGAGCGGCAGCGCCGTCCAGCAGGGAGTTCCCCGCTCGGCGGACGGCAGTCCGGCCTCGAGGCGCACCGTCCCCGTGACCGCCCCCGGGCGGGGCAGAGCTGCCGCAAGGACGGCCCCTTCGGGCGCGGGCCGCAGGGTGGCTTCGACCTCGACCGCCGCGCCGCCGTCGGCGGGCTGGTACCGCAGCCACCCGGTCTCCGTCTCGCGTACGACGAGCGGCAGGGTGAGCTCGGCCGTGCCGTCGGCGATCCGTGCGTGCTCCGGTGCGATCCGCAGCACCTCGCGGTCGTACTTCTTGGTGGCGTGGTCGACGTCGAGCGAGAGATTGCCCGGACCGTCGGTCCAGTACGGCAGGACCAGCCGGCCGGGAGTGCCGCAGAGCGCCGCCCTGCGGCCGTTCTCGGCCGCCTCCGTGTGCACCGAGCCGACGCGGGTCTCCTTGGCCCAGCCCGACCAGACGATCCGGATGACCACATCCCAGATCCCCGGACCGAGAGGTGCCCCGTTGGCCGCCGTCTCCGGATCGACCGAGGCGTCGGCCCGCAGCACGATGTGGAAGGTGCCGTCCGCCCCCGGCACGCGTTCGTAGGCGGACTCGGCGGGCTGGAAGAACTCCGCCGACGTGGCACGCTCCCGCAGCAGCAGATCGATCCTGCTGCTGCGCAACGGGACGGGAACCTCGACGCCGAGGTCCGACAGGGCCGTCAGGCGGTCCTCCCCGTCCTCGGTGCGGAACGTGAGGTGTTTCCCGTTCACCAGGTATTCGGCGCCGACCGCGATCCGCAGTGCCCCGTCCTCCCAGCGCAGCTGCTCGATACTGCCGCTCGGCAGCACCCGCGCCTCCCAGCGCGCGAGCTCCTCGACCGCGTCGAGCCGGTCGTCGGCGAGGAGCACGGCGACCGCCTGCTGCTGCGGGGGCAGACCGGCAGCGACCCCGGGGCCGAAGCGCTCGACGGCCACGGCGCGCGCTTCGGCGAACAACTCCCGCCGGAAGTCCTCGTCCATGCGCAGGAACCGGCTGCCGCGCAGCCGCTCCACCATTTCGTTGCGCAGCCATCGGCGGTACAGGCGGTCGCGCAGCGGGCCGGGTTCCGTGAGGCGTTCGACCACGTCGAGCGCCTCACGCAGGTTCTTGAAGTAGCCGACGGGATCGAAGCGTTGGAAGCCCGCGTTCGAGCTGTCGTCGCGCCTGATGTGGTAGTAGCAGAGGTAATCGCTCAGCACCGCGACGCTGGAGGCGAGCAGGTAGGCCTCCGCCACGAAGACATGGTCTTCGAGCCGGCGGCGCCCCTCCATGAAACGGAGGTCGTGCCGGTCGAGGAACTCCTTGCGGAACATCTTGTGCGGCGTGAGGCTGTCGATCAGCGGCGCGTTCTCCACCGAGGCGCGCGGGCGGTTCACCCGGAACAGTTCACGCGGTACGGGACGCCCTTTGCCGGCCATCTTGCCGATGACGATATCGGCCTCATTGGCCACTCCGTAGCCGTACATCCGCTCCAGGGCCTCGTCGCCGAGCCAGTCGTCATTGTCGACGAACATGACGAACTCGCCCTGTGCGGCGGCGATTCCGACATTGCGCGGCTTCCCGGACCAGCCGGAGGGTTCCTGGTGGATGACGTGCATGTGCGGGTGCTCGGCCGCCAGGGCGTCCAGGCGCGCCGGTGTCGAGTCGGTCGAACCGTCGTCGACGAAAATGGCCTCGTACTCGTCGTCCGGCAGGCTCTGCCGGAGAAGCGACGCAATACAGTCCTCGACGTACTCACCCGGGTTGTATACGGGGATGACCACGCTCACCTTGATGGTCACGTCGGCTACGCCTTGCCGTATCGCGCCTTGAGGGCGTTCTTCTTGTTCGAACCCTCGGCGTTCTTACCCTTCTCGATGATCACGAGATTGTGGTAGAAGTGCATGCCCACGATATTGAGATCCGTGTAGCTGGGCTCGTAATCCTCGGTGACGAATTCCTCGTAATTGAGACCGTCCGTCAGACGCTTCAGCAATCCCATGCTGGTATTGGGGGCATTCAGGTCCTCGCTGCCCATCCACTCGGGCCAGTACGAGGACTGGGTGTCCTCGACGGCGTAGATCCCGCCGTCCCGCAGCAAGGGGAAGAGCGTCTCGAACGTCGTGATGACGTGCGGACTGCGGTGACTTCCGTCGTCGATGATGACGTCCAGGGTGCCGATCTTCTCGGCGATACTCGTCAGGGACGCGGGGTCGGACTGGTCGCCGATGAACGTCGTGATCCGGTCCTGGTCGACGAACGACTTGTCCTCGATGTCGACGCCGAAGATCTGCGCGTTCGGGAAGAAGTGCTTCCACATACGCAGGGACGCACCGCCCTGACCGGCGCGGTTGTAGCCGCCGATACCGATCTCGAGAAGGTTCATCGAGTCGTTCTTCAAGTGCTGAAGGTGATGCTGATAATGCTTTGCGTAACGGTGGGCGCCCCACTTATCCGTCTTGAAATGCTGCGCCAACTTGCACAAGTCGTCGGATATCGCCGCAACGCCGGTGGGGGACTTGACCGGCGGGCCCGAGATCTTGCGCTTGGCACGGCGGAGCGCCTGCCAGCCTTTCTCGCCCACAACGCGCTTGACCGTCTTTTTCGCAGTGGATTGTGCCGACACGGTTCTGACTCCTGTCGTGCAGTCAACTGGGTTGAGTTCGCATGAACTTACTGGTTTGACTCGTCGTCCGTAAACAGTTTCGCTGCGCGAGGTGGATCAACTCGGCCCTGCGCCGCGCACCGCCGTGAACGCCCGGCCGAGCGCCTCCCGCCAGTCCCCGATCGCCTCAATGCCCGCGGCCGCCCAGCGCTCGTGCCCGAGCACGCTGTACGCCGGCCGCGGCGCCGGACGCACGAACGCCTCGCTCGTGGTCGGACGGACCCGCCCGGGGTCGGCGCCGAGGAGCCGGAAGATCTCCCGCGTGAGTCCGAACCAGGTCGTCTCACCGCTGCTGGTGCCGTGATAGACCCCGGCCGGAGCGGTGCCCGCCAGGGCGCCGTGTCCCAGCCGCACCAGGCGGTCGGCCAGATCGACGGTCCACGTGGGCTGACCGCGCTGGTCGTCGACGACGTCCAGGGTCTCCTTCACGGACTCGAGCTTGATCATCGTACGGACGAAATTGCCGCCGCCCGCGCCGTACAGCCACGCCGTACGGACCACGAATCCGCGGTCGGGAAGCGTCGTCAGGACCGCCTGTTCGCCGGCCAGCTTGGTACGGCCGTACGCGCTGCGCGGGCCCGTCGGCGCGCCCTCCGCGTACGGCTTGTCGGCGTCGCCGGGGAAGACGTAGTCCGTGGAGACGTGCAGGAGCACGGTGCTCAACTCCCGGCAGGACTCGGCCAGATGGCGCGGCCCGTCCCCGTTGATCCGCAGGGCCTCGTCCTCACGGGTCTCCGCGTCGTCCACGGCGGTCCAGGCCGCGCAGTTGACCACGACGGCCGGCCGGTGCTCGGTCAGGACCGCGCGTACCGCGGCGGGATCCGTGATGTCCAGACCGGCACGGGTGACCGCGACGGCGGGGATGCCCTCGGTCGCGAGACGGGCCAGGACGTCCTGGGCGAGCATGCCGCCCGCGCCGGTCACCAGCCAGCCGCCTGTGCCGCTCACAGGGCCGCACGCTCCTTCAGCGGCTCCCACCAGGCGCGGTTGTCGCGGTACCACTGCACGGTCTCGGCCAGGCCGTCGGCGAAGTCCTTGCGCGGGACGTAGCCCAGCTCCTCGCGGATCTTGGTGCAGTCCACCGAGTAGCGCCGGTCGTGGCCCTTGCGGTCCTCGACGTACTCGACGCTCTCGTCCCAGTCCGCACCGCAGGCTTCGAGCAGCAGCCCGGTGAGCTCCTTGTTGGAGAGCTCGGTGCCGCCGCCGATGTTGTAGACCTCGCCCGGGCGCCCCTTCGTCCGCACGAGCTCGATGCCCTGCACGTGGTCGTCGATGTGCAGCCAGTCGCGGACGTTGGCGCCGTCGCCGTACAGCGGGACCTTCTTGCCGTCGAGCAGGTTGGTCACGAAGAGCGGGATGACCTTCTCGGGGAAGTGGTGGTGCCCGTAGTTGTTGGAACAACGCGTCACGCGCACGTCCAGGCCGTGGGTGCGGTGGTACGACAGCGCGATCAGGTCGCTGGACGCCTTGGCCGACGAATACGGGGAGTTGGGCTCGAGCGGATGGGTCTCGGGCCAGGAGCCCTCGTCGATCGAGCCGTAGACCTCGTCGGTGGAGATGTGCACGAAGGTCTTGATGCCGGCCCGGTGGGCGGCGTCGATCAGGGTGTGCGTGCCCACCACGTTCGTACGGACGAACTCGGCGCCGCCGTCGATGGAGCGGTCGACGTGCGACTCCGCGGCGAAGTGCACCACCTGGTCGTGCTCGGCCATCAGCTTGCCGACGAGCTCCGGGTCGCAGATGTCGCCCTGCACGAAGGCGAAGCCGGGGTGCTCGCGGACCTCGTCGAGGTTGGCCGGGTTGCCCGCGTACGTCAGCTTGTCCAGGACGGTGATCGAGACGTCACCGGGACCTTCGGGGCCGAGGACGGTGCGGACGTAGTGGGAGCCGATGAATCCGGCGCCACCGGTCACGAGGATCCTGGCGGGTGTGGAGCGTTCGGTCATGAAGAGATCTGCACCTTGCTGTGATCACCGAGCACGAGCCGGTGGGCGGAAGGGTTGCGAGGCGCCGGTGTCACCTCGACATCGCGGCCGATCAACGAGGCCTCCACCCGGCGCACGCCGGTCACGGAGGAGCCGGAGAGGACGATCGAGTACTCGATCTCGCTGTCCTCTATGCGGCAGTTCTCGGAGACGGAGGTGAACGGGCCGATGTACGCGTCACTGATCACGGAACCCGCGCCGATGACCACGGGCCCGACGATCCGGCTGCCGCAGACCTTGGCCCCCGACTCGATGCGCACCCGGCCGATGATCTCGGTCCGCTCGTCGACCGTTCCCTCCTGGAGCGGTTCCAGGGTCTCCAGGACGGAACGATTCACCTCCAGCATGTCGGTGACGTTTCCGGTGTCTTTCCAGTAGCCGGAGATCGTCGTGGAGCGCACGTCGCGCTTGCCGTCGATCAGCCACTGGATGGCGTGCGTGATCTCCAACTCGCCGCGCCAGGAAGGCTCGATGGAGCGCACGGCCTCGTGGATCGCCGGGGTGAACAGGTACACACCGACGAGCGCGAGATCGCTCTTCGGCTTCTTCGGCTTCTCCTCGAGGCCCACCACCACACCGTTGCCGTCGAGCTCCGCGACGCCGAAGGAGGTGGGATTGGGGACCTGGGTGAGCAGGATCTGCGCGTCGGGCCGCTCGGTGCGGAACTCCTCCACCAAGGGGGTGATGCCGCCGACGATGAAGTTGTCGCCCAGATACATGACGAAGTCGTCGTCGCCGAGGAAGTCCTGGGCGATGAGAACGGCGTGGGCAAGGCCCAGCGGCGCGTCCTGCGGGATGTACGTGACGTCGAGTCCGAAGCGCGAGCCGTCCCCCACGGCCTCTCTGATTTCCTCCGCGGTGTCCCCGACGACGATGCCGACCTCGCTGACACCGGCGTCGGCGATCGCCTCGAGGCCGTAGAAGAGCACGGGTTTGTTGGCGACCGGCACGAGCTGTTTGGCCGAGGTGTGCGTGATGGGGCGCAGGCGGGTGCCCGCACCCCCGGACAACACGAGCGCCTTCACGTATGGCCCCCCATACTTCGCAAGTGACGGGGATCCTGTCCCCATGGTGTCAGAACTCACAGTCAGGCTCGGGCCCTTACCTTAGCCTCACCCATGGTCGAAGATTCACAAGCTTCGCCCCTTCATTACTTGGTTCGACGCCTTCCCCAAGCTCGTCGGCCCACGCGTAAGCTCGCCGGTCGAGCGCATATGGAAAGGCAGAAGCCAGTGAACTACCGGGTCCAGCCCACCGCCCAGGTCGACGAGACCGCTCAGATCGGCGCTGGGAGCAGCGTCTGGGAGCTTGCCCAGATCCGCGAGGGAGCCCGTCTCGGCGAGGGCTGCGTGGTCGGCCGCGGCGCCTATGTGGGCACCGGCGTGCAGATCGGTGACAACGTCAAGCTGCAGAACTACGCACTCGTCTACGAGCCCGCGGAGCTGGCCGACGGTGTCTTCGTGGGCCCGGCGGTGGTCTTCACGAACGACCACAACCCGCGCTCCGTTGACCCCGACGGCAAGCAGAAGCGCGGCGGCGACTGGGAGGCCGTCGGTGTGAAGGTCGCCGAGGGCGCCTCCATCGGCGCGCGCTCGGTGTGCGTCGCCCCGGTCCGTATCGGCCGCTGGGCCATGGTCGCGGCCGGCGCGGTCGTCACCAAGGACGTGCCCGACTTCGCCCTGGTCATGGGCGTCCCCGCACGCCAGGCCGGCTGGGTGGGCCGCTCCGGCGTCAAGCTCGTGGAGCGCGACGCAGGGGTGTGGGAGTGCCCGCAGACGGGGGCTCGGTACGAGGAGAAGGACGGGACGCTGACGGAGCGGTCGGCCTAGCAGCCGCTCCTCCCCTCGGGGGCGCGCCTCGAGCGCTCCCGAGGATCCAACCCGTGCCCGTCCAGGGCTTCCGCTCGGCTCCGAAAATCCGTACGGTCCGAGTCTCTGCGCCGACCATGGAGTTCACCGTGCCGACACCGGATGTTTCTGATGGCGGGCTCACAGGCATAGCCGGATGGGCCGTCTCCCGCATGGGCCGGGTCCCCCGCCCGTTCCTCGCCGAGCGGGTCCTGGGCGTCGTGGCCCACCGCGAGCGGGACGCCCGACGCAAGGCCGATCTGCTCGCCGAGGCCGCACAGACCCGGCTGGCACAGGGGTACGTCCCGCGGCATCTGCGCCAGGCCTACGCCGCCGAGCTGGCCTGGGCGGACGCGGAGTTCGCCGCCGGCCGCAAGAAGGAGGCCGCCGCCTCGCTCACCAAGGCGCTGATGCTGGCCTTCCACCGCGTGGCCCACCTCGACAACGGCGCCTCGCCCCTGGCCGAGGACCCCGCCGCGTTCACCGGGCCGCTGCGCCGGAGCAGGACCGCACGTGCGCTGCGCAAGGCGCGCGGCCGCAAGAGCACGGCGGCCGCTCCCGAGGCGGGCCGGCCGGTACGGCTCCTGGTCGCCCACAGCAACAACGCGAACTTCCTCGGCCCGCTCCTGCAGCGTTACGAGCAGGACCCGGACGTCGAGCTCCGGCTGCTCAACACCGCCGCCGACCCCGAACTCAAGCCCCTGTCCGGAGGCGTGGGCCGCCTGGTGCGGCACGCGGTGGCCGGGGACGGCGCGTACACACGGGCCGCCGAGGCGGCCCTCCGGCCGCATCTCGACTGGGCCGACGTGGTCTTCGTCGACTGGTGCACCGCCGCCGCGACCCTGTTCACCCGTGTCGACCCGGGCACCACCCGGATCGTCGTCCGGCTGCACAGCTTCGAAGCCCTGGGCTACTGGCCCCATCTGGCCGACTTCTCCCGCGTCGACGACCTGGTCTTCGTCAGCGAGCATCTGCGCGAGCTGTGCGTGGCGGCGGTGCCCCGCCTGGCCGAGCCGGACGGGCCCCGGCTCCATGTCGTCTCCAACGTGGTTCCGCTGGACCGTTTCGCCCGGCCCAAGAAGCCCGACGCGCGCTTCACCCTGGGGCTCGTCGGCACCAGCCAGGTCGCCAAGGACCCCCGCTGGGCGCTCGAGGTCCTGAAGCTGCTGCGCCGCAAGGACCCCCGCTACGTACTGCACACCATCGGGAGCCCGCTCGGCGCCGCGGGATCCGCCGCGACCGCCCGCTACCACGAGGCCTTCCTCGCCGAGCTCGGCCCGCTGGAGGCCGAGGGTGCGGTACGGCAGATCGGGCAGACCGCCGATGTGCCGGGCGCGCTCGAGGAGGTGGGGGTGATCCTGAGCACCTCGGTCCGCGAGAGCTGGCACGCCGGTCTGATCGAAGGTGCGGCCAGCGGGGCGCTGCCGGTCGTCCGCGACTGGCCGTACTTCGCCGGCAAGGCGCACGGGGCCCGTACGCTCTTCCCCGCGTCCTGGATCGTCACGACCCCGGCCGAGGCCGCCGAGCGGATCCTCGCCGCCACGGCCGCCGAGGAGACCTGGCTCGAGCTCGCCCGGGACGCCTCCGCGCATGCCTCGGCCACCTGGGACCCCAGCTCCCCGCTGGCGGACTTCGACCGGATCCTGCTCGGCGGCCGCGGCGAGGACTGACGCGAGGGCGAGAGCTGACGCGAAGGCGAATGCAGACGCGAAGGCGAATGCAGACGCGAAGGCGAAGGCAAACGCGAAGGCGAAGGCAGAAGCGAAGTGGGCCCGTACAGCAGCGCTGTACGGGCCCACTCGGCGTTCAGGGGTTACGGAATTCAGCCGCCGATGACGACGCGGCGTACGCCTTCCCAGCGGGCCGGGTCCGTGGTGCGGCGGCCGTCGACCAGGACGCGCACGTCCGGCAGGTCGGCGGCGGCGAGCTCACGGTATTCGGCGTGGTCGGCCTGGAGGATCGCCGCGGTGATCTGCTCACCGTTGTGCGGCGGCAGACCGTGGGCGGTGAGCTCCTGCGCCGTGTACATCGGGTCCGAGACGAACGGGACCGCGCCGCGCTCCTTGAGCGCCTCGACGGTGCCGTAGACGCCGGAGAAGGCCGTCTCCTTGACGCCACCGCGGTAGGCCGCGCCCAGGACCAGGACGTTCACGCCCGTCAGGTCGCCATAGGCGGCCGCGAGCAGATCCACGGCGTACGCGGGCATCGCCGCGTTCGCCTCGCGCGCGGAGCGCACGACGGTCGCCTCGGGGTCGTTCCACAGGTACATCCGCGGGTAGATCGGGATGCAGTGCCCGCCGACCGCGATACCGGGCTGGTGGATGTGGCTGTAGGGCTGCGAGTTGCAGGCCTCGATGACCTTCTTCACGTCGATGCCGGTCTTGTCGGCGAAGCGCGCGAACTGGTTCGCCAGACCGATGTTGACGTCGCGGTACGTCGTCTCGGCGAGCTTGGCCATCTCGGAGGCCTCCGAAGTGCCCAGATCCCAGACGCCGTTGGGGCGCGGCAGGTCCGCGCGCTCGTCGAAGTCGAGCACGGCCTCGTAGAACTCCACACCACGGCGCGCCGAGGCCTCGTCGATGCCGCCGACGAGCTTCGGGTAGCGGCGCAGGTCGGCGAAGACCCGCCCGGTCAGGACGCGTTCGGGGCTGAAGACCAGGTGGAAGTCCTCGCCCGGGGTCAGGCCGGAGCCCTCCGCGAGCATGGGCGCCCAGCGGTCACGGGTGGTGCCGACGGGCAGCGTGGTCTCGTAGGAGACCAGGGTCCCCGGCTTGAGGCCGGCCGCGATCGCCTTGGTCGCGGCGTCCATCCAGCCGAAGTCCGGCACGCCTTCGGCATCCACGAACAGCGGCACCACCACGACGACGGCGTCGGCCTCGGCCACCGCCGCGGCCGTGTCCGTCGTGGCGGTGAGCAGGCCCGCGTCGACAGTCTCCTTGAGCAGCCGGTCGAGGTCGAACTCGCCGGGGAAGGGCTCGGTCCCCGCGTTGACCAGCTCGACGACCTTCTCGTTGACGTCGGCGCCGATCACCCGGTGCCCCTTGGCGGCGAACTGCACGGCGAGCGGCAGCCCGATCTTGCCGAGGGCGACTACGCAGATGTTCATGAGTGGTGGTTACTTCCTCTTGGAGCCGAACAGCCGGGAGCGCAGCCGCGATCCCAGTGACTTCTGGACCGGGAACAGCGGACCGGTGGTGATCACCATGCGGCCCTTCTTGTTCACCGTGGCGGACACCCGGTACGGATCCTCGCGCCGCCACCGTCTGGCCAGCGGCATCGGTTCGCCCTTGCCCCTGACCGGTATCTCGTACTGACGCCCGGCCAGCCGCAGGTACACGCGGACACCTCGGGTGGCATGGATCGCGCCGACCGGTATACGGGCGTGCAGCACCGTGCCCTCGGGGTCCGCCTCGGTGCGGAACTCGCCCACCGGATCGGGCAGTTCACGGTCGTCGGGCACCACGATCGCCCCGGGCTTGTCCGCACTCTTGGGCATGGCGCCGTCGGCGAGCCGGATCACGGCGCTCTCGGTGTCCCCGGTGACGGGTATGCGTACGGAGAGCGCTATGTGCAGCCCGTCGCCCTCCTGGTCCCAGGCGGCGGCGAGCAGCTTGGTGCCCTTGGCGAGCCGCCCCGGCACCTTCTCCTCCATCAGCTCGAAGGCACGGTCCGCCAGCGCGAGCCGTGTGTCGCGGAAGCCCGGGTAGGCCGCGTACGCCCTGCTGCCCTCGGCGTGGAAGGTCGGCGTGCCACGGCGCGCCTCGTCCCTGATCGCCTCGGTCAGCTCGTCCACCGCTCCCCCCTGCGCGAGGCAGATGCGGGCACGGCGCTTGACGTCCATGGAGTCGCGCAGTTCCTCGGTGAAGTACGCGTCGGCGAGCTCACCGATGCCGGCGCACACCTCCTGCTGGGTCCCGCGGTCGAGGTCCAGGAAGTCGTCCTGGATCAGCTTGGCGAGCTCCCAGGTGAAATGCCGTTCGAGCACCGCGTCACGGCGCGGTCCGGCCTCGATCAGCCGGGCCGTGAAGTGCATGATCTCCGCGGTGCACTTCAGCCGCGCCAGGTGGTTCGCCCGGTACGTGATGTTGCTGGCGTCGCCGCGCTTCACCGCGTAGTAGCAGGTGTAGTCGGCGACGACCGAGATGTTGCGGGCCCGGTAGCAGGCCTCGATGGTGAACGGCTGGTCGCTGCCGACCGGCAGGTCCTCGGGGAAGCGCAGCGTGTGCTTCTCGACCAGTTCGCGGCGGAACAGCTTCGTGTTGGCCAGCGCGAACGGCAGATCCGAGTCGAACAGCGAGAGGGACGAGGCGTTGGCCTCGTAGAGCTTCTGGCGTACGTAACGGCCGTTCGTGCCGACCATCTTGCCGGCGACGACGTCCGATCCGTTCTCGTCGGCACTGGCGACCAGGCGCTCGAGCGCCTCGTTCCCGAGGTAGTCGTCCGCGCCGATGAAGTAGACGTACCGTCCGGTGGCCACGTCGAGGGCACGGTTGCTGGGGGCGGCCGGGCCACCGGAGTTGGCCTGGTGGATGACCTTGAAGGTCTCCGGGTACCGCTCGGCGAAGCGGTCGAGCTCCTTACCGCTGTCATCCGTGGAGCCGTCATCGACGGCGACGACCTCCAGGCGGTCGAGACCGATGCTCTGTTCCACCAGGGAGTTCAGGCACTCCGTGAGGTACGGCATGGTGTTGTAGACCGCCACCACCACGGTGACATCGGGGGTTCGGCTCATCTCTCTCCCCTGGAAGATCCCGTCACCAGCTTCGTGTACACCGCGTCGAGCTCCGTCGCCTGGTGCTCCCAGGTCCACTGCTCGAGCAGGCCCGAAGTCTCGTACACGTCCCGGTACTTCTTGGGGTCCTTGAGCACGGCCTCGACCGCCCGGACGTACGCGTCCACGTTCTCCGCCTCGAAGACCTCGCCCTGACCGGTCTTGACGGTCATGTCGCCCATCGTCTTCACGTCGCTGACCACCAGCGGCAGACGCGCGTGCGAGTACTCGAAGTACTTGGTGATCAGGGCGATCTCGTGGTTCGGCCAGTGGTGGATGGGGATGACGCCGATGTCCGCGGACGAGAGGAACGGCACGACCTGGTAGTGCGGGACGTACGGCAGGATGTGCACGCGGTCCGACACCCCGAGCTCCTCGGCGCGCGTCCGCAGGCTCCGCATGTAGTCGGAGTTCGGCCGCAGCACGACGAACGCCACGTGCAGACCCTCGAGCCGGGGCAGCGATTCGACCATGATGTCGAGCCCGCGCTGGGGCGCGGCCGCACCGCTGTATACGGAGAGCGGGACGTCGGCGCCGATACCGCACAGCTCGCGCAGATCGGGAACCGGTTCGGCCGCCTGCTCGGGCGAGATCTCGCCGTCGGGAGCGTTCAGGACCACGGCGGGCTGCTCGGCGAGCCCGTGCCGCTCGGCCAGCATCGTGGCGAGCGTCTCCGAGACGGTGGTCACGGCGTCCGCGTGGCGCGCGTACTCCTTCTCATGGGCACACTGCGCGACATGCCAACGGGGATGCGGGTCCCACGGCTTGAGGCCGGGCAGGAACTCGTGCGCGTCCCAGACCAGCGGGATGGTGCGGCCCTTGGCCGACGCCCGCAGCTTCGCCCGCGCGCCGACTCCGAGCATCCGGAAGTCGTTGGCGTGGATCACGTCCGGCTTGAGCGCGTCGATCTCCTTGCCGAACGCCAACTCGTAGTCCCACAGGCCGGGGTCGAGCCGCCGCCAGGCGCGGTCGCCCATGGTGCGCTGCCAGAAGGCCGTGGTGAAGCGGTCGAGCGGCGAGGTCATCGCCTTGCGCCGCTCGTCGAGCCGCCGCGTCTGCCGATGGCGCAGCCCCACCCAGCGGCTGAGCAGCCTGGCGGCGAGACGCGCGGGCAGCAGACGCAGCGCGGCAAGTCCGCCGCTGCGCCGGGCGAGCACGAGCCGGACACTCAGATCGGCGCGCCAGGCCTTCATCTTCTGCTTGCGATACGCGGCGAGCGGACCGGGCTTGTAGGCGAGCGGAGCGCGCAGGATCGCACGCCGGTACTCGTGCCTACGGCGCCGCAGCGGTGCCGGCACCCGCACGAGGCGCACCTGCGCGTCGCCGATCTGCCAGGTGTGTTCCTTCTTGTCCGGCGAGCGGCCGAGCAGAACGACGTCCCAGCCGGCCTCGGCGGCCGAACGGGCTTCCTTCTGCACTCGGGAATCGCCGTTGACGCCGTTGTCGACCAGCATGACGATCCGGCCCCGAGACGGCACCGGCGTGACCTCAGACGCCATGACCCGCGAACTCCTCCGCCTTGAGCTCCAACGTCTGTCCGGTTTCAGCGGATTCGAGTACGGCCGCGGCCACCTCGACCGTCCGCATCCCCTGCCGCAGCGTGCAGATGTCCGCGGGCTCGCCCAGGACCGCGTCCCGGAACAGCTCGTGCTCCACGAGGAGCGGCTCCCGCTTCGGGATCGCGTACCGGATCATGTCGCCCTCGGAGACCCCGCGGAACGCCTGCAGCGCCTCCCACTCGGTGGTCACGGCGGCGTTCGAGTAGAACGTCAGGTCCGCGGTGAGCGTGTCGGCGATGAACGTGCCGCGCTCGCCCGTGACCGAGGTGAAGCGCTCCTTGAGCGGGCTCAGCCAGTTGACCAGGTGGCTGACCATCGCGCCGCCGGACAGCCGGCCCACGGCGGAGACCATGTCCTCGTGCGGGCGGCCGCTCTTGTGGATGGTGTGCGCGGCGATCGAGGTGTACGTCTGGCCGGTCACCCAGCCCGTCAGGTCGATGTCGTGGGTGGCGAGGTCCTTGACCACGCCGACATCGGCGATGCGGTGCGGGAACGGGCCCTGGCGGCGCGTGACCACCTGGAAGATCTCGCCCAGCTCCCCGGCCTCGAGACGGGTGCGCAGGCTGCGCAGCGCCGGATTGCAGCGCTCGATGTGACCCACGCCGGCCACAAGGCCGCGCGACTCGAAGGCCTCGACCAGCTTGCGGGCGCCCTCGACCGAGTCGGCGACCGGCTTCTCGATCAGCGCGGCGACACCGGCCCCGGCGAGCTGGAGACCGACTTCCTCGTGCAGGGCCGTCGGGCAGGCCACGACGGCGTAGTCGACGCCGAGTTCGAGCAGTTCCTCGACGGTGGACAGGACGGGAGCCCCCTGGGCCCAGCCGTTCTTGTCCCCCATCGGGTCGACGACACCGACCAGTTCCACCCGGTCGAGGCCGGCGAGGACGCGCGCGTGGTGGCGTCCCATCGATCCCAGGCCGACGAGTCCGGCCCGCAGCGGCTTCTCAGCGTTCACGTCAGATCCCCAGACCGTTCACAGCGGCGACGACGCGCTCGAGTTCGCCCTCGGTCAGCGAGGGGTGGACCGGCAGCGAGACGACCTCGGCCGCCGCGCGCTCGGTCTCCGGCAGGTCCCACGTACGGCCGGCCTTCTGGTCCGGCTCCCAGTACGGCTTGAGCCGGTGGATGGGGGTGGGGTAGTAGACCGCGTTGCCGACACCGGCGGCGGTGAGCTGCTCCTGCACGGCGTCCCGGTCGCCTTCTACGCGCACGGTGTACTGGTGGTACACGTGCCGTGCGCCCTCGGCGACGGGCGGCGTGACGAGTCCCGTCAGGTGCTCGTCCAGGTAGGCGGCGTTGGCGCGGCGGCGCTCGGTCCAGGCGCCCAGCTTGCCCAGCTGGACCCTGCCGATGGCGGCGGCGACGTCGGTCATCCGCATGTTGGCGCCGACGATCTCGTTGGCGTACCGCTGCTCCATGCCCTGGTTGCGCAGCAGTCGCAGCGTGCGCGCGACTTCGGCGTCGGCCGTGGTGATCATGCCGCCCTCGAGGGCGTGCATGTTCTTCGTCGGGTAGAAGCTGAAGGTGCCCGCCGTGCCGAACGCGCCGACGGGGGTGCCGTTCAGAGCGGCGGCGTGCGCCTGGCAGGCGTCCTCGACGACCGCGAGACCGTGCCGCTCCACGAGGGGCATCAAGCGGTCCATGGCGGCCGGGTGGCCGTACAGGTGCACCGGCATGACGGCCGCGGTGCGCGGCGTGATGGCCGCCTCGACCGCTGCCGGGTCGAGGCCGAAGCTGCCCGGCTCGATGTCGGCGAAGACCACGTCGGCGCCGACCAGGCGGACGGCGTTCGCCGAGGCCGCGAAGGAGAACGACGGGACGATGACCTCGTCGCCCGGCCCGATGCCGAGGGCGAGCAGGGTCAGATGAAGCGCAGAGGTGCCCGAGTTGACGGCGACGCAGTGCCGCCCCTCGACCAGCTCCGAGAACTCCTCCTCGAAGGCGGCGACTTCGGGGCCCTGAACGACGCGCCCGCTGCGGAGCACGCGTACCGCCGCCTCGATCTCGTCCTCACCGATGACAGGCTTTGCGGCGGGTATCAGTTGATTGCTGGCGCCAGACATGGCCACCCTCCCCTTCAGCACCTCGTGGGCGCACTGTTCGAGGTGAGGGGAAGTGGATGTCGGTTCGGACAGACCAGTCCCCCGGCACGTGGCCGACCTCAAGGTTTTCTTTCGCACACAAACGCCCAAGCCCCCGCCGGCCGTTCATGGAAGGCGACTGATCGCGCAAGATGTAACCATCTGGCGGAGAAACTCAGTCTCAACGGGCGCCAGGGTACCAGGAGTTTTCACACGGTCTTTAAGTTCGTAACCAGCAAGAAATGTCACTCCGGCCACACAGCAAAGCGGCCTGTCCCGGATGAACCGGGACAGGCCGACTGGTTGCGCGGAGGAACCTGAAGTCAGTCGGTCGGAGCCGACACCGACGGCAGCGTCTGCTGCTCGGCCGCCGCGGTCTTCTTCGCCGTCGCCTTCTTCGTGGTCGACTTCTTCGCCGCGGTCTTCTTGGCCACCGTCTTCTTGGCCGCCGCGGTCTTCTTCGTCGCGGCCTTCTTGGCGGTGGCCTTCTTGGCCGACTTGCGCGCGGCCTTCTTGGCCGGCGCCGCCTCCTCGGCCTCCCCTGCGGACGCGGCCTCGGACTCACCGGTCGCGGGCACGACCACCACGGCGGCGTCCTCGGACGTCGTCGGCGCGGACGCCTTGCGCACGGCGCGACGCCGCGGACGGGCCGGGGCCGCGCTCTCGGCCTTCTCCTGTACGGGCGCCTCGGCGGGCTTCTCCTGTACGGGAGCGGGCTCG
>NZ_JBEPEW010000077.1:0-39822 GCF_040300965.1 Streptomyces mesophilus | reverse complement strand
GGGCGGGCCGTGGCTCCGGCGGCGGGCAGCGCCATGGCGGCGAGGACGACGGCTGCGGTTGCGGCGCACAGTCGGCTGAGGCGCGAGATGGTCACGCGGCCGACCCTAGGAAGCCCGGCGCGCGGCTCCGGGGTGCGCCGCGCGGGGGTCCCACGCACGGGGGTGCGGGTGGGGCCGTTGGCCCTGCGCCTGGTCCGCGATACGGGCCGTCGGGGTCCGGCCGTATGCCCGTACGATTCCGGCAGCAGTTCGCACACAGCCGATCAGGAGACCGGACCCGTGGCCATACCCCCGCCGCCCCAGGACAACCCGTATGGCCCGCCGCAGCAGAGCCCGCAGCCGCCTTACGGCCAGCAGCCGCCCAACGGTCAGCCGGCTCCTTATGGCCAGCCCCCGTACGGGCAGCCCTACGGTCAGCAGCCCGGCCAGCCCTACGGTCAGCAGCCCGGCCAGCCGCCGTACGGCCAGTACCCCGGCTACGGCAACGGCTGGGCTCCCTACCCCGCCGCGCCCAGGACCAGCGGCTTCGCCATCGCCGCCCTCGTGACCTGTGTGCTCTGCTTCCTGCCGCTCGGCCTGGTCTTCGGCCTGGTCGCGCTGCGGCAGATCAAGAAGACCGGTCAGTCCGGCAAGGGCCTCGCGATCTCGGGCCTCGTGGTCAACTCGGTGACGCTGGTCCTCACCCTTCTCTTCTTCGTCAGCGGCGCGGCCTCCGAGTTCTGGGGCGGCTTCAACGACGGCATGAAGGAGGCGCAGCAGGAGCAGTCCCTCACGCCCGAGAAGGGGCAGTGCTTCAACGTGCCCGCAGGGGCGGAGGAGGGGTACGTCGAGGAGATCAACATCGTGCCCTGTGCAGGGCTGCACGACAGCGAGGTCTACGGCTCGTTCCGGCTCGAGCACTCCTCGTACCCGGGTCAGGACACGATCGAGGACCTCGCCGCCGAGCGGTGCGCGACCCTGCTCGGCGACTACGTCGTGGACGCGGACGCCCTCGCCGAGAACGTCGTCTCCGACTACATGAGCCCCACTCAGGAGAGCTGGAACGTCGGCGACCGCGAGGTCACCTGCGTCTTCGTGGACGAGAACGGCGGCAAGCTCACCAGCTCGCTGCGGGACGCGGGCGGCACTCCCGGTGAAACCCCCGGGGACAGCTCCGGCGGCAGTTCCGGCGGCTCGGAGTCCGCGGACCCGGGCGCCGAGCCCGCCCCTGGTGAGGGCGCCGACGTCTAGTCCGGGGCATACCAGGGGCTAGGTCAACGACGCGCTGTACACAAGCCGTTGACCATGATCGTCATCACTTCGAGTGATTCCCTGGCCTTTGGTTGCGGTCAACAACCCACGGTTGCCAGGCTGTTGCTGTCTGTCAACCTGATGGGAGTGGCCAGTGACGTTCGGTGAGCAGCCCGCGTATCTGCGCGTAGCGGACGATCTCCGGAAGCAGATCGTGAGCGGCACGCTGCCGCCGCACACCCGGCTCCCTTCGCAGGCCCGCATCCGCGAGGAGTACGGGGTCTCCGACACCGTGGCCCTCGAGGCCCGCAAGGTCCTGATGGCGGAGGGCCTGGTCGAGGGCCGCTCGGGATCGGGCACCTATGTGCGCGAGCGGCCGGTCCCGCGCCGGGTCTCGCGCGCGGCCTACCGGCACAGAGGCGGGCTCTCGCCGTTCCGGCAGGAGCAGGCCGAGGCGGGGGCGCGCGGCACCTGGGAGTCCCGCAGCGAACAGGCCCTGGCGGACGGCGACATCGCCCGGCGGCTCGCGATCGACATCGGCGACCGCGTGATGTGCACCTCGTACGTCTTCCGGGACGCCGGCGAGGCGATGATGCTCTCCACTTCCTGGGAGCCCCTCGCGGTGACCGGCCGCACCCCGGTGATGCTCCCCGAGGAGGGGCCGCTCGGCGGCTGCGGAGTGGTCGAGCGGATGGCGGCCATCGACGTGATCGTGGACAACGTCGCGGAGGAGGTGGGCGCCCGCCCCGGCCTCGCCGAGGAGCTGCATCTGCTCGGTGGCGTGCCCGGCCATGTCGTCGTGGTCATCGAGCGCACGTACTACGCCTCGGGCCGGCCGGTCGAGACGGCGGACGTGGTCATCCCGGCGGACCGCTACCGGGTGGCCTACCACCTGCCCGTCAAGTGACCCAGGTGCCCGTCAAGTGACCCAGGTCGCGCTGCCGTCGAGTAACCCAGCTCAAGCGGTAGTCGACCGATACCCGGACGCCGTCGTCCGCCGCCTGTGACCCGGAGTTAACCCCCGCCCCACCCGCGTAACACCGGGTTAATGGTATACCGCTACGGATCGTCATGTCCGGCTCCTACCTTCACCGACCGAACCCGCACTCAGGTCGGTGAAAGCGTGAAGGAGCCAGCATGACGGACACGGTCACCCGCACCGAAGAGGTCAACCCGCCGCCTCCGAAACGGAGTTACGCCAAGCTCGCCGCCGACGAGAGCCGCGAGGACTACTCGCTGCGCTATGCGCCGCACTCGTTCCGGCGCTGGTCGCCGTCGATGGTCGCGGGCACGGCGCTCGGCGGGATCGCCTATCTCGCGGACTTCGCGATCGGCGCCTCGATCGTCTTCACGTACGGCTTCACGAGCGGTGCCGCCTCGATCCTCACCGCGGCGACGATCATCTTCATCACCGGTATCCCCATCGCCAAGGCCTGCGCCAAATACGGCCTGGACATGGACCTGGTGACCCGCGGCGCCGGCTTCGGCTACTTCGGCTCGACGCTGACGTCCCTCATCTATGCGTCCTTCACCTTCATCTTCTTCGCGCTCGAAGGCTCGATCATGGCCCAGGCCATGCATCAAGCCGTCGGCCTCCCGGTCGAGATCGGCTACCTGGTCACCACGCTGATCGTGATCCCGATCGTCTTCCGCGGCATGGGTGCGCTCGCCAAGGTGCAGGCCTGGACCCAGCCGATCTGGATCATCGGCATGATCCTGCCGTTCATCATCCTCGCCTTCGAAGCCCCGGACGCCTGGGGCGCGTTCGGCTCCTTCGGTGGTACGGAGGGTGCGGGCTCCGGCTTCGACTGGATCGGCTTCGGGCTCGGCACCGGTGTGGCGCTCTCGCTGATCGCCCAGATCGGCGAGCAGGCCGACTACTTGCGCTTCATGCCGAAGAAGACGGAGGCGAACAAGCGCCGATGGAATCTGGCCGTTCTCGCGGCCGGTCCCGGCTGGGTGATCATCGGGGCCGCCAAGCAACTCGGCGGCGCCTTCCTGGCGTTCGTCGCCCTGGAAGCCGTGGGGAAGACGCACGCGCTGGAACCCATCGCGCCCCAGCTCGAAGCGCTCAAGCCCTGGCTCGGCTCGGTGGCCCTGCCGGCAGCCGCCGTCTTCGTGATCGTCTCGCAGATCAAAATCAACGTCACCAACGCCTACAGCGGCTCGCTGAGCTGGTCGAACTTCTTCTCCCGCATCACCCACAAGCACCCGGGCCGGGTCTGGTACATCTTCCTGAACCTCGCCATCGCGCTGACGCTGATGGAACTGAACATGTTCGCCGCGCTCAACAAGCTGCTCGGCTTCTACTCCAACGTCGGCATCGCCTGGATCACCGCGGTCGCCGCCGATCTGGTCATCAACAAGCGGATGGGCTGGAGCCCCAAGTACATCGAGTTCAAGCGTGCGTACCTGTACGCCGTGAACCCGGCCGGCTTCGGCGCCATGACGATCGCCTCGACCGTCTCCATCCTGGCCTTCTTCGGTCTCTTCGGCGAGTACGCGGAGGCCTTCTCGACCTTCATCGCCGCCGGACTCGCCCTGATCCTCTGCCCGTTGATCGCCTGGGCCACCAAGGGCAAGTACTACCTGGCCCGCCCGAACCCGGTGAACGGCCCGGACGTGGTGATCGAGGACGAGACCGCCACCCACGACTGCGCGGTCTGCGAAACCGCCTACGAGCTGCCCGACATCGCCGACTGCCCGGTCCAGAGCGGCCCCATCTGCTCGCTCTGCTGCTCCCTGGACGCCGACTGCGGCGACGTCTGCCGCAAGGCACCGGCCGACGAGCCGGTCCTGATGCCGCTGCCGACCGTCCGTACGGCGGCTGAACAGGTCTGAACCCGGGGCGACTTGGCGGCAGGGGGCGCATTCATGGGGATGCGCCCCCTTGCCGATGGCCGATTCGCTACCTCTTTGTGCCATACCCGCTTCGCAGAGTGAAGGTCGGGCGTAGGCTCGGGCATATGCGTAGTGCGGTTTCCTCGCGACGCGCGATGCGGCGCGCGCCGAACGGAAGGGCGGGTGAACGATGAACGACAGCAGTCCCACCCTCCCTTGGCATGTCATACGTCAGGACGACAACGGCAACCGCTACCGCGTCGGCAGGTATGCCACCAGAGCGGAAGCCGACAAGGTCGTCGCGGGTCTGGAGGCCCGCGGGCACAAGCAGCTGTACTGGGTGGAGCACCTGGACCGGCGGCCCGTCTGAAGCAGCCGGACCGGCGGCCGTCCGGCGCCGCCGGGACCGTAGGCTCTGGCGCATGAACGAACGGATCGTGGTGGTCGGTGCCGCGCTGTGGCGCGAGGGGCGCATGCTCGCGGCCCGGCGCAGCGCCCCACCGGAGCTCGCCGGCCGCTGGGAGCTCCCGGGCGGCAAGGTCGAGCGGGGCGAGCGCCCCGAGGAGGCGCTGGTCCGCGAGCTGCGCGAGGAGCTCGGCGTCGAGGCTGAGCCCGTCGAGCGCATCCCGGGGGAGTGGCCGCTCGGCCGCCCCGGATACGTCCTGCAGGTCTGGTCCGCCAAACTCCTGAGCGGCGAGCCCGCCCCGCTCGAGGACCACGACGCCCTGCGCTGGCTCGGCCTCGACGAGCTGGACGCGGTGGACTGGCTGGACCAGGACCGCCCCGCCGTCGCGGAGGCGGCCCGCCGCCCGGCTCCGTAAGGCCGCGACCGTCGCGAGGCCCCTACCCCCGTAAAGGGGGCTCAAGGGAAGCGAAACCCCAGCTGGCAAGCACCCCCCTACGCCGTTTGTGCCACAGTGCGCCGATGTAAGCGGTAGGCGCTCCTTGATATCGGGTATGTGCTGATTAACCCCATGAAACCGGACAGAGGTTCCGGCCCCCGCTCCGGGAAGTGATCGGCGTGATCGAGACCGAAGGCGACTGCGCCGAGTGGACCTTCCCCGCCGATCCGACCGCTGTGCGCACCGCCCGCGCCGTCGTCCGCAAGCAGCTCGTCCACTGGGGTCTCGGTGTGCTCGGCGATGTCACGGTGCTGCTCGTGAGCGAGCTCGTGACCAATTCTTTGCGGTACGCCTCGGGTCCCATCGGGGTACGCCTCGTACGCCCCGCCGAAGCACCCGGCGTACTCCGAGTCGAAGTCTCCGATCCGCTTCCGGACCCGCCGCTCGCACGGCATGCCACGCTGGATGACGAAGGGGGCCGTGGCCTGCAGCTTGTCGCCTGCTCGGCCACGCGCTGGGGTACCAGACAGGGACATTCCGGCAAGACCGTCTGGTTCGAGCTGACGCTTCCGGTGCCCGGCCGGGGTTAGAGGCGGCCTCCGCATGGTTAGAAGGTGAACTAGAGCCGATCTCCCTGCGGCGCGGCCGAAAACGGACGTCTCGCATGGGAGCTGTGAACGCAGTGTTGCGTGCGGCCGTAGTGCTGGATACTGCGGGCAAGCCGTCGAGAGGTCCGGTCCATGACGGCGAGCTGGAGGGGACGGTCGCGTGAGCGAGATACCAGCCGAGGTGCCTGAGCCCGAGCAGCCCGACGGGCGGGGACTCGTGCAGGGTGCGGCGGACATCCTGTGGCAGTCGAGCCCGCCCGGTTCGATCTACGACTACATCAAGGTCGCCTCGTTCTCGCTCGGCGCCGACGGCCGGATCGACCAGTGGTCGCTGCGCGCGGAGCAGCTCTTCCATGTCGCCGCGGCCGATGCCGTGGGCAAGGACCCCATCGAGGCCTTCGTCCCGGCCGGGCTCCGCGACGTCGGCCACCGCAGGGTCGGCGAGATACTCGACGGCAAGGAGTGGACGGGCATCGTCCCCTTCCGGATGGCCGAGGACGGCTCGCTCGACGGGGTCGCCGAGGTCTATGTGATGCCGACCGAGACCGAGCAGGGCGAGCGGGGCGCGGTCTGCATCGTGGTCGACGTCCGGGCGCTGCGCCGCATAGAGACCGACCTTGCCGCTTCGCAGGCGATTTTCGGTCAGTCCCCCTTCGGATTTCTGCTGTTCGGCACGGATCTACGCGTGCAGCGCGCCAACAAGCGCTTCGCCGCCGTCTTCGGCGGCAATGCCGACGACCACCGCGGCCGCACCGTCCACGACTATCTGCCGCGCGGTGAGGCCGACCGGATGGCCGCCGCGCTCAAGCGGGTCCTGGAGACCGGCGACTCCGTCACGGACATGCAGATCGTCGGGCCCGCGCCCGGCTCCAACGACCGCCGCCACTGGTCCATCAACCTCTACCGCGTGCACAGCGGTACGGGTCGTCCCATCGGCGTGGCCGGCCTCGGCACCGATGTCACCCGCCGCCACGCGGCCGCCCGCGAGGCCGCCCAGTCCCGCCGTAATCTCGCGCTCCTCAACGAGGCGGGTTCGCGGATCGGCAACTCCCTCGACCTGGAGACCACCGCACGCGAACTCCTCGACGTCACCGTCCCGGTCTTCTGCGACCTGGCCTCCGTGGACCTGTACCAAGGTCTGCTCGACGGTGACGAGACCCCGCCCGGACTCGCCGACGGCAGCGCCGAGCTGCGCCGCGTCGCCTTCTCCAGCGCGGTCTCCGACGGCCCGCTCGACGACTGCGGCGAGCCCGTCACCGTCGGTGCGCTGCACCGCTACTCCTTCAACTCGCCCTGCGCGGACGCCCTGCGCACCGCACGCCCGGTCACCATCCCGCGTACCGAGGGCGGCATGGTGCGCTCCACGCTCGCCGTGCCGATGGTCGCCCACGACACCGTCGTGGGCCTGGTCCGCTTCTCACGCACCATGGGCAGCGAACCCTTCTCGGAACGCGACCGCACCCTGGCCGTCGAGCTGGCCGCCCGCGCCGCGGTCTGTATCGACAACGCGCGCCTGTACCGCCGCGAGCACGAACGCGCCCTGATCCTCCAGCGCTCCCTGCTCCCGCCCGGCGACCCCGAGGCCGCGGGCCTGGACATCGCCTGCCGCTATCTGCCCGGCAACGCCGCCACCGAGGTCGGCGGTGACTGGTTCGACGTGATCGAGCTGCCCGGCCACCGCACCGCCCTGGTCGTCGGCGACGTGATGGGCCGCGGGCTGCGCGCCGCGGTCGCGATGGGTGAACTCCGTACCGCCGTACGCACCTTGGCCCTGCTCGACCTCGAACCCGCCGAAGTCCTCGCCGCCCTCGACGAGATCGCCCGCGGACTCGGCTCGCCCACGCCCTGGGGCCAGCACCCGCACTCACCCCAGTCCACCCGGCGCGCACTCCAGGGCCGCGATATCGACCCCTCCGAGGTCTACCTCGCGACCTGCGTCTACGCGGTGTACGACCCGGTCACCCGCCGCTGCACCTTCGCCAACGCCGGCCATCTGCCGCCCGTCCTCGTCGAGCCCGGCGAAGCGGCCCTGATGCTCGACGTACCGCCGGGCATGCCACTGGGCGTAGGCGGCGAACCCTTCGAAGAGGTCGAAGTCCAGCTCCCGGAGGGCGCCTTGCTCGCCCTCTATACGGACGGACTCGTCGAATCCCGCGAACACCCCCTGGACGAGGGCCTGCGCGCCTTCCGTTCCGCGATCACGGACCCGTCCCGCGCCCTCGAGGACGTCTGCGACCACGTCCTCAACACCCTCGACACCCGCCACGGCGAGGACGACATCGCCCTGCTCATGGCCCGCGTCCAGGGCCTGCCCCGCGACGCGGTCGGCGACTGGACCCTGCCGCGCGAGGCCCGCTCGGTGGGCCGCGCCCGCGAACTGGCCCGCGCCCAGCTCGCCTCCTGGGACCTCGAAGCCCTCGTGGACACCACGGAGCTGCTGGTCAGCGAGCTGGTCACCAACGCCCTGCGGTACGGCGAAGGCGAGATCAGACTCCGCCTCCTCCTCGACCGCACCCTGGTCTGCGAGGTCTGGGACGCGGGCCTCGTCCAGCCGCGCCGCCGCCGCGCCCGCGACACCGACGAGGGCGGCCGCGGCCTCCAACTCGTCGGCCTGCTCAGCGCATCATGGGGCGCCCGCCGCACCCCGCGCGGCAAAACGGTGTGGTTCGAACTACCACTCCCGGACGGCGGCTCACCATCGGAGCCTTCTGTTGACGCGCTGTTGAGCATGTTCTAGTTCCCGACCCCGACATCACGACGTGGCCTTCATGGCGGCCAGCCGAGCCTCGATCTCGGCCTGGTCGCCCAAGGAATCCAGCTGCTCGAACTGCGCGTCCAGCGAAGACGCCGCCAGCTCCTGCTTCCCGAGCGCCCGCGCCTCCTCCCGCCGCACCTTCTCCTCGAACCGCGACAGCTCGCTCGTCGGGTCGAGCACATTGATGTTCTGGGCCGCGTCCATCATCTGGTTCTGCGCCTCGGCCGTCTTCGAGCGCGCCACCAACTGATCGCGCTTGGCCTGCAGTTCGCTCAGCTTGATCTGCATCTGGTCCAGGCCCGACTTCAGCTTCTCGACCACCTCGGTCTGCGCCGCGATCGTCGGCTCCGCGTCCTTCGCCTCCTTCTCGGACTGCAACTGCCGCTGCAGCGCCACCTTGGCGAGCGCGTCGAACTTGTCCGCACCGTCGGCGTCACCGGCGGACCGCAGCTGGTCCGCCTTCTTGCTGGCCGCGAGCGCCTTGCCGCCCCACTCGCCGGCCGCGTCCACATCTTCCTTGTGGTCCTGTTCGAGCAGCCGCAGATTGCCGATCGTGGTCGACACCGCTTCCTGCGCCTCACGGATGTTGTTGGTGTAGTCGCGGATCAGCTGGTCGAGCATCTTGGCCGGATCCTCGGCCTGGTCGAGCAGCGAGTTGATGTTGGCCTTCGCGAGCTGGGCGACACGGCCCAGGATGGTCTGCTTCGTCATCGCAGTGAACTTCCTTTACGGGTACGTGAGTTCCGGACCGCGTACGGAGAGCGGGGAAGGCCTCCCGTACGCACAAACCTCGATCAGAAGCGCCCTCCACCGCCCATCCGCCCCCGCGTGCCACCCCCGCCGAAGCTCCCCGGCCCGCCGAATCCGCCACCGCCGCCCCCGCCACGGCCGTAGCCACCGCCGAACCCGCCGCCCATCCCGCGCCCCATCCCGCCGAGCACCTCGCCGAGGATGATCCCGCCGAGCACCGCGCCGCCCATCCCGCCGGAACGGGACCGGCCGGCCATCTGCCCGCCGTACGGGTCGAAGGACCCCACATCGCGCTCGGCCAGCTGCTGCGCCTGGCGTGCCATGGAGTCGGCCTGCTGGGCCCTGGCCAGCGCACCCGAAGCGTCCGTGGCGGCCAGCGCGTCTGCGGACGCCAGATGCCGCTGCGCCTCCGCGAGCCGGGTGCGGGCCTCGCTGCCCACACCGCCGCGGTGCGTGGTGATGTAGTCGGCGGCCGCGCCCACCGCGCTGCGGGCGGTCAGCAGCGTCTGGTCGAGCAGCCCGCGCGCCCGCTGATCGGCGACCTCGCGCTCGCGCGCACCGGACAGCGCCTCGTCGAGCGCGGCATCGGCCTCCTCGATCCGCCGCAGCGCGTCGATCGGGTCGTAGCGCCCGCCGGCCACCACAGCGCGTACGTCCTGGAGCACGGCCTCCGCGCGGGCGATCCGGCCCTGCAGATCGGCCGTCGAGGTCCCGGTCGTGGTGCCCTGCAGCAGCCCGCGCGCATCGGCCAGATCGGTCTGCGTCTCGGTCAGCGCGCCCGGCAGCTTCGCCTCGGCCTGGCCGAGCTCCGCGGCCAGCCGGTCCACCGCGTCCACGAGGGTGCCCGCCTGGTCGACGGCGCCCTCGGCGGCCCGCAGATACACCGCGGCCGGACCGTTCTCGCCGGCGTCCACGGCCTGCCGTGCCTGGTTGAGCGTGCCGGTCGCGAACAGGAGCCGCTCCTTGGCCTCCTCGATATGCCCGCTCACGGGCGCGGACGCGGAATCCGCGTAACGCGTCGTCAGCGTCGTATACGTCCCGGCCGCCGCCGTGGTCCGCGCGCTGACCTCGCGGAACGTCCCCTCGACCAGCGTCAGCGCCTCGGGCGCGTTCTGTTCGAGGGCGCGCAGCCGGTCGAAGTCCGCGGTCTCGGCGTCAAGGCGCCGGTTGGCCTCGCTGCAGCGCGAGACGATCTCGTCCAGCATCCGCCGCTTGGTCGCGTCGTCCTCGGGAAACGCGTCGTCGAGCTGCTGGCGCAGCTTGAACGCGGAGGTCAGCTCGCCCTTCGCGTACGTCACCGCGTCCTGGAAGCGCTTGACCGCGTCGTCCCCGAACTGGGCGGCGGCGAAGCCGAGTTCCTCGGTGGAGGTCCGTACCGCGTCATCGGTCTGCACGAGCAGCAGCCTGGCCTGCTTGTCCAGGTCCGGCAGCGGGGTGGGTGCGGGGCCCTGCGACCAGCCGGCGGGCGACCCGTTCCCGCCGCCGTTCCTCTTCCGCTTGCTCCGCGTGTACGCGTACGCCGCCAGCGCTCCCGCGCTGCCGACCGCGACCACCGGAAGCACCAGATCCCCGGTCGCCGGACCGTGGTCCTCGGCGGCACCCGGATCGGGGTCGCCCGGGGTGATCGCCGGGGTCGGGACCGGCTGCCCCGCGAGCACCGCCCCGTAGCCGCGGGCCGCGCCGATCGCGGCGCCCGCCCAGTCGTTCTGCTTGAGCGCGGGCTCGACCGCCGTGGTGGCGACCTGCTGCAGCTGGGCCTCGCTGAGCCGCGAGTCCTGGTCGACCGAGTACGCGTACTGCCGGTCGTGTGTGGCGACGGCGAGCAGGATGTCGTCGAGGCCGAGCCCGTTGCGCTCGGCCGTGCTGTTCGCCCAGGACTTCGCGGACTGCCCGGAGAAATCCCGTACGTACGCGACGAAGAGCTGGATCCCGTCCTCGTCGTAGAGCTTGTCGAGCGCCTGCGCGACCTCGGTCTTCCGGTCCCCGAGCGCACCCACCTTGTCGGTGATCTGCCCGCTCCGGGACAGCGTGACCGGGCCCTCGGCCCGGGCCGGACCGGTCATGAGCAGCGGCAGCACCACCACGAAGAGCGCGGCGAGCACCGCCCGCGCGGCTATGTGAGGCAGCGTGGGGGATGGCTTCACATACGTGAGCGTATGTCTGGTTATGCGGGGTCGCGACCGGGCCCTCCATACGGGGTCGCGACCGGACCCGCTCCCGGTTGTGGTGCGCCCGGCTGGTCTCCCGGACCCATCCGCATGAAGTCACCGGACCCGCCGTGAGCCGTGGCGCGGGCCGTGGCATGGATGGCCGCGACCCCCAACCCCCCGCAGCCCCGAGAGGTCTCTTCATGGCTTACCGTCACGGCGTCCGCGCAGCCGTAGTCGCCGCGTCCTTCCTCGCCCTCGTCCTGCCCGCGTCGCTCGCGCACGCGGACGCGGCACCGCCCAAGAACTGCAACGCCTACCAGAAGACGGTCAACCGCCACCAGGAGAGCGCCGACAAGCTCGACGAGCGGTTCGCTGCGGAGCAGGCGAAGTCCGACGAGCTGTACGACGCGGTCGTGGAAGCCACCGGCGAGGTCGACTGGCTCATGGACTCGATCGGCGACGTCGAGGAAGGCCTGCACTACGCGGAGCCGGAGAGCGCCGAGTACGCGGAGCTCATCGAGAAGCGGGAGGACCTGCGCAAGGACCTGGAGAAGGCCCGCGCGAAGGAGCGCTCCGCCTACAACGCGTGGCGCGCGTTCGAGCCCGACGAGGAGCTCGCGCAGGACCGCACCAAGACCCACCGCCTCCTGAAGACCGCCAAGACCCGCCTGACCAACTGCCAGAACAAGCTGGCCGCCTGACCTCGCGCGGTACAAGCCACGGCCCGCCCCACCGCATCGCCGGTGGGGCGGGCCGCGTGCTGTCCGGGTTCAGGATTCCGTACGCCGCCGGATCTTGTTCCCCAGCCAGACGAGCGGGTCGTACTTGCGGTCCACCGCCCGCTCCTTCAGCGGGATCAGCGCGTTGTCCGTGATCTTGATGCCCTCCGGGCAGACCTCGGTGCAGCACTTGGTGATGTTGCAGTAGCCGAGCCCGTGCTCGTCCTGCGCGGTCTTCTTGCGGTCGAGCCCTTCCTCGGCGGCCGCGTCCAGCGGATGCATGTCGAGCTCGGCCACCCGCATCAGGAAGCGGGGCCCGGCGAACGCGCTCTTGTTCTCCTCGTGGTCACGCACCACATGGCAGGTGTCCTGGCACAGGAAGCACTCGATGCACTTGCGGAACTCCTGCGAGCGGTCCACGTCCTCCTGCATCATCCGGTACTCACCGGGCCCGAGGTCCTTCGGCGGTACGAAGGCGGGCACCTCGCGGGCCTTGGTGTAGTTGAAGCCCACATCGGTCACCAGGTCGCGTACGACCGGGAAGGCCCGCAGCGGCGTGACGGTCAGCGTCTCCTCGCGCGAGAACGTCGACATCCGCGTCATGCAGAGCAGCCGCGGCCGCCCGTTGATCTCCGCCGAACAGGACCCGCACTTGCCGGCCTTGCAGTTCCAGCGCACCGCGAGATCGGGCGCCTGCGTGGCCTGCAGCCGGTGGATGATGTCGAGCACCACCTCACCGTCGTTGACTTCGACCTTGAAGTCCTCGAGCCCGCCGCCGCCGGTGTCCCCGCGCCAGACCTTGAAGTGCGCCTCGTACGAGGTCGATGCAGCCGTGCTCATCAGAGGAGCTCCTCTTCGGCCAGGTACTTGACCAGCTCTTCCTTCTCGAAGAGGGAGAGCAGGTCCGGTCGGATCGGTTCGGTCTCCTTGCGTACGAGGCGGATCTGGCCGCGTACCGGATCCGTGGCCGCCAACCCGCCGGTGGGATCGGCCAGTTGGCAAAGAAGGTTGACCTTGCGCCACTCGCGGTCCATGCCCGGGTAGTCCTCGCGGGTGTGGCCGCCGCGGCTCTCGGTGCGCTCGAGGGCGGAGCGTGCGATGCACTCGCTGACGAGCAGCATGTTCCGCATGTCGAGGGCGAGATGCCAGCCGGGGTTGAACTGCCGGTGCCCCTCGACCCCGGCCCTGCGCGCCCGTACCCGCAGATCCGCGAGCTTCTTCAGGGCCGTTGCCATCTCCTCCTCGCGGCGGATGATCCCCACGAGGTCGTTCATCGCCTGCTGCAACTCCTGGTGCAGCGTGTACGGGTTCTCCGCGGGCCGCGCCGTCGAGGGCAGTGGTCCCTCCTCGGTGAGCGCCTCGTCGGGGCCCTCGGCCGAGAACGGCCGCAGCGCCTCGGCGGCCGCCAGGTCGATCTGGCTGTCGTCCACGACGGGCCGTTCCGTGAGCCCCGCCGCGTACCGCGCCGCGTGCAGCCCGGCCCGGCGCCCGAACACGAGCAGATCGGAGAGCGAGTTGCCGCCCAGCCGGTTCGAGCCGTGCATCCCGCCCGCTACCTCACCGGCCGCGAAGAGCCCGGGAACGCCGAGCGCCGCCGCCGTATCGGACTCGACGGCGATCCCGCCCATCACGTAGTGGCAGGTCGGCCCGACCTCCATCGCCTCGGCCGTGATGTCCACGTCCGCCAGCTCCTTGAACTGGTGGTACATCGACGGCAGTCGGCGCCGGATGACATCGGCCGGCATACGCGTCGACACATCGAGGAACACCCCGCCGTGCGGCGATCCGCGCCCCGCCTTGACCTCGGAGTTGATCGCCCGGGCGACCTCGTCGCGGGGGAGCAGCTCGGGCGGGCGGCGGTTGCGGTCCGGGTCCTCGTACCAGCGGTCGCCCTCCTCCTCGGACTCCGCGTACTTCTCCTTGAAGACGTCCGGGACGTAGTCGAACATGAACCGCTTGCCCTCGGAGTTCCTGAGCACCCCGCCGTCACCGCGCACCGACTCGGTGACGAGGATCCCCTTCACCGACGGCGGCCAGACCATCCCGGTCGGATGGAACTGCACGAACTCCATGTTCATCAGCGGCGCACCCGCGAGCAGCGCGAGCGCGTGCCCGTCGCCCGTGTACTCCCACGAGTTGGACGTCACCTTGAAGGACTTGCCGATCCCGCCGGTCGCGAGGATCACGGTCGGCGCCTCGATCACGAAGAAGCGCCCGGACTCCCGCTCGTACGAGAAGATCCCGGCGACCTTCCCGTCCACGTCGTCCTTGAGGATCCGCGTGGTGGTGCACTCCTGGAAGACCTTCAACCCGGCCTCGTAGTCGCCGTGTTCCTTGAAGTCCTCCTGCTGCAGCGACACGATCTTCTGCTGCAGCGTCCGGATCAGCTCGAGACCCGTGCGGTCACCGACATGCGCGAGCCGCGGGTATTCGTGCCCGCCGAAGTTGCGCTGCGAGATCTTCCCGTCCTTGGTGCGGTCGAAGAGCGCGCCCCAGGTCTCCAGCTCCCATACGCGGTCGGGGGCCTCCTGAGCGTGCAGCTCGGCCATCCGCCACTGGTTGAGGAACTTGCCGCCGCGCATGGTGTCGCGGAAGTGCACCTGCCAGTTGTCACCGTCGTTCACATTGCCCATCGAGGCGGCGATCCCGCCCTCGGCCATCACCGTATGGGCCTTGCCGAACAGCGACTTGCAGATCACCGCCGTCCGCGCACCCTGCTCCCGCGCCTCGATCGCCGCCCTCAGGCCGGCCCCGCCGGCCCCCACCACGACGACGTCCCACTGCTGCCGCTCCACCGTAGTCATCGCACGCACCTCGCCATCAGAAGGCCCCTGACATCAGAAGAATCGCGGATCGTCGAAGGCACCGCTGGCGACCAGATACACGTAGAGATCCGCGAGGGCCACACTGATCAACGAAGCCCAGGCGAGCAGCATGTGACGGGCATTCAGCTTCCCGATCCACTGCCACGTCCTGTAGCGCACAGGGTGCTTGGAGAAGTGCTTGAGCTTGCCCCCGACGATGTGCCGGCACGAGTGGCAGGACAGGGTGTACGCCCAGATCAGCACGATGTTGACGAGGAACACGAGGGTGCCGAGGCCCATATGGCCCCACTCGTAATTCTCGTCGCGGAAGGCGAGGACGGTGTCGTACGTGAGGATGCCCGCCACCGGCACCGCCGCGTAGAAGAAGTAGCGGTGCATGTTCTGGAAGACCAGCGGGAACTTGGTCTCGCCGCTGTACTTCTTGTGCGGCTCGGCCACCGCGCAGGCCGGGGGAGAGGCCCAGAAGCCCCGGTAGTAGGCCTTGCGGTAGTAGTAGCAGGTGAGCCGGAAGCCCAGCGGGAAGATCAGGATCAGGAGTGCGGGCGACAGACCCCACCAGCTGCCGAAGATCTCCCAGTTGGGACCGCCCTTCATGGGCTCGCAGTTCTCGGCGAGACAGGGCGAGTAGAACGGTGAGACGTAGGGCGCCGCGTAGTAGTCCGCATTCGCGAAGGCGCGCCAGGTCGAGTACACGATGAAGGCGAACAGCCCGGCGGCGGTCCCGGCGGGCTGCAGCCACCAGCGGTCGGTGCGCAGATGCGGGGCGGCGATGGCGGCGCGGCCCGCGCCGCGCACCCCGCCCTCGCTATGGCTGAACTTCCTAGGGGCGTGGGGATCTGTGCCAGTGGCCAACGGGGTCTCCAGTCGGTACGGCTTGTCGGCAGCCGGAGCCGGGGCCGGGGGTCAGGGGGCGCGGCGGTCGCGGGCGCCCAGACCCTCGTCGTCGGAATCGGTCCACAAGGAACGGTCGTACGGGGTGTCGGGGATGCTGACCATGTCGGGCCGTTTCTTGTCGGCCTCGGCGCGCAGCGTCGGTGCGGCTTCCTTGAGCAGCGCGACACTGTCGCGCAGGTGATCGGCGTCCGTGCGCACCCGGCGGATGTCCAGGGCGGACCCGACGTGCTGCTCCAGTCTTCCGACCGAGCGCACCAGATCGTCGAGACAGCGCTGAATGGCCGTCAAATCGTCGTGCAGGGACATGAGTTGCCCTCCACTTCCGCTTGATACAGCGGGGATCCCATGGATCGTGCGCCTGCGAGTGTCGCGCGTCACATCCCGGATTGTGAAGGGATCTGCGCGGATTCCCCCGTACGAGAGCCCATGGGGGCTCATGAGCAGCGGCCCGCGGCCGGATTGGGCCGCACGGGTGGGGTTGACGGGGCCTGCCGACGTGTCTCCCGCGCCGCCTCGGGGCGATCCCGTTCAGTGGGGCCGTATCCGTGTGATCAGCACTCAATACCCCCAGACGTGAACAAACCCGGCACCTCCCAGGGAAGCGCGGTGGCCGGGCGACCCCGGAGGTTCCACGCCATGCCCCCACGCGATCCCGCCGCCCCCGGCGTCCGCCCCGCAGTGCGGGCGACGGCCTACCTCATCGCGGGCGTGCTCGCCCTGCCCTCGCTCGCCGCGTGCGGCAGCACCGACGACTCCGGCGGCACCCCCTCGGCCGCCCAGGACATCGCGGCCGCCGAGCGTGATCTGATCGCCGACGGGGGCAAGGCCACCTGGGCCGTGGACGCGCTGCCCGAGACCTTCAACTCCTTCCAGTCCGACGCCGATCCGGCGACCTCCCGGATCGCCGGCGCCGTCCTGCCGTCGATGTACGAACTCGACAAGCGCGGCCGCGCGGTACGCAACGCGGACTACCTGGAGAGCGCCGAGATCGTCGAGCGTGAGCCCAAGCAGGTCGTCCTGTACAAGCTGAACCAGCAGGCGGTGTGGAGCGACGGCCGCGAGATCGGCGCCGCCGACTTCGCCGCCCAGTGGCGCGCCCTGTCCGGTGAGGACTCCGCGTTCTGGACCGCGCGCAACGCCGGCTACGACCGGATCGAGAAGATCGAGAAGGGCGCCAACAACCTCGAGGTGCGGGTCACCTTCGCCAAGCCGTACACCGACTGGCGCTCGCTGTTCTCGCCGCTGTACCCCAAGGACGTCATGGGCACCCCGGACTCCTTCAACGACGGTGCCCGCAAGACGCTGAAGTCGACGGCAGGGCCGTTCCGTATCGCGGAGATCGACCGCAAGGCCGGCGAGCTCACCCTGACCCGCAACCCGCGCTGGTGGGGCCGGCCCGCGAAGCTCGAGCAGATGGTCCTCAGGTCCGTCCCCCGCGAGCGCCGCGCCGCGGCCCTGGCCGCCGGAGAGCTGGACATCGCCGAGGTCACCCCCGCCGAGGCCGAGCGCATCGCACTCGCCGCCCGCGAGTCCGGCGCCAAGGGCCCGCTCGCGCACGGCCCCGGTGCCGAGCTCACCCCGGCCAAGGCGCTCAAGTCCTGGGCGATCGCCAACGACCCGGAGAACGAGGAACGCGCCGAAGCGATGGCCGCGTCCGTCGAGAAGACCCACAAGGCGATCAAGAAGTACGCGAAGGAACAGCAGGGCCTGCGCGGTTTCGTGGTCCGCAAATCTCTCGAACCCGCCTACACGCAGCTCGCGCTGAACGGCTCCGGCGGCCCGCTCGCCGACGAGCGCGTACGCCGCGCCGTGGCCCGCGCCCTGGACCGCGAGGAGCTCGCGCGCATCGTCCTCAAGCCGCTCGGCCTGCCCGTGAACCCGGTCGGCAGCCATGTCGCGCTCGCCGGCCAGGAGGCGTACTCCGACAGCAGCGGGGCGATCGGCGACCAGGACACCGCCGAGGCCCGCGCACTGCTCGCCGACGCGGGCTGGGTGCAGGGCGGTCCGATCAAGACCGCCGGCAGCAAGGCCGACAAGAAGAAGGCCGCCGCCGACGAGGACGGCACGTACATCGTCGGCGAGGAGGACGGAAAGCCGCGCGCCGACAAGGACTACGAGGTCCGCGCCGACAACCAGCCCGAGGCGAAGGCCAAGCGCGAGGAGGAGCGCAGCAAGAAGGACGCGCATCGCGGCGGCGCCCAGGGTGCGTACGCCCCGAAGGGCACCGCCGCCCCGAAGCCGGCCGGCGGTCCGCTCGCCAAGGACGGCAAGGCGCTGAACCTGAAGTTCGTGCTTCCCTCCGGCCCGGGCTCGGAGCCGCTGCGCGCGGTCGGTGAGCGGATCCAGCGGATGCTGCAGAAGATCGGCATCCGCACCGAGATCACCAAGGTCCCCGACGACAGCTACTTCAAGGACCACATCGCCTCCGGCCAGTACGACATGGCGCTGTACTCCTGGCCCGGCTCGGCCTACCCGGCCACCGACGCCCGTCCGATCTTCGCCAAGCCGGAGCCGGCCGCCGACGGCTCGCTGAACGTCGAGCAGAACTACACCCGGGTCGGCACCGACCACATCGACCAGCTCTTCGACCAGGCGCTCGCCGAGCTCGACGAGGGCAAGGCGCGTGACCTGGTCAAGAAGGCCGATGCCCGGATCTGGGCCGCGGCGGGCTCGATCCCGCTCTACCAGCGCCCCCAGTTGGTGGCGGTCCGCCCGGGCCTCGCCAACACCGGCGCCTTCGGCTTCGAGTCCCCGTCGTACGAGGACATCGGCTTCCTGAAGTCGGCGGCGCCCGCGAAGAAGTGATGTCCGCGTGAGCCCGGTGTGAAGGTCAAGATCACCTAGCTCAGAAGATCCTCAAGTCCCTTGCCCGCCGGTCCTGCCGGCGGGCAAGGTGCGTCTTGACTCATTGACCCGTGTCACTTTCTCCGCAGGCGCGCCCCCCGCCGATCGGCTCTCCCGGCCCGCTTCCACAGCGCTTCCCACGGACCGCTTTCCTCAGAAGCTGATCAAGTCCGGCATGCCCTCCACCCCCGCGGGCCACAATCACCCCACGATGCCGGACCGGGCATCGCATCTCACGGGGGTACGGCCATGAAGCGCATCCTGTCCAGGCGGAACCTGCCCATCAGCGCTGTCTTGTTCGCGCTGGGCGCGGCCGCGACGGCCTGCACGTCCTCGGACGAAGGCGCCACGAACGCCGACAAGCCGAAGTCGAAGGCCTGTGGCGGCGAGGCGTTCGAGTGGAGCGCCGTGGACCGGCGCGCCGAGCTGACCGGGCTCGCGAAGCCCATCCACGTGAAGAAGGACGGGCAGCACTACACCGCGCACATCAAGTCGGTCGACGGCCGCTTCTACGAGGCGGGCGTGACCCCCGCGGGTGGTGGCAAGCGCGGCGACGGGGACCAGGGGCCGAAGCCGGCCCAGGTCATGGCCTCGCTGGGCAAGGAGATCGGTGCCGACGAGCCGCTCGCCGAGCCCGGCGAGAAGCACATGGAGGACAAGGACGGGATGTTCTTCGAGAACGCCACCGGCGACCCGGCGGGCCACTACTTCGCGTACTCCTACATCGAGCTCGTCAGCGGCGACTACCGCTACACCTGCGGGGACGGCGAGCCGTCCGAGGGCCACGTGGTGACCTGGACGGCCGCCGGCAGCGGCACGCTGCCCTGCGCGAGCCGTATCGAGGACGAGGCCTTCGCCGGCGAACCCGACCTGGCCGCTGTCGAGCACCAGGCTGCTCAGGCCTCCTGCCCGCCCGGCTCGCCGGCCCTGCGGGACCCTGCATAAGAGGGAAAGATCGCAGGTCAGGTGGCCTGCGAGGCACCCGCGCGGGCTACTACCCGCCGCTCCACGTAGGATGGGGTAAGGCCGTGGCGTGTCCAGCCCGGCGCGGTGAAGGCGTACGTCGGACATCGAGTCATCCATGACATCGAGAAGACCGAGAGATACGCGAGCCGCTCGCAAGTTCCACTCGTCCCGGGAGAAGCACCGCACGTGCCCACGCGCCACGACATTCGAAACGTCGCCATCGTCGCCCACGTCGACCACGGCAAGACGACCATCGTCGACGCCATGCTCAAGCAGGCGGGGTCCTTCGCTGCGCACGCCGCCGAGTCCCTCGACGACCGCATGATGGACTCGAACGACCTGGAGCGTGAGAAGGGCATCACGATCCTGGCCAAGAACACGGCCGTCAAGTACCACCCCAAGGATGGCGGCGACGTCATCACCATCAACATCATCGACACCCCCGGCCACGCCGACTTCGGTGGTGAGGTCGAGCGCGGTCTGTCGATGGTCGACGCGGTGGTCCTGCTCGTGGACGCGTCGGAGGGCCCCCTCCCGCAGACCCGCTTCGTGCTGCGCAAGGCGCTCCAGCAGCGGCTGCCCGTGATCCTCTGCATCAACAAGACGGACCGTCCTGACTCGCGGATCGACGAGGTCGTCAACGAGACGTACGACCTCTTCCTCGACCTCGACGCCGACGAGGACCAGATCGAGTTCCCGATCGTCTACGCGTGCGGCCGTGACGGCATCGCGTCGCTGACGAAGCCCGAGGACGGCACCGTCCCGGCCGACTCCACCAGCCTGGAGCCGTTCTTCTCGACGATCCTCGAGCACGTCCCGGCTCCGGAGTACGACGAGAGCGCCCCGCTGCAGGCGCACGTCACCAACCTGGACGCCGACAACTTCCTCGGCCGTATCGCACTGCTCCGTGTCGAGCAGGGCGAGCTGCGCAAGGGCCAGACCGTGGCCTGGATCAAGCGCGACGGCACGATCTCCAACGTCCGCATCACCGAGCTGATGATGACCGAGGCGCTCACCCGCAAGCCCGCCGAGATGGCCGGCCCCGGTGACATCTGCGCCGTCGCCGGTATCCCGGACATCATGATCGGCGAGACCCTCGCCGACCCCGAGAACCCGATCGCGCTGCCGCTCATCACGGTGGACGAGCCGGCGATCTCCATGACCATCGGCACCAACACCTCGCCGCTCGTCGGCCGCGGTGCCACCGGCAAGGGCGCGGACAAGGGCACGCAGGTCAAGGACCGCAAGGTCACGGCCCGTCAGGTCAAGGACCGCCTCGACCGCGAGCTCATCGGCAACGTGTCGCTGCGCGTCCTCGACACCGAGCGTCCCGACGCCTGGGAGGTCCAGGGCCGTGGTGAGCTCGCGCTCGCCATCCTGGTCGAGCAGATGCGCCGCGAGGGCTTCGAGCTGACCATCGGCAAGCCGCAGGTCGTCACGCAGGAGATCGACGGCAAGGTGCACGAGCCGGTCGAGCGCATGACGATCGACGTGCCCGAGGAGCACATGGGTGCGGTCACGCAGCTCATGGGTGTCCGCAAGGGCCGCATGGACAACATGTCGAACCACGGCTCCGGCTGGGTCCGCCTCGAGTTCGTCGTCCCCTCGCGTGGCCTCATCGGCTTCCGTACGGAGTTCCTGACGAGCACCCGCGGTACGGGTATCGCGCACTCCATCCACGAGGGCCTCGAGCCCTGGTTCGGCGTTCTGGCGACCCGTAACAACGGTTCGCTCGTGGCCGACCGCGCCGGCGCCGTCACCGCGTTCGCGATGACCAACCTGCAGGAGCGCGGCGTCCTGTTCACCGACCCCGGCACCGAGGTGTACGAGGGCATGATCGTCGGCGAGAACTCGCGCGCCGACGACATGGACGTGAACATCACCAAGGAGAAGAAGCTCACCAACATGCGCTCGGCCGCGGCCGACTCCTTCGAGGCGATCGTGCCGCCGCGCAAGCTCTCCCTCGAGCAGTCCCTGGAGTTCTGCCGCGACGACGAGTGCGTCGAGGTCACCCCGGAGGCCGTCCGCATCCGCAAGGTGGTCCTGGACAAGACGGCGCGTGCCCGCACCGCCTCGCGCGCCAAGAACGCCTGACCCGGACCCGGTTGCCCGGGAACCGCTGCCATTGAGCCTGCAAGGCTGATTCAAGGCTGGTCGAACCGGCCCGATTCCGCGCCCACTTGGGCGTAGAGTCGGGCCGTTCGTCGTGCCCGGAGCCCTTCGCCGCCCCGCTCTCTGCGGAATGCAGCGCTCTGTGATCCGCCCGACGCTACGCGTGTCGATCGCAACAGGTTTTTCTGGTCGACCTGTCCGGAATGCGGACGCTCCTGACCGATAGATGTGTAACGAGTCCGTTTCGCGAGCATCTATCTCGGATCGGTTTGTCCAGATTTCGGAAGAAGTAGGCGACAGGTGTGATCGAACCGAGACCAAAAGAGTGTGGTCGGGCCGTACCCCATGGCTAATAGTTGAGCGCGTAGAGCTCGGGTCAATGGGTCACGCGCTGTGGGGAGCGCCGACTCACGAGCACACTGGGGTACTTGATCATCGCCGTCAGGGGTGTCGGCACAGCATCTCGTACCCCCTCTTGTAGTGAACAAGTGGACTCATGAGGAGGAACCCATGCGTGGTGCCAAGAGCGCCAAGTGGGTCGCGATAGCCACCGCGGTGGCCCTGGGTGCGACTGCCTGTGGCGGTAGCGACGATGGCGACAGCGGGAACAAGGGCAACAAGGGCGGCAAGCCCGAGGGCTACGTCTCCATCGACGTCGGCCAGCCGCAGAAGCCGCTCATCCCGGCGGACACCAACGAGTCCAACGGCTCGTACGTCATCCAGTCCCTGTTCACGCAGCTGCTGGACTTCGACGGCGAAGGCAACATCGTCTACACGAACGCCGAATCGGTGGAGACCACCGACTCGAAGACGTGGACGGTGAAGCTCAAGAAGGGCTGGAAGTTCCACAACGGCGAGGACGTCACCGCGAAGTCGTACATCGACGCGTGGAACTGGTACGCCAACATCAAGAACAACCAGCAGAACGCCTTCTGGTTCCAGGACATCGCGGGTTACGACGATGTCCACCCGGAGAAGGGCGACCCGAAGGCCGAGACCATGTCCGGCCTCAAGCAGGTCGACGACCACACCTTCACGATCGAGCTGAAGAGCTCGATCCCGTACTTCAACTACAAGTTGGGTTACGCGACCTGGGCCCCGCTGCCCAAGGTGTTCTACGACGACCCGAAGGCGTTCGGCCAGAAGCCGATCGGCAACGGTCCGTACACCTTCGAGAAGTGGACCCCGAACAAGCTCATCCAGGTCAAGGCCAACAAGGACTACCAGGGTCCGAACAAGGCCAAGAACGCGGGCGTTCAGTTCAAGGCGTACACCAGCCTCGAGGCCGCGTACAAGGATGTCCTCGCCGGCAACCTGGACATGATCCGCCAGGTCGGCCCGACGGACCTGCCGAAGTACAAGCAGGACCTGGGTGACGGCGCCATCGAGCAGCCGTACGCGGCGATCCAGACGCTGACCCCGGCGTTCTACTCGAAGACGTTCAAGGACATCGACCCCAAGGTTCTGCAGGGTCTGTCCATGGCGATCGACCGTGAGACGATCACCAAGACCGTCCTGAACAACACCCGTACGCCGGCCGTCGGCTTCGTGCCGCCGGGCGTCAAGGGCAACCAGGACCTGGGCACGGACGTGTTCAAGTACGACCCGAAGCGGGCCAAGCAGCTCGTCGAAGAGGGCGGCGGCGTCCCGGGCAACAAGTTCACCATCCAGTACAACACCGATGGTGGACACAAGGAGTGGGTGACCGCGGTCTGCGAGTCCATCCGCAAGGCGACCGGTGTCGACTGCGTCGGTGACGCGAAGGCCGACTTCGCCACGGACCTCGAGGCCCGTGACAACGACCAGGTGAAGGGTATGTACCGCGGTGGTTGGGTTGCCGACTACCCGGTCAACGCCAACTTCATGAAGGAGCTGTACCACACCACCGCCGAGGCCAACAACGGCCGGTTCTCCAACAAGGAGATCGACGAGGCGATGAACAAGGCGGACAACGCCAAGTCGCTCGACGAGTCGGTGAAGGCCTTCCAGGAGGTCGAGAAGAAGCTGGTCGAGCACATGCCGGCGATTCCGCTGTGGTACTACCGCATCAACGGTGGTCACGGCAAGAACGTCGACAACGTGGTCGTCGACTTCCACGGTGACCTCGAGGTGTGGGGCGTCACCACCAAGTAAGAAGCCTTCGGGCCTCTTCTTCCCCACTCGGCCGTAGACCCACCGCCACTGCCGCGGCGGTGGGAGGTTGTCACGGGGCCGCCCTCCTACCCGGAGGGCGGCCCCCGCAGCTGCTGTAACCCCTCACGGAGGCACCTATGGGGCGCTATGTCGCACGACGACTGCTCCAGATGATCCCGGTGTTCATCGGGTCAACTCTGCTTATTTTCCTGATGATGTACGTCCTGCCCGGCGATCCCGCGCGCGCCTTGATGGGCGAGAACATGCGTGATCCGGCCCTTCTCGAGAGCCTCAGGGAGCGGTACGGACTCAACGATCCGGTGCTCGTGCAGTACTGGGACTACATGGTCAGGCTCGTCCAGGGCGACTTCGGCGAACAGATCTCGTCGGGCCGTCCGATCGCAGACGTCATCAGCGAAGCCTTCCCCGTCACGCTGCGGCTGACGCTCTTCGCCTTCACGTTCGTCACGCTCGTCGGCCTGGGCCTCGGCATTGTTGCCGGCCTCAAGCCCGACACGCTGCGCGACCGCGGCCTGCTCCTGCTGACTCTCGTCCTCGTCTCGATGCCCTCCTTCGTGCTCGGCATCCTGATGCAGTGGGTCGCCATCGAGTACGGCATCGGCAAGGCCACGGTGTCCGACTCGACGAACATGTCCGAACTTCTGCTTCCCGCCACTGTGCTGGCCGCACTGTCGCTCGCCTATGTCGCCCGACTGACCCGCACGTCAGTCGCGGAGAACCTGCGTGCCGACTACATGCGCACCGCAGTGGCCAAGGGGCTTCCGCGCCGCCGCATCATCGGTGTCCACCTGATGCGCAACTCGCTCATCCCCGTCGTCACGTTCCTCGGTATCGAGATCGGCAACCTGATGACAGGTGCCATCGTCACCGAGAGCATCTTCAACGTGCGCGGCGTGGGTATCGAGATCTACGAGGCGCTGCTGCGCCGCGAGGGCGCCACGGTCGTCGGCATCGCTTCGCTGATCGTGCTCATCTACCTCGCTGCCAGCTTGATCGTCGACCTGCTTTACGCGGTCCTGGACCCGAGGATCCGGTATGCCTGACAAGACAGTTGAGAAGGTCACGACCGCGACCGGCGAGCCGGCTCCCGCCGCCGTCGCCCCGGACAGCGGCCCGGGTCCGGCCAAGGCGCGCAGCCTGTGGTCCGACGCCTGGCACGATCTGCGGCGCAACCCGCTGTTCCTCATATCCGCGGTCCTGATCCTCTTCCTCCTCGTGATGGCCGCGTGGCCGAGCCTGTTCACCAGCGCCTCGCCCCGCGACGCCGACCTGGCCAATCACTTCCGGGAAGCTCCGCACTGGGGCAGCTTCTTCTCTCCCGAGTGGCTGGGCTACGACCTCCAGGGACGCTCCGTCTACGCGCGCATCGTGTACGGCGCCCGCGCTTCGATCATGGTCGGTGTGGGTGTCACGGTCTGCGTGACCATCATCGGCACGGTCGTCGGCATGATCGCCGGTTACTTCGGAGGATGGCTCGACGCCGTGCTCTCCCGGGTGACCGACGTCTTCCTGGGCATCCCGTTCATCCTGGGCGCCCTCGTGGTCCTCAACGCGTTCGACAAGCGCAACGTCTGGGTCGTGATCATGGCCCTCGCGTTCCTCGGCTGGACGCAGATCGCCCGTGTGGCCCGTGGTGCGGTGATCACCATCAAGCAGGCCGACTACGTGGTGGCCGCCAAGGCGCTCGGCGCCTCGACCTACCGGATCATGTTCAAGCACATCCTGCCGAACGCGCTCGCGCCCATCATCGTGGTCGCGACCATCGCACTGGGCGGCTACATCGCGGCCGAGGCGACGCTGTCGTTCCTCGGCGTGGGCCTCACGGAACCGACCGTGTCCTGGGGTGGCGACGTCAACAGCGGACGAGCGGACCTGCGTGTGGCCCCCCACACCCTGATCGTCCCGTCCGTCATGGTCTCGATCACGGTGCTCTCGTTCCTCATGTTCGGCGATGCGGTACGCAACGCCCTCGACCCCAAGCTGCGCTGAGGGAGGCGTAACCGTGACAACAATCGACAAGACGTCGAGCGTCCCGAGCCCCCGAGGCTCGGACGACTTCGGCGGACCGCTGCTCGAAGTCCGCGATCTGCACGTGGAGTTCAGCACCCGTGACGGTGTCGCCAAGGCCGTGAACGGTGTGAACTACACCGTCAGCGCCGGCGAGACCCTCGCCGTCCTCGGCGAGTCCGGCTCCGGCAAGTCCGTGACCGCTCAGGCGATCATGGGCATCCTGGACATGCCGCCCGGCCGTATCCCCAAGGGAGAGATCCTCTTCCGCGGGCAGGACATGCTGAAGATGTCCAACGACGAGCGGCGCAAGATCCGCGGCCAGAAGATCGCGATGATCTTCCAGGACGCGCTCTCCTCGCTCAACCCGGTGCTCTCCGTGGGCTATCAGCTCGGCGAGATGTTCCGTGTGCACCAGGGCCTCTCCAAGAAGGAGGCCAAGGCCAAGGCCGTCGAGCTGATGGACCGGGTCAAGATCCCCGCCGCCAAGGCGCGGGTCAACGACTACCCCCACCAGTTCTCGGGCGGTATGCGCCAGCGCATCATGATCGCCATGGCCCTGGCCCTCGAGCCGGACCTGATCATCGCGGACGAGCCCACCACGGCGCTCGACGTGACGGTTCAGGCCCAGGTCATGGACCTGCTCGCGGAGTTGCAGCGCGAGTACAACATGGGTCTGATCCTGATCACCCACGACCTCGGCGTGGTCGCCGACGTCGCGGACAAGATCGCCGTGATGTACGCGGGCCGCATCGTCGAGACCGCGCCCGTGCACGAGCTGTACAAGCGCCCGGCCCACCCGTACACCCGGGGTCTCCTCGACTCGATCCCGCGCCTGGACCAGAAGGGTTCGGAGCTCTACGCGATCAAGGGTCTGCCGCCCAACCTGACCCGGATCCCGAGCGGTTGCGCCTTCAACCCGCGCTGCCCGAAGGCCCAGGACATCTGCCGTACGGACATCCCGGCCCTGCTCCCGGTGACCGAGCGGGACGGTGGCGAGCTGCCCGGCCGCGGCAGCGCGTGCCACTTCTGGAAGGAGACGATCCATGGCTGATCTCAGCAAGAACGACGAGGCCGTGGACGCGACCCCCAACGTCACCGAGGTGGAGACGGTCGACGCCGCCACGGAGACCGAGGCCGTCGCTGCCATCGAGGCGCCGGTCCAGCAGGGCGAGCCGATTCTGCAGGTGCGCAACCTGGTCAAGCACTTCCCGCTGACCCAGGGCATCCTCTTCAAGAAGCAGGTCGGCGCGGTCAAGGCCGTCGACGGGATCTCCTTCGACCTGTACCAGGGCGAGACCCTCGGCATCGTGGGCGAGTCCGGCTGTGGCAAGTCCACCGTCGCCAAGCTCCTGATGACGCTGGAGAAGGCCACCGCCGGCGAGGTCTTCTACAAGGGCCAGGACATCACCAAGCTGTCCGGCCGCGCGCTGAAGGCCGTGCGCCGCAACATCCAGATGGTGTTCCAGGACCCGTACACCTCGCTGAACCCGCGTATGACGGTCGGCGACATCATCGGGGAGCCCTTCGACATCCACCCCGAGGTGGCGCCGAAGGGCGACCGCCGCCGCAAGGTCCAGGACCTTCTGGACGTGGTGGGTCTCAACCCCGAGTACATCAACCGCTACCCGCACCAGTTCTCCGGCGGTCAGCGCCAGCGCATCGGCATCGCCCGCGGCCTCGCGCTCAACCCGGAGATCATCATCTGCGACGAGCCGGTCTCCGCGCTCGACGTATCGGTGCAGGCGCAGGTCATCAACCTGATGGAGAAGCTGCAGGACGAGTTCAACCTCTCCTACATCTTCATCGCGCACGACCTGTCGATCGTGCGGCACATCTCCGACCGCGTCGGCGTGATGTACCTGGGCAAGATGGCCGAGATCGGGACCGACACCCAGATCTACGACCACCCGACCCACCCGTACACGCAGGCGCTGCTCTCCGCGGTGCCCGTGCCGGACCCGGCGGCCCGTGAGGGCCGCGAGCGCATCATCCTCACCGGTGACGTCCCGTCGCCGGCCAACCCGCCGTCGGGCTGCCGCTTCCGCACCCGCTGCTGGAAGGCCGAGGACAAGTGCGCCGAAGATGTGCCGCTGCTCGCGATCCCGCAGGTCTTCGTCGGCAAGGACTCGCCGGCCGCCCACGAGTCGGCCTGCCACTTCGCCGAGGAGAAGGACGTCGTGCACGCGGCGTAGGCAGATCTCGTACGACCCGGAACCCCCGGATGCCCGCATGGGCGTCCGGGGGTTTTGAGCTGCTGCCGTGCCTGAGTGGGCTCGGGGCCGCGGGAAACACGGGCGCCCGATCCGGCGAAGGCCCGCGGGCTCAAGGCCCACTTCTGCTCGCTGACCGGGAACGGTTCCGGCGTTCCAGTGGGCGCGTACTCGGAAAGCCGCCGTAAAGGTGCGTTAGCAGTGCAAATGGGGTGTATTGGGCCGTAACTGAGTTCTGGCCTGTTAAGGAGGCACTCCATGCGTGGAGCCACGCACGCCAAGTGGGCCGCATGCGCGGTGACCGTAGCCCTGGCGGCGACCGCCTGCGGTGGCGGTGGCAGCGGCGGGAGCGGTGACGGCTCCGGGATCGTGAGGTCCTCGTGGGGTGACCCGCAGAACCCGGTCGAGCCGGCCAACACCAACGAGGTGCAGGGCGGCAAGGTCCTCGACATGCTCTTCAGGGGTCTGAAGAAGTACGACCCGAAGACCGGCGAGGCCAAGGACCTGATCGCCGAGAAGATCGAGACCACCGACTCGCAGAACTTCACCGTCACGCTCAAGGACGGCTGGACCTTCAGCAACGGCGAGAAGGTCACCGCGAAGTCCTTCGTCGACGCCTGGAACTACGGCGCGCACGTGGACAACAAGCAGAACAACGCGCCGTTCTTCTCCAACATCAAGGGCTACGACGAGGTCCACCCGGAGTCCGGCGCCCCCAAGGCGAAGACCATGAGCGGCCTGGTGGTGAAGGACGACAAGACCTTCACGGTGGCGCTCCAGGACAAGTTCTCGCTGTGGCCCGAGACGCTCGGCTACCAGGCCTTCTCGCCCCTGCCCGAGACCTTCTTCAAGGACCACGACGGGTGGCTGTCCAAGCCGGTCGGCAACGGTCCGTACACCGTCGAGTCGTACGCCAAGGGCTCGGAGATGAAGCTCCGCGCCTGGGACGGGTACAAGGGCGAGGACAAGGCGGTCAACGGCGGCGTGGACCTCAAGGTCTACACCGACAACAACACCGCCTACACCGACCTGATGGCCGGCAACCTCGACCTCGTCGACGACGTCCCGGCGCAGCAGCTCAAGAACGTCAAGGCCGACCTGGGCGACCGCTACATCAACCAGCCCGCGCTGATCATCCAGACGCTGGTCTTCCCGATGTACGACGCCAAGTGGTCCAAGGCCGGCATGGAGAAGGTCCGCCGCGGTCTGTCCATGGCGATCAACCGCGACGAGATCACCAAGCAGATCTTCTCGGAGACCCGTACGCCCGCCAAGGACTGGACGTCCGCCGCCCTCGGCGACAAGGGCGGCTACAAGGACATGTGCGGGGACGCCTGTACGTACGACCCCGAGCAGGCGAAGAAGCTGGTCGCGGAGGGCGGCGGTCTGCCCGGCGGCAAGGTCCAGATCTCCTCGAACGTGGACACCGGATCACACCGGGTGTGGATGGACGCGGTCTGCAACTCCATCAACAACGCGCTCGGCAAGGGCACGTGCACGGTCAACCCGATCGGTACCTTCGCGGACTTCAAGAACCAGCTGGGCGCACAGAAGTTCACCGGCCCGTTCCGCTCGGGCTGGCAGGCGGACTACCCGCTGATCCAGAACTTCCTGCAGCCGCTCTACTACAAGGACGCCTCGTCGAACTACGGCAAGTTCGACAACAAGGCCTTCAACGACCTGGTGGACAAGGCGAATCGGGAGCCCGACCAGACCAAGGCCATCACGGACTTCCAGAACGCCCAGAAGATCCTCGCCGAGCAGATGCCCGCGATCCCGCTCTGGTACCAGAACGGTTCCGCCGGCTACTCGGACCAGGTCTCCGACGTGACCCTCAACCAGTTCAGCGTCCCGGTCTACGACCAGATCAAGGTCAACTGACCCAACTCGCCTGAAAGGCCGCCCACTTGACGGGCCTTTCCGACCCCCGGAGCTGTCATGGGACGCTATGTGATCCGGCGGCTGTTCCAGATGATCCCGGTGTTCATCGGAGCGACCTTCCTGATCTTCGTCATGGTGTACGCGCTGGGCGACCCCGTCGCGGCGCTGTTCGGCGACAAGGCGCCCGACCCGGCCACGGCCGCGCGCATCCGCGAGGATCTCGGCCTCGACAAGCCCCTGTGGCAGCAATACCTGCACTACATGGGCAATATCTTCCGGGGCGACTTCGGCACTGCGTTCAACGGGCAGAAGGTCACGGAGCTGATGGCCACCGCCTTCCCGGTGACGGCGAAGCTCACCTTCGTGGCGATCGTCATCGAGATCATCGTCGGTATCGCCCTCGGTGTGGTCAGCGGCCTCAAGCGGGGCCGTCCGCTGGACACCTCGCTGCTCGTCCTGACGCTGGTAGTGATCTCGGTCCCGACCTTCGTCTCCGGCTATCTGCTGCAGTACCTCTTCGGTCTCAAGCTCGGCTGGGTGCGGCCCACGGTCTCCACGGACGCCCCGCTGAACGAGCTGATCCTGCCGGGCATCGTCCTCGCGCTCGTCTCGCTCGCGTACGTCACGCGTCTGACGCGGACGTCGATCGCGGAGAACGCCCGCGCCGACTACGTACGCACCGCGGTGGCCAAGGGACTTCCCCGGCGCAGGGTGATCACCAAGCACCTCCTGCGCAACTCGCTGATCCCGGTGGTCACTTTCATCGGTGCGGATATCGGCGCCCTGATGGGCGGCGCGATCGTCACCGAGCGGATCTTCAACATCCACGGCGTGGGCTACCAGCTCTACAACGGCATCCTGCGCGGCAACACCCCGACCGTGGTCGGCTTCGTGACGATCCTGGTGATCGTCTTCCTGGTGGCCAACCTCCTTGTCGACCTGCTGTATGCGGTCCTGGACCCGAGGATCCGTTATGCCTGAGGCCTACGACCCCAAGGACGTCTCGAAGGACGCGATCGCGCCGACCGGCGCGGGCGGAGCGATGGACCTGGCGATGAGCGAAGCCGAGACGCTGGAGAAGACCCCGGGCGGCCCGCTGGGCACCGGTCCTCAGGAGAGGGCCCGCAGCCTGTGGACGGACGCCTGGCAGCAGCTGCGCCGCAACCCGGTCTTCATCATCTCCTCGCTGCTGATCTTCTTCCTGGTCCTGATCTCGATCTGGCCGCAGCTGATCGCGAGCGGCGACCCCAACTCCTGCCAGCTCGCCGACGCCCACCAGTCCTCCGGACCCGGGCACCCCTTCGGCACGGACGCGCAGGGCTGCGATGTCTATACGAGGACGGTGTACGGGGCCCGCGCCTCGATCTCCGTCGGTATCTGCGCCACCCTCGGCGTGGCCATCCTCGGCTCGATCATGGGCGGTCTCGCCGGCTTCTTCGGCGGCTGGTGGGACGGGCTGCTCTCGCGGCTCGCGGATGTGTTCTTCGCGATCCCGGTGGTGCTCGGCGGTCTGGTCTTCCTGTCGGTGGTGGTCTCCGCGACCATCTGGCCGGTGGTCGGGTTCATGATCCTGCTCGGCTGGCCGCAGATCTCCCGTATCGCCCGGGGCGCGGTGATCACCGCCAAGCAGAACGACTACGTACAGGCCGCACGGGCGCTGGGCGCGAGCAACACCCGGATGCTGCTGCGGCATGTGACGCCCAACGCCGTCGCGCCGGTGATCGTCGTCGCGACCATCGCGCTCGGCACGTACATCGCGCTCGAAGCGACCCTCTCGTATCTGGGCGTCGGTCTGCGGCCCCCGACGGTCTCGTGGGGCATCGACATCTCCAACGCCTCGAACTACATCCGCAACTACCCGCATGAACTGCTGTGGCCCGCCGGCGCCCTGAGCATCACCGTGCTCGCGTTCATCATGCTCGGCGACGCGGTGCGCGACGCCCTCGACCCGAAGCTGAGGTGATGGTCGCATGCTGCTCGAAGTACGCGATCTGCAGGTGGAGTTCCGTACGCGGGACGGGGTGGCCAAGGCCGTCAACGGCGTGACCTACGAGGTCGACGCGGGCGAGACCCTGGCCGTGCTCGGCGAGTCCGGATCGGGCAAGTCCGTCACCGCACAGGCGATCATGGGCATCCTCGACATGCCGCCCGGGAAGATCACCGGCGGCGAGATCCTCTTTCAGGGCAAGGACCTGCTCAAGATGAAGGAGGACGAGCGGCGCAAGGTGCGCGGCGCCGAGATGGCGATGATCTTCCAGGACGCGCTGAGTTCGCTCAACCCCGTGCTGAGCGTGGGGGAGCAGCTCGGCGAGATGTTCATCGTGCACCGCGGGATGTCCAAGAAGGACGCGAAGCTCAAGGCCATCGAGCTGATGGACCGGGTGCGCATCCCGGCCGCGAAGGAGCGCGTCGGGCAGTATCCGCACCAGTTCTCCGGCGGTATGCGCCAGCGCATCATGATCGCCATGGCGCTCGCCCTCGAACCCGCGCTGATCATCGCGGACGAGCCGACCACGGCCCTCGACGTGACCGTCCAGGCCCAGGTCATGGACCTGCTCGCGGAGTTGCAGCGCGAGCTCAACATGGGCCTGATCCTCATCACGCACGACCTCGGCGTCGTGGCCGACGTCGCGGACAAGATCGCGGTGATGTACGCGGGCCGGATCGTCGAGCGCGCCCCCGTCCACGACATCTACAAGGCACCGGCCCACCCGTACACCAAGGGCCTGCTCGAATCGATCCCGCGCCTGGACCAGAAGGGCCAGGAGCTCTACGCGATCAAGGGCCTGCCGCCCAACCTGATGGCGATCCCGCCCGGCTGCGCCTTCAACCCGCGCTGCCCGCGCGCCCAGGACGTGTGCCGTACGGACATCCCGCCGCTGGCCCAGGTGACCGAGGAGCGGCAGAGCGCCTGCCACTTCTGGAAGGAGACGCTGCGCGATGCCTGAGCTGACGAAGCAGGAGCCCCGGGAGTCCTCGGCTCCGGCCGGCGAGCCGATCCTCGAAGTGCGCGGTCTGGTCAAGCACTTCCCGCTGACCCAGGGGATCCTGTTCAAGAAGCAGATCGGTGCGGTCAAGGCCGTCGACGGTGTGGACTTCGACCTCGGTGCGGGCGAAACGCTCGGCATCGTGGGGGAGTCGGGCTGCGGCAAGTCCACCGTCGCCAAGCTGCTCGTGAACCTGGAGCAGCCGACGGCGGGGGAGATCCGCTACAAGGGCGAGGACATCACCAAACTGTCGGGGCGTGCGCTCAAGGCGGTGCGCCGCAACATCCAGATGGTGTTCCAGGACCCGTACACCTCGCTGAACCCGCGGATGACGGTCGGCGACATCATCGGGGAGCCGTACGAGATCCACCCCGAGGTGGCGCCCAAGGGCTCGCGGCGGCAGAAGGTCCAGGAGCTCCTGGACGTGGTGGGGCTCAACCCCGAGTACATCAACCGCTACCCGCACCAGTTCTCCGGCGGTCAGCGCCAGCGCATCGGGATCGCGCGCGGCCTCGCCCTGCGGCCCGAGATCATCGTGGCCGACGAACCGGTCTCGGCGCTCGACGTCTCCGTACAGGCGCAGGTCGTGAACCTGCTGGAGAAGCTCCAGGACGAATTCGGTCTCGCGTACGTGTTCATCGCGCACGACCTGTCGATCGTGCGGCATATCTCCGACCGGGTCGGGGTCATGTACCTCGGGCGGCTCGTCGAGGTCGGCAGCGACCGGCAGATCTACGACCACCCGACGCACCCCTACACCCAGGCGCTGCTTTCCGCCGTTCCCGTCCCGGACCCGGACGCGCGGCTGCACCGCGAGCGGATCATCCTCAGCGGTGACGTGCCCTCGCCGGCCAACCCGCCGTCCGGCTGCCGGTTCCGTACGCGGTGCTGGAAGGCGCAGGAGCGGTGCGAGCTCGAGGTGCCGGAGCTGGCGGTGCCGGCGGTGTTCCGGATCGAGGGCGGTCTGGCGGCGCACCCCTCGGCGTGCCATTTCGCCGAGGAGAAGCAGGTGGTTCCGGAGTCGGACGAATCATGATGCTTCGCCATCAAGTGCGTTAACACGCAGGCAACTTGGGTGTCGCAACGCCGAATCACGGACCGGTCACGCTGATCCGTGTACGGCCGTGCGGGTGCCGTAGGCCGGCCGGGACGCGCCATGTCGTCCCGGCCGGCCGCTCCCGTTCGCGGCCGGCCGTGGTGGTCGGCCCCCTTGTTCAATCCCCCGCACAGCGGGAGTATCGCGGCCTATGGGGCAGCCGCAGATACTCACCCGGGGAGCGCGGATCACCGGATCCGTGGCGTCCGCGCTGGTCGCGCTGATCAGCGCGGGATGGATCGTGCGCGACCTGTACGAGGCGGAGAGCCCCGAACCGCTCTGGCGGGTGTGGTCGGGCCTGCCGCCCGAGGTTCAGCTCGTCCTGTACTCCAGCCTGATCGACCTCGTGCTCTTCCTGGTGTGCGCCGCCGTAGCCGTGACCGCCGTGAGCTCGCCGTCCGCCGCCTCCTCGCTCGTGGCGGCCGGGGTGCTCGCGGTCATAGCGCGCGCACCGGGCGTCTGGCTCCTGATGGACGAGGAGCGGTTCGGCTTCATCGACATCCGGGTGCGGCTGCTCACGAGCGCCGTGGCCACCGTGGGACTCGGCCTGATCCTGCTGTTGCTCGCGGCCTTCGGGCGCCGCCCGGCCGGTGAGAGCGCCTCGTACTCGTACACCTTCGACGTCGAGCAGGAACCGCCGCGGCCCACCAATGGCGCGGCCGCGACGGCCTTCATCTTCCTGGGGGCGGCGGCCGCGGTGAGCGGCGCCTGGCAGGTGCACAACGCGCTCGATCTCGGCTGGCGCCAGTACCGCGAACTGCTCGTCGGCGATGTCTCGTTGAGTACGGTGCTCGACCCTCCGGCCGGCTGGCTGGTGTGGTCGGCCGCGCTGTTCGCCCTGGTCGCGGCGGTCGCGGCGCTGCAGCGCGCCTCGTTCAGCCGGGCCCTGGGGATGACGGCGGCCGCCGTCTACCTGGTGTTCGGGGCCGCCGGGATCAGCTGGATCGTGGAGACCGACCAGTTCGACGGCCTGATGGACGCGTCCCTCGAGATCCAGCTCAGTGTGCTCAGTCAGCTCTTCTACGCGCTGGCCGGCGCCGTCTCCCTGCTCGCGCTCCTGCGCGGACGCGAGCGCCGCGCCGAGCCGGCGCACGGAGGGTGGGACCCCGCCGACGGCACCTACGGACCGCCGCCGCCGTCCACCCTGCCGCCCGGCTGGTGACTCAGCGCGCGAGGCCCAACGACCGCTTGAGGAAGTCCACTTGGAGGAGCAGGACGTTCTCGGCGACCTGCTCCTGCGGGGTCGCGTGCGTCACCCCCGACAGCGGAAGCACCTCGTGCGGCCGCCCCGCCGCGAGCAGCGCCGACGACAGCCGCAGCGAGTGCGCCACCACCACGTTGTCGTCCGCGAGTCCGTGCACGATCATCAGCGGCCGCGCCGGCTCCACCGCGCCCGACAGCCCCTCGTCGGTGACCAGGGAGTTCTCCGCGTATACGGAGGGCTGCTTGGCCGGATCGCCGAGATAGCGCTCCGTGTAGTGGGTGTCGTACAGGCGCTGGTCGGTGACCGGGGCGCCCGCGATCGCCGCGTGGAAGACATCCGGGCGGCGAAGGAGCGCTAGTGCGGCGAGATATCCGCCGAAGGACCAGCCGCGGATCGCCACGCGCTCCAGGTCCAGGGGGAAGTGCTCGGCGAGTGCGTGCAGCGCGTCGACCTGGTCCTCGAGGGCCACCGCCGCCAGATTGTCCTTGATCACCTTCTCCCAGGCGGGAGTCCGCCCCGGCGTCCCCCGGTTGTCCGCGATCACCACGGCGAAGCCCTGGTCCGCGAACCACTGCGACGTGAGATACGGATCGTGCGCGGCGACCACGCGGGCGTGGTGCGGACCGCCGTACGGATCGAGCAGGACGGGCAGCGGCCCGTCGTCGTCCGTATAGCCCGTGGGGAGCAGGACGGCGCACGGGATGCGCCGTTCGCCCGCCTCGGTGAGGGTCATGCGCGGCGTGATCCCGGGCTGCTCCGCGTACGACGCGATGACCGCCTTCTGCTTGCCGTCCTTGAGTACCTGCACATGTGCGCCGGGGTGCTCGGGCCGGGCCGACACCAGGACGGTGACGTCGCCTGAGCGGACCGCCGAGTGCACGCCCGTGTCCTGCGAAAGCCGTTCCACGCCCAGCTCGTTGACCCGGTAGACATGCACCTCCCCGGTCTCCGGGGCGGCGGACTCGGCGCCCGCCGACGCCTGGACCAGGACATCGCTCTCGCCGATGTCGAGCACCGAACGCAGCTGCAACTGCGGTCCGGTCAGCGGCCGGTCGCCCACCGTCAGGACCCGCGCCCCGCCCTCGTCCGCGATCCGCACGAGGCGGCCGCTCGGCGACCAGGCGGGTGCGCCGGCGAACAGTTCCAGCCACGCCGGGTCCTCGTCCGCGTGCACCATCCGCGTCGAACCGTCGTCCGGGTTCGCCGCCAGATACACCTGACCGCCCTGGTCACGGGTCTGGACGAGCAGCAGCGGCGCGCCCGCCGACGACCAGTGCACCCGGGCCAGATACGGATAGCGGTCCCGGTCCCAGTTCACCTCGGTGCGCGCGCCGTCGAGACCGAGCACGAAGAGCCGCACCTCGGCGTTGGGCGTGCCCGCCGCCGGATACGCGATCTGCACCGGACCGTCCTCGGGGTGCGCCGGATCGGCGATCCACCAGCGCTGCACGGGGGAGTTGTCGACGCGGGCGGCGAGCAGCCGGTCGGACTCGGGCGACCACCAAAAGCCCCGGTAGCGGTGCATCTCCTCGGCGGCGATGAACTCGGCGAGGCCGTACGTCACTTCGGGCCCCTCCGGCTCGGCGAGCGCCATATCGCCCTCGCCCTCGGCGCCGACCACCCGCAGCGCCCCCCGGGCGACATAGGCGACCAGCCGGCCGTCCGGGGACGGCCGCGGGTCGATCACCGGTCCGGGAACCCGCAGTTCACGCGCGGTGCCGGCGCGCAGCTCCGAGGTGAACAGGCGCCCGGACAGCGTGAAGGCCGCGAGCTCCGCCGCCGCGTCCGTCGCATACGCCACCACGCCCGCGCCGAACTCCCGGCTGCGCTCGCGCCGTTGGCGCTCGGCCCGGGACAACTCCTCCTCGGCGCCGCCGAGCAGTACTTCCGGGTCGGCGGCGATCCGCTCCGTACCGTCCTCGATGTCAAGCACCCACAGCAGATTCGCCCGATCCGTACCCGAACGGGACCGCAGGAAGGTCACGCGCTCTCCATCGGGTGACACGGTGAACGCGCGCGGGGTACCGAGGGAGAACCGCTGTGTGCGCGCATGCCGGCGGGGGAAAGACTGCTGTCCGGTGGTCATCCCCCGAGGCTACTGATCCGGGCGCCGGTACGCCTCCCTGGGAATCGGACCTGTGCGGGACCTCCATCGACCGCTTGGCCGAAATGCGTGCGCCCCCATGTGCTGCCATGCACCATCCATGCGTTCGTACGGAAAGTTATGATCCGTAGCGCTGGGTGGTAGGAACCTGGCGGGCCTGTATTCCCTTATGGGTCATAGAACTTGATGCTTGGAGGCAGACCGCGTGGCACTCTCGATCTCGGCGGTGGTGCTGTTTGCGATCCTCGTCGTCATCTTCATCAAGAAGTCCGGTCTCAACGCGATGCACGCGATCGTCTGCGTGCTGCTCGGCTTCTACCTGGCCAGCTCCTCCGTCGCCCCCACCATCAGCGACGTGACGACGAACATCGCATCGATGCTCAGCGACATCCGCTTCTGAGCTCCGCTGCCGCCCGGGGCGCCTCGTACGCTTGCCCCATGACCGAACAGCCCGCCCGTCGTCTCCTTCTCGTGCACGCGCACCCCGACGACGAGTCGATCAACAACGGCACCACCATGGCCAGGTACGCGGCCGAGGGCGCCGGGGTCACGCTGGTGACCTGCACGCTCGGCGAGGAGGGCGAGGTCATTCCGTCCGATCTCGCCCATCTCGCTCCCGACCGCGAGAACACCCTCGGCGCCCACCGCATCGGTGAACTCGACCGGGCCATGAAGGAACTCGGCGTCACCGACCACCGCTTCCTCGGCGGCACGGGCCGCTACCGCGACTCCGGGATGATGGGCCTGGCCACCAACCGGAGCGGTTTCTGGGGAGCCGACCTCGACGAGGCCGCGGCCGATCTCGTCGCGGTGATCCGCGAGGTGCGCCCGCAGGTGCTCGTCACCTACGACGAGAACGGCGGCTACGGTCACCCCGACCACATCCAGGCCCACCGCGTGGCCCTGCGCGCCGCGGACCTCGCGGCCGAGCCGGCCTTCCGCCGCGACCTGGGCGCCGCGCACAGGATCGCCAAGGTCTACTACAACCGCGTACCGCGCTCGGTGGCCGAGGAGCGCTTCGAGGTCCTGCGCGGCGCGCTCGGTCAGCTGCCCTGGGCCGAGGCCGCGGTCATCGGCGATGTGCCGGGTGTGGTGGACGACGCGGCCATCACCACGAAGATCGAGGCCGGCCCTTACGGCGCCGCCAAAGCCGCCGCGATGCGCGCCCACGCCACCCAGGTGTCAGTCCTCGAGCCGTGGTTCGCGCTCTCCAACAACCTGGCGCAGCCGCTCTTCGCCGATGAGTACTACGAGTTGGTACGAGGGGAGTCGGGCGCGGCCGCGGGGCGGCTGGAGGACGACCTGTTCGCCGGCCTGACGGCGTCCCGACTGCCCGGGGAGTCCGAAGTGTCCGACTCCGAAGTGCCCGTCTCCGCAGTACCCGAGGAGTCAGCACGGCCCGAGTCCGAAGTGCCCGAGGAGAACGCATGAGCACCCCCAAGCCGTCCCGCGCGAGCGGCGGACCCAAGCCTCAGCAGCCCGCAGCGGAGCCGGTGAAGAGCATGCCCACGGGCCTGCGCGTCCTGGTCCATGTCCTGCTCGTCGTCCTCGGCGCACTCGTCGGTGTCGCGGGTGCACTGCTCCAATCCGCGTGGTTCCCGGCCGGGTTGCTGCTCGCGCTGCTCGGCGCGGCCGGACTCTTCTACGGCGGTGCGCGGGCGCTCGGCGCACGGTCCGGTGCCTTCGCGCCCGGCGCCGGCTGGCTGCTGACCGTGCTGTTCCTCACCACCACACGGCCGGAGGGCGATTTCGTCTTCGCCACAGGAGTGAGCTCGTACCTCTATCTCCTCGGCGGTATGGCAGTTGCTGTGATGTCCGCCACCCTCGGCGCCCCTTCGCAACCAGGCGGCCTCGCTGCCCGACTTGCCAAGTGACGCACCACTTGAGAAGTCCGGCCCGTCCCTGTTTGGCGACGGTCACCGGATGCGCGCCGGGCGCGGCCAGTATGGTGGTGCGCGCCGCCGGGCCGTCCACACACGGTCGTTTGCAGATCGAGACTCGACAAACCGAGGCTCGGGGAATCTCGGGAACCGGGGTTCCGCGCAACGAAGGCCGGGCGGTGAAGCCGATCGGGAGAACCTGCCTTGAGTCGTGAAACAGACAGTCCGTCCTCCGGGCCCCAGGGGCGCGGAGGTGCCGCCTACCCCTCGGGCACGCCCCCGTACGGAACTCCGTCGGGCGGACCGGACGCGAACCTCGACGAGGACCGTATGGAACCGGTCGAGCCGCCGGCGGACGAGCCCGAGACACAGACCACGCTGACCACCCGCATCCGGATCAACATCCCCGGGTCGCGGCCCATCCCGCCGGTCGTGATGCGCAAGCCGATGGGCGAGGGCGGCGGTTCCTCGTCCACCCAGGACATCCCCGGCGTGCCCAGAGCCGAGGCGGCGCCCGCGCCCGAGCCGGCCCCCGAGCCGGAGCCGTCGGGTTCCGACAAGACCGACGAGAAGACCAGCGACTGGTTCGCCCCGCGCAAGCCGTCGGCCGGGGCCAGGGGTGCGACCGGTGCCACGGGCGGCCCGGCCACCACGGGCGGCCAGGCTTCGGGTCCCACGCCGCGCGGCGACCTTCCGTATCGCAACGGCTCCGGGCCCGAGGCGGCACAGCAGGGCCCGCGTCCGAAGAGCGGCCTGAGCG